>NZ_BAABHB010000006.1:0-353962 GCF_039541875.1 Nibrella viscosa | reverse complement strand
ATGGAGAAGTGGCAAAAGCCCTTAGCGAACTGGTCGTTGACGGTGCAGCAACTGGTCATTTTATTTGGAGACCGTGTGAAGCCTTACATGAAAATTTAAACCATGACACACTTCATTGAACATATCCCCGCCTTGAGTAGAGTTAAAGAAGTTAGCTTTTCCGCCTAGCTATTTAGTTATAATTTATAAGTGACTATTTTTCATTATTTTAGCCTTAACAAATGTTAAAGGTTCGTTCTTAGTTCGTTCCTACTCCGCCTTGCTTCGTCCGGTTACTCGCGTCAGGCAAATGCTCATGTAACCTAATTGTGTATTATTTAGCCTTAACAAATCTTAAAGGCACGTTCAAAATTTGTTAAAATTTGCAAAAACTAATACGCTATAAGCTCTTTATCAGGTAAGCAGTAGGCTAGTTTGCTCAAATGTAGTAAGTGTAAGTACTGTCTCGTCCGTTACTCTTTACACAAGTAGACCGCAGGCGTTACCTGACTTTTTGGCGTATACTTTCTGCAGAATCAATGCGCAAAATTGCCTCTACGTTATTTCTCTTCGCGCTCCTAGGAATCTGTCACGTTGATGTGTTGGCCCAGAGCCGTCCCCGACAGGAGCGTACCCAGACCCTCCGCCAGGCTCCGCCCATTCCCCGGCTGGTCAGCGAAAATGGTAAACATACCCTGCTGGTAGACGGTCAGCCTTTTCTCATTCTGGGGGCTCAGCTGTGGAATTCGAGCGGCTGGCCGGGTATTCTGGATAAAACATGGCCCCAGCTTCGGGAACTGAATTGCAACACGCTGGAGGTACCGATCTACTGGGAGCAGATCGAACCCCAGCCGGGCCAGTACGACTTCAGCATCCTGGACAAGCTGATTCTGGATGCGCGCCGGGAAAACCTTCGGCTGGTGCTGCTGTGGTTTGCTTCGTTCAAAAACGGGCAGTCGCAGTATGTGCCGGCCTGGGTGAAAGAAAACACGCAGGAGTATCCCCGCATGCTGGACGGCACCGGCCGGCCAATCCAGGTCCTGTCGACCCTCTCAGAGAAAAACCGCAACGCCGACGCCCGCGCGTTTGCCGCCGTGATGGCGCACATCCGTCAGATGGACGAGACCCACCGAACGGTCATCATGATGCAGCCGGAAAACGAACCCGGCTCGCTGGGCACCGACCGCGATTACTCGCCGGCCGCCACCAAGCTATTCAACTATCAGGTGCCGGCTAAACTGGTGTCGGCGCTGAAAAAGCAGCCGGGCACGTGGGCGCAGGTATTCGGCCCGGAAGCTGCCGAAGCGTTCTCGGCCTACCACATGGCGTCGTACATCAACTACATCGCCGAAGCCGGTAAGAAAGAGTACCCGCTGCCGATGTACGTAAATGCCTGGATTCGCGAAAACCGCTTTGGCCGGGCGGGCGAGCACCCCAGCGGTGGCCCTACATCGAATATGCTGGATATATACAAGGTAGCGGGTCCGAGCATCGATTTGCTGGCGGTCGATATCTATCACCGCAATTACATGCAGTTCCGGGATCTGTGCGAGAAGTATGGCCGGCCGGATAACGCGCTGTTTATCCCCGAAACCGGAAGAGGCATTTCGTTTGCCCGTTTTCATTTCTACGCCATCGGCGATTACAACGCCATCGGGGTAGCGCCCTACGGCATCGATCCCTTTCATGCCGATCCGCACGACAAGCGGGACAAAGAGAAACTCGACAACAAGTTTGCCGGTATTGCCGCCAACTATCGGCTGTTGCGGCCAGCCATTCCTTTAATCACCCGGCTACAGAAGGAGGGGAAGCTGAAGGCTGCTGCGGAGGAAGATGGCTTAGGCGACGAGCTTATGCACTTCGGCAAATACGACCTGCTGCTTACGTATGGCTTTCCCTCATACCGGGAGGGGAAAGAAATGACAGGCCGGGTACTGGTAGGGGAGACCGGGCCGGATGAGTTTATCCTGATCGGTTTTGATACCAAGTTCCAGTTTCGCCCTAAGCTGGGTTCCGGCTTTTCGTCGGCCGAGTTTATCTCCGTTGAGGAAGGTACGTTCGAGAACGGTACCTGGAAGAAAATCCGCAACTGGAACGGCGACGAAGTCTACCATTCCACGCTCACGCCCGAGGGGGTGATCCTGAAGGTAAAGCTCCGGGGCCTCCAGTCCGATAAGCTGGATACGAAACCGAATTTTGAGCGGTAATGAGCGTCAGTGGCTTTTGTCTTCTTACCCGGATAAACGGTGAGTCTGCCTGCTCACCGCACGGCAGCCCGGCGTAGTCGGTCGTTGATGGCGCGGCCGAGGCCTTCGTCGGGGAGTTTTTCGGCGTAGATGATGTCAATATCGAGCTGGTCCAGCTGGCGGAGGTAGGCAAAGAGGTTTTTGGCGGCTTCGGTCAGGTCGCCGGCGGGGGAGAGGATCAATTGCCGATCCGGGGGAATGTTTTCGATAGGACGCTGGAAAGCCAGGGCACCAACTTCGCTCATTTCGGGGTCAACGGCGGCATAGTGGCTGGGCATCAGCACCAGCGGTTTGCGGGGGGCATAATGGCTGCTGAGCATGCCGGGCGCTTTTGGGTTCGATGTCGAGTGGCTGCGCACCGTCAGCGGTCCCACAACGGCTTCAATGCTCTCCAGCGCCATGCCGCCCAGCCGGTACACGATTGGGTCATGATCTTCATCAAACCCAATAATGGTGGATTCGAGGCCGATCTGACAGGCCCCGCCGTCCAGCACATATGGGATCTGGTCGCCCAACTGATCGGCAACGTGCTGAGCCGTGGTAGGACTGATGTACCCGAACGGGTTAGCGCTCGGCGCGGCCAGCGGAAAGTCCAGCGACCGGAGCAGGTCGAGCGTGAGCGGGTGGTTGGGGATACGCACCGCCACCGTATCCAGCCCAGAGGTAACCAGATCCGGGATGATAGCCTGCTTTGGCAGCAGCAACGTCAGCGGACCCGGCCAGAACGTCTCCGCCAGCTTCTTTGCCGGCGCAGGTATCGCTTCCACAAACTGACTCACTTTCGCCAGCGAATCGGTATGCACAATCAGTGGATCGAATGCCGGGCGATTTTTTACCTTAAATATCCGGAGTACAGCGTCGGGATTGAGGGCATTACCCGCCAGGCCGTAAACTGTTTCGGTGGGAATACCAACGACTTCGCCCTGTTCTAATAAGTTTTTTGCCGCCTGGAGATCAGTGCCTGATTGAATCATGCAGCAAAGATACATCTCAATTCATCGTCAACCATTGGCAACGTTGAGCCGGACTCAAAATGGTTTTCTCCGCCCGCTCATTACAGGGTATCAGACCGGCCGGGCCGAGGTTGCCGCCACATAGCGAAGCATCTCGCGGGCGGCCCGCCGGCCGGTTTCGGCTCCGCCGTTCATGTAGCCCTGGAACGCAAAGCTGCAATGCTCACCGGCAAAGAACAGCCGCCCGGCCTGTTCCATTTCGGCTCCGGCTATGCTGGTCCATTGCCCTAGGGTGTAGCAGGCATAACTGGCCTTGGCAAACGGATGGGTTGGCCAGTGAAAACGTTGCACATGGCCGTTGTACAGTGCCTGTGAACCGGGGAAAATCTGATTCAGCAGGGGCAGGTACAGGTCTTTCTGGTTGTCAGGTGTCCCTGTGCCAACATCCAGGCCCCGCTGCCCGCCCAGGTAGACCGTGTAGCCGCCGGCACCGGGAATGCCCTGCATCTGGCTATTGTCCCAGCCGGTCTGTAGGCCGTTATCTGAGAATACATAACCCGAATAGTTCAGATTCCGCCAGGGATGGCCGCTGAAGCCCATCATCAGCTTGGCGTTGGTGCCGTAGCCTAGCTCCTGAATGGCTTTTTTCTTCACCGGATCCAGGGATACATTGATGCTTACTTCCCGAAGCATGGTGAACGGTAGCGTAATGAGGGCGTAATCGGCCTGCACAACGGAGCCATCAGCAAACGTCAGGGCTAGCTTAGATCCGGCAGCATGGATCGCCGTCAGCTTTTTATCCGGTTCAATATGGCTCTGGTACAAGACCGTCAGCTTATCGGTAATCTGCTGGTTGCCGCCGGCAATTTTATACCGCTCATCGCTGATACCAAACACATCAAATAGACCCTTTTGGGTATCGGCCGAGATCAGGTACAGCAGATTGATGGCCGACTGCACCTGGCACGACAAGCCGAATTCAGTTTCGTAGGCTACCTCCAGCAAATCCTTTAGCCACCCACTGGCGCCGATGCTCGTCAGGTAGGCCGAGATCGACAAGTGATCAAGAGTCCGGGCAATACCTCTGGTACGGTAGTCGACCACGGGTGGCAGGCTTTTAATGTCTTTGTCCAGACGGGGCGCAATCTGCCGGAAGGCGGCTACCACCTCGCTGAGCGCGTAATGCCGGCCACCAAAATAGTACGCATCTTTCGTCAGCGCCAGTTCCGACGGGGCTTGGGTGTCGAGCAGCGACAGGCCAAACTCACTGGCCAGTTGGAGCATATCGCGGTGGCCGCTGTCGATGAATTCACCGCCTAATTCGGTGGTGAGTCCCGGTGCCATGATGTTTTTGGTAGTGTACATCCGGCCCCCCGTCCGCGACGAACCTTCGTAGATGGTGAAGTTGTCGAAATTATTTTTGCGGAACGTATGCGCAGCATTCAGTCCGGCAATACCGGCTCCGATGATTGCCACCAAGGGTTGATCGTTTCGCCGGGCCGCCCGGTCGCGGGTCAGCGGCTGCGCTGGGTCCAGTATATCCGGACGGCAGGCTTCCAGCGTACCGAGACCTCCCGCCAGCAGGGTAAGCTGGCCGGCCGAGCGCAGAAAGTGGCGACGCGAGTGGTGTTCACGCCATTGATCGATCAGTTCGTCGGCGGGTGGGTTCTGAGGCTGGTTTGCTGCTACGGCCAGTCTGTAGGCCTGTCTGAGGAGGTTTAAGAGCGGAGTCCTGGACGATTTCACGGGATTGGTGGTTTTGCCTGCCTAATATTACACATGAAACCGGCAGATGCCCAAAACTGAGTTTGTGAACGGTCAGGATACGTGACGCGCACACCCGTGAACATCGATTTATCACCTGGTCAGGTAAAAGTGCAGGTGGTATAGTATAAATAGCGATTTCCGGTCTTTTTAGAAATATCTTTATGGCTGCATATTTTTCTCTAACCCAAATTACATGGATCTATTTCAGATAAAAAAGGCTCCCCAGGTGTACGATGTCTGCATCGTAGGCTCCGGGGCCGGTGGGGGTATGGCGGCTTATCAGTTGTCGAAGGCTGGTGCCAAAGTCGTTCTGCTGGAAGCCGGTGGCTACTACGACCCTGCCGACCCGAAGTACATCACCCAGTTGAAATGGCCCTATGAGTCGCCCCGGCGCGGGGCCGGCACCACCCGGGCTTTCGGTGATTTCGATGCCGCCTGGGGTGGCTGGCAGATCGAGGGGGAACCCTACACGGCCGCTCAGGGCACGGAGTTCCACTGGTTCCGGTCGCGGATGCTGGGCGGACGTACCAACCACTGGGGCCGCATTTCGCTGCGCTTCGGCCCCGATGATTTCAAACGCCGGTCCATGACCGGTATCGGTGAGGACTGGCCAATCGGCTACGACGATGTGTCGCCGTACTACGATAAGGTAGACCGGCTCATCGGCGTCTTTGGCTCCAAAGAAGGTCTGCGCAACGAGCCGGACGGCGTTTTCCTGCCCGCCCCCAAGCCGCGTCTGCACGAGCTGATGATCCGGAAAGCAGGCAGGGGTATCGGTATTCCGGTCATTCCGTCGCGCCTGTCTATCCTGACCAAACCCATCAACAAAGACCGGGGGCAATGCTTCTATTGCAGTCAGTGCGGTCGCGGTTGTTCGGCCTATGCCGACTTCTCGTCGTCGTCGGTCCTGGTCAAACCCGCGCTGCAAAGTGGCAACGTGACGCTGATTACCAACGCGATGGCCCGCGAGGTGCTGACCGACGCCAATACCGGCCTGACCACCGGCGTGTCGTACGTCGACACGGAATCGCTGCAGGAAAAAACGGTGCAGGCCAAAGTAGTGGTGCTGGCCGCCAGTACCTGCGAAACGGCCCGGCTGCTGCTCAACTCCAAATCGTCGCGCTTCCCCAACGGACTGGCTAACTCCAGCGGGGTGATCGGTAAATACCTTAACGACTCGACGGGGGCTTCGCGGTCGGCCTTTATCCCGACGCTGATGGACCGTAAGCGGTACAACGAAGACGGCGTGGGCGGGATGCACGTCTTTACGCCCTGGTGGCTCGACAATAAGAAACTCGACTTCCCCCGTGGCTACCACATCGAGTACTCCGGCGGTATGGGGATGCCGGGCTACGGCTTTATGGGTGGTGTCGCCGGTCTGAACGGCATGATTCCTGGCCGCGATGGCAAGAAGCGCCCGGCCGGTGGCTACGGTGCTGCCATGAAAGATGACATCCGCCGTTATTACGGGGCTTTTATCGGTATGGCCGGCCGGGGTGAGCCGGTGCCTCTGGAAAGCAACTACTGCGAAATCGACCCGAACAACGTGGATAAGTACGGTATTCCCACCTTGCGCTTCAACTACAAATGGTCGGAGGCCGAGGTGAAACAAGCCAAGCACATGCAGGATACGTTTGAGGAGATCATCCACGCCATGGGCGGCATCGCGCTTGGTAACAAGCCCGGACCGGAAAACAACTACGGCCTGGAAGCGCCCGGCCGGATCATTCACGAGGTAGGTACTGCCCGCATGGGGTCCAATCCGAAGAACTCCGCTCTGAACTCGTTTCAGCAGGCCCACGATGTGAAGAACCTGTTCGTGGTGGATGCCGCGGCCTTCCCGTCGCAGGGCGACAAAAACGTCACCTGGACCATCCTGGCCTGTTCCATGCGCACCTCCGATTACCTCATTGATCAAGTAAAGCAGAAGAATATTTAAGTAAGTTTGAGGTTTGAAGTTTGTAGTTATGGCGACGCTGCAACGATTTGAAGAATTAAAGGCTTGGCAGAAGGCAAGAGAACTTGCACAAGATGTCTATAGAATCACTTCAGTTGGTGCATTTGTCAAAGACTACGATCTTCGCAGCCAATTCCGGCGATCAAGTGGTTCGGTGATGGATAACATTGCTGAAGGATTCGAACGAGGAGGCAGAGGAGAGTTTATTCAATTCCTTGGAATAGCCAAAGGGTCAGCCGGTGAGGTTAGATCTCAGTTGTACCGGGCGTTCGACCAGAAATACATCACAGAGGATGAGTTTCACCAGCAATATCAGACTGCCGAACAAATTAGCAGGATGATTACCAGCCTGATTACTTACTTGAACCGCACTGAATACAAAGGCAATAAATACAACGTCTCAGAAGAACAGGCCGACTATAACTTCAAACTACAAACCTCAAACTTCAAACCCTGAAAAAAAGATGAAACGCAGAGACACCCTTAAAGCTATTTCGTTGAGTTCGCTGGGGCTGGCGGTTATGCCGGTCGAAGCAGCCGTGCCTGCACCACCCGAAACCCCCATAAAAGTACCGGGTGGGCGGCAGAAGTTCGAGGCTATCCGCGATGCGGAGCTGATGAAGCAGAAGTTCTTCACCCCGCAGGAACTACAGACCATTACGGTGCTGTCGGATATTATTATTCCGGCTGACTCAAAATCGGGCAGTGCGTCGCAGGCTGGGGTGCCTGCTTTTATCGAGTTTATGATGAAAGACGTACCCGCCAACCAGACGCCGATGCGTGGGGGATTGCGCTGGCTGGACAACTATTGCACCAAGCAGTATGGCAAGCCGTTTGCGCAGATCACCAAAGCGCAGCAGATCGAGGTGGTGGATGCCATTGCGTACCCCGAACTGGCTAAACCCGAGATGAGTCAGGGCGTAGCTTTCTTCAACCGCCTGCGCGGTTTTGTGCTCACCGGCTTTTACACCAGCCCGATGGGTATCAAAGACATCGGCTACGTAGGCAACACCCCCAACCAGTGGGATGGCGTACCCGCCGATGTGCTGAAGCAGTACGGTCTGAGCTATGACGAAAAAGAACTGACGCAGGAAAAGCGCTAGTAATCAGGTTATTTGGGGCAAGAGGCTGACATATCCTTATGTCAGCCTCTTGCTATTTAGGCCACACGCTAAGTTGTGACAATCCGGATGCGGTGGTATTGCGTAGGTAAGGGCGTAACAACAGTTTTCATCTCAACAATTGTGAACATGAAAGGTATCTTTAGCCCCATGAAGGCCATCGCCTTCGTCCTCCTGCTTACCACTCTGGCTGCCTGCCGGAACGATGCACTCGTGCCCAGTGAACCTCAAAGACCGTCGGAGGTAAACGCAAAGAAAGGTTTTGGTGACATTATCTTCTACGCCCTGGCCGGGGGTATCCAGCTCGACAAGTACTCGACCAAAAATCCGGAAATGCTGCTACAGTCGGTGACGATTACCGGCCTGCAAACCGGCGAGCAAATTAAAGGTATCGATTTTCGGCCGAGAAACGGGAAATTGTACGGACTGGGGAGCACCAGCCGGATTTACGTGATCAATCCCGAAACCGGTGTGGCTACTATGGCGGGTACAGGACCGTTTACGCCTATGCTGACCGGCAATGTGGCCGGCTTTGACTTTAACCCGACCGTAGACCGCATCCGGATCGTCACGGATCAGGGGCAGAACCTGCGGGTAAATCCGGACAATGGTATGGTGGTGATGAACGGGGTAGACGGCATGATTAACGGCCAGGCCGGTGCCCGGATCTCGGCGGTGGCCTATACCAACAACATGGACGGGGCAATGACCACGACGCTGTACGATATTGATATCAGCAGCCAGAAGCTCTTTAAGCAGATGCCGCCCAACAACGGTACCCTGGTGGAAGTCGGTTCGCTGGGATTAAAGGTAGTCGGTGAGGGTGGTTTTGATATTTCACCCAGCGGAGTGCCCCTGGCGCTATTTGAAGTAAATAAAAAAGCCACGCTGTTCACCATCGATCTGGAGACGGGCCGGGCCACCACCATCGCCAAGTACGACAAAGACCTGATGTATACCGGCATTGCTATTCCGACCATGCCTTAGCCGGCAATTTCCCGTAGTGCTTTTACAAAGGCATCCAGTTCCGGCGTGGTGGTAAACAGGTGGGGCGTAACCCGCACACCCTGCACGTTGGCGGAATCGATGGCTACCGTAAAGATCGTGTACCGGTCGAACAGGCGTTTCGCCAGTTCGACCGGTTTTATGGTTTTAACGCCCACATTGGCAATGGCGCAGGTCCGGAAAGGGTCGGCGGGGGTGTTCAGGATAATGTTGGGGTGGTTCCGAACCTGATCGGTCCAGTAGCGCTGCAGATAGCGCAGCCGGGCCTCCTTGCGGGCAATGCCGATCTGCTGGTGAAAGCGGATGGCGTCCTGAATCGCCAGATCGGTTGCTACCGGATGGGTGCCGGTATGGTTCAGCTTCCGGATATCATCGTCGGCAAAGCCCGATTCGCCAAACATCGGCCAGAGTGGCTGAATTTTGTCTTTCCGTACATACAGCAGGCCCGCGCCCAGCGGGGTTCCCAGCCATTTGTGCAGGCTGCTGCCGTAGTAGTCGCAGCCGCCCAGATCGGCCATGCGGAAGTCCAGATGCCCAAAAGCGTGGGCACCATCCACCAGGACCTCCACATTGCGCCGGTGAGCCATCTCCACAATTTTCCGGACCGGCAGGATCTGCCCCGTAATATTCACCATATGGCAAACCATCAGCAGCCGGGTCTTGGGCGTAATGGCTTTTTCGTACAGGCTGACAATGGCTTCGTCCGATTCCGGATGATTGGGAATAGAAATCAGCCGGTTGACCATGCCGTACCGACGGGCCTGGAGCCTGAACATATCGAGCATGGCCCCGTAGTCCTGCTCGGCCATCACAGCTTCGTCGCCCGGCTTCCAGTTGATGCCCGCAATAACCGTATCCAGCGATTCGGTGGTGTTGCGGGTGATAATTACCTCCTCGGTTGAGCAGCCCAGCAGCCCGGCCAACTGCCTGCGGGATTCCAGTTTATCGTCGAACTGCCGGGTGCGCATGTAGTACGACGATACGGCGTTTATCCGGCGGATATGCTGCTGGTAGTTGTCGAGTACGTCCTGCGCGGCCAGGGAGTAGTAGCCATTTTCGAGGTGAATAAAATCGCTGGTGACGGTATAGGCCGACCGGATTTGCTGCCAGAAGGGTTCGTCCCGCGCCAGTTCGGTGGGCGTTAAGGCCGCTACCCGGTCAAACGCTTCGGCCGGGTTAAAGCCGGACAACATCGTCAGACCGGTGGTGCCGGCGATGGTTTTCAGAAAGTCACGTTTTGTCAACGGGGGCATAGCGGCAAGGACGTTTTGGCTGTTTTTCTCGGCCTAATGTACGCAATCTTACGGGCCGTCAAAACTTCACCACACCCCAGAAGGCTTCTTTCGGCTGGTAATTCTGGTCGAATAACAGCGGGTAATCTTTCCGGCCGGGAACGGGGAAGTTATCCAGCCAGGTCGTTTTGTCGGATACATTCCAGAACGTAACGCCGGTCAGGGTCCGTTTGTGTTTCCGGAAGGTGTCAAACAGCATTTTATACTGAGCGGTCTGCTGTTTTACCATCTCGGGCGTCAACTGACTGGTATCGGTGGGCTTTTTCGCCCGGCGTTCGTGCTCTTTGGGGTAAACCGACACATCTAATTCTGTGATCTGAACCTGAAGGCCCAGGCCGGCAAACTGCCGGATGGATGTTTCCAGTTCCTGCCGGGTCGGCTCGTAGATGGACCAGTGCCCCTGAAGGCCCACGCCGTGGACCGGCACTTTCTTGGCGGTCAGCTTCTTCAGCAGCCGGTAGATTTTTTCCCGCTTGGCGCTGTTTTCGGTATTGTAGTCGTTGTAGAACAGTTTGGCATCCGGGTCGGCTGCGTGGGCGTATTCAAACGCTTTTTCGATATAGTCTTCCCCGATGATTTCGTAGAACTTCGACTGCCGGTAAACAGCCTCGCTGGTATCGGGAACGGCTTCGTTCACAACATCCCAGGCGTATATCCGACCTTTGTACCGGCCAACCACCGCGTCGATGTGTTGTTTCAACCGCCCCAGCAGCACGTCCCGGCTCACCTGTTTGCCGGTAGAGTCGGTAAAGAACCAGCGTGGCGTCTGGTTATGCCAGCACAGGGTATGGCCCCTGACCTTCAGCCCATTCTTTTGGGCAAAATCCACAATTGCGTCGGCATCGCGCCAGAGATACCGGTTTTCTTCCGGATGAATAGGCCCCATCTTCATCGCATTCTCCGGTGTTACGCTGCTAAACTGCTGTACGATCAGATCCGCTTCGGGACCCGTCAGGTTCCGGGGGCCAACAGCCACGCCAACGGGAAAATAGTTTTTATAGGCTTCCTTTAAAGAAGGGGTGGCCGGCGGTTGTACCGGCTTCAGGGTAGCCGCCGAAAGCAGCAGGCCACCGGCAAAAAGGGCTAATCCAATAGTTTTTTTCATGGGTAAGCAGGTCGTGTTGTTTAGGAATAACAGTCTGGTTACGGCGTATCGGTCCGGAACGGCGAAGCCGGTAAACCTTCTTTGTTGTACAGATTCGGGTTGACGGGGTTGTCGGCCCAGGCATAGCGCACATATCGGGGCGAAGGCACCTCATCGCTCCACACCACTACAGTACCACCGTCGATGCGGGCTTTTGCCCAGACGAATTTTTTGTCGCTGCCGGCAATGGCAAACTCACCAGGGGCTTCGCCATCGCTGGTAACCAGCCCGCTGCCCACGTGGTCGAAGCTGATGATGATCCGGTTGCCGTCGATCGTCGCCGATTGGTACAGCGGGCCGGAATAAACCACATTTTCGTGGTAAGCCAGTTTCAACGCGGCCAGTGCCAGCCGTTCCCCCACATCTTTTTTGTTATCGGGGTGAATATCGTTCCACTCGCCCAGGTCGATGGCTACCACCATAGCTGTGTTGGGTACCGACAACGCATTGCGCTGGGCCTCCCGCAGCACGGCCCAACTGCTTTCGGACGGCAGGTAGTTGTAATCCATAAAGCCCGGAAGCTGAACGTACAGAAACGGCAGATCTCCCTGCTTCCACTGACGTCGCCAGTCACGAATCAACGCCCGTTGCAGGGGTTCGTATTCCTGGGGCCGACCGGCATTGCTTTCGCCCTGATACCAGCAAAAGCCCTTGATGGCATAGTCGATGGCCGGAGCCACCATGGCATTGTACAGCGCCGTGGGCTGATTCTGCGCACTGATGCCAACGGCTGGACTGCCCCCGTCTGGATTGGCCCTCGATACAGGCCGGAAGGCGGTGCCTACTTTATACTGCCAGGTTCCTTTCAGGTCAACGGTGTCGGCTCCCGCAAAAATACAGTAGGGCTTATCGGGCACAAAGCCACCTTTGCCGGCGGTGTTGGTCACCCGCACCACAAACACGTTGCGGCCGGGCTTCAGCACATCGGCCGGCACTTTATACCGGCGCTGCGGGTACTGGTAGGTGGTGCGACCCACCGGTTTGCCGTTGATGTAAAGCTCATCGGCGTCGACAATCCGGCCCAGAAACACGCCGGCCGCCCGGCCCGCCATCGAGGCTGGTAGCTGAACCTCCCGGCGGTACCAGACCACGCCGTTCAGGTCTTTAACACCCTGATCTTCCCAATAACCCGGAACGTTGATGTTGCGCCAGCCTTTGGGCGTGTAGGCCGGGGCATACCAGTTAACCGCACCTGCCAGGCCCAGATCGGCCGGGGGCGCGGGGCGGGGGGCGGCAGCGGCCCGGCGACTGAGGCTATTGACGTACGCCGTGTCTTTGTTTTTATCGATGAGCGTTTGCTGCACCGGCATCCCGGTAAAGCCCTCCTCGCTCATCCAGGCTTCAATGGGCGTACCCCCCACGCTGGCATTTATAATGCCAATGGGCACTTTGTACCGCTGATACAGCTTTTTGGCGAAAAAATAAGCCACCGCCGAGAACGGCCGGACGTTTTCGCCGACCGCAGCTTTCCATTCGCCCTGCGGAAAATCGGTTACGGGGCCTTGCAGATTGGTCAGCGTCGGTACCCAAAACTGGCGAATCTGCGGATAGTTGGCCTCCGCAATGTCCCCGGCATAGGTTACGTCGTGGATATTCATCTGGTGAACCATGTTGCTCTGCCCGCTGCAAAACCAGACATCGCCCAGCAGAATATAGGTTAGGGTCAGCCGGGACGCACCGCCGGTAATGGCCATAGAAAACGGCCCGCCCGCCGGCATAGGCGGCAGGGTAAGCCGCCATATGCCCGCGTTATCCGTTGTGGCCTTGTAGGTTTTGCCGGTAAACCGGACGGTTATTTTCTCCCCGGCCTGAGCCCAGCCCCAGATGGTCAGGGGGGTGTTTCGTTGCAGCACCATCCCATTGCTGATTAACCTGGGCAGGCGAAGCTGGGCCTGCGCGGTCAGGCTCGTCATGAGCAGCAACCAGCAGAGAGCAAAACGGTTTATCATGGTAGGGTCAGGAATAGCCAGGTTCTGGTGGCTGGCGGCTCATATCCGGCTCCGGGCCGGTCGGTAATCAGGCAACCAGGGCCGCTTTCTTGTGATCCGCCAGGAATTTAGCCAGGCCGAGATCCGTCAGCGGATGGTTCAGCAGGGCCGTAATGGCGCTCAGCGGTCCGGTCATCACATCGGCCCCAAACTCGGCACATTTGATAATGTGCATGGGGTGCCGCACCGAAGCCGCCAGAATGTTGGTTTCAAAACCGAAGTTATCATAAATCAGCCGGATCTGTGCAATAAGCTCCAGACCGTCCGTTGAAATATCGTCCAGCCGGCCCACGAACGGCGATACATAGGTGGCCCCGGCCTTGGCCGCCAGCAGCGCCTGTCCCGCCGAGAAAATCAGCGTACAGTTGGTCCGGATACCTTTTTGGGCAAAGTATTTAATGGCCTTGATGCCGTCTTTGATCATCGGCACCTTCACCACAATGTTAGGGTGCAGAGCCGCCAGGGCTTCGCCCTCCTCAATGATGCCGGGCAGATCGGTGGCAATTACTTCGGCGGAGATGGGGCCGTCGACCAGTTCGCAGATGGCTTTATAGTGGTTAATTACGTTCTCCTGACCAGAAATACCTTCCTTCGCCATGAGCGATGGGTTGGTGGTAACGCCGTCGAGGACGCCCAGGTCACTGGCTTCTTTGATGTCGGCGAGATTGGCCGTGTCGATAAAAAATTTCATGGTATTTGGGTCAGATATATTGGTTGATCAGACTTTCCAGCCACTCCTGCTTGCCGCTGCGCAGTGGGGGTTCGCCGTTTTCCAGCGTGTAGGCCCGCAGATCGTCCAGCGACAGGGTACCTTCTTCAAAGGCTTTGCCTGGCCCGCCATCGAACGAAGCATACCGCCCGGTCCGGAACGTCAGGTAATCCGACTCCCGCAGAATCCGGTCGGCCACGATAAACGCCCGGGCAAATGCATCCATACCGCTGATGTGGGCCACAAACAGGTCTTCCGGATCGGTCGAGTTCCGGCGTACTTTGGCGTCAAAATTTATGCCGCCCGGTTTGATGCCTCCTGCCTGATGAATCACCAGAGCGGCTTCGATCAGTTCGTAGAGGTTGATGGGAAACTGATCGGTATCCCAGCCGTTCTGGTAATCGCCCCGGTTGGCGTCGATGCTGCCCAGCATGCCGGCATCGGCCGCTACCTGTAGTTCATGGTCGAAGGTGTGACCGGCCAGGGTGGCGTGGTTCACCTCAATGTTCAGTTGAAAATCCTTGTCCAGGCCGTATTGGCGCAGGAACCCGATCACCGTGGCGGCATCGTAGTCGTACTGGTGTTTGGTGGGTTCCATGGGCTTGGGCTCGATAAAAAACGTGCCGGTAAAGCCCTGCTTCCGGGCATAGTCGCGGGCCATGGTCAGGAACCGGGCCAGGTGTTCCACCTCGCGCTTCATATTGGTGTTCAGCAGCGACATATAGCCTTCCCGGCCACCCCAGAACACGTAGTTTTCGCCGTTCAGGGCGATGGTGGCATCAATGGCGTTTTTCACCTGGGTGCCCGCGTAGGCTACCACGGCAAAATCCGGGTTGGTGGAGGCCCCGTTCATGTACCGGGGATTAGAAAAAACGTTGGCCGTGCCCCATAACAGTTTCACGCCACTTGCCTGCTGCTTCTGGCGGGCGTATTCCACAATGGCCTGCAGCCGCTGCTCGTACTCACGGGCCGATGATCCTTCGTCGACCAGGTCGATGTCGTGGAAGCAGTAGTACGGCGCACCGATTTTGGTAAAGAACTCAAAGGCGGCATCCATCTTATGCCGTGCCCGGGTCAGCGCATCCGACGCCTGATCCCAGGGGAAGATACGCGTGCCGGGACCAAATGGATCTCCGCCGGTGCCGCAGAAGGTGTGCCAGTAGCTGATGGCGAAGCGCAACTGCTCGCGCAGGGTCCTGCCGCCTACTATCAGGTCGGGATTATACCATTTAAAAGCCAGCGGATTTCGGGAAGCAGGGCCTTCGTAGCCGATAGCGTTGACTCCCTTGAAGTATTCCGTGTCGCCCAGGGTAATCGGTGAAACGGGTGAAAGCGTTGACATGCGTCTGAACGGGTTTATGAGTGATTGACTGCCTGACCGATGCGGAATCTACCAGTATCGGATATTAGGTGTAAAGTTGACACATAAATTTTAAATGTCAAGCAGACACGTAAACTTTTTTTTACAGAAGCGCCGAATAGCTTATTTTGCACCAGCACGTTTACCTTAGCAACAGCGCGTAGCGCAAGTCAGCTTGATTATGACCGGTACCCAGCATTTCATGTTAGATCAGTATAAACAGCAGCATCCGTATCTGGTAGCTTTAGATTCCATCATTCTGGGTTTCGACGGTGACAATCTTAAGGTCTTGCTGGTGAAACGGGGGGTGAATGAAGAAACCTGGTCGCTGATGGGGGGCTGGCTGCAACCCGATGAAACGCTGGACCGGGCGGCAAACCGAATTCTGTTTGAGTTAACCGGATTAAACGATGTGTATCTGGAGCAGCTTCATGCCTTTGGTGATCCGCACCGGGACCCCATCACCCGTACCGTGTCGGTGGCGTATTTTGCATTAATTAAGGTGGGAACCGACGAATCCGGTCTTTCCGATGCCTACCAGGCACAGTGGTTCTCGGTCTACGAGCTACCCCACCTGCTTTTCGACCACGCCCAGATGATCGAGCTGGCCCTAAAGCGGCTCCGGTACAAAGCCGCCCATCAGCCCATCGGCTTTGAGCTGATGCCCGAAAAATTTACGATTCCTCAGCTCAAAAAGCTGTTCGACGCCATTTATAACACGGACTTCGACCGGCGAAATTTTAGCCGGAAGATCTTATCGACGGGCCTGCTGATTAAACTGGACGAAAAACAAAAGGGGTTTTCCAAGAAGGGAGCGTATTATTACCAAGTTGATAAGGAAAAGTACCAACAGGCCAGCGAGTCGTTGCTGAGTTTTATTGCCAATTAAGGAATCCGTTACCAGATAGCCCGACGAATTACCCCGCCACTGCCAGCGCCTTCCGGACCTTGTCCAGAAATACCGGCACCTTCACGCGGGGATCGCCTTTGCCCAGCGTCTCAATGGGCAGATAGCCCCGGTAGCCGGACTCGCGCACAATGCGGACAATTTTATTCAGATCAGTTTCAACCTCTTTACCGTCGACGTACAGATTTTCCTTGATTTGCCAGGTAGCGGCATGCGGGGCCAGCCGGGCAATCTGTGCGTAGGGATCGCCGATCCGGAAACTGCCAATATCCAGGTTCACCGTCAGCCATTCTGAACCGACCATCGTAAGGAGTTGTAGCACGTGATCGGCCGTTTCGATAAAGTCGGCGTGGTTTTGCAGGGCAATCATCACCCCGTGCCGGGCACCGTAGTCGGTACATTCGCGGAGGGCGTCGGCTACGCGGTTGGTTACTGCGTCGCGGTTCTGGCCGGCCGTTAGCGTTTTGCCGGAGAAAACCCGCAGGTTGGGCGCCCCAAAACGAGCAGCAAAGCCAATCCAGTTTTTCACCAGGTCAATTTGTGCCTTGCGCTGGGCCGGGTCGGGGAGGGTAAAGTCGTTGCGCACACCGGTGCCGCTGATGTCGAGCCCTAGCCGGAAGGCCATCCGCTTGATGTCGTACACATAGTTATCGGCGGGTAGGGTGGGGTAGTTAGGAAAATAGTACGCCGTTGGATCGACGGCGTCGAAACCCAGGTCGGCGCAGAATGCCAGCACCTGTTCGAGCGTCATCTGGCCGGTGGTGAGGGGTTCATTGAATGAGTACAGGTTACAGCTTAGCTTGATATGGCCCGGCTTCGTCTCGTTGGCAATGGGGAGAGTGGTCGACGCCAGGGGCGTAGTGATGAGCGGCAGGCCGGCTGCGGCTGTTTTCAGAAAAGTTCGTCGGGTCGTCATGGGCAGGTTCAGAAATGGCGAAAGATAGATATAATCGGGGGCCGAGTGGGCGTATTGTAGCCCTCATCCAGCATCATCTCCGGAAACGGTTCCAGGGCAATGGTTTTGTCGTGGTGGTAAAGGGGATACAGACCGGCCACCAGGGCGGCTATCGTTCGCTGGTGGATAAATGGGGCGTTGGTGCCCATCTCATCTTCGTGAGCCATCCAGGGGGAGCCGGGTCCGGGCGTGTACATGAGCATCAGGATAGTTTTGCCAGACAATTTACAAAATTTCCTTATCTGATTTCGGAGACTGAGTGTACATAACCAAATACCGGCGTATAGGGATCAAAACGACACTATCCCAACGAGCAAACAGACTCGTTGGGATAGCAGAAGTCGGAATGGATGTATTGTATTACAACAGTACCGGCTGACCTGTGCGCACGGATTCGTCGCAGGCGAAGGCGATACGGAGGCTGTTGACGGCATCCTGCAGGTGATCGATCAGGTCGAGATCGTTCTGAATAGCGCTGAGGAAATAGCGTTGCTCGCGGTTGCAGAGCTCCTGGTGATCGGGCTCGTCCTGCATATCGATCCAGTTGTCGGCCTGGGTAAACTGATCGTTCTGGTCCAGCGTGGCATAATGCACCCGCAGCGATTCGGTTTTGGTGTGCGAGTCGACATCGTCGGATTTACCGGCGGCTCCGGCGTTTTTGGCGACGATGGACACACAGCCTTTCGGGCCGATTACGTCTTTGACAAAAAAGGCGGTTTCGCTCATCATGGGTCCCCAGCCGGCCTCGTACCAGCCTACCGACCCATCGTCGAACCGGATCTGCAACTGACCGTAGTTGTAGTTGCCGGCCGGGATCTCGTCGGTCAGCCGTGCACCGATGGCGTTGACCTGCACGGGTTTGGAGCGGGTCATCTGGCACATCACGTCGATGTAATGCACGCCACAGTCGACAATCGGGCTGAGGCTTTTCATCAGGTTGCGGTGCACAGTCCACATGGTGCCGTGGCTCTGCTGGTTCAGGTTCATGCGCATCACCAGCGGCCGGCCCAGGTCATGCGCTATTTCGACAAACTTCGCCCAGGAGGGGTGATGGCGCAGAATATACCCGACCACCACCTTTTTACCCGCCTTTTGAGCGGCTGTCACCACGCGCTCTGCCCCTTCGACGGTATCGGCCAGGGGTTTTTCAATGAACACGTGGCAACCCTGTTCGAGAGCCATGATGGCAAAGGCTTCGTGGGTGTCGGGGTAGGTAGAAATGCAAACAGCGTCGGGCCGGGTCGTTTGCAGGGCCGTGGCATAGTCATCAAATAACGCATAGCCACCGCCGAGTTTTTCATTGAGGACTTGTTTGCTGTTGCCGGTGGAGACGATGCCGCAGATTTCGAAATCGGCCAGCAGTTGATAGGCTTTCGCGTGCGAAGAACCCATGTTGCCGCAGCCGACAACGAGGACACGCACAGGATTGATTGATTGGGACATGCAAAAAGAAGCAGACTAAAACGATATGTTCTGGTCGCCAGGAAAAGATAAGAAGGAAATTGGAAATAAGACCAGGCGACTGCTTTTGCGGATAAGCGACTAAAGGAATCGCCTGGTCGTAGAAACTATTCGTAGTCGTAGCGGCTGCCGCCACCGCGCCGGTTGTCCCGGTCCCGGTCACGTCCACCGCCCCCTTTATTATAGCCACCGCCACCCCCGCCACCGCGGTTATAGCCGCCACCTGAGTTGCCTCCTCCGCCCCGGTTGAAGCCGCCACCCCCGCCACCGCGGTTGTAGCCACCACCCCCGGAGTTGCCCCCGCCCCCGAAATTGCTCCGGCGTGGGCTATCACCCCGTTTCTCTTCTGCTTCGTTTACCACGATTGTCCGACCGCCCACTTCAGCCCCGTCCAGCTCAGCAATGGCTTTTTTCGCTTCTTCATCATTCGCCATTTCCACGAACCCGAATCCCCGGCTTTTTCCCGAAAACTTATCCATGATTATGGTTGCTGAACTAACCTCGCCGTACTCTTCGAAGTACTCCCGCAACTCGTCGTCCGCCACCGAAAAGGGGAGACTACCTACAAAAATTTTCATGATTAACAGTGCTCTAAAAATGATTTGGTATTCGTCGGCAAAATAGGGTTATTTTAACAAAATCTGCTGATTCGTAGCTAAATTGTTGTGAGATTGTAAACGAATTTTATTGAAGGTTGGCATCTTCCCGGCTGTTAAAGGTATCGCCCTGCTCAATATCGCCGGTTTTGAACCCTTTTGTAAACCAGTATACGCGCTGGGCTGAGGTACCGTGCGTAAAGGCATCGGGTACTACATACCCCCGCGTTTGCTTCTGAATGCGGTCGTCGCCAATGGCGTTGGCCGCCCGCAGGGCCTCTTCAATATCGCCGGCTTCCAGATAATTCCGCTCCTGGTTGATGTAGTGCGCCCACACCCCGGCCAGAAAATCGGCCTGGAGTTCGAGCCGGACAGACACGCGATTATTATCCACTTTACTTAACCGGCCCCGGAGCTGAGATACCTGGTCGGTTATACCCCATTGGTCCTGAATGTAGTGGGCTACCTCATGGGCTACTACATAGGCCATCGCAAAATCGCCGGGCGCATTGAACCGGGTGTGGAGCTCGTCGTAAAACGACAGATCGATGTACAGCTTTTTGTCGCCAGGGCAGTAAAAGGGCCCCATAGCCGCCGAGGCCATGCCACAGCCTGACTGCGTACTGCCCCGAAACAGAACCAGTACCGGTGGCCGGTAGCGTTCGCCCCGCTGCGCAAACAGTTTTGTCCAGACATCTTCGGTATCGGCCAGTACTGTTTTCACAAACCGGGCCGCTTCATCTTCCTGGGGGTTACTGGTTTGCACCTGGGCGGGCGCACCGGTATCCGAGTCGGTGCCGATATAGGAGGACGGATCACCACCCAGCAGATAAATGATAACAGCGATGATGACCGTTCCCAGCCCACCACCTACCAGCATTCCGGACCCACCGCTTCCCCGGCGGTCTTCTACATTACCGCTTTCGCGTCTGCCTTGCCAACGCATGATTCTGTTTTCAATTAAATTCGTTCAAGCAATCAACCAGCGTATAGGCTTTTTGTTTGGCGAAACCGTTGGAATGGGAGTGGCGTTAGCGTACTGGGTTCATTCGCGTTACAAACACTCGTCTCGCCCGTCTTGCGATACAATCGCGGACGAGCGAGAGCGAGAAGCACAGACACGGACGAGCTCCGCTTACTTACGAAACGCCTTTGAACAACTCCTGCTCGGCAAACGGCTGATTGTACAGGCGCTTGCCGGTAGCTTTGAAGAAGGCGTTGGCTGCGGCTGCTCCGGTTGGTGGCAGGGCGGGTTCGCCCAGACCGGTCGGGTCAATGCCGTTGTCGACAAAATGCACGTCGACCTCCGGAATTTCGTTGAGCCGGATCAGCCGGTAGTTGTTGTAGTTGGTCTGCTCGGGCGTGCCGTTCTGGAACGTCATTTTCCCGTACATAGCATGGCCCAGTCCATCAACGATACCACCCATGATCTGCTGCCGGGCACCGCTCTGGTTCACCACGATACCGCAATCGGCGGCTGCGTAGATCTTCTGCAACACGGGCTTGCCTTTCTGCATCACCACTTCGCCGACCTGCGCTACGTACGACAGGTGCGAGAAATACACGCTGAAGCCCTGGGCTACATCTTTCTTTTTGCCCCAGTTCGACTTCTCGGCGGCCAGCTTAATGACCCCGATCATGCGGTCGATGTCGTATTTAACATCGCCAACCGGCGCTTTTTTTGCCTTTTCGAGCAGATCCAGCCGGAACTGTACCGGGTCTTTACCGGCCGCCTGTGCCACTTCGTCCAGGAACGATTGCTCGGCAAAGGCCAGGAAGTTGGTAATGGGTGCCCGCCAGGCTCCCGTGGTGATCGGCGATTTATGGTCGACGGAGTCAATGAGCAGATTTGGTACCGCACCCGACGGGAAATTATGCTCCCGCGTGGCGTTACCGGCGTTGATGCTGGCACCGCGCAACCGGTAGCCGATCATAGTTCCCTGCGCATCCAGCGCGGCTTCAAAGCGGTACCGAACGGCCGGCCGGTAGCTGCCGCCGGTCATATCGTCTTCGCGGGTCCAGATCACTTTTACCGGCGCTTTTACCAGCCGCGATACCTCTACAGCATCATGCACATAATCGGCCTTGAGCCGGCGGCCGAAGCCACCACCCTGACGGGTCAGGTCTACGGTTACCTTATCGGGTGTAATGCCCAATAGTTTTGCCGTTTCGTTGCGGGCCAGCTCAGGGGTTTGGGTGGGTCCGATGAGTTCGGCGCTGACGGGTTTATCGCCGTCGAACTTCACGTGCGCGAAGAAGTTCATCGGCTCCAGCGGGCTGTGGGGCAGGAACGGACACTGGTATTCGGCCTTCACTACTTTAGCCGCATTTTTAAAAGCCGCTTCGACATCGCCGTCTTTCCGGCGCACGGTGGCGTTGCCGCTGGCAAGCATCTCCCGGAACAGGCGGTCGTGGTCGCTGCTGCTTTCCAGTTCATCAGCTTTTTCGTATTCGGCTTTTACGGCCGCGCGGGCTTTTTTTACCTGCCAGGTCGACTTGCCGACGATGGCGATATTGTCTTTAAACGTCACCACATCCACAATCCCCGGCATGGCCTTGGCTGCTATGGCATCAACCGATTTGAGCTTATTGCCAAAAGTGGGCGGATGCTGCACCATCGCAATCAGCATGCCCTCCCGTTGGGTATCCAGCCCAAACAATGGCTTACCGGTGGTGATGGCTTTGTTGTCGACGTTGCGGACGCTGCTACCGATCAGCTTGAAATCTTTCTTGTCTTTCAGCTTCACATCCGTCGGTACGGGGATCTGAGCGGCCTCGTTAGCCAGTTCACCATAGGTAGCTTTGCGCTTGCCGGCCGCGTGAATGACAGTGCCTTTGTCGGTCGTTAGTTCACCCACCGGTACGCTCCAGCGTTTGGCGGCTGCTTCCATCAGCATCTGACGGGCAGTAGCGCCGGCTTTGCGCAGCCGCGTCCACGAGTGCGGGATGGAGCCGCTACCTCCGGCCACCTGCCGCTCGAAACGCTTACTATCCAGCGGAGCCTGAAGCACCTTTACTTTGGTCCAGTCGACATCCAGTTCTTCGGCTACGATAATGGGGAAGGCGGTTTTGATACCCTGTCCCACTTCGGGGTTGGGGGATAAAATGGAGACAGTCCCGTCGGGAGCAATCGACAGGTAGCTGTTAAACTCAACGGGAGCCACAGCAGAAGCGCCATCGGCTTCGATATGGTCAAGGGCACGGGTGCCGGTCCAGGTGAAGCCCAGCAGCAAACCACCGCCACCAGCCGCCGTCCATTTTAGAAAATCACGTCTTGAGGTTGACATATCTTGGATGGGTTTGAGGTTTGAGGTTTGAGGTTTGACGTTGGGTTCCTGCGCGTGGAAAGCGTCAGGTAAAACCTCAAACGCCAAACGGTAAACCTCAAACTATTTTTTCGTTGCTGCTACTTGGACGGCCTGACGGATACGATGATAGGTGCCACAGCGGCAGATATTGCCCGACATGGCCGCGTCAATGTCGGCATCGGTCGGTTTGGGGTTGCGCTTCAGGAAAGCGGCAGCGGTCATAATCTGACCGGCCTGGCAGTAGCCGCATTGCGGCACATCGATCTCGTCCCAGGCTTTCTGTACCGGGTGGTCGCCGTTGGCCGACAGACCTTCGATGGTGGTGACTTTGGACGTGCCGACGGCCGATACCGGCAGGACACACGAGCGGGTGGCTTCGCCGTTAAGGTGGACCGTACAGGCACCACACGCAGCAATACCGCAGCCATATTTGGTGCCTACCAGGCCAAAATTGTCGCGCAGAACCCACAGTAGCGGGGTATCCGGGTCAACATCCGCCTGATAGTCACGGCCGTTGATTTTTAATTTATACTGAGCCATGGTTTGGACGTATAGATATAGGGTTATGATTTCGGACCAAATTACAAAATTTGGAATAAATGATTGTTCCTCAGGGTAAGAAAGGCATACGACATTTTGAACTACTCAATTGGGCCGGCTTAGAGTATGGCTAGTGGTAGGAGCCATTTATCCCGCAGATCGTGTTTGTGTAAACCCTTGCCGGTTCCCTCCCGATTACTCCAATACCTGGTCCGAACAGTTCCGGGGCAACGTAGTTAGCGTATAGTGAGGAGCGAGCGGTTGGCGGGCCGTGTGTTTGCTGCCGCCGGTAATTAATTTACTAAAACCAGACAAGCTCATGGGAATCAGTAAAATGGTTGATAAGGTTAAACACGAGATTGAGGTAATACTGGGAGACGAAACCAAAGATAAGACGTACGCCAGTGAGAACGCCTTCCGCGACGAGCAGGCTGCGCAGGAGGCTTTTACCGCGTCCGTCCGGAAATTATTTGACGTAAACGGCTGGTCGAATTTACCCGGTCTCAATTCAGAATTTAAGCTCTATGATTCGGCGGGCCAACCGAAACCGAACGGGGAGCCGCAGGTGGGCGATTATATCCGGATTAATATTCCCGGTCCAACGTCGGAGAACTGGGTACAGGTCACCGACCGGCATCAGGGCGATACAAGGGCCGAATTTACCGTGAAGCCCAGCCCCGATCCGACGGAGAGCGGAGAACGGGAGCAGGGTGAAATTGACCATTTTTTTGCGAAGGAGGCTAGTAGCACGTTCCGGGTCGAGCGGCAGGGTAACCAGTTGCGGGCGTTCGAGATTGGCAAAAACGAACGACCAAATAACCAGGGTAAGGAAGCCGGCAACCGGGCGATTACCAACACGCTGGTAGCCACCGGAGGCTGGATGTTTTTTCAGCAGGTGCAATGGGAAAAGCTGACAGACTATCTGGTCCATCTGTAAGATGTAGCCGGTTTTTCGGGGCTTCATACCTGGGCAAAGTCCCGAAAAACCGGTTAATTGGTATGGACTAAACGCTGGTCGATAAATAAACCCGCAAACCCGAATAACCAGGAGAGCCCAGAGTAAAGCATAGCCGTACAGCGAGCCGATGCGGGGTGGAAAAAGCAGTCTGCCCGCTTAATCAACATAATCAGGTTCGGTTTGTTTACTAATCAGGAGCAAATCAAGCCGTTATGTTATCGTTTCTTTTCAAGAAGGCCTCTTCGCGGCCACCGTGGTTTGTGTCTAATTTTGATTCAGCCACCGGACTGGTCAAGGCGCTGGCCAACAGCCTGCACGGCGAAGGGTTTCCGGGGGCCGGCAGCCTTCCGGAAAGAGAGTGGCTGGCCCAGGCTATAAACCTCCTGCCCTGGCCGGTGCAGCAGCGCCTGTATATCATGGGGAGCGCCAAAGGGGCGGTAGCGCCTGAGCAACTCGCTTCGGTGCAGGCGGAAGCGTTTGCCGAATGGGTCGTCAGTCTATACCCCAAAAAGACGTATCCGGCCATTTTTATCGGCTCTTCCAACGGGGCCGCCATGCATCTGGCAGCCGCTATGGGGGTTCCCTGGCTGCCGCAGACGTTCCTGATTCCGGTTAAAACGCCCAACCTGTCGCCCGACGATCCCAAAGGACGGATCGCGTGGGCCACCCCCTTTGCCCAGCAACTGCTGGATCACAACCCGGCTCTGCAACTGCACCACATGATGGACCCGCTTCAGGATCGGCCGATGATCCCGCATACCTCGTATTTCCGGGTAAAGTTGCGGAGTCTGGGACCGGCGTATGCGTCGTTTATCCGGGATCACCTGGCTGAAGGCGGCACCGTGTTTCTGATCGACTGCCAGAAACGCTGGCCAGTTACGCAGGTAGGAGACCGGCATTATTTTCAGTTCGGCGGGTTGGGTGGCCTACGGCCGGAAGAATACCAGCAGGGCAGTGAGCTGGTAACCGAATTTCTGCGTGACGCCGGTGCGGACGTTGCCAAATGGGATGCTCCGGTACCGGATTGTGAACAGCCGGAGTCGGAGTGGGGTTTTGTGGCTTCGCTTGGGGAGGAGGTATCGCAACTGGCTGAAACAGCTGGCTATCGGGTGAGCCGCCTGGTTTTTGATGAACCGGAAGAACTGAGTCCGCACGTAGCCGATTTGTATCGCTGGTGGTACCGGCAGCGGGGAATGCCCGCCCGTACGCTCCTGGCGGAGATGTTTTTTCTGGTGGAGCCGTATTGGGCTTTGCGTACCGGAGCGGTTCCGTTCTGGATAGCCTTCAATGCGCAGCCGTCTGCCGAGCGTTTACGGCATTACCTGCAGCAGACAGAACCCTTTGACAACATATTCCTGCTGCCGTTCTCAAACGGGGTGGCGGGTCCAGGCCTTGCTACCGAAAAAGAACTGAACGCCATTCTGGATGCTGCCCGGCAGCGGAGTGGGTTTCTGGGAGCCTCGCCCGGTCGGTATCCATTTGATTTCGGTATCTACGCCCGCTACGAAAAAGACCTGAAGGAAAAAATGCCTGTGCGGTACTCCATAACGCCCAGACTGACCACTACAGACGTGGCGGCTTTTACCCGGCAGACCATGACGGACAGGCCAATCGGTTCGATATGGATTGGCTGACCAGCCGCCTGCCGGCAATCAAGGTATCTGCTGTAAAAAAACCTGGCTAAATTAGTTGCTCGTTACTTTGTATATATAATTTTCTTATATATATTTGGTTAACGATAGCCAACATACGAATGAGCCGGACCGATTCACGGGAACTGCTCCGGGGAACACTCCGGACGATAGTGCTGAAACTGTTAGCGGAAAATCGCCGGATGTACGGCTACGAAATTACCCAACAGGTTAAGGAGCGGACAGGGGGTACGATTACGTTGACGTACGGGGCGTTGTATCCGGTGCTGCACAAACTGGAAGAGGAAGGCTGCCTGCTTACCGAAACCGAAGCGGTAGACGGTCGCCTGCGAAAATACTACTCGTTAACGCCTGCCGGTACGGCTACGGCTCAGGTAAAGGTGGCCGAATTCGAGCGGTTTATGGCGGCCATGCAGGCTCTGATGCAGGCCGGCCCGGGCATAGCTAACCAGAAGCACTAACTCAACATATCCCGTTTATGTATCTGCTGACCGACCACCAACTGGATACCCTGCGTAGTCACCTGCGCCAGAGTGCTATTTCCCCCGATCTGCTTCCCGAACTGACCGACCACCTCGCCTGCGACCTGGAAGAGGCCATGTGGGCCGGTATGTCGTTTGACGAAGCCCTGCCGAAGATCCTGAAGGAAGCATCGCTGGATACCCTGTCGCAGTTGCAGGAGGATTATTGCAGCATTCTGGGCCTGGAGCCGGAGTCCGAACCCGCCACGCTGCGCGACATTGTATTCATGAACCGCAACAAGCTGTACGGAGCCTACGACCTGCGCGAACATTACACGGTAGCGACCGAACAGGCCCTGCTCTGGGGCATTGTTATTTTTTCGGTAACGGTGATGGCGCTGGGCCTGCACGTCAGCCGGCAGGTGCAGCGGGAGCGCAGTAAAACACCGGTCAGAAGCATCTATAATCAGCCTATTTTCCCCCAAAAAACCGGGAGTCTGGCCATTAAACCCGGCTAATGGTCTACCAGGAACCGATTACCTGCAATGGGTGAATAGACAGTTCTCAGCGGCTGCACCTTTCTAACTGTCAGTATTCGGGGATTGGGGCTTTGACCGCGTCTCCGGCCGCTCGCCGTTGGGTAGTCGCCAGTCCCGCTGCGGACCAAAGGGCATTTTCCACAGCTCAACCAGCGTTAGCTCCTCTTCGTCCCGGTAGGCCGGAACGCCAATGGTCAGGTCTTTCTGGGCAATATCCATGCGGTGGGTGCGGTGCAGCCGGTCCCACCACGAAAACAGCGTACCCCAGTTGGCGTTAAATTCGTCTTTGATGATGGAGTGGTGAATGCCGTGCATCCGGGGCGTTACCAGCACCGTATTGATCCACCGCTCTACCCGCTGGGGTAGTTTCCAGTTGGCGTGGTGGAACTGGGCGGCAATTTCAAAGACTATCTCGTAGAGAAGGGCCGCCAGGACGCTGATGCCCAGTGTCACCACCGTAGCTGTCCGGAACAGAACGCTCAGCAGCAACTCCCCGAAATGGAACCGCATGGCCGTAGAGACATCCATATCCAGGTCGGTGTGGTGTACGTTGTGGAAGCGCCACAGCAGCGGAACTTTGTGGGTTGCGTAGTGCCAGCCATAATAAGCATAGTCGAAGAGAAGGAACCCCAGAGCGGTATGGACCCACGCCCACCCGCCTTCCTGCGGCAGCAGCCAGTTGAGTAGGCCCAGGCCATTCCGGGCGGCCCAGGCAGCCGCCAGCAGGGGCACCGGCAGCAGCAACAGGCGCAGGGTGATAAACGCCGGAATGGAGAAACCAATGTTGCGCAGCACCCTGCCCAGAGTCCGAAACTGCTGCCGGCGCAGCGGACTCCGGGCTTGTACCCACAGCAGCACCGCAAAGGCTACCACCAGCAGGGGGGCGCCAACGTAATCGAAGAGAGGAATGGTGAACATGGGGTAGTCGGGTGGTTTGTCTATAAACATAACCGGCCGGACTACGGTTGGGTTTGGCCGCTGCTTCCGGAAAAAATTTACCTGACACTCAGTAACGTATACTTGACCGGGTAAAACAATAGCACGTTGGTCGGCTTGATAGTAAGCACGTGCAGATCAAACCACAACCGAAGACGTGTACCTGACCATTGAGGGTAAGAAATGGCTGAGAGACGGTGAACAGCCGCAGATACATGCCGACTGCTGTTACTGCCGGCTGCCATTGCGTTAACGCTTTTTACGTGCGCACCAAACGAAAACTTCTGGTTGGATTCTTCGATTCCCCGTATAGAAACACCGGCCGGCGAGATTGCTTACATCCGTACTAAGTGGAAAAATGGAAAGCATATCGAAACTGTGCTGTATGACCGGCAGGATCGGGTTCTGGAGGTATTTTGTTTTGGAAGGAACAACTCAAAACGTCTGAACCGCTACACCGGAGAAAACAATACAACAACCATTTCTTACGACCACAGTGACAGCGTTCCACCCGGCTATGTAGAAATTGACACCCTACGGCGCGAGTTTGATGCGGCAGGAAGAGTGGTTGTTGAATCCCGTACCAGTGTCTCGTTTCAAAGCCATCAAAAGCCTGTTGTACGTGGCTTTACAAAACGTGCGCTTACGTATACGGCTACCGGTGATACGCTTTTCAGAACTCTTGCCGATAGTTATAAATTGCCCGACAATGATTCTACACAGGTAGCGAATATTACCCGGTGGGAACGGGACAACAAACAACGGCTCAGGCACCACTATCGGCTGTATGTTATACGCCTGGGAAGACCCAGCGGGCTTGATACAATTTTTCTCTACTCGCGTCGGTATGCGTACGACGCTACCGGAAAACTGCAAACGGTCTGGTTTGATGATATGTACCTGGACCAGCATTATAGCCCCGCCGGACCTGATACGGTTTGGTACCAATACGATTCCCGGAACCGCCTGGTGGCAGAACGGCATCAGTACACGACTGATATGCGAAACAAACGGGAAATGGACACAACCCGACTTGCTGCAAGTGAAAAAGAGTCTATCAGGTATTATAGAGATTTGTTCCTCAAACCGGGTTCTTTTTGGTATAACAACCGGGTCGACAGCGTTCAGTACCGATACGAAACATTCGATCCTGCCAGGCACCTGCCCCTAAAGATTCCCGTTGAGGAGTAAGCAAACAACCTACTCAATCGCCTGGGTCCATTCGTTATGGCCGCACCGCTCGCATTTCTCGGGCTGGTTGGCCGGCTTGTCTTTATGATTACCGCAACTTTTGCAGACGAAAACTGTAGGTGATGGTTTCTGCTGGGCCAGAAAATCGGTGTCCCAATCGGGCAACCCCGATCAATAAGGCAATGTTTAAGCACTGGGTTTGGCAAAAAACCATTCTGTGAGGGAATGACATTAAAATAGAAGAATACGGAGATTGGCTTGTCCGGATTCAGGCTTACTGCCGGCTTTTTTGCCGCTTCTGCATTTCCTGCATGAACTTCTGCCGTTCGGCGGGCGACATATTCATCATGCCCGCCGGATCGGGGGCGTCTACTTTTTTGTAGTCGCTGGGAATCTGAAACAGCGAAGCCGCCACGGGTTTGGTATCGTACCGCTCCAGTTCCATCAGCATTTCGCCCCGGCCGGTACTGGTTGCCATCCGGACAAAGAACCCATCGGCTCCCTTCTTTTTTAGTTCCTCGTACAGATTGGCGTTGCCCATGCTGCGGTTGGCACGCATCAGGGCCTGCATGTCGGCGTAGCCGGGGATTTCTTTGGTGGTCCAGACGTCCATAGTACCCTGCCCGATCTTGACTTCGGCATGGGTGGTATTCAGGTTCTTGATTTTTTCTTTACCGATTACGGTGACGGTAATGTTCTGGGCACCGGTGGCTTTTTCTGCGTCTTTGAGGGAGGTTTCGCTGTATGTGCGATTGGCTTCGTTCAGCATATACAGGGTATTCGGTTTATTGGCCAGGAGCAGGATCGTCTGCTTCATCGACCGGGATACACCGGGCAGGGCCACGTTTATTTCCGTCCGTACGTTGCCTTTGGCGTAGTACATGGTACTGGTCGAGGATACCGCCTGTGGCCCACCCATCATGGTGGTTTTATACTCCACGGTACCCTGCTGGGCGAGGGTGGGGAAGGAAAGGAGGTGAGCAACAAAGGAGAAAGGGAGGAAGGGGGACAGGAGCGAAAGGATACGTTTCATGGTAGTATGGTTCGTTTGTGCTGTACTTATTTTCACCTATTAATCAGACCTCTATAACGACTAATTGTTTGCCGATTGTACGCCAAAACAGAAAATCGGCCATTCCGGCTACCGCAGTAACCCAAACGGCCGACTCTTCTCTTTCCGGTCTCCCTGCCTCCTACATTTCCTTCATCAACCCGCGCTTACGGAGCAGCGGCTTAATGTCGGGCTCGGCACCCCGGAAGTTCTTGTAGAGCGTCATAGGCTCGTCGGTGCCACCGCGCTCCAGCACGTTCTTGCGGAACGACTGGGCCGATTTCTGGTCGAACAGCCCTTTCTGCCTGAATACCTCAAAGGCGTCGGAGTCAAGTACTGCCGACCAGATATAGCTGTAATACCCGGCCGAGTAGCCTCCCGCAAACACGTGCTGGAAATACGTGCTGCGGTAGCGCGGAGGAATCTGATCGATCAGGCCGATTTTATCCATTGCCTGCTTCTCAAAGGACACGATCTCATTTGCCGATGGGGTCTCGCCCGGCTTCAGTGTGTGGTACGCCATATCGAGCAGCGAAGCCGCCAGGTACTCGCCGGTGGCAAAGCCCTGGTTGAACAACTGACTCTTTTTGATCTTCTCGATCAGGGCGTCGGGAATAACCTCGCCGGTTTTGTAATGTTTGGCGTACAGCTTCAGCATTTCCGGCTCCGGTGCCCAGTTCTCCATGATCTGCGAGGGCAGCTCCACAAAATCACGCGGCACCGACGTGCCCGACTGGCTGCCGTATTTTACGTTCGACAGCAGGCCGTGGAGGGCGTGACCAAATTCGTGGAAAAACGTTTCTGTTTCGTTCATCGTAAGCAGGGCCGGGGTATCGCCGGTCGGCTTGGAGAAGTTGCAGACGATGGAAACGACCGGAGTAATTTTCTTGCCGTTCTCGACTTCCTGACGCCGGTAGCTGGTCATCCAGGCACCTCCGCGTTTGCTGGCGCGGGGGAAGAAATCCATATACATGATGCCGATGTGGCGCCCATCTGCTTCTTTCACTTCGTAGGCCACTACATCCTCGTGGTAAACGGGCAGGTCGGTTCGTTTTTCAAAGCGCAGGCCGTAGAGCTTGTTGGTCAGCGTAAAGATACCCTCGCGAACGTTATCAAGCGAGAAGTACGGCCGCAGTTCCTGCTCATCCAGCGCGTATTTTTCTTTCCGCAGCTTCTCGGCGTAGTAGCGCCAGTCCCAGCCTTCGAGCTTCTGGTTCTTATTTTCTTTGTCCATCAGCGCCTGCAGTTCGGCGGCTTCCTGCTTGGTCACGGGCACAGTAGCCGTCCAGAGCTGATTGAGCAGTTCGTTTACTTTGGCCGGTGTTTTGGCCATGCTTTCCTCCAGCACGTAGGCCGCGTGGTTTTCGTAGCCCAGCAGTTGCGCTTTTTCGGCGCGAAGGGCTACCAGGCTGGCCATGATGGCTTTGTTATCCTGGGCGTTGTTGTGGTTGCCCCGCTCCAGATAGGCTCTAAAGATCTGCTCCCGCAGGTTACGGTTGTCGGCATATTGCAAAAACGGCATCACACTCGGGTTTTGCAGGGTAAAAACCCACTTACCGGCCAGGTTCCGCTTATTGGCATCGTCGGCCGCAGCGGCAATTACCGATGCGGGCAGTCCACTCAGGTCTTCTTTCTTGTCGATCACCAGCGTATAGGCATTATTTTCGGCTAGCAGGTTCTGGCCAAACTTCAAGGTCAGCACCGAGAGTTCACCGTTGATCTTCCGCAGGCGCTCCTGCTTCTCGGGCGAGAGAGCCGCTCCGCTTCGGACAAACCCTTTATAGGTTTTTTCGAGCAGGCGCTGCTGATCGCCGGTCAGTTTAAGCTTGCTCCGCTGGTCGTACACGGCCTTAACGCGCTGGAACAGCACCGGGTTCAGGTTAATGTCATCGTAGTGTTTCGACAGGCGCGGGGCAACAGACTGGGCCAGTTTTTGCAGCGCATCGTTGGTGTTGGCGCTGTTGAGGTTGCCAAATACGGTGTTTACCCGCTGCAGCAGGTTGCCGCTGGCTTCCAGGGCCTCAATGGTGTTGGCGAAGGTCGGGGCAGCTTTCTGGCTGGTGATGGCCGCAATCTCGGCCGCCTGCTGCTTCATCCCTTCGTCGAGGGCGGGTTCAAAATGCTCCGGCTTGAACTTATCAAAAGCCGGCACCCCAAATGGGGTGTTGTACGGGCTGAAAAACGGGTTTTGTGAAGTAGGAGTTTCCTTCACCTGCGCAGATGCCGCCAGCACAGACACCGATAGCAGGAGGGCAAGGGTTACTTTCATATGGGGAATAAAAATTTAAATGAAGTCATGCAAATACTTTACAAAAAACGGCTTAATGGGCGGATTCGTTCCCAGGAGGGGGGTGAACAATGGTGTATCATAGAAACAGGTAGCGGAGTTTTCGGGTAATTGATTTGACGTAAATAAGCCTGTTGGTACGTTGGCTGCCGGTTTGTCATATCTCAAAACTGTTGCCCCGGCTGCGTAGTTGTGATACAAACCCTATAAATTATGTATAGCTCAACGTTTTTTATAAAGAAATTTAACTCCCGGACCCCTGCTTTCAGGGTAAAGGGGGTAACCTTCCTGTTACTGTTCGTACTGATAATAGGCTGGACTGGCTGCCGCCGGCAATTGCAATCGAATAATGCCTCCAATCGGGGCGAGCGCCTGGAAGTGAAAATAGGAGAGATCAGAGAGGTAGCGTTACCGGGTGCTTTGATTACGCCGGTTGAACTGGTCGGCACCAGCGAAAACAAGGAGATCGTAGAGGTTTCACGTCGGCGGCTTACTGCTCCGATCGATACTCTGAGACCGAGCGATCCGGGACCGGCCGTTTTTGAGATCAAAGGAGTGACAACCGGCACCGCTCGTGTTACCTTCTCCGAGAAGCGCACCGACGGCAAAGGAAAAGAGAAGCTCCGGAAAGCCTACGTGGTGAAGGTGGTACCCAATTAAACAAAGAGACGTTATGAAAAAGCTTATGATACTTAGCTGGCTGCTAATGGTCGGCCTGAGCGGGTTCGCCCAGGGGGTAAACTCGACCAGACAGGCACCCCGGCCACCCCGCACGACTAACCATAACCAGCAGGCGATGGAAAAAGCCCAACAGAAGCGCCAGAAGGCCCGCGATGCCCGGCTTTCTGCCAGCGATACCCTCCAACAATTCCGGCTCCGGCCCGATTCGCTCCGACGCGGAGGGGCCATGAAGGTGGATACGTTGTAAGTTGATTAGCGGGCTCACCTAAGCAGCGACAGCACCGCTTCGTCACCCGTGACGGCGCTTGCCGGGCGGGGGTGTTCGGCGTTGAAGACGCTCAGTTCAGCGGGGGAGAGTAGCGTATTAAGGCTTTCGTCAATTTTGTTGTCTTTCAATACCCGGTTGAGGTCCAGCTTCAGGTGTTTGGCCAGGAAGCGGTAGGCGGCTTCGCGCTTGCTGGGGCCGTAGTCGTGGCCTTCGGTGGGCAAGTGGACGTTCTCTACCCGGTTTTCGGCGTTGTAGTAGCGGTAGATGTTGCGGATGTAGGGGTATTCAACGTCGGGGGTATTCTTGGTCCAGTCTTTCCCGTCGGAGACCAGCAGCAGCGGGCGGGGAGCGGCCAGGGCGGCTATTTCGGTATTGTTGGTCTGGTGCGTAGGGCGGACGTGAATCGGCATTCCGCTTTCGCAGACGCAACCGCCGAAAAAGTGGGCCGACACCATTACTACCGGCACCGCTACTTTCACCCGCTGGTCCAGCGCCGTCAGCAGGAATGTCTGCGTGCCACCGCCGGACTCTCCCGAAACGCCCACGCGGTTAGGGTCGACCTCTGGTAAGCTGGTCAGGAAGTCCAGCGCCCGTATACTGTTCAGCGTTTGTAATTTCAGGGCTTCCGGTAGTTTGTGGTCGCACTGTTTGGAGTCGCCATAACCGAGCATATCGTACACAAATACCACCGCGCCCATGCGGGCCATGGTGGCGCAGCGCTGCTGAGTCTGCTCCACAAACCGGGCGTCCTGTTTCGCCGTGTGGCCGTGTGGGCACAATACAGCCGCAGTCTTGCCTTTCATGCCTACGGGGCGATACAGATTACCTGTTACAAAAAAGCCCGGTACACTTTCAAAAGCTACATTTTCGACTGTATAGCCGTTCATGGTTCGCAGGCTGTGACGCATAGGTTTTAGCGGAGCAAAGGCCGGCATCTTCTGTAAGCCCATACCGTCCAGAATACCCTGCCGGATCTGCGCGGCCCGTTTCTCCCAACTGCCTTTATCGTGGTGCGTCTGACCATTCGCCTGCAACGCTGCCGCACCTTCGGCTTCGGTAAAAAAGGCTCCCTGGCGCAGGTCCGGACGGGTAGGGTTGGGTTGGGCGGCACCCGGTTGGGCCGCAATTACAAAGGCCAGGAGTATGGCCGATAACAGATAAGCAGACCGGAAGCGCATAAACAATGAGCGTTTAGGAGAGATAATACAGCAGGAAAAGGCAAGGCAACGTCCAATCTAATCGGCCGGTGTGTGGAGTAAACCAGTGACGTTAATATGTTAAATTATTTATGAAGAAAATTATATTTTTTGGATGAATTGTCTATAAAAGGTAAGGTTTTTGTGGCTGTAGCGGGTGTGGAATATAATTCTACTTAATCTGTAGGCAATTAGAAACAGATTAGGAATTACTGTTACGTAACTCACAGATTACCAGAGTTGGTATAGTTATTGACTGGTTGGGCGTATTTACTCTTCAACTTAACTGCCGGATATGATGACACCTGACCATTCCCACAATCTCCATAGTTTGAGAAGCGAGGAAACGGACCAAACCCGGACGTTTCCCGTCATTGAAGAGCAACTTCATGTTGACAAGCAGGTTGTGGAAACAGGCAGGGTGAAAATCTCCAAGCAGGTTCGGGAAGAAGAGCAAACGGTGGATGTTCCTATTGTAAATGAGGAAGTAAATATCGAGCGAGTAACGGTAAACCAGTACGTTGAAGCGGCACCGGCGGTTCGCTACGAAGGAGAGACCATGATTATTCCGGTTCTGAAAGAGGTGGTGGTCGTTGAGAAACGGCTGATGCTGGTGGAAGAACTTCATGTAACAAAGCGCCGGACAGAAACTACTGAGACGAGACAGGTGACTCTTCGCCAGGAAGAGGTAATTGTTGAGCGTTTTCCGGGCAACAGGACCGTCTAATAGCTGTCTATTTACTTCCATTAATCAATTAGTTACTCAATTTAAACACACGGAACTATGGCACAGACAGTAGTCGGCATTTTTGACAATGCCCATGATGCACAACAGGCAGTAGAAAAACTAGTTGACAAGGGCTTTAACCGGGGTGATATTGACATGACCAGCCAAAGCGAAGGTTATCAAACCGATGGATCGTATAGCCAGCAAGGGTATTCAGGCAACACAGCCGGCGGCTCTATGACTGATCCGGGCGGAAATTATACAGACAGCTCTGTAAATTCCGGACCGACGGGCTATACCACGGGTTCAGGTACTACCCCGGATTATAACCGGAGCTCCAGCGGAACCTGGTCTGACGATACCCGAACCGACCGCGATTACCGGGATCGCGATAAGGATTTCGGCGACAGCATCGGTGATTTCTTCCGGTCGCTGTTTGGTGGTCGGGACGATAGCGACGCATACCGGAACTACGCTGAAGTAGGTCGCCGGGGCAGCATTGTGGCGGTGCATGTAACCACCACGCACGAGGCAGAACAGGCCGCTGAAATTCTTGACGATTGTGGCGCCATCGATGTCGATGAACGGGCCAGTCAGTATCGAAGTGGTACAATGGGCGCAATGGGAGGCAGTGGTATTGCCGGTGAAAGTGACAAGACTACCCACCTGCAGGCCGATGCCGGTATGGGTACCGACACGACTATGACCGACCAGGATTACAACCGCACCGATAACGACCGGGCTATTCCGATTATTGAAGAGGATGTGCAGGTTGGGAAGCGGGAAGTTGAAACCGGTGGTGCCCGCATCCGAAGCCGGATTGTTGAGCGTCCGGTCGAAGAGCATCTGCGGTTGCGTACCGAACATGTTCAGGTAGAGCGTAATCCAGTTAACCGCCCTGCTTCCGACGCCGATCTGAATGCGTTCAAAGAAGGCGAAATTGAAGTGACCGAGCGTGCAGAGATACCTATTGTGAACAAGGAAGCGCGTGTGGTAGAAGAAGTCAAGGTATCGAAAACCGTAGAAGAGCGGGACGAAACCGTTCGGGAGACAGCCAGAAAAACGGAAGTAGATGTAGACAAGATGCAGTCTGACAAAAATCGCATGACTGGCGATACCTACCGCGACGACACAAACCGTCGCGACAATTTCTAAGCCGGGTAAAGCACCCGACACCAGAAACGGCAGGCTCTAAATGGGGCCTGCCGTTTCTGGTTTGGTAGTGCATGAATAGTGAAATTACATCAGCTCAACGTCGTAACACTGATTGGCTTCCGTGTCCAGGTCAATATCGATTGTCTGCCCATTGGCGGCCCGGAACTCACAGTAATGAAAACCCGGTTCTACCGTAGCAACGGGTGATTTGGCATCGCTGCAACCGGGTGCGCTGCCGCTTACTTTAGACAGTGTGCCGATCTTTTTGCCGTCGACGTAACAATCTACCTTGATGTTTTTGATGGCTTCGTTGCTCGACCAGAACACGATCTTGCTGATCGTCTGCGGTTCGGGGTCGTTGTTGTGCTTACACGAGATAATGCTGAGAGCCAGCAGGCTTACCGTCAGCAGGTTGCGGATAAACGGTTTCATTTTTGGGGTGTGTTTGGTGTGGAAAAGTAACGATACAAAGGTGCTGCCGCGTCCGGTAAACTGAAATGGGGTTTTGCTCCAATGGCTGAAACTGGCTGTCGAAACGGTGATTTCGGCTGATGAACCGGTATGAAGATTATACTCCGGCGTTCAAGCCCGGATTGTTCGGCTGGTGGGCAGCCGGGCTCCTGCAAAATTGCCGGCCAGGCGTTGAATCTTACCTGAGTGCAATTTGTTTTGGAGTAAAGAAACCAAAGTAAATGTGGGTAAAATTGTATTCTGCTGGTTTTTTGTTCTATAAAACACACAATTACAGCCTAAAAATTTGCAATTGTGGCTTTGCCCCTTAACTTGCTTTGGAGAGTGGTACCCGTAACGTTAACCGAATAGTGATGATGAATATTGAGATAAACCTGGATGCCCTGATCCGCTACCGGATTACGCCATCGCAATACGTGTTCCTGTTTCTGACCCATACCCGGCAGTATGCTGCTTTGTATAAGTACGGACAGGAAGGCAATGGGTTTACGGCGGAGGAGATTCAGGACCTGATCGACCGGGACTTTATTATTGACCTGAACAAAGACGGCTATTATTACGTCGATTTTTTCGTAGTGACCGACGAGATCGGCAAAGACCTGTTCGAGACCGACCGCGAGAAAGCGGCCCTGGAGTTTTGGAATGCCTACCCGGTGCAACTCCGTGACCCTGATACCGGCCAGATCTATTCTTTGGTCAAAACCAACAAACCGCGTTTTCTGGCCGACTATTACCTGCGCATCGGCCATTCCGACGAAAAGCACCGGCAGGTGATGGAAGCGCTGCACTACGCCATTGACAAAGGTATGATCGACATGACCATCCGCCAGTGGTTCGATTCGGAGCAGTGGACGCTGATTCTGGAGATCAAAGGGCTTCAGCAGGCGGCATAGTCAGAAACCGCCGGGCGGCCGCCCGGCGGTTCTCAATTCATCCCTTCTTCTGTTCCTTCGCCCAGCTATCCTTCAGGGTGACGGTCCGGTTGAAGATCAGTTTGTCGGCCGTGGTGTCCGGGTCGAGGCAGAAGTAGCCTTTGCGCATGAACTGAATCCGGCCTTCCTGCGCATCGGTTTTAATATTCTTCAAGGATGGTTCGACCAGGCCACGGACTACCTGTAGCGAGTTCGGGTTGATGAACGCCTTGAAATCGCCCTCAGATGGGTCTTCTACCGTCAGCAGCCGGTCGTACAGCCGCACCTCGGCTTCAACGGCGTGCGGGACGGATACCCAATGGATGGTGCCTTTTACGTTGATGCCCGATGTATCGGAGCCGGAGCGGCTTTCGGGAATGTAGGTGCAGCGCAGTTCGGTTACTTCGCCGGCATCATCTTTCATCACCTCATCGCATTTGATGATGTAAGCCCCTTTCAGGCGCACCATGCCGCCGGGAAACAGCCTGAAAAATTTCTTCGGCGGGTTTTCCATAAAATCTTCCCGCTCGATCCAGACCTCGCGGCTGAAGGGCACGTCGCGCTCACCGGCGGCCGGGTCTTCGGGGTTGTTTTCAATCCGCAGCGTTTCGGTCTTGTCGGCCGGGTAGTTGGTCAGCACCACTTTCAGCGGTTTTTCGTCCAGCACGGCCATCACGCGGGGGGCGGTTTTGTTCAGTTCCTCGCGGATGCAGAACTCCAGCAGCCCTACGTCGATCAGGTTCTCGCGCCGGGCAATCCCGATGCGGTCGCAGAACTCCCGAATGGATGAGGGCGTGTAACCCCGGCGACGCAGGCCCGATATCGTCGGCATGCGCGGATCATCCCAGCCGCTAACGTGGCCTTCGTTGACAAGTTGCAGCAGTTTCCGTTTACTCATGACCGTATAGGTCAGGTTCAGCCGGGCAAACTCGATCTGCTGGGAGGGGAAGATGTCCAGCTTTTCGATAAACCAGTCGTACAACGGCCGGTGAACCACAAACTCCAGCGTACAGAGTGAGTGAGTGATGTGCTCGATGGCGTCGGACTGCCCGTGGGCGAAGTCGTACATCGGGTAAATGCACCATTTGTCGCCGGTGCGGTGGTGATGCGCGTGTTTAATACGGTACATCAGCGGGTCGCGCAGGTGCATATTGGGCGAGGCCATATCAACTTTGGCCCGCAGCACCTTGGTGCCGTCGGGGAACTCTCCGGCTTTCATGCGCCGGAACAGGTCCAGGTTTTCTGCCACCGGTCGGTCACGGTAGGGGCTATTGGTGCCCGGCTCGGTCGGGGTACCTTTCTGGGCCGCAATCTGTTCGGCGGTAGAATCATCCACGTACGCCAGCCCATCCTGAATCAGCTTTTCGGCGAATTCGTACAACTGATCGAAGTAATCGGAAGCATAAAATTCATTTTCCCACTCGAAGCCCAGCCAGCGCACATCGGCCTTGATGGAGTCGACGTACTCCACATCTTCGGTAACGGGGTTGGTATCATCGAAGCGGAGGTTGGTCTGTCCGCCGTACTTATCCGCCAGCCCGAAGTTGAGGCAGATGGATTTGGCGTGACCGATATGCAGGTAGCCGTTCGGCTCAGGCGGAAAGCGCGTGTGAACGCGGCCCCCGTTTTTGCCGGCGGCTAGGTCTTCTTCAACAAGTTGCTCAATAAAATTCAGGGAACGTTCCGCCGGATCGCGGTCAGCGGATTCTTTGGGTACTTCCGTCATGTAACGTACAGGTTGTAAAAAAGCGAAATTACGGGGATTAGACGGTATTGACAAATGATAAGGGCGGGCAAACCGGCTGATTTTCTTTTTGCGTGTATTAACACGATTCTTTTTGAACAAAGCGGGGCGATTTTGTAGTTTGCATAAAACACACCGCCGGTTGCCCACCCTGGCCCGGTGGTGGTCCACGCTATTATTATGAGACGTTGTGTTTTTGTCCTTGTGCTTCTCCGGGTACTTACAGGTTCAGTTTATGCACAAACGCCGGCACCGACCTTAGCGGAGCCGGCCGACCTCACCAACTGTATTCAGTACGCCCTGCAAAACCAGCCGAACGTGCGTCGGGCCCTAATCGATCAGGAAATTACGGAGCGGACAGTGCGCAGTGCTTTAGCTGCCTGGTACCCGCAGATCGGCTTCGGCTACAACATCCAGCATTTTCTGAAACTGCCGGTGACGCTAATTCCTGATCAGGCTACGGGTGAACGGCGTCCGGTAGCCCTGGGCGCCAGAAATACCTCATCGTTTCAGTTTACGCTTAACCAGAACATCTTCAGCCGGGATTTGCTGCTGGCCAACCGTACGGCCGATGTCTACCGGGCGCAGGCGACGCAGGCTACCGTCAGCAATAAGATCGACGTGGTGGTGGATGTCAGCCGGGCCTTTTACGACCTCATCACCACCCAGTGGCAGGTAACGATTCTGGATCAGGACATTGCCCGGCTGCTGCGCAGTCAAAAGGATACCCGCAACCAGTACGAAAGCGGGCTGGTGGACAAGACCGACGTGCAGCGGGCGACCATTGCGCTGAACAACGCCCGGGCGCAGCTAAAGCAGTACCGCGAGCAGGTGAGCAGCAAATACCAGACGCTGAAGCAGCTTATGGGCTACCCGCCCACGGTCGGGCTCAGGGTGGCGTACGATACGCTGCAACTGACGAATGAGGTACTGCTGGACACCAATCAGATGGTGAATCCACAGAACCGGATCGAGTACCAACTGCTGCAAACGCAGGGGCTGCTGCTGGATGCCAACGTGTTGTACAACAAACAGGCATATCTGCCGACGGTGTCGGCTGTCGCCAACTATAATTTCCTGTACCAGAACAATACCTTTTCGCAACTGTATTCGCAGAGTTTTCCGAATTCGCTGATCGGGCTGACCCTGGGTATGCCTATTTTTCAGGGTGGCCGGCGGGTGCAGGAAATACGGCGGGCCGAGTTGCAGGTCAGGCGGTTGCAATGGGATCTGGCGGCTCTGACCAGCGCCGTCGATGCCGAGTATGCCAGAGCGCTGGCCGATTACAAAGGTAATCTGGCCAATTACTACGCCTTGCACGAGAACCTGCTGCTGGCCCAGGATGTGTACCGTATTCTGAGTTTACAGTACCGGGCCGGCATCAAAGGGTATCTGGATGTGGTGATTGCCGAAGCGGATTTGCGAACGGCGCGTTTGTCGTTGTACAACGCGCTGTATCAGGTGCTGGCCAGTAAGCTGGAAGTGCAGCGGGCGCTGGGCGCTATCCGGTTCTAAAATTTTGTTACATGGCGCACGAATGATTAATTGATAAACGAGCAGAAATAGGCTTGCTAATCATAGATGTTAAGGAATTGACCGAGCCATTTTAGGCTTGCCCCTCCGGGGCAGTAAAAAGTTCACCAAAAGGCTGGGGCTACAAACCGCTGACCCCTCCGGGGTAAGTAGATAGATATAGTTACCCCGGAGGGGTCAGCGGTTTGTAGCTACTGCCGAAACGTGCCTTATTCGCTGCCCCGGAGGGGCAAGCCAAAATGGCTCGGTTAATTCCTTAAAACCAAAGAGGGGCAAGCCTATTTCTGCATGGTTATTTTCTTAAAAAAAATAAAGCGCTAACCTGTTTTGGCTCGCTTTAATACGTATGAGAGATTACATAAAACAGACAGGATTATGGGGGCTAATCTTATTGCTTGTAGCCTGTGGCGATAAAAAAGCCGGGCAGCAGCAGGGGCCACCGCCCCACACACCTGTAACGGCGGTGAAAGCAAGCCGGGAAAATGCGGTGTACTATGACCAGTTTCCGGCCACGGTTATAGCGGTAAAGGAGGTGGAACTGCGGCCGCAGGTGGCCGGCTATATCACGGGTATGCACTTTCAGGAGGGAAGCCGGGTCCGCCGGGGGCAGAAGCTGTATTCCATCGACCAGCAGCAGTACCAGGCGGCCTACGAGCAGGCCCTTGCCAACCTGAATGCCGCGAAGGCCAGTCTGGTGCGGGCGCAGCAGGATGCCGAGCGCTACAATACCCTGGCGCAGCAGGATGCCGTGGCCCGGCAACTCGTTGATAATGCGCGGGCCACGCTGGCATCGGCCCAGCAGCAGGTAGCGGCTGCCCAGGCCAATGTGCGGCAGGTGCAGACCACGCTGCGCTACACCACCATCAACGCACCCTTCGACGGTACCATTGGCATCTCGCAGGTGCGGCTCGGGGCGGCTGTGACGCCCGGTCAGACCTTGCTGAACGTGATCTCGTCGGATAATCCCATTGCGGTGGACATTAACATCGACGAAGCCGAAATCCCCCGCTTTACCCAACTACAGCGCCGGCCGGCCGCCCCGCGTGACTCGCTGTTTACGCTTCAGTTGCCGAATGGTAACCTGTATGCGTATCCGGGTTCAATCCAGACCATCGACCGGGCGGTTGATCCGCAGACGGGAACGCTCCGGGTCCGGCTGACCTTCCCGAATCCGGAGGGGCAACTGAAGGCTGGGCTGAACGGTAACGTGCGGGTGAAAAACAACACCAGTGCCTTACCGCTGCTGATACCGCAGAAGGCCGTGACCGAGCAGATGAGCGAGTATTTTGTGTATGTGGTGGGCGACAGCAGCAAAGTGACCCAGAAAAAAGTGACCCTCGGTGTACGTATCAACGATAAAGTGATCGTGAAAGACGGCCTCACTGAAGGCGACCTCGTCGTCACCGAAGGCACGCAGAAGATCCGGGAGGGAGGGGTTGTGAAGGTAAACCAAAAATGATTGAGTGGTTGAATGAAAACTAAGCCGGTCTCATAGTTCACTCAACCACTCAATCACTCAATACCAGACTTATGTTTGCAAAAATATTCATCGACCGGCCGGTAACGGCCATTGTGCTGTCCATCGTGATCGTGGCCCTGGGCTTGCTGTCTATGCTGGGGCTGCCGGTCAGTCAGTACCCCAGCATTACCCCGCCGGTGGTGCAGGTCTCGGCAACCTACATCGGGGCCGATGCCCAGACGGTGGAGCAGACCGTGGCAACGCCCATTGAAACGCAGGTGAACGGTACCCCCGGCATGAGTTATGTGCAGACCAACGCCACCAACGACGGCCGCATGAGCATGAACGTGACCTTCGACGTGGGAACGGACGTGAACATTGCCGCCCTCGACGTGCAGAACCGCGTGGGCATTGCGCAGCCGCAGTTGCCCGAAGAGGTAAACCGGCTGGGCGTTACGGTCCGGAAACGGAACCCCTCGCTGTTCATGCTCGTGGCCATTTACTCGCCCAAGGGTACGCATAATGTCTCGTTTCTGGATAACTACGCCAATATTTATATCCGCGATGCCCTGCTGCGGGTCAAGGGCGTCGGGGATATTTTCAGCCGGGCCGATGATTTCAGTATGCGCATCTGGCTCAAACCCGACCGGCTGGCGCAGCTCGGCATCACCGCCGACGAAGTCACGGCGGCTCTGCAGGAGCAGAATCTCCAGATTGCGGGCGGCTCAGTAGGCGGGCCTCCGCAACCGCAGTCGCAGGCGTTTGAGTACACGGTGTTTACCAACAGCCGGCTCAGTTCGGAAGAGGAGTTTCGGAACATTGTGGTCCGCAGCGATCCGGCAAGGGGCGCGCTGGTCTACCTGAGCGATGTGGCGCGGGTGCAGTTGGGCAAGTTTTCCTATACCAGCAACTCGTTTGTCGACGGTAACCGGGCGGCTTACCTGCTGCTCTACCAGTTGCCGGGCAGCAACGCCCTCGAAACGGCCAAAGGCGTGTATGCCGCTATGGATGAACTGAAAAAGTCGTTTCCGAACGACGTAGCCTATGTGGTTCCCTTTGAGTCGGTGTCGGTGATTCAGGTGTCCATCAGCGAAGTGGTCAAAACGCTGCTGGAGGCCATCGGGCTGGTGATTCTGGTGGTATTTCTGTTTCTGCAAAGCTGGCGGGCCACGCTGATTACGCTGTTAGCTATTCCGGTATCCATCATCGGCGCGTTCGCGGTGTTTACCCCACTCGGCTTCACCATCAACACCCTGACGCTCTTCGGCTTTGTGCTGGCTATCGGTATTGTGGTCGACGACGCCATTGTGGTGGTCGAAGCCGTGCAGAAGAATATCGACGACGGCATGTCGAACCGGGACGCTACCCTCGATGCCATGCGCAAGATTTCGGCTCCGGTCGTTGCCACCTCGCTGATTCTGGCGGCCGTGTTTGTGCCGGTCGGGTTTATTCCCGGCATTGTGGGGCGGCTGTACCAGCAGTTTGCCATTACCATTGCCGTATCGGTGCTGCTGTCGACGCTGGTAGCCCTGTCGCTGACGCCCGCACTTTGTATGATGCTGCTGAAGCCCATGCACTTCAGCGAGAAGTCGACGGGCCTGAACAAGTTCTTTTACCGATTCAATCTGTGGTTCGGGCGGGTGACCGATTCGTATTCTAACAGTGTTAAGCGGCTGATCCGGCGGACACCGCACGTGGTCATCGGCCTGGTGGTGCTGTATGCCGGCACGGTGCTGCTGTTCCGGGTCAAGCCCACCGGTTTTATCCCAACCGAAGACGAAGGCCGGATATTTGTGACCTACGAAATACCGGAAGCAGCCTCCACCGCCCGCAGTCTGGAGGTGCTGAACCGCATGATGACGATCCTGAAACAGCAGCCGTACGTCAGCCACTTTTCCGCGCTGGGCGGACTGAACGTAATTACGTTTGCCTCCAAATCAAACAGCGGCACCATTTTTATCCAGCTAACGCCCTGGAGTGAGCGGAAAGATCCCGGCATGGTGGCTGATTCCCTGGTGGGCAAACTACAGCGTGCCTTTGCGGGGCTGTACGATGCGCGGGTACAGGTGGTGCAGCCGCCGGCTATTCCCGGTTTGGGGCAAAGCTCTGGCTTTACGATCCAGGTTCAGCAGCGGCAGACCAACGACGATGTGCGGGCGTTCGATGCTGTGGTGCAGAACTTCCAGGCCGAAGCCATGAAACGCCCCGAAATTGGCCGGGTCTTTTCGTATTTTACCTCAAAGAGTCCGGCGTACCGGGTAGAACTGGACCGGGACAAGGCTAAAAAACTGGGTATCTCCGTCAGCAATGCCTACCGCACCATCCAGACCTTCCTGGGCAGCCAGTACGTCAACGACTTTATTCTGTACGGGCGTAAATTCCGGGTAGTGGCGCAGGCCGATACCAATTACCGGACCGATGTGCAGAACGTCGGGCAGTTTTACGTCCGCAACCGGGATGGGCAGATGCTGCCCCTGAGCACTGTAGTCTCCACCCACATCATTGAAAATGCCCCGCTGATCTCGCACTTTAACCTGTTCCGCTCCGTCGAGTTGAACGGCGGAGCCCGCGAAGGCTACAGCAGCGGACAGGCCATTGAGGCCCTGCGCGAAGTGGCCGAAAACGTGCTGCCCGCCGGGTATTCGTACGATTTCTCGGGTCTGAGCCGGGAGGAGATCAATGCCGGCAACAGTTCCATTTACATTTTTGCGCTGAGTATCGGCTTTGTTTTTCTGTTTCTGGCGGCCCTGTACGAGAGTTGGTCCATACCGTTTTCGGTGCTGCTGTCGGTGCCCATTGGTGCCCTGGGGGCTATTCTGGCTCTGCTGCTGTTTCCGTATCTGAGCAACAACATATACGCCCAGATCGGGTTGATTACCCTGATTGGTCTGGCCGCCAAAAACGCCATTCTGATTGTGGAGTACGCCAAAGAGCGCGTCGACAACGGCGAAGACCTGCACGAAGCCACCATCGACGCCATCCGCCTGCGGTTACGCCCCATCCTGATGACATCGCTGGCGTTCATTCTGGGCGTTATTCCGCTGGCTATTGCCAGTGGGGCCGGGGCCGTGGCCCGGATGACCATCGGCCGTACCGTACTGGGCGGGATGCTGGCGGCCACGTCGCTGGCCATCTTTGTGATACCCGTGCTGTTCATTGGCATTACGCGGCTGGCCTACGGCAAAAAGGGACTGGCCGAGTTACGGAAGAAAGCGGAAGCGCAGGAGGCCGAGAACCAGCCGGAGCCGCAGCCCCAAACCGTGGATAAATAAGCGGTAGAGGCAATTAGACCTTATTTTTTAATTATGCAAAAGACCCTGTTTTCGTTTGTCTGCCTCCTGACACTGGCGCTGCACCCGGTGGCAGCCCAGACAACCCAGCCTGTTGCTGCCGCCAAAGCAGCCACGTACACCAATCCCCTGAACGTACAGTTTGGTGACCCGTACGTGTTATACACCGGCGGAACGTATTACATGTACGGTACGGGTGGTGGCGCAGATAAGGGCTTTGCCGCCTATTCGTCGAAAGACCTGGTGAACTGGAAATCGGAAGGGCAGGTCTATTCCCACGACAACAAAAACGGCTGGAGCGATCCAAAAGCCAGTTGGGGCGGTGCGTACTGGGCCCCTGAAGTGTATGAAGTAAAGGGCAAATTCTACCTGTTTTACAGTGCCCAGTGGAAGGAAAATCCTACCAGGGAAGTAGAAAACTTTCGCATCGGGGTGGCGGTAGCCGATAAGCCTACCGGACCGTTCATCGACTTGGCGAACCGCCCGATTTTTGATCCCGGCTACCCCGTTATTGATGCCAATGTGTTTTTCGATTCCAACGGGCGGGTCTATCTGTACTACTCGCGGGCGGCTTACAAACATCCGGTAACGAGCGAAGTGGCCGACTGGGCCAGACAGAAAGGCTGGTTTACGGAAGTTGAAGAAAGCTGGGTGTACGGCGTTGAACTGAAGCCTGATTTTTCCGGCACCATTGGCCAGTCGGTTTTAGTGCTGCGGCCCCCTGTCCGCCTGAACGACAAACAGGCCGAATGGGAAAGCCGGTCGGTAACGGCCAAGGAGGTGAACCGCCGGTGGACGGAGGGCTCCGTTACCTTCAAAAAAGGAGGACTGTATTACATCATGTATTCAGCCAACTATTTTGGCGGGCAGCATTATGCCGTTGGGTACGCTACCGCAACGTCGCCGTTGGGTCCGTTCAAGAAAGCCGCCAACAATCCGGTGCTTCAGAAAAATACGGCCAAAGGCGTTACGGGTACGGGGCACAACAGCATCACGTACTCGCCCGACGGCAAAGAGATGTTCTGTGTCTACCACGGCAGAACTACCAAAACCGGCGATGAGCGCGTTGTTTTTATTGACCGTATGCAGGTGAACGATGGGAAAATAACGGTCTTCGGTCCAACGACTACTCCGCAAAAACTGCCCTCCGGCATAAATACAGTTCGTAACCGTTAAAATGGGCGGAAGACTTAGCGCTTGTCTACTAGGTTTTAAACCAGTGGGCGTTCCGGTCGAGCAGGTCGATTTTACCAGAGAAGAAAAACCCTGTGAACAGATCACCAAGCGTATCCATAATGGAAAGGGCGATGATTCGCTGCCTTGACAATCGCGTGTTTGACAGGCGCTCGTACGTCCTGACGATGATGTCATAATAATCGGGGTAGTCCAGAACATAGCGGCTAAACTCCCGGTGGACATCACCAAAATCCGCATCGCCAAAATCTATCACGCATGCTAACTGCCCGTTTACCAGCAGTATGTTTTCGTGGTGGCTGTCGTTGTGGCAAAAGCGGAAAATCGACTGGGCGTTTGTGTCCAGAATGGTATGATATATGGTCAGAACCAGGTCCTGGTACGTTTCCGGAATAAGCGGATGATCCAAAAACCGGAGTAGATCACCATCCGTTTCTTCGTTGATCTCCAGTTCTTTGTTGTTCAATAGCGCCAGCTCGATCAACTCGGGTTCGGTTAACGTATTGCCCAGTTCATAGTGGAACTGGCCCAGCTGCTCGCAGAGCGATGTTCGTTCAGCCTCGGTCAGGTCGGCCCAGGCCTCGCTCATCATTCGGCCCGGTGCATACCGGTAGCCGTACATTCTCGGGTTTTCGCAAACAAAGATTATTTGGGGAATTGGAAGCAGCGGGTTCTTCTCATTGAGCGTTTTCAGAAGGTTACCTTCGACGACCAGGTTGTTTTGCTCTTCCTCATATTTTTCCAGCCGTTCCTGTTTAACCAGGTACGTTTGCTGGTCGTACGTATCGGCGTACCAGATCGTGTTGCACATGCCCTGCCCCATCTGGGAGAGGCTAAGCACTTTTTGGCCGAGCCTGTGCTCAATAGCTGATTTTAACGTATCATAATCGGTAAGCATACCTCCTGATCATTATAAACTTTATGCGTAAACTATTGGATGAAAAAGTTTTGGACAGGATGTTTGATAGCCGCTTAACGTTACGGCCGCACAACTGCCGGCAGTACCTCTTTGATACTGTTGTAAATCGCTTCGTTCGACTGGTTCCTTTGCCGAGAAATAGATTTGCTTTCCGTCGATCTTCACGATCCGAATCAGCGGCTTCTGGTCTGAATTCAGAATCAGTTTGACGGTTTTTACCTCGCTGGTTTTAAAATAACCCTTCCAGACAGTTCCCAGGGCAAAGCCATTGGTTCGTAGGATAATGGCAGGGAGCTGATCCACAAGGTCAACAGCCCTGTTGATGTCGACCTGCTGCCTTTCTGCCTCATTCAGGGTGTTGTAGCCGGCAAGCAGATACCGGGCATTCGATTCGGTTACCGCAAAGCCAATGGCAATAAACAGTAAACTGATTCCGAGCAGTACGTAAATCATTGCTGTTTTGCTGATAATTGGTTTTATGCCAGTAAATTACCGTGTAAATCAACTACAATCTACACTTTTGGTCTAGGGTATAGGTCAGCATTACCAAACCACTGGAGTAGGTTTTGGTATCGGCAAGGGTTAACGGTATCCTGTTTTTAAGATTTCCGGCCAGCGGCTTGCCGGCACCGAGCAGAATGGGATGAACCGCCAGGATGATTTCATCAATAAGGCCAAGGCTCAGCAGTGAGGCCGTCAGATCGGCCCCGCCAAACAGCCATATGTCTTTGCCCGGCCCGCTTTTAATCTGCTTCACGGCTGCCTCTGTTTCCTCGCTGATCAGAATGACGCCGGGCTTTACGTCGGTAAGGGTAGTCGAAAAAACATAAGTGGTCAGTTCCGGCAAACCGGGCATATCGGCATCATCCATGGTCAGCAAAAGCTCGTAGGATTTTCGGCCTATAAACATACTGTCGATTCGTTTATAAAAATCCGACATGCCATAGTCCTGATCGGTGAAGCACCAGTCGTATTCACCATTCGGTCCTTCAATGTAGCCGTCTAAGCTTACCGCTACCTGTAAAATGACTTTTCGCATAAGAATGTCCGTGAATAGTGGCCCAATATACAGCACATGAACTTAAACCAGATGGGCAAAGTAATTGTATAAAGTAAAGCGTCGCATCAGCGGCAGAAAATAGCCGGCTAAGAACGAACTACATGAAAAATATAAGTGAGATTACCTTCAGGAATGACTTTGTTGAAACCTTTCCGGGCGATGATACCGGCAACAGAAAGCCGCGGCAAACACCCGGTATGTTGTATAGCAAAGCCTTGCCGACTCCGGTTGACAAAGTGACTCTGTTGGCCTGGAGTGACGAACTGGCTGAAGAACTGGAACTAGCAAAACCAGGTTCGCAGGAGGAGATCGATTTGTTGGGTGGCAATGCGGTAACGCCTTCCATGTACCCGTATGCAGCCTGCTACGCCGGTCACCAGTTTGGTAACTGGGCAGGACAACTGGGCGATGGCCGGGCCATTACGCTGGGTGAACAGGTTACGTCGAAAGGGCAGAAATGGGAGTTGCAGCTCAAAGGCGCAGGACCAACCGCCTATAGCCGCCGGGCAGATGGCAGGGCTGTATTGCGGTCGTCGGTCAGGGAGTACCTGATGAGTGAAGCGATGCATTATCTCCGGGTGCCCACCACCAGGGCTTTGAGTCTGGTCAGCACCGGTGAGCCCGTTTTGCGCGATATGTTTTACGACGGAAATCCGGCGTATGAACCCGGTGCCATTGTGATGCGGGTGGCTCCCAGCTTTTTGCGTTTCGGGAATTTCGAGTTGTTGGCGGCCCGAGAAGAGATCAATCAGTTGCGGAAACTAGTCGACTGGACCATCGACAACTATTATCCTCACCTGCAGGGCGAAGACCGGGTGCTGACCTGGTACCGGGAAGTGGTTGACCGGACCGCGAGGCTGATGGTGGAATGGATGAGAGTGGGCTTTGTACACGGCGTGATGAATACCGATAACATGTCGGTTCTTGGCCTGACCATCGACTATGGGCCGTATTCGTTTGTTGATAATTACGATCCCCGTTTTACGCCCAACACCACCGATCTGCCGGGCAGGCGGTATGCCTTTGCAAAGCAGCCATCGGTGGCCAAATGGAACCTGGGCTGTCTGGGCGGGGCCATTCTGCCGCTGGTTTCCGGTCAGGAGGAGTTGGTCAAAATTATCGATGAGTACGATGAGGTGTATTGGACGGCATTCTATTCCATGATGGGCAATAAAACAGGGCTGGATGAAGTCAGAGCCGAGGATATTGCATTGATTGACGACCTGCAAACCATGCTGGGTACCGTTAAACCGGATATGACGATTTTTTACCAGCTTCTAAGCCGGCTTCCGGCAGAAGCTGACAACAAAGAAGACGTGCTCCGGCACTTTGAGGATAGCTTTTATCAGGACCTTGCTGAAAAACAGGCTGATCTGTTCTTCGACTGGGTGAAACGCTATCAGGCCAGAATAACGACCAATACCATAAGCGCTGAAGAAGCCGGCAAACGGATGCAGGAACATAATCCCCGCTTTATTTTACGTAACTACCTGCTTCACCAGGCCATTGAAGAGCTGGACAAGGGAGATGATCGTCTGTTTGTAAAACTACAGCAGGCTCTCAGAGAACCTTATTCGACAAAATACGATGCGTTCTTTCAGAAGCGGCCATCCTGGGCAAGCCAGAAAGCAGGCTGCTCCATGTTAAGTTGCAGTTCCTGAATTCATCCGAAGCGAAAAGCATATTCTGAAATCCAGGAAGATTTTTATTCCTGGATTTCAGAATATAAATGGCTGATAGTCAAGAAATTGTAATGAAAAATGGTTGAACTATATAAACGTAGAAGACGTTATTCTACTATACCACTCAACGAAACCCATGCCGGAGTTTATTCCATCAATTATCCTGTACACCGCCGACGCCATGAACGAGCGGGGCAAAACGGTGCTGGAGCAATACCCACAGGCCGAGATGCTGGAAGTGCGGCAGCATAACCGCCTGCCCGAGCTGGGTATGGGTCACTTCAAAGTAAAATCAGATGTGCTGGTGCTGGGTCGGCTCAAAACGCTGGAGTGCAAGTGGAGCGGTCGCAGCTCGGATTATATTGCGCCCAGTCTGGCCAATGGCTGCTTTGCCGGCTGTGCGTACTGCTACGTCGACCGGCACAAGAAGGTGAACCCCATTACGCTGTTTACCAATGTGGAGGAGATTCTGGCAACCATCGATACCCACGTGATGAGCCTGCCCTGGCCCAAAGAACCCAACCAGACCGATCCGGTGTACTATACCTATGACATTGGGTGTAACTCCGATATTTCGGTCGACTACAGCCTGTCCGATGGTATCCGGAAAGTATTCGAGTTCTTCCGCGACCATCCCCGCGCCAAGGCGACCTTTGCCACCAAGTTTGTCAACCCCGACCTGCTCGATTTTGATCCGCAGGGTAAGGTACGCATCCGCTTCAGCCTGATGCCCTCACACGTGAGCAAGCTGGTGGATGTCCGGACGGACTCCATCGAGAAGCGTATTGCCGCCATCAACGACTTTTACGAGGCCGGCTACGAGGTACACGTCAACTTCTCGCCCGTGATTGTGTATGGGGGGAACGGGGGCGACCGTCGCCAGTGGCGGGACGATTACCGGGCGTTGTTCCGGCAGTTGGACGAGGCCCTGCGGCCGGAAGTGAAGGCGCAGCTCAGGAGCGAAGTTATTTTTCTGACCCACAACCAGTGGCAGCACCAGGCCAACCTGGCCATCAACCCCAAGGCCGAAGAACTGCTTTGGGTGCCGGAGTTGCAGGAGAACAAGCGCAGCCAGTTTGGTGGCTGGAACATCCGCTACAATCACCAGCTCAAGGCGAAGATGATTGCCATTTTTCAGCGCCTGATGGTAGAGGAAATTCCCTGGTGCGAGATTCGGTATATATTCTGACAAAAAAGGCTCCTTCGTTCAGAAAGAGCCTTTTTTGTTACCTAAACACTGTTCGATTGCTGTTTGCCCTGTCCGGGCGTTTCGCCAATTATAGTGTTTCCGTTGGCTTTCCGGTTGCCGGTGCCTTTATGGATTTTATCGGCATCGTCCGGCAAATCCAGCTTATCGCTATCGGTGCTTTTGCTGTTGGTAGCGGTCCGCTGTTCGGTATCCCGGTTGCGATGTTCCTTTTTCTCGCCTTTGTCGATGATACCGCCACCGTCGTTCTTCTCCGGCGCAAAATAGGGCTGGTTTTTCATAGCCTCTCGTGTTACAAGGGATTTGCCCACGTTTAGTTGCTGTGCCCACCTTTGTTACCGCCGGTAGAACCACCCCCACTCTTGGAGCCTTTGCTGCTGTTACTGTGTGACGTAGCACTGCGCGTTCCTTTAGAACCATGCTGCGTACCGGTATTGGTCTCACCCTGTCCGTTCACCACCGGGCCTTCCAGCTTTTCGGCGGCTTTCTTCAAATCTTTATCGGCCATAACGTTGTTTGTTGGTTGGTTTAATGGTTAACTGGTTTATTGGTTTGCTGGCTATTGAACCACTCAACCAATGAACTAATCAACCAATCACCGTTCGTGTTCGCGCATGTAGGTATCCACCGAGAAGCGGCCGGAGCCGATAATCAGGAAGATAATCATCAGCATCAGTACCAGAACCGACAGCCAGAGTTCGGAATTAAGGGCCGAAAAGCCACGGGAGATATTGACGAAGAAAACAGCGCCGATCAGAATAGGTAACTGGATCAGAATAGCAAAGCGGGTGAGGGCACCCATTGCGATCAGCAGCCCACCCACCAGATGCGCAAAGGCTACATAGTGAACCAGCACCACCGGGAATAATTGAAAACGAACCCCGCCCACCAGGCGCATCAGGTAATCGGTATCGCCAATGAAACTAACGCCCTTCAGGAGTAAGATTACTCCCAGCATAATGCGTAGCGCGTCCATCCACACGGGGTGATGTGTATCGCCCCAGTGCTCAATCCGGTGTAAAACGTTCATAGCTGTTTCGGTTTAGATCAACAGAAAGATACAACTATTCCCGGAAAAAATACAAGAACGCCGGCAATTAATTATCACCGGGCGGCAAACCGCTGGGCGGCAAACCGCAGATCGGCCACAAGGGCTTTATGGTCAGATTCAGGAACGGCAAGCGTCCGGAAGCGGGTGGTTTGGAAACCGCTGTTGACAAAGGCATGGTCGAGGGGGAGGTAGGCTGGTGGGAAAAAAGCCGGCCAGGTGGGCTGCCGGCCAAAGCCCTGCCGGCAGGCGGTCAGCTCCGGCATGTCCAGATAGTCTTTGTACACCGGCGACCACATAGTAACGTTAAAATCACCCAGCAGCACCGTTGGCTTCGTCTGCTGCCGGGCCAGTTGCGACACATAGGCCAGTTGCCGGTTGCGCTCCCGAAACCAGGATGGTATTACCGGTGTGCGCGGGTGAACGGTAATGAGCGACACCGGTTGCCCCTTGACCCTTGTCTGGATATGGATGACCCGTTGCTGCCGGGCCGACGCCTGATCCGCTACAAAAGGCGTTTTGCTGCCAACCAGCAGGTAGCACGGCCCTTTCGACCAGATACTGACCCGGTACGGATAGCGGGTCGCCAGCGACTGCATGGCCTGAATACCCGCCGGGGTCATCTCCTGCAGCACAAACACATCCGGGTTTTCGCGTTCGATAAGCTGCCGGATGGGCTGGTAGTTGTGGCGGGAGAACAGCACATTGGCGTGCAGCACCCGGACATCCGCTGGAGCGGCAGCGGCCGGTTGCCTGCCACTAACCCACGGATACACCTGAACGCCATGCCAGAGAAAACACCCGATTGCCGGCAGCACCAGGTAGTGGGGCCGGATCAGCCAGTACAGCACCAGCACCGCCGAGACCAGGAGATACTGAACCACAAAATGGCTAAAGAGCTCGAACAGGAAAAACCACCGCCCCAGCAGGGCCAGCAGTGAGACCGCCAGCAGGGCCAGCGTGGCGGCTTTAGCCCAGAAAAAAACGGATTTGTAAGCCGGTCTCCGGCGGGCAGAGCGCCGGGTCGCAACGGGGTACGGTGCTGTCGTATTCGTTGGCACGTTGGATAAAACGTCGTTATTGTATCGGTACAACAACCGGTTCTGCTGCTATGGTTCCGGCCTCAGATAACCGGGCAACTGGTACTACCCAGGTTGCGTGGCCGCTTCTGCTTCGGCATTTTGCCCGGCTTCTCCCGGTGGGGTTTGGGAACCTCCGGGATTTCTTCGTCCATAAAAATAAAGTCGTCGACCATCGTCAGCTCGGTAGGGCGGAGGGGAATAGGCTCAACGGGGAAATGGTGTTCACCGGGGAAGTTATATTGGTCAAACTCAAAGTCGTACAGGTATACATTGATGTAGCCGTCGCGGCTGTACCTGGCGCTGATAGACTGGGTTGGCATCAACCGCTGCCCCAGGCCAATATCCGGCCGGCGTTCCAGGTCTTTTTTGAAGTACGTCTGGTAAATTTTGTAGCGGTTATAATGATACACCACGTTGGCGGAGTCGAGCTGAATGGCAATGTTCAGGTAATACCGGGCAATATCACCCTTATTCTGTACGGCAAAGGCCACGCCCATGTTGTTGAGGGCGCTGCGGTCGAGATGCCCTTCGTAGCTGGAAAACGCCTTTTCGAATTCACCGGTATTTTTGTAGACATTGCCCCTATTGTTGAAATACTGTTTTCGGGTGGAGTCGGCCTCGCGGGCCATCTCAAAATCCCGCAGGGCACGATGGTAGAACTGCTGTGCCCGGTGGGGCTGCTTTTCTTTCTCCATCCGGAGCGCCATATACGCGTAAACAATACCCCGGTTATTGAATAAGTAGGGTCGTTGCGGTCCGTGGGCGATCAGGCTGTCGTACAGGGCCATGGCGGCCGGCAGGTTATCCATCTCCAGCAGGGTGATGCCCAGGCCGTTCAGCGCGTTTACATTTTGCCGGTTGTGCTTAATGGCCCACGAAAAACTCGGGTGGGCTTCATGAATTTTGTTGACCATCAGGTGCATATTGCCGATGTTGGTCAGCAGTTTATCATTCTGCGGGGAGAGCCGGACGGCTTTTTCGAGAAACTCCACGGTGTAGCGGTAGCTGTTTTTTTGGCGGTATACCTCGCTGAGGCCGGCATAGGCGGCCGCCGTGCGTTGCAGCCGGGCCGATTTGTGAAGATCGGCTAGTGCTTCGTCGAGCCGGTTGAATTTCAGCAGCACCATCCCCCGGCTCAGAAAGGCGTCGGCCAGATCGGGGTTCCGGTCGTCAAATACCGCTTCGGCCTGCGTTAAGGCCTCCAGGGCTTCCTCATAATGGCCCTGCCGGTAGCTGACCACGCCCAGCCCAAGCTGAGCCAGCGGGTGGCAGACATCCAGCGCAATAGCCGACTCGTAGGCCATGCGGGCCTCTTTGTAGTTGTGCAGGCTACAGAGCGCATTACCCAGGCCGATATGCGCCGGCACGGAGGTTGGTTTCAGCGAAACCGCACTCCTGAACTCGTTGGCGGCCCGGCGGTAGTCGCGCTGGCCGTAAAAGGCGCTGGCCAGTCCGTAGCGGGCGTCAAAATGATAATCGGGGTGGCGCAGCGACAGGTAACGCTGGTAATACACCTGTGCTTCCGGGTATTTCTTCAAACCCAGCAGGGTCTTGCCCAGGCGAATCAGCAAACCTGGGTTATGTTGTTCTTCCTTTTTATACAGCAATTCGTAAATATGAAACGCATCGGTAAAGCGTTCCCGCGCCAGCAGGATGTCGCCTTTCAGCAGGCGGTAACGGGGATTGTTTTTCTGGCGGATGGCGGCTTCGATGGTTCGTTCGGCATCGGCGGGGTTTTCGTCCAGCAGATAGGCCTGCGCCCGGTTGTACAGCAGGTGACCGGCCTGCTCGGGCCGGGCCGTGGCCGTCTCCAGCAGCTGGATACCCTGCCGGACCTCGCCCATCAGGCACCGGAACACCCCTTCGTTGAGTTGCGAATGCGGCCAGTTGAGGGATGACATCAGGTGCGCGGCTTCGTCGTACCGCCCGGCCCGTCCCAGCACCAGCGCCCGGTTATACCGAAGGGTATCGCTGGGCCGGCCCGCTTCGGCCCGGTCCAGCAACTGAAGCGATAAGCCGAAGTTGCTGCGTTCGGCCAGTTTAATCGCGGTATTGTTCAGCCCTTTGATAGTATCCCGGCCGGCCAGGGACGTGCGTTGCGGATGAAAAGAGACGGAGAAGCGAAAACCTGTTACCAGCCAAAGTACTACTGTAAAGACGGGTAGCAACTGCTTCATATGAGAGCTAGAGGTCGATAAGTTGCCCTTAATATAGAGCCAATAGCATTACGTTGCAAAAAAAATCAGTATACGTACGAAAATTGAAGAAAAAGAATAGTAAATGGCTCCGGTTGGGGGTGGATCGGCCTATTCTTTGTATTTTTGAGCTATACGTATGCGCACTCCACCCAAGAACGAAAATCTGTCGGTCGCCACGCTCGACTTCCTGCTCGATTGGACCTAATAACTGACATAATCACTGATACTGCTATAAAATTTGGTACCAGGTCTCTTCTAACAGTGTTAGATAGCCCAGGGCGACGAATAAAAAGTTAATTTCCGTAACAAAACAAATATGAGTGAACAGGACATGATTCGGGTAACGCTACCGGATGGGAGCGTTCGGGAGTACCCCAGGGGAAGTAGCGGCTTAGCGATTGCTACCAGCATCAGTGAAGGTCTGGCGCGGAATGTGCTGGCCGCGAAAGTAAACGGCGTGGTGCAGGATGCCACCCGCCCCATAGATACCGATGCAACGGTGCAACTGCTGACGTGGAACGATACCGAGGGGAAATCTACGTTCTGGCACTCGTCGGCCCACCTGCTGGCCGAAGCCCTCGAAAGCCTGTACCCCGGTGTGAAATTCGGCATCGGCCCACCTATTGAAAATGGGTTCTACTACGATGTCGATCTGAACGGGCAGCATTTTTCGCAGGACGACTTTAAAAAAGTTGAAGACAAAATGCTGGAGCTGGCCCGGCAGAAGAGCGAATACTCTCGCCGGCCGGTGCCGAAAGATGAGGCCGTTGCTTATTTTGAGGAGAAAGGGGATCCGTACAAAATTGACCTGCTGAAGGACCTGGAAGACGGAACCATTACCTTCTATTCGCAGGGCAACTTTACCGACCTGTGCCGGGGGCCACACATCCCGAATACCGGCTTTATCAGGGCGGCTAAGGTCATGAACGTGGCCGGTGCCTATTGGCGGGGCGACGAGAAAAACAAGATGCTCACCCGCATCTACGCTATTACATTCCCGAAGCAGAAAGAACTGGACGATTACCTGCACCTGCTGGAAGAGGCAAAAAAGCGGGATCACCGCAAGCTGGGTAAAGAACTGGAGCTGTTTGCTTTCTCGGAGAAAGTAGGGCAGGGATTGCCGCTCTGGCTGCCAAAGGGTACGCTGCTGCGGGAGCGGCTGGAGAATTTCCTGCGCAAGGCGCAGATCCGGGCCGGCTACTCGCCGGTGGTCACTCCGCATATCGGTAGTAAGCAGCTTTATGTGACCTCGGGCCACTGGGAGAAGTACGGCAAAGACTCGTTCCAGCCGATTCACACGCCCGACGAAAACGAGGAGTTCCTGCTGAAGCCCATGAACTGCCCGCACCACTGCGAGATTTACAAAACCAAGCCCCGCTCATACCGCGACCTGCCCCTGCGGCTGGCCGAGTTTGGCACCGTGTACCGCTACGAGCAGAGTGGCGAACTGCACGGCCTGACCAGGGTACGCGGTTTTACGCAGGACGATGCCCATATCTTCTGCCGGCCCGATCAGGTGAAGGAAGAGTTCATTAAGGTAATCGACCTGGTGCTATACGTGTTCCGATCACTGGGTTTCGAGGATTTCAGCGCCCAGATTTCGCTGCGTGATCCCGAAAACAAGCAGAAATACATCGGTGGCGACGAAGCCTGGGAGAAAGCGGAATCGGCCATTGTAGAAGCCGCTGCCGAGCGGGGCCTGCGCACCGTAACCGAACTGGGCGAAGCTGCCTTCTATGGCCCCAAGCTCGATTTTATGGTAAAGGATGCCCTGGGCCGGAAATGGCAGTTAGGCACCATTCAGGTCGATTATCAGTTGCCGGAGCGCTTCCAACTGGAATATACCGGCTCGGATAACCAGAAATACCGGCCGGTAATGATCCACCGGGCACCCTTTGGCTCGCTGGAGCGTTTTATTGCTATTCTGATCGAAAACTCTGCCGGCAATTTCCCGCTCTGGCTTTCACCCGATCAGGTAGCCATTCTGCCGATTTCGGAGAAGTACGAAGACTACGCCAATGAAGTATTCTTCAGCCTCCAGGAAACCGACATCCGGGGCTTTGTGGATCACCGAGATGAAAAGATTGGGCGCAAGATCCGCGATGCGGAGGTCAGTAAAGTGCCGTTTATGCTCATCGTTGGCGAAAAAGAGCAGGCCGAAGGCAAGATTTCCGTCCGGCGTAAAGGTCAGGGCGACCTAGGTGCGATGAGCATTCCGGAGTTCGTGACTTTATTTCAGGAAGAGGTTAAATTATTAGTTTAGAGTTTGAAGTTTCAGGTTTCAGGTTAAATAACAACTGGTGCATCAGCAACTTGGAACCTGAAACCTGAAACTTCAAACTCTATATTGCAGAGTATCAGCATTTTTTTTAGTTTACCGAAACTTTTGATTACCCCTTACGTTATTTGAACAAATTTTCGTTTTTGACAACGCTAAACACACTCTATGGCATTACAGCGCAGACCACCCCGGCGCGTGGTTGAAGAACCTTACAAGATTAACGAACGTATCCAGGCCCGCCAGGTTCGGGTAGTTGGTGAGAATGTAGAACAAGGTATATACGATATACAGCAGGCCCGGGCGCTGGCTCAGGCCCAGAATCTCGATCTGGTAGAAATTTCTCCCAACGCTGTCCCTCCCGTTTGTCGCATCGTCGATTACTCCAAGTTCAAATACGAACAAAAGAAGAAGCAGAAAGAAATCAAGGCGAAGGCACAAAAGGTTGTTATCAAAGAAATCCGCTTCGGCCCGAATACCGACGACCATGACTTTGACTTTAAGCTAAAGCACGCCATCAGCTTCTTGAAAGAAGGAGCCAAGGTAAAAGCTTACGTGCAGTTTGTGGGCCGCGCCATTGTATTCAAGGAGCGTGGATTTCAACTGCTGGATCGTTTTGCAAAAGGTTTGGAAGAGCACGGCAAGATTGAGGCCGAACCCAAGCTGGAAGGGAAGCGGATGAGCATGTTCATCGCCCCTAAGGTGGTCGCTAAGAAATAAGTGAGCAGTTGGCAGTCTTCAGTAGGCAGCAGGCAGACGGAACTCCGGTTTTTGCCTGCTGCCTACTGGGAACTGCCGACTTTTTTTTCTATCTTTGCGGCCTGTTTTACTTTTTTCAACACGTTAAGGGATTCAGTCATGCCTAAGTTAAAGACTAATTCGGGAGCCAAGAAGCGGTTCAAGCTGACTGGCACCGGTAAAATCAAGCGGAAGCACGCCTTCCACAGTCACATTCTGACAAAGAAATCAAACAAGCGGAAGCGGAACCTGGTTCAGACGACGCTGGTTGATGTGACCAACGAGCAGCGCATTAAAGCACTGCTGGTAGCTTAATTTAGTAAGGGGCGCAGGTTTGCGTCCTGGTTTCATGTTTCACCCGACAACCGGCCTTAAAGAGTAATGATGTATGATGAATGATTAACGATGAATGAATGGAGGCTGCCAGGTACACATTTATCATTCATCTTTATACATTTATCAGTAACGAATTGCCGCCGGCGTCAAAAAACAATTAATACAATATGCCACGTTCCGTCAATCACGTTGCCTCACGCGCACGTCGGAAAAAAATTATGAAGCTGGCCAAAGGCTATTTCGGCCGGCGTAAAAATGTCTGGACGGTAGCCAAGAATGCCGTCGAGAAAGCGTTAGTATATGCCTACCGTGACCGGCGCCAGAAGAAGCGGGATTTCCGTGCCCTCTGGATTCAGCGTATCAATGCCGGTGCCCGTCAGAACGGTCTGTCATACTCTGCCTTAATGGGCGCAATTCATAAATCAGGCATCGAGCTGAATCGCAAGGTACTGGCCGATCTGGCCATGAACCACCCGGAAGCGTTTGCCGCCGTTGTTGAAAAAGTAAAATAAGTCGGCGAGCCGACAGAAATAGAAACCCCGGTCACATGGCCGGGGTTTTTTGTTGCCCTTAGGTTTCCACAACAGGCTAGGCGTAACGAATACGTACTTATACGCTTTACATCGGTCCATTAAGGGTATATATTTGATTACTAAACCCTTAATCTGAGACCGAGCGTGGAAAACATAGCCCCCCAACGGCAAAACCGGCTGTTCAAACTGTTGGCCAACAGCTATAATTATCTGAAAAGTCAATACTATCGTCACTGGCAGGAGCCTTTATCGCGGTCTTTCTTTGCTGAGATAGGAAACCTGCTGAAAACGCTCTTCTCTATTTTATTTCTGCACCCATATCTCAAAGTGGCTATCCTGATGGTGCAAACACTGTGGCTGATTATTCTGCTGCTTTTTCTGACCTACCTGCCTTTATCATCCATGGATCAGGCAACGGATGTCTTCAGCGTTGTTGCGGAGGGTGAAAACCTCTGGTGGACTCTGGGAGCCCATATCTCCGTTTTTGTGTTTGCGCTGACGGTTTGGTTCAGCTGCCGGATGCTGTTTATTTTCTTTGACCTCGGAAAAATTAAAGAGCGGGTGTATACTGAAGAGGCTATCTCTAAACAGCAGGAACATGCGCTACAGGGGCTGATGCGCTGGATACCGCCCTTGCTGGGTCTGTTGCCTTTTTTTATTTTTATGGGCAGTCTGTCCGGGCATTCTGGGAGTGGCATACAGATCGCTGTAGTGGTTTTGCTGATCGGTGGGTACTTCATTGTGCTGAGCCAGAATACCCGGTTTATGAAGGACTTGGAGTTGGATACCGGCCCGGTCGACGAACAGCCGGCAGAGACGATGATTCAGGTGCCGGGCAAAGAAAAAAAGGATTACCTGTCGTTGCAAAAGCATACGTTCGGGCAGTTGCGTGTCCGGTACCGGCTGCTGACGTACGTGATGTATCTTTTCTGTTTTCTGTTGTTTGTGGTTTGCGCAATATTTCCGGTTAACCTTTGGTTCTCGCGGCTGATAGGCGTTGTGGCCGGCGTATTTCTGGCAATGAGCATGTGGGTTTTTCTGGCTCATGCGCTGCTGTTGCTCGATCATCAGTACAAAGCGCCTATTGCCGTGCTGATTGTGGGTATCATTCTTTTCTTCTGGAATACCAATAATCATCAGATCCGGACGGTCAGAGATCCTTATTTTCTAAAGTCGGACGAGCTCCTTATACCGAACCATTTTGTAAAGTGGATCGAGCAGCGGGAAGATTCAATCAATGCCTGGGTAAAAGACGCTAAGGACAAAGGACATACCCAAACGTATCCTATTTACATTGTGGCCGCGGAAGGAGGAGGATTGCGGGCGGCTTACTGGACAGGGGCTATTCTGGGGGAGTTGAGTAAGCGAATCCCTGGTTTCTACAACCGGGTTTACGCACTCAGCACCGTCTCCGGCGGGTCGGTGGGAGCCGCCATCTACACCAAACTGTACGCCGACAGCCTGTCGTACCAGCAGTCGACACAGACCCCTTCCAGGGTATCAGGCACTGTGTACGCGAAGGCTACGGGTATCTTGAGCCAGGATTACCTGTCTCCGCTGACTATGGCCTTTCTGGTGCCGGATATGGTTCAGAAGCTGCTGCCGGTCAGCATTGGCTCTTTTGACCGGGCTCAGTACATTGAAAAAGCGTTGAGTAAAGCGTATACTGATACCGTGAGCCGGTTTTTGCCGGTTGCACCCGCGCCGGGCGGTGCGGTTAAAGCCGGATTTTTCTCGGCTTTTCTCTCCCGTTTTGCCAGTGATGATCGGGTAAGCCCTTACTCGCTGGACTCATCGTTCCTGAGTATCTGGCGCAAAGACAAGCTGTATACGGTACCGTCTCTGTTTATGAACTGCACGCGGGTTGAGGACGGTGCCAAAGTGGTTTTATCTAATCTGCTGATTAAAGGGAATGCCTTTCAGGGGGTAAACAGCCAGGAGGTTATTGACCTGCAGGAGAAGATACACAAACATATTCCGATTGGCACGGCGGCTTTTATGAGCGCGCGTTTTCCGCTGGTGACACCACCAGCTACCATTCAGTCGACCAAGTCTGATCGACCCGACTGGTTTAATGTAGTCGACGGGGGGTATATCGATAACTCCGGTCTGGAAACGGCCATTGCCATTCTGACGAGTATCTCCGAAGCACCGGGCTGCATTGATCGGGTTTATGCGAACGGTGATCAGGCGAAGGCCAATCAGATCCGGGCTTTATTAAGCAAAGTGGAGGTCCATCTGGTGCTTATTAAGAACTCGGAGCAAAACGACGACGATCTTTCCCCTGTTCGGGGGTTGTACGAAATCAAAACACCCCTGCTCGCTTTTTTTAACTCCTGGGACCGGCATATCGGCTCTAAACTCAATATTACCCGGCAGCATTTACGACTGGCGGCCACTCAGATACTGCCGAAAGACTCGGTCAGTATCAAAGTAGATTCCACCCTGGTGCTGTTTGATCTGGACCGAAAGCAGGAATTAGTGCCGCTGGGCTGGTTTTTGTCGAAACGGGCACAGCGATGTATGAGGATTCAGGCCGACAGTTTACCCAATACCAATGCCTATCGGCAGCGTATTAATTTCAATCTGAGGCATATTGCTTCGGCCCGGCCCGCCACTAAGTAAGGCCGGATACACCGTTGGCTAGGTCTCCACCACCATCGTCTTCAACCCGGCCCAAGTGCCGTCGGGCTGGCGGCCGAGCAGGTAGAGCGTAATTTCTGTTTCGCCGACGCGGAAGTACTGCCGGTCGGTGAGGTGCTCGTTCACTGTAGCTTTGAGCTGCCCGAACTGAGCGGTGCGGGCTTTTTCATCCTCACCGTACCATTCTTTTTCTTCCGTAACGGGTGACCAGAAATCGTCTTCGGCTCTTTCTTCAATGGGTATTTCAGCCGGGAGTTGGAGCCATTCCCGGAGGTGAGCGTCGGTAAGCGGGCCTTCCAGGTTTAGGGGGGAGGTGACAAAGTCGACGGGTTCGTCGGATTCGCTGGGGTAGTACAGGTCGGTAAGCAGGGGCTGGAGTTGCGCTTCCAATGATAATTTGTCTTCCATAAATGGGTTACTATTGTTCAGGGCGGGCGTCTTAAAGAACAAAACTTGCGCGGGCAAGTTACATAAAACTGATAACCTAATAAACCATCTCTTCCCATGTTAGACACGCTGATGAATCTGGTGCGCGATCAGTCGGGCGACGCCATTGTAAATAACCCTGCCATTCCGAATGAGCAAAATAACGTAGCCATGGAGTCCGTTATGAACGGTATTCTGGGCGGCCTGAAACAACAGGCTAATGAAGGGAACATCGGCGGGCTTCTGAGTACCATTATGGGTCAACAAAGCACGTCGGCGCAAAACCCCGTAGTGAGTGGGGTTATGAATAATGTAACCGGCCAGTTGGCGGAGCGCCTGGGTATATCACCCCAGATTGCGTCGAGTGTGGCGGCCGCTGTTGTACCGATGGTGCTGAGCCGGCTGTTCTCCAAAGCAACCGATCCGAACGATTCCAGCCTGGATGTAGGAAGCATTATGACCACGGCCACCGGCAATAAGCAGGCTTCCGGTATGGATTGGGCCGGGATGGCACAATCGGCAATGGCCGACGGCAAGCTGGATATGAACGACCTGATGCGCCTGGCCGGCGGCTTCATGGGCGGTGGCAGCAGCGGCAGTTCCGGTCAGCAATCAGGCGGTGGCCTCGGCGGTATGCTCGGCGGCCTGTTTGGAGGAAAGTAGAAGGGAATGATGAATGGGTCGCATTAACCTAATGTAATGAAGCGCCAGCCCGTTCATCATTCATCATTCTTTTGTCAGCCTTCGTGTCAGCTTCTAATCAAAGTTCCGTCATATTGGTCCGTGGGGTATTTTAGGCCTGTCAATCTGTCACAAAAAAAGGGGATTCCGGGGTGTGGCATATGTCTTGTTAGATACAGGATGTCTGTCACAGAATGTCTGGCAGCGTTAACCACAGCAAGAAAGTATAGCTAAACCAGTATTATGGGAAAGATTATAGGCATTGACTTAGGTACAACCAACTCGTGCGTGGCCGTTATGGAAGGTAACGAGCCGGTGGTGATCCCGAATAGCGAAGGCCGTCGGACCACTCCGTCGGTTGTTGCGTTTATGGACAACGGCAACGGCGAGCGTAAAGTGGGTGATCCTGCCAAGCGTCAGGCAATCACAAACCCGAAAAACACTATTTCGTCGATTAAGCGGTTCATGGGGAAACGCTACAACGAGGTACAGAACGAAATCAAAAACGTGTCGTATACCGTTGAGCGTGGTCCGAATGATACCCCCCGCGTTCGTATCGGCGATCGCCAATATACCCCGCAGGAAATCTCGGCGCTGATTCTGCAGAAAATGAAGCAGACGGCTGAAGATTACCTCGGTCAGACTGTAACCGAAGCCGTGATTACGGTACCCGCTTATTTCAACGACGCCGAGCGTCAGGCTACCAAGGAAGCCGGTCAGATTGCAGGGCTGGATGTAAAGCGGATTATCAACGAGCCGACGGCCGCTGCCCTGGCCTACGGTCTGGATAAGACGCATAAAGATATGAAGATTGCCGTCTTCGACCTGGGTGGTGGTACGTTTGATATCTCTATCCTGGAACTGGGCGACGGCGTATTTGAAGTAAAAGCAACCGACGGTGATACCCACCTGGGCGGTGACGACTTCGATCAGGTCATTATTGACTGGCTGGCCGGGGAGTTCAAGGCCGACGAAGGCATCGACCTGCGTCAGGACCCGATGGCCCTTCAGCGTCTGAAAGAAGCGGCTGAGAAGGCTAAGATCGAGCTGTCAAGCTCCTCGTCTACGGAGATCAACCTGCCGTATATTATGCCGGTAAACGGCATTCCGAAGCACCTGGTACGCTCGCTGAGCCGGGCTAAGTTCGAGCAATTGGCCGATTCGCTGATTCAGCGCAGCCTGGAGCCCTGCCGCCGGGCCCTGAAGAACGCCGGTCTCTCGGCCGGTCAGATTGACGAGGTCATTCTGGTAGGTGGCTCAACCCGGATTCCGAAAGTGCAGGAAGAGGTTGAGAAACTGTTTGGAAAGAAGCCGTCCAAGAACGTTAACCCCGATGAGGCTGTAGCCGTGGGTGCTGCGATCCAGGGTGGCGTTCTGACCGGTGAAGTAAAAGACGTGCTGCTGCTCGACGTAATTCCGCTGTCGCTGGGTATCGAAACGATGGGTGGCGTGTTTACCCGCCTGATCGAATCGAACACCACGATTCCGACCAAGAAATCAGAAGTGTTTTCGACGGCCTCCGACAACCAGCCGAGCGTAGAAATCAACGTGCTGCAGGGTGAGCGCCCGATGGCGCAGCAGAACCGGCAGCTTGGTCGCTTTATCCTGGATGGTATTCCGCCGGCCCCGCGTGGGGTACCGCAAATCGAGGTAACCTTCGACGTGGATGCCAACGGTATTCTGCACGTAACGGCCCGCGACAAAGGCACCGGCAAAGAGCAAAAGATCCGGATTGAAGCGTCCAGCGGGCTGAGTGACGCCGAAATTGAGCGGATGCGGCAGGAAGCTAAAGCTAACGAAGAAGCCGATAAGGCTGAGCGCGAGAAAGTCGACAAGGTAAACCAGGCCGACTCGATGGTGTTCCAGACCGAGAAGCAGCTGAAGGAGTACGGCGATAAGCTGTCTTCGACCAATAAATCGGCCATTGAAGATGCCCTGGCGCAACTGCGCACCGCCCACGGTTCCCGCGACGTAGCAGCCATCGACGAGGCTATGGAGAAGCTTAATAATGCCTGGCAGGCCGCTTCGCAGGATCTGTACAACGCCACCAACGCCCAGGCTAACCCAGCCGATGGGGCAGCCGGTTTCGATGGCAACGGTGCCGGCGCGAACGGTCAGGGTGGTCAGCAGACCGGTAATACCGACGGTAACGTATCGGATGTGCCGTACGAAGAAGTGAAATAGTCAGAACTAGGATTTAGCGGCTCTGAAGGATTCGCTGAATATTGAAGCCCCCGCCGGTACCGGCGGGGGCTTTTTGCATTAAATCGTTAGCGTATCCGGCGACTCAATACGTTGCCGCCGAACGGCGCTATACTGCGGGCCAGCGCTTCAAACGCCGGCGCGTTGTGCTTTAGAAAGCGAAGAGCAGCGCGTCTGGTTAGTGTCCAAATCAGTACGCTTCGTTTTGGGCTTGTAAATGCCCTGTTTTTTAGATTCAAGGTTTGCATAACGTTTTCAATTAGTTGGAAATCAACGCCATTGGTTGAAAGGTATTTAGTTGATGCCACTGGTAAAGTAACATTAAGAATGACGTAAAAGATCTTGGTGTATGGGAAAAGTACCAAAAGTGCATTTGATTAGACAGTAAATACCGGGATAGTCATAAAGATTCTTTAAATTGACCGTTGGTATAGCTGACCGTTTACCCAACATGGAACATCATTTTATCCCTACCAACGGCATCCGGCTGCACGTGGTACAGGCCGGTCCGGTCGATGGACCGCTGGTGATCCTGCTGCACGGCTTTCCGGAGTTCTGGTATGGCTGGCGCAGGCAGATCACCGTTCTGGCAGAGGCCGGTTACCGGGTGTGGGCACCCGATCAGCGGGGCTATAACCTGAGTGACAAGCCCGAGGGTGTAGGCGCGTACCAGACCGATACGCTGGTGGCCGATATACTGGGGCTGATTACCGCATCCGGCCGGCAGAAAGTATTTCTGGTGGGGCACGACTGGGGCGCTATCGTGGCCTGGCGCCTGGCGGCCCGGCACCCGGAGCGGTTGCATAAACTCGTCATTCTGAACGTGCCACACTGGCGGGTCATGAAGCAGTTTGTGCTGCGGCAACCCCGTCAGTTAGTCCGTAGCTGGTATATAATCTTTTTTCAACTGCCCTGGATACCCGAAACACTCGTAAAATGGAGGAATTACCGACTGATGGTGCAGGCCCTGCTGGGAACGAGCCGGCCCGGTACATTCAGGCGCGATGATCTGAAGCAATACAAACAGGCCTGGGGGCAGCCAAACGCCTTTCGGTCGATGATTAACTGGTACCGGGCGGCTGTGCGGAAACCACCTACGGAACGGATTAAACCGACCATTCAGGTGCCAACGCTGATTCTGTGGGGCAAGCAGGATCGTTTTCTGATGGCCGAAATGGCGCGGCAGAGCCTGGCATACTGCGCCGAGGGCGAGCTTGTTTATGTTGAGGAAGCCACCCACTGGCTTCAGCACGAAGAAGCAGCAAGGGTAAATACTGCACTAATCGATTTTTTTGCCCGCTTCGGGCCGTTATGAATAGGACGAAATGTAGGCGGTATTTTTTAGGCCGGCGCAGAGCCGGGTAGGGGAGGGGTGCCGGGAAAGGCAGCCGAATGGCGCTGCCGAATAAGGTAAAAAGCCGATTTCCGGCGTTTGTTTTACTATTTCCTAAAAATTTCGTATATTTGTGTATGCGCGTTACTGGCGTAAAACTGGTGGCGCTGAATAGGAAAATTTTGTGAAATACCCCTCTCTTATATGACGGAAGAAACCAACGGCACGGAGGTGCCTAACAACATTATTCCCATTAACATTGAGGACGAAATGCGCGGTGCCTACATCGACTACTCGATGTCGGTTATTATCTCCCGCGCATTGCCCGACGTGCGCGACGGTTTGAAGCCGGTGCATCGGCGGGTACTGTTCGGTATGGCCGAACTGGGCGTCAACTACAACAAGCCCTATAAAAAATCGGCCCGTATCGTAGGGGAGGTGTTGGGTAAATATCACCCCCACGGCGATGCGTCTGTGTACGATACGATGGTTCGAATGGCCCAGGACTGGTCACTGCGCTACCCGTTGGTTGATGGTCAGGGTAATTTCGGTTCTGTCGACGGCGACTCTCCGGCTGCCATGCGGTATACCGAAGCGCGGCTGAAGCGCATTGCCGAGGAAATTTTGAATGACATCTATAAAGAAACGGTCGACTTCCAGCCCAACTTCGACGACTCGCTGGAAGAACCCTCCGTTATGCCGGCCAAATTGCCCAATCTGCTGCTCAACGGCTCGTCGGGTATAGCTGTAGGGATGGCTACCAATATGGCTCCGCATAACCTGTCGGAAGTAGTAGACGGTATTGTGGCGTACCTGGACAACCAGGATATCGATGTTGAGGAACTGATGGAGATCATTCAGGCTCCGGATTTTCCTACGGGCGGCACCATCTACGGGATGACAGGTGTACGCTCGGCCTTCCGCACCGGCCGGGGTCGCGTGATCATGCGGGCCAACGCTACGTTTGAGACCACCAAATCAGGCAAGGAGCAGATTATCGTGACCGAGATACCGTATATGGTCAACAAGGCCATGATGCTGGAGAAAACGGCTGCGCTCATCAACGAAAAGAAACTCGAAGGGATCTCGGCAATCCGTGACGAATCGGACCGTGACGGGATGCGGGTGGTGTACGACCTGAAGAAAGACGCTATCCCCAATGTGGTCCTGAATAACCTGTATAAGTATACGGCCCTGCAGTCGTCATTCGGGATCAACAACGTGGCGCTGGTGAAAGGCCGGCCGATGCTGCTGAACCTGAAAGACATGATCCGGTACTATGTGGAGCACCGCTTTGAGGTGATTACGCGCCGGACTCAATATGAACTGCGCGAAGCCGAGAAGCGGGCGCATATCTTACTCGGTCTGCTGATCGCGCTGGATAACATCGATGAAGTGATTCAACTGATTCGCAGCGCCAAAGATCCGGATGCCGCCAAAGCCGGTCTGATCAGTCGTTTTGAGCTGAGCGAGGTGCAGGCCAAGGCCATTCTGGATATGCGTTTGCAGCGCCTGACCGGCCTGGAGCGCGATAAGATTCAGGCGGAGTACGACGAACTGATGCGCGAGATCGCCGACTACAAAGACATCCTGGCCCGTGAAGAACGGAAGCGGCAGATTATCAAAGACGAACTGGTCGACCTAAAGGCCCGCTATGGCGACGCCCGCCGGACCAAGATCGAAATGTTTGCCGACGGCGACATTGATGATCTGGATCTGATTCCGGACGATGAGATGCTGATTACCATTTCGCATGAAGGGTACATCAAGCGGACCCCACTGATCGAATACCGGTCGCAGGGCAGGGGAGGAGTCGGTTCGCGGGGCGTTGCCACCAAAGATGCCGACTTTACCGAGCACCTGTTCCCGGCTACGATGCACAACTACCTGCTGATTTTTACGCAGAAAGGGCGGCTGTATTGGCTGAGGGTGCATCAGATTCCGGAAGGCAGCAAAGTGTCGAAAGGCCGGCCGATCCAGAATCTGATTAATATCGAATCCGACGATAAGGTGCGGGCGGTGATCAACGTTAAGACGTTAGAAGATGCCGACTATATCAACAACAACTTCATTGTGATGTGTACAGAGCAGGGAACCATTAAGAAGACCATGCTCGAAGCCTTCTCGCGCCCCCGTCAGAACGGTATCATTGCCATTTCCATCGACGAAGAGGACCGGCTGCTGGATGTAGCCCTGACCAACGGCAACAACGACCTGGTCATTGCGTCGAGTGCCGGTCGGGCGGTGCGCTTCAACGAGAACCGCGTGCGCCCGATGGGTCGTACGGCAGCCGGGGTGCGTGGCATTACGCTGAGCGAAGAAGACAAAGACGATAAGGTAATCGGCATGGTGTGCATTAGCCGCGAAGATGCGCAGTTACTGGTCGTATCGGAGAAAGGCTATGGCAAACGGTCGGATGTAGAGGAGTACCGGGTAACCAACCGGGGGGCTAAGGGCGTGGGAACACTCAAGGTAACCGAAAAGGTTGGTAAACTGGTGGGTATTCTGGAAGTAGGGGATACCGACGACCTGATGATCATCAATAAGTCGGGCATCATCATCCGGATGCCGGTAGAGGAGGTACGGGTCATTGGCCGAAATACGCAGGGGGTAAAGCTGATCCGGCTCAACGAAGGCGACGAAATATCGTCGGTGACCAAAATTGAGCGGGACGAAGCGGAGGGAAGCCTGCCGGTGAGCCATCCCGTAGAAGCCGAGACCGCAGAGGGATCAACGGAAGGAGACGCCACAACTGAGTTAACCACTTGATATTACCGGGAATTATACGGTATTTTCCGTAATTTCGTTTTTCAAATAAAATTCAACCTAAATATTGACACATGAAAAAACTTTCGTTGTTCCTGCTGGCCAGTGTGTTTTCGGCGGGAGTGTATGCTCAGGGCCTCGACGCAGCCCTGGAGCAGAGCGTAGCAAAGGACAAAGAAAAGAGTGATAAGGCGATTACCGACGCGAAGGCTTCGGCTAAGGCAAGTACCTGGATGGATCGGGCGAAGACCTACGAGAACATTGCCGTTCAGTACGTGAAGCTGGATTCTAACGCTGCCATGGTCGCTTACGATGCTTACAAGAAAGTTATCGAGTTAGATAAAGATAAAAAAGGTGCTCCGGGTAAGCTGGCCAAAGAAGCCGAGACAGCCATGAAAGGGCAAGGTATGTATAACGCCTTTATGCAGACGGGTGCCGCCAAGTATCAGGGCAAGAACTTTACCGAGGCTGCCAAACTGATGGCGATGGCCGGTGAGGTAATGCCGAAAGACACGACCGCAGCGTTGTATGCCGGTATTGCGGCTCAACAGGCCGAAAACCCAACGGTAGCAAAAGAGCAGTTTGAACGCTACATGACAGTTGGTGGTAAAGATCCCAGTGTTATTTACACCCTGGCGAATATTTACCGGCAGGAGAAGAATGTGGATAAGGCTATTGCTACCCTGGAAAAAGGCTTGGAGATTCTGCCTAACAACAAGGACTTGTCGGCAGAGCGCGTAAACATTATGCTGGCGGCCGGCCGCATGAACGATGCCATTGCCAGTATGAAGCAGTTGGTTGAGCGGGAACCGAACAATGCCCAAAACCTGCTGAACCTGGGTATTCTGTACGATAACTCCGCGAATGAAACGGAAAGAGAGCTTCAGAAGCTGTCTGATAGCGTAAAGAAAGGTCCTGATCTGAGCAAACAACTGGCAACGCAGAAAGATGCGCTGGCCGCTATGCAGGGTGAAGTGACCCGGCTGAATGCCCGGGCCAAGAGGGAGCCGAAAAACGCTGATGTAAAGCGGCAGCTTACGCAGGTAAATCAGATGATTACCGACAAGCGTAACGAAATTGCCCAGCTTGAGAAAGACATTCAGGAGCAGCAGAGCAAGGCAACGCAGTCGGTAGATAATCCGGAGCAGAAGATCGCTGATCTGACCAAGCGTCAGCAGGAGTATCGCACAGCTGCTAAAGAATATTACACCCGTGCGCTACAGGTTGATCCGAATAACTACGATGCTAACTTCAATATGGGTGCGTTGTACTTTAACGAAGCGGTTGCCCTGAACCGTCAGCTGAGCAACATGGATATGAAGGAGTACCAGGCGAAAGGCAAAGAAGTTGAAGGTCGGGCCTGTGGTCGTTTCAAGCAGGCGCTGCCGTACCTGGAAAAAGCAAAGTCGATAAAAGATACGGAAGAAGACCTGAACGAAAACCTGAACAGCCTGCGGGATATTCTCAAGCAGTTTGAGGAGAAGAAGGTAGTCTGTGTAGATTCTAAATAACAGGAAAAGGGCAGACCGGATAGAGGCTGCCCTTATTTTCTGAAGCTCTACTTAACATAATATAAATTATAGAACTAAAGTATCTGTTTTTATCCACACGTAATCCACAACATATCCACGTGGAACACTAAAGTATTCATATATAAGGATTTAGGCAGAAAAGGGCGGTTTCTGAGCAGTTTTTACGTGTTTTCAGGGGGGACTATAGCAAAAAAGACCGGCATCGAGCCGGTCTTTTTTGCCTTTATGCTGGCCTGTTGATAGATTGAATGGATTCACTTATTTAAAATAAAATCCAGACGGAATTAAACCCACCCGCAACGAGTCGATTAGCTGCCCACCCGAACGATACCGGAACACATAGCCAGTCTGGGTAAAGTTTCCGGCATAGGCGCCGTACAATGTATTCGTGGCATTATCGTAGCCCAGGCCGTAAAGGTTTTTCCGGATCAGTGGCGCATCAATCGAGGCCACAGTAGCTGATATGGCCATAGAATAAACCGCATTGTTAAGGGTGAAATAAAGGATCGTACCATCGCCATTGATCACCAGATTATCCGGATTGCCGTTGATGTGCTTACCGCCGATGGTTATCCGCCCCACAATTTGTTTGGTTGTTGCATTTATTCGTATCAATTCTGCCTTCGTTAGCCCATCGGTACTGCTCCAGGTTGGTTTGCCGCTGCATAATACCCAGATGTCCTGGTTGCGATCCATAACCAGTTGAGTGGGTACATCCCCTACGGGAATGGTGGTTATGACAGCATCTGTCTGGGTGTTAATGACGCTTACGGTATTATCGACATCAAACCCGCCGGAATTGGCAACGAAGAGGTCGGTCCCCTTTAGCAGCATACCTTCTGGTCCGGCTCCAGTAGTGAGTTGCTTTACCACGACCCGATTAGCCAGATCAACAACGGCAACTGATCCTTTCGCGCTATTTCCCCAGCAACTCACAAATGCTTTGTCTTTCGAAACGGGTACCATATACCGGCACTGTTCCAGACCGGATTCAATGGTTCCCGTTGATTTAAAGGTATTGGCATCGACGATTTCGACTTTGTTGCTGTTGTTGACCACCAGATACCCTTTGCCGGCAATTTCAACATACGATTGCAGTACATCGCCGATAGCGCGGTTATTCACTTTCTTAAAAATTTCAGTTGTAACCTGGCTTGTCTGCCGGTTAATATAACTGATGGATGCATTTCCTTTCTGAAACGCGCCCTCTTCAATAACCAGAATCCCACTCTCGTAGGGCTCTACAACAACATCAGTGTCAACTTTACAGGCTGTCAATCCGCCAAGGAAAGTAATAGCAAGTAGTGCCTGGTGCAGTAAACGATTTGGAAGTAGCATATTTAGAATTAAACTAATTAAATTTAAAGAAAAAGGTAAACTGATAATTTATTCCGGGCATGGCCCGGTTTTCGACTGTCTGGTATGTAGTATTGCTCAAATTATAGCCCGAAAACATAATACGAAGTAGCTGTTTGTTCCAGCTAAGCTGCTTACTCAATTGGGCATTGATGAGCATATATCCAGGAAGAAATGCGCTAACATCGGTCAGTGTATACCGGCGACTGATATAGGTGTTCTGGATGCCCAGCTCCCAGCCGTTCCAGCCAATCTGGTTTTGTTGATTGAGTGAAATCAGGGGGGCATACATCAGTTGATTTCCTTTTGTTTGTACATCTGAACTGCCAATAGCCTGTTCGTTACTGATCCGGTTGTAGGCTAAGCTAAGTTGGTTATTAATACGTATCTGTCCAACAGACCACATATACCTAAACGCAGTTTCAATACCCCGGCTGCGGACCGTCTGGAGATTCTGTGCCGACCAGTAGGTTTCATTTATACCAGGTCGCCATAGAATCCAATCATGAATCAGGGCATGATAAACAGTGGCGGAGGTTTCCCAGGAAGCGCCTGATGTGGGAGTGCTTTCGGGCTTATGGCGAATTAGAATCCCTCCCTCCTGACTCCAGCCTGTTTCCGGCCGCAGATCAGGGTTGCCCCCTGGTCGCCAGTACCGGTCGTTGAGCGTGGGTACCCGATACACCCGCGACAAATGTGCTTTAGCGGTAATGGTCAGATCATCTCCGGATCGAATCCGGTAGTCGACACCCAACGATGGCACAATGGGCGGATCGAACCCGGTTATCCAGCCCTTTCGTATTTGTCCGGATACACGTAACCGGTTATTTTCGTACGTGGTCATGCCGTAGCCCTCTCCCCGCCATTGGGTTTGCAGTACCTGATAAGCCGGAACGGTGGCCGTTGCCAGGGCTCCTTCTACTCCGGTTTTCAGGTACCAGTTAGCCTGATTACCTTGTAATTCCCATTGTTCTTCTACCCGAAACTGTGTTTGCTTCGCAACCGAGATATCGTCGGTACGAATAACCGGGTTAATATACCGGATTTGTTCGGCCGACTGACTAATTTGTACCAGCGAACTATGCCGGTTATGACTGCCGACTACTGACAAAACAAACCGGAGGGCGTTATCCTGCTGCGTTTCAGTACCCGATATTCCGATGCCCGGCTGTAGTTGCCGGTCGGCTTCGGTGTACCAGCTATTCAGGGAGATGTAGTATCGGTTGGATAGTTTACCGTAGATATCCTGAACGGCGGAGAACTGTCGGACGGCCGCATGTTTTTGTCGTTCTATAGGCTGACCGAAGCGGGAGCTATTCCGGTACGGAAAATCATTGCGGATGGTGAGCCAGGAAATTCCGGTTCGGCCGGTCCACCGGGCATTATCGGTTCCATAACGGGTGGATAGTTGCATACCTCGCCGACCGAAGCTCCCGAACTGCGCCGAGGCCTGAGCGCTGAGTCCAGACTGCCAGCGGGGTTTAGAGGTAAGCAAAACTGCTCCCGAAACAGCGTCGGTACCTACCAGGGTATTGGTAGCCCCCCATTGAACAGAAGCCTGATCGAAGGCGATGGATTGGATGAGCGATAAATCCTGCTGCCCCAGCATAGGCGAATTAATAGAAACGCCGTTCCAGTTAACCGCCGTATGACCGGGACCTGTTCCCCGGATAGAAAGCACACTGAGCATTCCATTCCCATAGTTACGGATGGGAATGGCCGAGAATTGTTCGAGGATTTGGCCCATGTGTAGCAGGGTAGCCATCCGAAGCTGGGCCGAATCAAGCTGGGTGGCTGAGCGCCCGGCGCTGAATGTTTGGTGGGCACGTTCGATGATACGAACAGTATCCAGCGTATGGTTTTGTGATGGTTCCTGAGCCAGAGCAAGTCCTGCTGAGGATAGCCATACCGGGAGGAGCGAATACCAAGGTATTCTCCGGCTGGGTTGCTGCCCATCCCTACGTACACCAATTACGACCATTCTTTATCGATTTTGCGATCAGTTCGCTGTTTTCACCCGAAACAATCGAACGATAGATTCTATACGGCAGGTCTCCTGGCTTGCGTATCGGCTGTGGCCTTCCCACCCCTAAGGGAGCAGTGGCATGAAGTATCGGGAGCCGACAAGTGTAGCATACAGTTGCGGGGACAGCACCGGTCTTGCACCGGTTTCCCTTTTAAGCCCGGATAACACTAATGGAATCCAGACACCGTATTGAAAGACAAAGGTACGGAAAGTTTGGCAGCTTATTCCGGAGAAAATTCGCGGAAGGTGCCATCGGTGTAAAAGATCAAAATACGCTCAATTTTCTTTTCGCGTTTCAGATTGTCTGGTTCGCTAGTAGCCTGCGGTTGACTGTTAGTCGCGTTATTGTCTACCCGTCGTTGCCGTGGAACAGTAGCTGACATACTAGTTTCCCGGTAAGGAGAGGCAACGGTTTCGTCGCGCCTGATTGCCGATTTTGCGGTTATATTGGGCAGATTAATTGATGTTTGTGAATCGTCTTCCAGTATCCAATCGTAACCGAGGTCGGGGAATCGACGAATAATTTTTTGAATAATGTCGAAGCTGGGTCGATTTCGACCCGAGAGGATATGGGAGATACTGGATCGTTGCACACCAATCTCATCAGCAAAGTATGATGGAGACAAGTTCTTGTCAATCAGTATCTGTTTAATTTTGTCATTAATATTCATTTCTGTAAATTAAAGGATATGCTACAAAAGTAAATTCATTATTATAAATCACAAAATTAAATCAATTTAAATTTTTAAACTGATTGACAAAAATAAATGCCGTGACTTACGTCTGTAAACCACGGCATCCGTTGTTAATTTAGCTATGTGAATTACAATTGTAATCGTTAAACCGCTACTTGATTCTCACGGAGAGCATCATTCAGCGATGTTTTCAGATCGGTAGATTCTTTCCGCCGGCCGATGATGAGGGCGCATGGGACCTGGAACGCGCCGGCCGCAAACTCTTTAGTATAACTCCCCGGAATAACTACCGAGTTAGCCGGTACAAATCCTTTATATTCCTTGGGTTCGGTGCCGGTTACGTCAATAATTTTAGACGAGCCGGTAATGGTTACCCCTGCTCCGAGTACAGCTCGTTTGCCGATGTGAGCACCCTCTACTACAATACAGCGGGAGCCGATAAACGCCCCGTCTTCAACTATAACAGGAGCGGCCTGTGGGGGTTCCAGAACCCCTCCTATTCCGACGCCACCGCTCAGGTGAACATCTTTCCCGATCTGTGCGCAACTTCCTACTGTGGCCCAGGTATCGACCATGGTACGCTCATCAACGTAGGCGCCGATGTTGACATACGATGGCATGAGAATTACCCCAGGGGCCAGAAATGAACCATAGCGGGCCACAGCCGGCGGAACCACCCGAACCTTCTTTTCCTGAAAATCGCGCTTCAACGGGATTTTGTCGTGGAAGGTAAAAATACCAACTTCGTCGGGGGTCATCTGCTGGCTGATAAAGTAAAGCAGAATTGCTTTCTTCACCCACTCATTGACTAACCAGGTATCTCCCTCCTGCTCCGGTGGTGTGGCAACGCGAATTTCTCCAGCATTTAATTGCCTGATTACTTCGCGAATTGCTTCCAGCGACGACGATTCGAACAGTAAGCTTCTGTTGTTCCAGACTTGCTCAATTGTGTTTTGACTAAGCATAAGTAAGTAAATAATAAATTGAGGTAACCAATGTAAAAACCCTGAAAATCAGTTCAATAAAATTTGAAAAATTACTGTCCTATTTCAAGTCAGAATTTTATTTGGCGCGCTCCTAAATTGGTAAAACAGGTAAATAAGCTTCCCTATCAGGGAATTTCTGATGCAATATTAAAGGGATTATTTGTAACGACCTTCTTTATGCTTGTTTAATAAAAAGCTTCAAGTTGACAAAATGTGGACAGCAACTCCTGATTGAATTTCTGCTTTTATGTACATTGTATAGTGTTGCCATAGGGAATAATTAGGTGGCTTTAATCAGGACGCTTCTCCAGGAAATATAGAACTAATGCCGGCTGGTATCAGAGTAAAAACTTTGTGGTAGTGCCCGACCGACTCCCGTTAACTAGCTACGAGCTTTAATTTAGGAGTGGATTTAGCCGGAGAAAAGATGGAGTACATTTTATTGAAGGCATTGCGGCCAAAGAGTGCAATTTGTTTTTGCCATTCTCTTTCTTAACATCTATAGAAATTACCTAACGAAGAGAAAGAGGTAGTGGATCAAATATTAGCACACACAGGAAAAGTATACGCAGGTAATTAAAGCGCGGCAAACCGGCATCGAGCCGGTTTGCCGCGCTACTTATCGAGAATTAAATAACGAGTCTGGTTTAGATCGCGTAATTGAAAGAGTCGGGCTCTCTCCTACTCCTTATACAAAACAAATTAATTTATCTCGATTAGCAAAAACATAATCCATATACCATTATATTTAGTAAATTTAAAATTAGTACGAATATTTTTAGCAAATAAAAATTTAATACTAAACTAGTTAGATTGCTAATTAGTATTTTACTAATAATTAACCGCGCACTGTACTATAGCCTTTATTATCTTTGAGCCGTAAAACCAAACACTAGTATAGGAATGGACAAAATAAGAGTTGCCATTAATGGTTTCGGAAGAATAGGTCGCCTGTCATTCAGAACACTACTTGAAAAAGAGAACATCGAGGTAGTAGCCATCAATGACCTTACAGACAATTCCACTTTAGCGCACCTTTTAAAATACGACTCAGTACATGGCCGATTTAACGGAGATGTCTCTTCAGATAATGAGAGCATAACTGTAAATGGCATACGTATTAAAGCCTTCGCCGAACGGGATCCCAAGAATTTACCGTGGCAAGAATTAGAAATCGATGTCGTACTGGAATCAACAGGACGTTTTGTTGATGAAGCCGGTGCCGGTATGCACCTACAGGCTGGTGCAAAAAAGGTTGTGATCTCCGCCCCTGCCAAGGGAAATATCCCAACGATAGTCCTCGGTGTAAATGAAAATACGCTGACCGGTGAAGAAACTATTGTATCCAATGCATCATGCACCACAAACTGCCTGGCACCAATGGCCAAAATTTTGGATGATGCTTTTGGAATTGAAAAAGGATACATGACCACCATCCACGCCTATACCGCCGATCAGAATCTTCAGGATGCTCCGCATTCCGACCTGCGTCGGGCACGTGCAGCAGCGCTGTCGATTGTACCAACGTCAACCGGTGCCGCTAAAGCAGTAGGACTTGTGCTGCCACACCTAAAAGGCAAACTAGACGGCAACGCCATGCGCGTTCCGGTACCCGATGGGTCTATTACCGACTTTACCGTGATCCTGAAGCGTGAAGTTACCGTTGATGATATCAATAACGCGGTAAAAGAGGCAGCCAATAACCAATTGAAGGGCATTCTGGAGTATTGTGTCGACCCGATTGTGTCAGCCGACATTGTGGGTAATCCGCACTCCTGTATCTTCGACGCCAACCTGACTGCCGCCAACGGCACCTTTGCTAAAGTTGTTGGCTGGTACGACAACGAATACGGCTATTCAAGCCGTATCGCCGACCTGATGGAGCTTTTAATGAAAAAGCAACCGGCATAAGTAAAACGGAATTACATTCCGTTTTACAGCGCGGCCTCATCGGCCGCGCTTTTTTTGCATTGCAGGTACTTGATCGAAAACCCTTTGTTGTAAAATAGCTCTTCGTACTTGGTTTTGATACCGAGATGAATGTTGTTCAGCGAAGAACTATATAAATCATGGGTGTATACCAGATCTGTAAATCCATTCTCCGGGAGAACTTGCAGGCTATAATCGAAGAACGCGGTATTATCGGTCTTGAGATGAAGCTTACCCCTTGACGACAATATAGTACTGTAAATTGCCAGGAAGTACGGGTAGGTAAGCCGGTGTTTTTCCTGTTTATCGCGAGGCTGCGGGTCGGGAAACGTAATCCAGATCTCATCCACCTCACCTTCGGCAAAAAACTCCAGCAAATACCGAATGTCCGTACGCAGAAACGCCACGTTTGTAAGCCCGCCGGCCAAAGCAGCCTGTGACCCACGGGCGATCCGGTCGCCTTTAATATCGACCCCAATAAAATTTTTGTCCGGATACGCGTTGGCTAATCCAACCGTGTACTCACCTTTCCCACAGGCCAGCTCCAGCACAATAGGATTATTATTCTTAAAATATTCCTCCCGCCAGGTACCTTTAATGGTTCTAAACAGCGGTTTGCCAGTTTCAATGACGTTGGGACTTTCCCAATTCTGCTGGAATCGTATTAACTTTCTTCTCACGTACTTACAAGGCTTGCAATTCAGCTACCACATAGGTGCTGCCTGTTACAACTACTAAATCCTCCGCCGAAGCCTCGGCTACCGCCGATGCCAGTGCGGCATTTACATCCGGATATACCTGCCCCTGTAACCCTGCTGCTACGGCTTTTATAAATAAATCATGAACAGCCAGGGCACGGGGCGTATTTGCCTGACAAAGATAGTACTTGGCAGATGTTGGCAGCAACGCAAGAACCGATTCAACGTCTTTATCCTGGACAAAGCCTATAACCAGATGCAGTTGCCGGTGCTGTATCGTGGGTATCATCGCCAGCAGGCTTTCAAAGCCGGGTTTGTTATGGGCCGTATCGGCCACTACATAGGGATTTTTCCGTAAAACCTGCCATCGACCTTTTAACCCCGTAAGGCGGGTAACGGAAGCCAAACCGTTTTGCAGTTGCTCAGTACTAACCGGAAACTGCTGCAACAGAAAAACACTTTGCAGCACAGCCGGTAAATTAAGCAACTGATATTGGCCCAGCAGATCGATCGTCAACATAAGAGCTATCAGACTTTCTGAATTCAATGACTGATAGAGAACCTCAACCTGCCGTTTCCCGGTCAAAATGCCCTTATCGATACACAGAAAACTATCCTGCGCAAAATATATCGGGGCCTGTTCTTCCTCCGCTTTTTTAAGGAAAACCGCCGTGGTCTCCGGCTGCCTCTCTCCTATTATAACCGGGATCTGCGGCTTAATGATGCCTGCTTTTTCGGTGGCAATCTTATCCAGGGTATCACCCAGCAAATCCATATGATCCCAGCCAATATTGGTAATCACCGACAAAAGCGGCTGTAGGATATTTGTAGAGTCAAGTCTTCCTCCTAAACCCACTTCAATAATGGCCAGATCAACTTCCTTCCTTGCAAAGTAATCAAATGCCATCGCTACCGTAACTTCAAAAAACGATGGATTTACAGCTTCGATCAGTGCCTGAAAGGTCGTTACAAACTGGGCTACCTCTTCGTCCGGAATAGGTTGACCGTTAATGCGTATACGCTCGGTAAAAGACTTCAGATGCGGAGAAGTATACAGGCCAACCCGATACCCGGCGGCCTGGTAAATGGCAGCCAGCATGTGTGAGGTACTGCCTTTGCCGTTGGTGCCGGCTACGTGGATGGTCTTAAAACGCGTGTGCGGCTGTTCCAGAGCCGCACACAGTTTCTCAATATTCGCTAAGCCAGGTTTGATAGCCTTAGCGCCTATACGATGGAAAACCGGCAGCTTATCGTACAGATAAGCCAGCGCTTCCTGATACTGCATTTATTTAGATGTAATAATAAACGTTATGGTTCCGGTTGAAACCGGTGGCGTAACCGACGATTTAGGAACCAGCCTCAGCCGCTCTACCGCTTTCCGATATACCTCGACAACCGAAGGGCTTACTGTAGTTTGCATCGTCCGCACCGAAATAATATCGCCACTCTGGTCTACCTTCAACTGAAAAACAATCTTACCTGTCTCGTCGGAGTTGTCGTTGACATTCGGGCGGCCGGTCAGCGACCAGCCCGATACGTCAAATGCCACGCCGGAGCCGGTGCCACCCGGCGTTCCGTATAAGCCTTTGGCATCGACTTTTCCGTTCGGGTTTCCCTTATCGCCAACGCCACTGGCGTCGTCGCCGTTATTATTACCTCCTTCACCGGCTGCCCGGCCCGACGTACCGTTAGACCCTCCGCCCCCGGATGTCCGTTTAAAGAGGGCATTCGGATCTACATTCTCCGCCTTTTTTGCCGGTTCTGTTTTGGGAGGGGCTGGCGTAGGCTTGGGTGCCGTTGATTCGGTTTTCTTCGTCTCGGCTTTTTCGGGCACACTCACCGGACTTTCTACCTTGCTGGCAATAACCGGCTTTTCGGTAACAACCTTGCTGGGTTTAGCCTGTTCTACTTTCGGAACAGGCGTTATCGGCGTCTTCTCTACGCGTGGCGTGGTCGTAATTTTCGGGTTAGGTTTGGTCTCGGCCCGCTTTACATCGACCGCTCTGGGCGAAGGACTGGGCTTATTAAAGGTCTGCACATTCCCACTGCCCACGGCATCCGTTCCAAAATTAACCTCCACAAATTCGATCGGCGGAGGCTGCGGTTTCATAAACGAAAGCTTAACAAACAGAAGTATAACCACCAGCAACAGGTTAAAGGCAAAAGAGCCTGCCAGTGCCAAAATGCGAACTTCTTTCTCGTTTTCAAATGCCGTGCGGTTCATCAGGTACCTATAGTTCTTGCCGTACTAACGCTAAAATCGTCTTTTTCGTTTATGAAACAATGCGATGAAGTAAATATTGGGGCAACGGAGAGTTAAAGGAAGAAACGTCTGCTAATTCCGGCAACCAAAAAAGGCAACCGTTTCCGATTGCCTCCTGTTTATTGAATACGATGCACCCGGTATCGGCTAATATTCCATGATCCAGGCATCCAGGCCAGTGATGGCAGATACCTCATCAAGTTTACCTACTGCATCTAATCGGTTAACACTGCTAAACACACCGACCTTAAATAATTGCCCTTTCCGAAATGGCTTAATAATATAAGCATCACTATACCCTTCTTTCCGCATTTGTCGCTGAAAACGACCGGCATTCTGTCGATTTGAAAAGCTTCCGGCAATAACAATGTACTGCGGCCGGACTATTGCGGGTTTACCTTTTTCTTCGGTTACCTGTTTTACTTCAACTATAACCTTTTCGGTCGGCACCGGTTTCGCTGCTGCATCCTCCGGTTTATTATCCTCAACGGCAACAGCCGGCACTGTTTGGGTAGATGTTGCCTGGGGCATATCTACGGCAAGCTGCTTATCCGGTGCACGTTCTGCCGTTGTTCCCGCTACTGGTTTTACCGATACATGTTCAGCCTCCGGTTTGGTCATAAATGATGGCAGATGGAGCAACGACGATGGGCTTAAACTACTTTGCAGCAGATCGTCGGTCTGAATCACCGAAACATAGCTGATTCCAACTAACGAGCCGACAAACACTGCGGCCGCTACCCATGGCCAGTATGACCGGCGACGTCGCTGAGCGTCTTCCTGACCGGCAGGAATCTCCTCGGTTTCCATCAGGCCGGCACTCGTTACTACCGGCACAAACGCCACATCCTCCTTTTGCGCCTGATGGATCCACTCACCTACCTGAACCGGTTGCATGCCGTATACCTCACCATTGAAGTTATGCCGCAACTCTGGGTCAAACTGAAGTTTACCTTCTTCGTTCTGAGTGAACAGCCCAATACCGTCTATAGACAAACTACCTGTCTGCCGGACCTCCTGCTTCAGTTCTGCTACAAACGCGGCAATATGCCGCAGAGCCTCCTCCCGACCACAGCCTTCGTGCAACACAACATAGTTGGTCAGAATGCCGTCGTCCAGGCGAAGCGCTTCATTAAACGCCAGTCTCTTGCGGGGAGGCATATAGAGGCCGGTTGATTCCACATAGGAGGCCGGTAGCAGGTGAGTTAGAAAAGCCCCTAACTCCGGAACGACAATACAGTCGTACTGATACAGCAGTTTTTTGACGTAGGCGCTTACAGGTGTCATGGCAGGTGGAGCAACCGGTTATGGGTTAGAACGAATAGGAAATTCCTCCGAGAAAGTTAAGGCCTTGAACCCGATAATACAAATACCGCTGGTAATTCTGACCGAAGACATTATTTAACGATACGAAGGCGGAGAACTGCTTGCCTAAGAAATAGTCAATTTTAAAATTCAGGTCTACAATGGGTTTCAGCGTATAGGCCTCTCCAGACACAAAATTCTTTGCCCGGATACCCTCGTAAAAGTACAAGTCGGAGGTGATAAATAATTTTTTGTTCAGAATGTAAGAGTTCGACCATTGCCCGGCAATGCGCGGCCGATGCCAGGCCTCCTCCAGCCGGTCGAGCCCGTAACGGAACACATCGCCTTTGAGAATGGATCGAAACTTGTCTTTCTGCGAATAACCCAGCTGCGCCGAAATCGTCAGCACCTTTGCGGTACCGCCATCGTAAAGCGGAAAGAACCTGGAAGTGTCAGGCCATGTATTGTTGAAAACATAAAAATTGCGGTACTGGGCGTACGACACTTTACCCTCATAACTGAATCCCCCACCCAAATCTCCTTTGGTTCCGCCGTAGATGTCCGATAGCTTAACAGTGTTAGATAGCAGTGCCTGCGGCCCTAACCATCTATTTTCTCCTAAAAACGTCCGCAGCGTGTTCCGGATTACGTCGCCGTCGTGGCCCACATAAAAGTGAATATTCCCCGTCGGTACAAAGTCGATTTCCCCGATTGGAAAGCCATACGTTTTGTTAATTCCCTGCCGCTTGTCGGTTTCATTGGCGGCAGTCAGACCGATCATGGCCGTAAACCGGGGTGAGGTGTATTTAAACGCCGGCTTCACCCGGTATACATTCCGGTTATCGACCGGACCATCTGTCCGCTGGGTTACATAGGCATCGGCACCCACCAGGGCCACAAAATTGTCGGTAATACCCACCGAGCCGTTGAAATTGGTACCCCAGTCAAATTCGCTGGCATTGTAGGCATCGTTCAGCGAATAAATTCCAGTCTTCAGCGAATAGTCGATGAGGTTATCCGAATCTACGTTTTCGATACCTACATTGAGGTTGTAGGTATTCAGTCGTTGCCGGATGGTTTCGCGGTCTACCCCTTCCGGCAACCGCCGGCCGTAGAAGTAGTACTGATCGCGGTTATAACCCAGCGTTCCACTTAGCTTAAACTGTTCCGTCAGATACTTTCCGGTAAGCCTTCCTTTCGTTTCGCTCTGGGCCGAGTTTTTACCGTCGACCGGGCCGATAGAGGAAGACAGATGCCGCAGCGATCCTTCAACGCCATAATTTGGCTGGTTATGAATACCCATAAACCCCTCACCGTAGAACGTACCGTAATTACCGGCCCCTACTTTGACATAATTATTGTACACCGGATTCTGGGCCGGCTGCGTAGCCGAGACCGGCAGGGCGTTCAGATTAATTCGCGGATCCCCTACAGATAATTTCCGGTCCTGAAATTCGTAGGTCAGTTTACGCTGCTCGGTGGATGGCTTGACTGATGGTATTTTGTTAAAGATCCGGTTGGCGGGCGGCAGTTCGATGCGCCGGTTTTTCTCCACCGTAATTTCCTGGTTCTCTACTTCGCCCTCCTTTACCGGTGGACGTGCGGGGCGAGGTTGTTGCTGCGCTTCGGCAATCAATGAGGCAGAAAGTATTCCGGCCGCCAGGGTGAGCTGGGTAAGCCGCACGGTCCGGGTGCTACGGGACATAGTGTTAAATAAGGTCAATCGTGTGGTTAGTTACGTTCTTCAAGCGCTTTTAACTTCTGACGGGCTTCATTGACAATCTCCGGCTGCGAAGCATTGTCAATGATTGAACTCAGCACAGCTTTGGCCTGGGCAATTTCGTTCAACCCGACATTGTTGTCGGCTACCAGCAAAAAAGCTTTCCCTTTCCAGTACTCGAACTCGCCAAACTGCTCGTTGAATTTCAGGAGGGTGGCTATAGATTCTTTATATTTCTTTTGCCGGTACTGAATATCGCCGATCAGGTAATTGGCTTCGGCACCGTTAACATCTTTCGCCAGGGCTATGGTCCGTTCAAATTCTTCCTGTGCTTTTTTCTGGTCGCCTTTCTGCAGAGCCGCCTTACCCAGGGCGAGCTGCGCCCGGTTCTGCGCACCCGGCACCACACTACCGGCCGTTAAAATTTCGCGGGCATAATACGTAGCTGAATCTGGTTTGGAGCCGGCCAGGTAGGTATCCATCAGGCCCAGCATAGCCGATACCTGATCGTTTTTGGTGCGTGCCTGTCCCAATACCACCTGGTAGTTCCGTACCGCCCGTGCATAGTTCCGCTGCGCCAGTTCAATCTCGGCCGCCCGGCTTGCCGCCCGAACCGTAAAATCGGAGTTGCGATCGTTAATAATCAGGTTATAGTACCGCAAGGCGTTGGCGGCATCGTTGGTCCGGTAATACGAATCAGCCAGGTAGTACCGCGCTTCGCTGGTACTGGGACTCGCCGGATACTCCTGCATAAAGCCAAGCAGCGCCTGAATAGCCTGAGCGTATTTTTCGTTAAAATATAAGCCTTTAGCATTCTCAAACTCAACTTTCGCTACATCCGTACTACCCGGATTGGTTTTCTTGTACTGTGCCAGCTCACGGCTGAACTCATCCGCCCGGCCGGCATCGCTCAAGGCGTTTTGCAGCCCTAATAAGGCACTCTGCGCTTCGGGAGCGGTTCCGTATTCGTTCAAAATCCGGCGGTAATCGACTACAGCCTGATCGTAGGTTTGCAGGTTGCTGTAGGCAATGGCCCGCTTCAGCAACGCCTGTGGTATGAGTGAACTCTTGGGCTTATCCTGAATAAGTTTGGTAAATCCGCGAATGGCTACCTGGTAAGACCCTTTCTCAAAATCGACATTGGCAGCCTGGAACAGGGCATCTTCCGCATACCGTGAATTTGGATTTTGCCGCAGCACCTGATCGAACATGGCCTTTGCCTCCACATCACGATCCATAAAGCTCAGGATACGGCCTTTCTGGTAAGTAGCGTAATCTTTATCGACCCGGCCCTGCGCAATGGCCTGGTCATAGTACCGCATAGCTTCATTATACTGCTTGTTGGCCAGGTACGAATCGGCAATGCGCACCACAGCGTCACCCACCATACCGGGGTCTTCGGCACTGCCACGGCTTACAAAATCCCGGAAGTACTGGAGCGCCCGCGTGTAATCCTTTTTATTGTAGTAGGCGTACCCTAAGGCATATTGACTTTTAGCCCCGAATTCGGAATTGCGTGCCACCTGGCCATACAGCGGAATGGCTTCGTCGTATTTGCGCTGAGCCGAGAGCGATTCAGCTTTCCAGTAAGTAGCGGCTGTGCGTAGTTCAGCATCCACCGGATTCTGCAACGACTTATCGAAGTTCTGGATCGCCTGGGTGTACCGCTCAGCATTGAAGTCGTTCACGGCCTGGTTGAAGGTCAGCCGCTGGTAGGTAGCGTTGATTTTGGGCGTCCGGCGCTTCAGCCCTTCGATGTAGGAAATAGCGGCCGGGTAGTTGTTGGAAGCAAAATAGGCTTCGCTGATGAGTTCGTTGGCTTCGTTCTCGAATTGGCTGTTCGGGTACCGACGCAGAAACTCGGTCAGCTCTTTGGCGGCTTCGCCCCCGTTATTCAGATCCAGTTGCAGTTTGGCGTGGTTGAAAAAAGCCTCTTCCTGGATAGCCGGATTGAACGGCAACCGGCTCGCCTGATCGAAAGAAGTCAGGGCGTACTGCGGATTCTGCGTCTGCAGGTAACTGATGCCTAAGGTATAGGCAGCATACTGCGCCGTAGTATCTTTCCCGCTCGACACCTGTTTCAACTGCGCAATGGCGTCGGGGTACGCCCCGGTTTTAAACAGCGACTGACCATACCGGAAACGGACCGCAGCCGGCACCCGCACGTTTTTACCGGAAATATACTGGCGATAGTACGGAATTGCTTTCGGGTAATTTCCCTGCTGGTAATACACCTCCGCCGTAAACAGGGCAACCTCCGGCAAGGCACTGGCACCTCCGCGACGCAACAGGGGTTCCGTATACGCCAGCAATTCATCAAACCGCTGTTCCTTATATAAGGCCTGGGTAATCCAGCCCGGCACTTCGTTCTGGTAGGTAGGATCTTTCTCAATCCGCCGGAAATCACTGACCGCTTCCCGGTAGCTACCCTGCCGGAAATTGATAACCCCCGCGTAGTAAGAAGCCGCCGGTGCCACCGCCAACTGGGTATCCTGTTTAATGGCGTTCAGCAAGGGCAAGGCTTTCGGCAGGTTCTGGGTATTGTAGTACGCCAATGCCAGCTTAAACTTGTTCTCTGCCTGCTGGGTATAGTTCTGATTCTGCTGCACGGCCTTCTCCAGAAAACTGATGGCCCGGCCGTAATCTTCTTTATTAAAATAGTAATTCCCCAGATCGGCATAGAGTTGGCCGGCCTTCGGGTGCTCGCTATGGTTCTTCACAAAGCGGTCGACCATCACTTCCGCCCCCGGCTCATCGATGTACAGGCTCGTCAGGGCAACGTAGTACTCGGCTGATACGGCATTCTGGTCGTTGGTATTGAGGATATTCTTCCGCCGATCCAGATACTGCTGGAACTCATACCGGGCAGCGGCATAGTTATCTTTTTCAAACAATTCAACGCCGGTGCGGTAATGATAATCAGGCTCGGTATAACTAAGGGTGCGCTGAGCCGATGCGGTAAGCGGAGCCAACAGGGTTCCGGCGATCAGGAAAGTTCGTCGTAACGGGTACAAGGAGGATAGTAGCATAGATTACACAAAGGTTGTGAATCCTTTGAAAGCATTGTAGTTTCGCCGACAATTTTAGCTAAGCTGCGTAAGCCTGCCCCGTCGGATTACGTTAAAAACGAAAGTACTCTTATTTCCGTATGAAAAAAAAATCCTGTGAAGTGTTTTTATGCTGTGTCTGGTTGCTGGTCGGAATCGTATCCTCTGCTCGGGCCGAAAATGAACCGGCACCCGTACCGACCATCGCTTATACCTTATCCATGCCGCAGCCGCAGACCCACTTTTTTGAGGTGGAAATGCGCCTGAGCAATATGGCCAATCAAACCAATCTTAAAAAATTCGGCTACCTCGACGTGAAAATGCCGGTCTGGACACCGGGCTCGTACCTGATCCGGGAGTATGCCAAAAACGTAGAAGGTTTCTTGGCCCTGGCGAATGGGAAACCAGTTCCCGCCCAGAAGATTAATAAGAACACCTGGCGGATTGCCACTACCGACGAAAACATAACGCTTCGCTACCGCGTATACGCCAATGAGCTCTCTGTCCGAACCAGCCACCTGGACATGAGTCACGGCTACCTGAACGGAGCCAGTATTTTTCTGTACCAGGATGCCCTGAAGGCTTTTCCGCATCAGGTGGTAATTCAACCGTATACCGGCTGGACTAAAGTAAGCACCGGGCTGGAGCCGGTGAGCGGGCAGCCGTTTACCTTCCGGGCGTTGAATTATGATATTCTGGTCGACTCACCCATCGAGATCGGCAACCACCGGACGTTTACCTTCACCGCATCCGGCATTCCGCATACCGTAGCCATGTACGGGGATGTGGAGTACGACGAGAAAAAGCTGGCGGCCGATTACAAGAAGGTCTGCGAAACGGCGGCTACCGTCATCGGCGAACACCCCTGCGAGTCCTATACCTTTATTGTCCACCACTTCGGCAACCCCAGCGGGGGCCTCGAACACCAGAACTCCACCACACTCCAGACTACCCGCGAAGCTTATAAGAACGAAACCAACTACAAGCGCTTTCTGACGCTGGTAGCCCACGAATACTTCCACCTCTGGAATGTGAAGCGTATTCGGCCCATTGCCCTCGGACCGTTCGATTACGACAACGAGAACTATACCCACATGCTCTGGGTGTCGGAAGGCTTTACTTCGTTTTACGAAGATTACATTCTGCGCCGTGCCGGCTACTTTACCCCCGATCAGTACCTGAACATCCTGGCGGGCGACATCAACGGCATTGAAAATCAGCCGGGCACCCGTGTCCAGTCGGTAGCGGAGTCCAGCTTCGACGCCTGGATCAAAGCGTACCGGCCCAACGAAAACTCCATTAACAGCACCATCTCGTATTACACCAAAGGAAGCGTTCTGGCCAATCTGCTGAACCTGACGATTCTGGCAAATACCAACGGTACCCGCAACCTCGACGACCTGATGCGGTTTTTATGGAACGAGTACTACAAGAAACGGCAGCGAGGATTCACCGACGACGAATTCAAAAAAGCCGCTGAGCAGATCGCCAACCGCAACCTGGATGATTTCTTCCGAAAATATATCTACGGTACCGATGCAATCGATTACAATTCATTCGTGCAACCTTTCGGTTTGCAACTGGTTAATGTCGCTATTCCCAATAACCAGGGTTACCTGGGAGCCGGCACAACCTTTGCCAACGGCAAGCTCACCGTCTCCTCCGTGCGCCGGGGCTCGGCCGCCTGGAACGATGGATTAAACGTAAATGACGAAATTCTTTTTGTCGACAGCGTTCGTGTAAGTAACGATCTCAACAACGCATTAACGGGTAAGCGATCCGGCGATAAGGTTCGCCTGCTGGTCAACCGCGACGGTCTCCGCAAAGACCTAACCCTAACCTTAACCGAAAATCCGCTGGTCAGCTACCGCTTCGACATAGTGCCTAACCCCACTTCCCAGCAACGGGCGCTGCTAAACCGCTGGTTGTACATCCAGCACTCGGCGGGTGCGGCTGCGGAGGGACGGTAGTCCATCATACCACCCCATTCCGCTCCATAGAAGCACGCCAGTCGGTGGTCATGTCCTGGAAACGACGGGTTACCTGTTCCAGGAACAGCGGGTCGAGCAGGGCCTCAACGTCTTCGGGACCGGTAACGTCGAGTTCGCTGATTTTATAGGTTTGTTCCAATAATCCGTGTTCAACTTTGACAATAAACTTGTTGTTCCAGGCAAAAAGGGAAATCCGGAACTGTGCATGAGGAATATCTTGCAAATGACGCATAAGAGAAATAGACAATATAGTGGGAACGGAAACCCGACCAGCCGGTTTCTGGTACAAAGCCTGCTGGCGGCTGTTCTTCTGGCAATGATGGGCAGCTGCTCGGATACCAGGCAGGAAGAAGCCGCTCAGTTTTTTCTGAAAGGCAATATACAGCTTAACAAGCAGGAATACCGGGAGGCTATCCGTTTCTACACGGAAGCCATCAACAAAAAGCCTGACTTTGCCGATGCCTACAACAACCGGGGCCTGGCCAAATACCGCAATGGTGACCTGCCTGGTGCCCTGGCCGATTATGACAAAGCCATTGATATCGACCCCAACTTTGAAGCGGCTTACCTGAACCGCGCCGACGTGAGAAATGACCTGAACGACGCCCAAAACAGCCTCGCCGATCTCCAGCGTATCGAAAAAACGTATAAAGACTCGGCGTTTTACCAGGCCCGGCTCGGCGAGACGTACACCCGGCTCAACAACCTTGCTCCCGCCCAGGCCGCCTTTGACAAAGCCATCCGGCTGGACCCCAACAATGCCGAAGCCTTAACCAACCGGGGTGCGCTGCTCTTCCAGCAAAAAGCGTATAAGCTATCACAATTGGATCTGGAGCGGGCCCTGCAACTAAATCCGAAACAGCACGAAGCTCTGAACAACCTCAGCATGATTCTGGCCCGGAGCAAAAATTACGAATCGGCCCTGGCATACGTCAACCGGGCACTCGAGCAAAAGCCCAACCAACCGTACTACCTGAACAACAAAGGATATTACCTGATGATGCTCGACCGGGACAAAGAAGCCTTGCCGTTCTTACAGGAATCTCTGCAGCTTGACAACCAGAATGCCTGGGCTTACCGGAATATGGGGATTTTCTACCTCCGCCAGAAACAAGCGGGTCAGGCGATAGAAGCCCTCCGAAAAGCAGAACAACTCGACTCGTCGGTCGATCAGGTGTATTATTACCTGGGAAATGCGTATCAGGAAACCGACAACCTCCTAAAAGCCTGCGAAACCTGGCAGACCGGTGCGCTTGCCGGTGATAACCAGGCCAGACAGCAACGAACCATTTTCTGCTCCGCCCGTTAAACTCCGCCAAAAAGGCGTTTAACCTTATCCTTGTATTGCTGGAAAGCCGTTGCATTCACCCGTTTGTCGGTAAAGACTTCCAGTAGTCTGGCTTTACTACCCGGCGTGAAAAAATCGGCTAAAGCCAGTTGGAGTTCCGCACGCCCGTGGCTGCTCCGGTACCCAATACCGGCTTCTTCGGCGGTGGTGCGCCCCGTCAGGGGTTGCTCTGTCTCGAAATAGGTTTCCAGTTCGGGTTGCTGAGCCGGGCCGTCGATCATCCGGAAAATATGCCCCCCCTGATTATTAAACAACACAATACGCAGGTTTGCCGGCACATACGAATTCCACAACGCGTTGCGGTCGTAGAAAAACGCAACATCACCAATAAACAGCGTGACAAGCTGATCGGTAGCCAAAGCCGCACCTACGGCCGTACTCAGACAACCGTCGATGCCGCTGGTGCCCCGGTTAGCCGACACGGCTATGTGTTGGTCGGCGCGGATACCGCACAGATTGGCGTACCGCACCGGCATGCTGTTGGCCAGGTGTAGAACAGAATGGGGTGGTACCGCATCCAGGATGGTTTGCACGGCTGCCCATTCGGTAAAAGGCTCCGCCGGTTGCAGCGTCTCCTGGACCAGCTTACCGGCCCGCCGGTCGGCCATTTGCCAACGCTCCAGGTATTCGTTTTCCTCGGGTTCCTCTTCCCCCTGCAAAAACCGCTGGTAATCGAGATCGGCAAACAGCTTCCCGAAAAAGTATAGCGGATCGGTGGGAATCAGTTTAGTCAGGGACTGAAACGAATCGACCAGTCGGTCGGCCGACGGCTGGATATGCCAGTGCTGCCGGGCGGGGTATTTGCGGAGAAATGTTTTCAGATTTCTGGCCAGGAAAGATTGCCCGCACGTTAGCAGCAGGTCCGGTCGCAGTTCTTCCAGGAAGTCTTCTCCTGCAACGCTGCTCAAAAAGGTATCCGATTGGGTAATAAAAAGCTGATTCTGGTGCTGGTTACTGATAATTTCGCCCACCACCGGTACGGCCAGTTCTTCGCTGATTTTCTGCAATACCTCTGTTAGCTTTGGGTGGTAAGGCAACTGCCCCACCGCAATTAACTTACGTTCAGCCCCCTCCCACTCGCTCAGCAATTGGTGCCAGGTTTCGGCAGGTAGTTCCTGCGTTACCAGTACCTGGTCGATCACGCGGACTGGTTCATACCGAAAATGTTCTCCTTCTTTGGGATAGAACGGTTCGCGCAGGGGAACGTTGATATGCACAGGCCCTAGAGGTGTTAACCCACTCAGGTTCAGGGCTTCATTCACCGACCTTTCAATGTACCAGCGGGCATCCGGATGGCTATAGTCGGCCGGTAAATCATAGCTGCGTTTCACGTGACTCCCGAAAATACCGGCCTGAAAAATAGTTTGCCCATCCTGCTGCTGCACCCATTCCCGCGGCCGATCGGCCGTTAGCAGCACCAGCGGTATTTCCTGAAAATAGGCTTCGGCCACCGCTGGGGCGAGGTTGTACACTGCACTGCCGGAGGTGCAGATTATGGCAACAGGTTTAGGTTGCCCATTAACAATACGCTGCTGTGCCAGGCCCAGGGCAATAAATCCGGCAGATCGTTCGTCGGCAATAACCCGCACCCGCAGCTTCGGGTGCCGGGCCACGGCCAGCGTCAGCGGGGCCGACCGGGAGCCGGGCGAAACAATAACATCGGTTATACCTTTCTGGTACAGCAGTTCTGCCAGGTTGACAATGGGTTGCAGGATAGGCACGGAACAATGAGAGTTTAAATCAAAAAAGCCCCCAATGACGGGGGCTTTCCTCAAAACAATGTATGTCTTTTATCCTAAATAAGTTTTCAGCGCTTTGGAGCGTGACGTATGACGCAGGCGACGAATGGCTTTCTCTTTAATCTGACGTACGCGCTCGCGGGTCAGGTTAAACTTTTCGCCGATTTCTTCCAGCGTCATGGCGTGCTCGCCGTTCAAACCAAAATATAAAGCAATCACATCGGCTTCCCGTTGGGTCAGCGTCGACAGCGCCCGTTGTACTTCTTTCCGCAGCGAATCATTGATCAGACCCGAATCCGGTTTATCTTCGCCGTCGTTCTCCAATACGTCGAGCAGGCTATTTTCTTCACCCTGCACAAACGGCGCATCCATCGACACGTGACGACCCGAAATTTTCAGGGTATCTACCACCTCGGCGGCAGTAATATCCAGCACGGCGGCCAGTTCTTCCGGTGACGGCTCCCGCTCAAATTTCTGCTCCAGATCCGAGAACGTCTTCGAGATCTTGTTCAGCGACCCTACCCGGTTCAGCGGCAACCGCACAATCCTCGACTGCTCAGCCAGGGCCTGCAGAATAGACTGACGAATCCACCAAACAGCGTAGGAAATAAACTTAAAACCCCGGGTCTCGTCGAAACGCTGAGCTGCTTTAATCAATCCTAAGTTTCCTTCGTTGATCAGGTCACCCAGTGATAGGCCCTGGTTCTGGTACTGCTTGGCCACCGACACGACAAAGCGCAGGTTGGCTTTCGTCAGCCGCTCCAGGGATAGCTGATCCCCTTCACGAATCTTTTGAGCCAGCATCACTTCCTCGTCGGGCGTAAGCAGATCTACTTTGCCAATTTCTTGTAAATACTTGTCCAGCGATTGGCTCTCGCGGTTGGTAATTTGTTTACTTATCTTTAGCTGTCTCATGGGACGTTACACCGGATTTGTGGCTATATAACGTATTGTGGTAACGCGGCAATACACAGAAAAGTAACAAATCACTCTGGATTTTTGTTCACTGGCTTCGGCAGAAGTACTTTCCGCGACAAACGGTATTTTCCGGTCTTTTTATCGACCTCTACCAATTTTACGCGCACTTCTTCGCCAACCTCCAATACCCCTTCCATGTTCTCCAGTCGCTCCCACTTGATCTCGGAAATGTGCAAAAGTCCGTCTTTTCCTGGGAGGAACTCGACAAACGCACCGAACGGCATAATGGTCTTTACTTTACCGTCGTAGATTTCACCAATTTCGGGAACGGCTACAATGCCTTTTACGCGGCTTAATGCTTTATCCATGCCGTCTTTGTTAGTAGAGAATATACTAACCCAGCCGGCATTGTCCCGCTCTTCGATAACGATAGTCGTACCCGACTCTTTCTGGATCTCCTGCACTACCTTACCACCCGGCCCGATTACGGCACCGATCATGCTCTGATCGATTTTCAGGATGGTAGCCCGGGGCGCAAACGGCTTCAGGTCGGTACGCGGAGCCTCCAGGGCTTTCTTCATCTCGCCCAGAATATGCAGACGACCAGCCCGGGCCTGTTCGAGGGCCTGCGAAAGTACCTCAAATGACAAGCCGTTAACTTTCATATCCATCTGACAGGCGGTAATTCCCTTTTCGGTACCCGTCACCTTAAAGTCCATATCACCCAGGTGATCTTCATCACCCAGAATGTCGGATAAAACAGCATATTTATCTGAGTGCTGATCAGTAATCAGACCCATCGCAATACCGGCTACCGGTGCCTTGATCTTCACCCCGGCATCCATCAACGCCAGAATTCCGGCGCAAACGGTTGCCATTGACGATGACCCGTTAGACTCCAGAATATCTGAAACAACGCGTATGGTGTAAGGGTTATCAGCATCCACCGGCATTACTTTCTTGATAGCCCGGTGGGCCAGGTTACCGTGCCCAATTTCACGCCGGCCCGGTCCGCGATTCGGCTTCACTTCACCGGTCGAATAACCCGGGAAGTTGTAGTGCAGCAGGAATTTGGAATAACCCTGACGCATAGCCTGATCTACGATCTGTTCGTCCAGCTTGGTACCCAGGGTAACGGTCGTAAGCGACTGCGTTTCGCCCCGGGTGAACACGGCCGAACCGTGCGCCATGGGCAGAAAATCAACTTCGCAGCTAATCGGCCGGATCTCATCCAGTTTCCGGCTATCAAGGCGATAGCGTTCATCCAGGACCAACCGGCGGGAAGCCTCCCACTCCAGGTCGTGGAAATACGTTTTGATCAGCGTCTGGTTTACTTCGGTACCTTCGGGGAAGGTAGCCAGAAACTCGTCCAGCACCGCCTTGGCTGCATCCCGGCGGGTCTTTTTATTAGCCTGACCCAGACGGACTGCCGCATAGATCTTATCGTAGCAGAAGGCACGCACCTGCGCCCGCAATTCTTCGTCGTGCGTTTCGTGGCTGTACTCGCGCTTCTCGGTCTTGCCAACTTTGACTTCCAGTTCTTTCTGAGCCTGGCATTGACCTTTAATTACATCGTGGGCGATACGAAGAGCCTCCACCACCTCAGCTTCGGAACATTCCTCCATTTCGCCCTCCACCATGCAGATGTCGCGCTCGGTAGCGCCCACAATCAGATCCAGGGTCGCCCGCTCCAGATCGGAAGTCAGCGGGTTAATTTTGTATTCCCCGTCAATTTTCGCCACCCGCACTTCGGAGATGGGTCCGTTGAACGGAATGTCCGATACCGCCAGGGCTGCCGAAGCCGCCAGAGCCGCGAGCGCATCCGGTAACACCTCCGGATCAGCCGAGATCAGGTTGATGTTTACCTGGGTGTCGGCGTGGTAATCTTCGGGGAAGATCGGCCGCAGCGCCCGGTCGACCAGCCGGCTAATCAGAACCTCATGGTCCGACAGTTTGCCTTCCCGACGCTGAAAGCTACCCGGAATCCGACCGGCAGCCGCAAATTTTTCCTGATAATCGACAGATAAGGGAAGAAAGTCGACGCCTTCTTTAGCGTCTTTGCTGGATACGACGGTAGCCAGCAGCATTGTATTACCCAGACGGACCACCACGGCACCGTCGGCCTGACGAGCCAACTTGCCGGTTTCAATGGTAATCTCTCTTCCGTCGGGGAGTGAAACAGTTTGTGTGGTGATTTGAAACATAGTGTTGTTATTACGCCCTTCTACAGCTTTATACCGCACCGGCGCACCGGTTTACTCTGACTTATTCCTGTTTTCGTCCGCGTTCACCACCTGCATGGGAATGCAAAAATCGGGGAACCCAATGCAGAGCTCCCCGATACGAATGGCTGGTTATTTTCGGATACCCAGCTCGGCAATAATGGTACGGTACCGATTAATATCCTTTTTGATCAGGTAATCCAACAGTCTTCTGCGCTTACCTACCAGTTTCAGCAGGCCCATACGGGTGCTATAATCATGCTTATGAACTTTTAAGTGTTCGGTCAGGTGATTGATCCGGTACGTGAACAGCGCAATCTGGGATTCGGCCGAACCAGTATCTCCTGCTTGTTTCTGGAAACCCTGGTTAGAAAAAATTTCCTGCTTTTTTTCGGTCGTTAAATACATCTGCAGACAGCGTTTGTTACATAAAAAATTTAGCAGCCGCAAAGATAGTGAATTTTACGGCCAAATGCCAATATGGGCGTTTGAAGTTTGAGCCGGGCGGCCGGTGCCGTTTAAAGTTGCTTCGCCTTTTTAACGTCAAACCGCCTTCATCAACCGTTTCTTTAGCCGCTCCAGCGCGATGGTGTACACATCTTTGTCGAACAGCCGGGAGTCGTGCCGGGCCTGCCGCATAAAATAGAGGCCAATCGGAAACAGGACTACGTTGGCCATCCAGGCTCCTACCGGCACCCATACCAGGCCATCTTTGGCGTATTTATCGCCGGTCAGGGTGAGCACGTATAATAAAATGAAAAAGATAATCGACACCAATACGGGTAAGCCAAAGCCGCCTTTCCGAATAATGGCACCTAGCGGTGCCCCAATCAAAAACATAATAAAAACCGAAATAGCCTGGGTAAATTTATGGTGAGTTTCCAGCTCGTACCGGAAAACCGTTTTTTCTTTTTCAATCAGGTAGGACACGTTTGACGAAGCATGCGACAGCAGATTCTGCGCCTGACCCAAAGCCGTCTGCTTCAGCTCCATAAGCCGGAATGGGTGTTTTGCCAGCACCGAATCTACCCAGGTACCAGCCTCAACCTTTTTTACCTGAGGAGGAGCCGCATCTGACTTAAACTGATACGTGAAGTATTGCCGCGAAGTACCGGCTACGCTTAAACTGGACTGTTTGAGATCTTTCTTCAGAGAATCGGTCTGGGATACCAGCTGACTGAGGTTTTTCATATACTCGTGGTACTGAAACTGATCCTCATCTGTCCGTTTAATCCCAAAAGACTCTAAACTCACGACCAGTTTATAATGATGAAACGCATTGCGGAGAAACTGGGCCGGCTGGGCCAGGGTACCGGTACTCGTATACGAGACCCGGCCCGGCTCACCGTATTCCTGATAATCGTTGCCGTCATAGAGTTCAAACACCAGATAGGTTTTGTCCGCGTCGGTGTACATCTTACCGGAATCGGCCAGAATAATTTCCCGGTTACCCGTTTCAATGCCCGTAGTCGGGTGTTTGTAAATCACCAGCCCTTTCAGCGTCACGCCATCAGGCATTTTCTTGTCTACCTTGATACTGTAGCCGGGCAGATCATTGTAAAAAATGCCTTCTTTTAGATTCAGCGACGCTTTGGCGGTTTTAATATCGTACAGGAGACTGTAGCCTTTCAGATTGGCCCAGGGGGCTACTTTATTGTTGAACCAGAACGAAAAGAGACTAATACCGATGGCCACAATCAGCAGGGGTTGCATGGCCCTGGTCAGCGAAATACCGGCGCTTTTCAGGGCGGTCAGTTCAAAGTATTCGCCCAGGTTACCGTAGGTCATCAGCGACGACAGCAGCACGGCCAACGGCAGGGCAACCGGAACCGTATTCAGCGAAAAGTAAAACAGAATTTGACCAAAAGTAGCCAGGTTGATGTCTTTGGAAACAAACTGGTCGACATAGAACATCAGCAGCCGCATCAGGAAAATAAAGATGACCACACAGAGCGTCAGCACAAATGGCCCCCAAAACGATTTGATAACCAGCTTATCTACTTTCTTCATTTAACTTCCAACAATCTCTTTCAGCTTCTCTAACAAACCGTTCCAGAGCGATTTAAGTTCGTCGGCATCCGAGTTGGCGGAGTAGTCAGTGACCCGCAGAAAGGTCGACTGAGTAAGTTCGCTGACATCAACCCGGAAGTCAATATAATTATTATCGGAACCGTTCTCACCGGTATCCAGAAATTCAAACCGAACACTTTTGTTCTGCCGCAGGGAAACCTGCCGCGCGGGGTGACTTTCGTTATCCCAGTAGAAATCATACTTATGGTCGGGTAGCACGTTGACTTTGGTAGCGAACCACTGCGATAAGCCGGATGCCGTACTAATGTACGGGAAAAGCATTTTAGGCGATGCCCGCAACTCATATTCCGCAACAAACTTATACTTCTCCATGTCAGGACATTTAATGGGTATGCAGCAAAGGTAAAGCAAAAAAAAAACGAAAATCAACGCTCTCCCGTTGCGCAAGCGGTATTTTTTGCTACTTTTGCACTACTTAACGGCGGGGTAGCTCAGATGGTTAGAGCGTAGGATTCATAACCCTAAGGTCGGCAGTTCGATCCTGCTCCCCGCTACCGCAAGCCCTGATTTCAGGGCTTTTTTGTTACTTCCCTTTTTCTTTTTCCCTACTTGTCGAGGTTTTTCCTGTTATGACGTTCCAGCACCGGAACGTCATTCAGCGTACCTATTCGGTAATTTTTTTAGATCACATAAGCTAATTGACAGAAAATCTTATATTTATGCCCTTATTTACGCTGTACTGACTATGACCCGGCCCCCGCTTATACTGGCTGTGGACGATAATGATCAAGACTTATTTCTGATTCGGCACGTTTTTGAATTGCTCAGACCCTCCTGCCTCGTCCAAACCTTTACCAATAGTCAAACGCTCATTGATTTTCTCTGCCAAACCGATCAACTGCCTTCACTAATTCTGGTCGACTGGCATATGCCCCTGGATAACGGTATTCATGTGGTCGAAGAAATACGCCGGAGCTCCCGGTATTTTCGGGTACCTATGTTCCTGCTCTCGTCAGATGCCAATCCGACAGGCCATTTCAAGGCTCTCGATAATGCGGCCACCGGCTTCCTTATCAAACCTGCCAACTATGCAGAGTGGAATCGGTTGGCGGAACAACTTGCGCATGATTTTCTGGATGCTTACTTCTGACTACGCCAGCAGTAGTTCGCGGTTTACAAGCTACTTTTCATGAATTTTTAACCAAAAGGGGCTGCTTTTTAATGGGGTCTCAATCTAGCCCTTCGCTAATGGCTGTACCTTTGAAACAAACAACCGGAGATAATGGCAAGCCGGTGTTTCCGCCCCCGTAACAGACCGATAGAGTGTTTTCATAACGTTGAGTATATGCCTTACAACCCGTTGTCATATGATGGCGGGTTTGTTTTTTAGCCTCCCGTATCGTTTACAGGCCTGCCCGACAAAAGCAGGCGGATTAGTATACAGGCAAGGACATAGTTGGCTTTTCATGGTTATAAAGAATAATTGACTTAACGTTTGTGAACTATGGAAGGAGAACATCAGGCAACAACCTCATTTTTCGAGCGCTTTGCCTCCGGTGTCGCTAAAGCAACCGGCACCTCAACCGCATGTATACTGGCCCTGCTCGCCGTTATTATCTGGGCGATCACCGGCCCGCTCTTTGGGTATTCGGAAAGCTGGCAGTTAGTGATAAATACGGGCACCACGATTGTAACCTTTCTGATGGTGTTCGTTATTCAGAAAGCCCAGAATAAAGAATCAAAATCGGTCCAGTTAAAATTAAACGAGCTGATTGCGGCTACCAAAGGAGCCAGTAACCGACTGGTTGCGGCCGAGAACCTAACTGACGAAGAACTCGATATTCTCTATAAACATTATTGTACAATGGCCAATTTAACCCAGAAAGCAAGTGATCTGCGGAAATCCCACTCGGTTGAAGAGGCTATTCGGGAGACAACTAACAAGTTGATAGAAGAAACAACTGACAATGGTTCAGAAACATAATTTTTACATTTTCTTGATTATATATACTTAAATGTTATAATTTTGGCTAATAGATTATTTATTTTAAAACATGTAAACTGAAATAGCGATTTAGTACCGTAAAAACCTACTAAAACATCTGTGTATATGAAGAATCGATTTCACGTTCTTATTGCCGAAGATGATCCGTTTATCAGAAAAGTGTTGCGTCATGCGCTGGAGGATGAGTTTGAGGTCAGCACCCAGGTAAATGGCATTGAAGCTATGTCGTGGCTTGAAAAAGGGAACCCGGTCGATATTCTGGTTACTGACCTTCAGATGCCTCATATGGATGGTCGTGAATTAATCAGGACGGTCAGGTCCAGCCCCCTGTTTGCGAAGCTGCCCATCATCATTTTATCAACCTTTGAAGACAGCAACACCCGGATCACCTGCCTGGAACTAGGTGCCGATGATTATATGACCAAACCGTTCAATCCCCTGGAGGTCAAAGCTAAGATCACGGCGGTTTTGCGCAGGAGCGGCATCCGGCTTGTAAATTCTTAGCGAGTTTAAATACAATACGGTGTGCGCTCCGGCGAAAACTATAACTAACGGCACCTCACCAATAAACAGCGAAAAACCGTGGCTGCGGCAAACAAACGAACTTTTCAGGTCTTATACGTCGAAAACGACTCCAGACAAGCCGAAACATTCACCGCTGCTTTTGGCAATCTGGTTACGATTTCGGTAAAGGCAGATCCTCAGGAAGCCCTCCGGTATCTGGAGGCTAACCATCTGATCGACCTGGTTATTTTCAATGACCAGCTCGATAGTCAGCTCTTTTTCAGGAAAATTCAGTCAAAGGTGTATTTACAGGAACTTCAGGTAATTCTGATTTCGACCCAATCGGAGATTGACCTTAAAAACCGCCCCTTTGGCGATCATGTGATCGATATTTTTCCGCCCGATTATTCGATTGAGAATTTACGGACGCGTTTGTCGTACCTGGTTAAAAAGCGGGACTACGAACAAAGCGTTGGCCATCCGAACAAGGGGGCCCCCATCTGGATGCCGGTCGGTAAACGGGTGTTTGATCTAGCGGTTTCGGTTACAGTCCTGCTTTTTCTGTCGCCCCTCCTGATCATTGTGGCCATCCTGATCAAGCTGGATTCGAAAGGGCCGATATTTTACAGTTCCAAGCGGGTCGGTACCGGTTACAAAATTTTCGATATGTATAAGTTCCGGACCATGCGGACCGATGCCGATAAAATGCTGTCGAGCATGGCCTCCAAGAACATGTACAATAAAGAAACGGCACGGGTTGGCCTGAGCGACGGTCGCTGTGACGTCTGCCGGGCCAATCAAACAGCTTGTCAACGACCACTTTTCCTCGATGACAAGCAGGTCTGCGAAAAACTGTATCAACAGCAGAAACGCGAGAAGGCCATGTTCATGAAATTTAAGGAAGACCCACGGGTGACACGTCTGGGTAAATTTCTGCGCAACACCAGCATCGATGAATTACCTCAGTTGTTCAATATCCTCAAAGGAGATATGTCATTTGTGGGGAACCGGCCGCTGCCACCCTACGAAGCGGAAAAATTGACGGCCTCCGGATACGCCCGCCGTTTTGCCGCTCCGGCCGGGCTTACCGGCCTCTGGCAGGTTACCAAGCGGGGCACCCGCAAAGTTTCAGATCAGGAGCGGATTCAGCTCGACATTCTGTACGCTAAAACATATTCGCTACGCACGGACCTGATTATCCTGCTTAAAACGGTAAAAGCAGTATGGCAAAAGGAGAACGTATAGGTGAGTTTCCGCTTGTTTCCCTCATTACGATCAATTACAACCAGGCCCGGGTTACCTGTGAGCTGCTGGAATCGACCCGCCGGCTTACCTACCCTAACTTTGAGGTAATTGTTGTAGATAATGCGTCAAAAGAAGACCCAACCGATCTTGTTGTAGCCGGCGATTATCCAGGAGTAAGGGTGGTGGTCAGCCCCACAAATCTCGGCTTTTCGGGTGGCAACAATCTGGGTGTTCAGTACGCCAACGGCGAATACCTTTTTTTCCTGAACAATGATACGGAAGTTACGCCCGACCTGATCGACCAACTCCTGCTGCCGTTTTCCGTAGACCCGACTGTAGGCGTTACCTGTCCTAAGATTCGGTTTTTTGACCATCCTACCGTAATTCAGTATGCGGGCTACCACCCGCTGAATAAATTTACCGGCCGTACCTGGGCCATTGGCCTGCAGGAAACGGATCTGGGTCAGTACGACCAACCCGGACCTACGCCTTTTGCTCACGGCGCAGCCATGATGGTGAGCCGGCGGGTTCTGGAGCAGGCCGGCTCCCTGGATGAAATCTTTTTTCTGTATTACGAGGAACTGGACTGGTCGGCCCGCATTCGGCGGGCCGGCTTTACCATTTATTATCAGCCGCAAGCCCTCATTTTCCATAAAGAATCAATGAGCGTTGGGAAAGCCAACCCCCTGAAAGAATATTACCATATCCGGAACCGGCTGCTTTTTATGCGCCGGACTGTAACCGGATTACCGTTATTTGTTTTTTACCTGTATTATTTTGGCATTGCGCTGCCCAAAGCCGCACTGGTTTTCCTGGTTCGCGGACAGGCCGAATACCTGAAAGCCCTGAAAAATGCCATTGTCTGGAATATTAGAAACAAGGCCTGGCAGCCCGCTACCAAGCCGGCTCCGGTGGTCGCCCGATCCCGTTGATACCCTATGGAAACCATTTTCATTAGTTGTATTGCGCTGGTCTTCTACACCTACTTTGGCTACGGTTTGGTGGTCTGGCTGCTGGTGCGTATGCGGGAACGCCGGAAAACTCAGTTTGATGAGCGCTTTACGCCTGATGTCACCCTAATCATTCCGGCCTATAATGAGCGCTCTATCCTGGTGGATAAGGTCGCTAACTCCCTGGCTCAGGATTATCCGAAAGACCGGCTGCATATTCTGGTGGTTACCGAAGGATCAACCGACGGCTCTGCCGAATTCCTCCGGGCCAATTACGCCGGCTTGATCGATGTGATGGGCGGAACGGAACGGTACGGGAAAGTGGCGGCCATGAACCGGGCTATGGATCGCGTTAAAACCTCCATTGTGATCTTCACCGACGCCAATACCCAGTTGAATCTTAAGGCGGTCAGTCACCTGGTGCGGCACTTTTATGATCCCACGGTAGGGGCAGTAGCCGGCGAGAAACGGATAGCCACGCAGCAGAGTGAATCGGCCGCCGGTTCGGGTGAAGGCCTTTACTGGAAGTACGAATCGTTTCTGAAACGACTCGACTCAGATCTGAAAACCATTGTGGGCGCAGCCGGTGAACTGTTTGCCGTCCGGACTGCCTTATACGAACACACGGAGACGGATACGATCCTCGACGACTTTATCATCTCGCTGCGCATTGCCGGAAAGGGCTACCGGGTCGCCTATGAACCTGACGCATACGCACTGGAAGCGCCTTCGTTCTCAATCAAAGACGAGCAGAAACGTAAGGTCAGAATTGCCGCCGGCGGTTTCCAGTCCATTGCCCGGCTAACCTACTTGCTCAACCCCTTCCGGTATGGGCTGCTTACGTTCGAGTACATCTCGCACCGGGTAATGCGCTGGGCGGTTGCCCCGTTTTGCCTGCCCCTTATTTTTCTCGCAAACGGCTGGCTGGCCGGCAAGGCGCTCAGCCACCCGACGCCGGCCGGAACGGTATGGATTGGTCTGCTGATAGGTCAATGCCTGTTTTACGGAGCCGCAGCGATTGGGTACTGGCTGGAGAACAAGCAGATGCGGTGGAAGCTTTTTTTCGTTCCGTTTTATTTTACGTTTATGAATGTCTGTGCCATAGCAGGACTGGTTCGGTACCTGCGCGGTAAGCAATCCGGAGCCTGGGAAAAGGTACGCCGGGCCGACAGTGTGCCGATAAACGTGTAAGGTAATTGGTAGCAGTATGGCAAATTCACTGATTTCGGAGGTACGGCAGGGGCGTTTCTGGATAACCGGTTCAGTAGGAATCGCCGGGGCCTTACTGGCCGGCTTCCTGATTGCCACGGCCGGGTATGTTGGTTCGGCGGTGGTGGTCATGCTCCCGCTGGCGCTGCTGGTCCTGATCGGGATCCTGCTGGAACCCCGTTTTGGGATGCTGGTATACCTGCAGTACAGTTTTCTGATTAATGTGCTGGGGCGTTTTGCCCAGATCGATTTTCCGTTTGGGGTTATTGTCGACGGCATTCTGGTACTTACAGCCTTAAGTGTGGTGCTGAACGGGAAACGGATGGAATGGCACCGACTCAACCACCCTACCTTTTACCTGCTCAGCATCTGGTTCATGTATACACTGCTCCAGTTGTTTAACCCGGAGGCCCCGAACAAACAAGCCTGGCTTATTCATGCCCGTCCGTTTTCGCTGCACTGGTTTTTTGTAGGATTTATTATGCTGGTCACGCCTATCCAGCGCTCCGATATGGTTATCCTGCTCAGAACCTGGCTCATCTGGTCGCTGCTGGCAGCGCTCTGGGCCTTTAAACAACAGTATATTGGATTGACCCCCGGCGAACAACTATGGCTTGACACCTTCGGGGCGAAAACCCACCTCTTATTCGGGCATCTGCGTAGTTTTTCCTTTTACTCCGATGCCTCTCAGTTCGGGGCCGAAATGGCCGGGGTGTCGCTGATCTGTCTGATCCTGCTGCTGGAGCGTAAACAGTGGATATCCCGGCTGGGTTATCTGGTCCTGATCCTGATTTACTTCTGGGGGTATGCGGTGTCCGGTACCCGTAGTGCTTTGTTCATTCTGCTGGCCGGTTACCCGTTTTACCTCTTGCTGAAGCGTGATTTCACCAAAATTCTGGCCGGTGGCGGAGCAGCCGCCGTTCTGCTAGGTATACTCCTGTACACCAATATCGGAAACGATAACTACCAGATTTTCAGGATCAGAACAGCCTTGCGTCCGCTGGAGGACGCTTCCTTCCTGGTCCGGCTCGAAAACCAGCAAAAATTAGCCAACTACCTGCAGCATCTGCCGTTCGGGGCCGGTATCGGCACGTCCGGTGATGCCGGAGCCCGTTTCTCGCCTGACCATTTTGCCGCCCAGATTCCGCCCGATAGCTGGTTCGTCGAACTGTGGATCGAAACCGGTATTGTCGGTCTGACCCTTTACATCCTGATGCTTTTAGCCATTATCGGCATTGGCACTTACAAGATATGGCACCTGAACGATCCCTGGCTTAGGACCATGATGTATTTATTCATTGCCGAATTTACGGGCGTAGCGGTGATGGGGTACTCGAATCCGGTCATCGGCCAGTTTCCGACCAGTTCCATTGTCTTTATCAGTTCCATCCTGTTTACCAGTTGCGACCGCTGGGATACGCCGGTCCGGAAGCCGAATGCGGAACAGGTTCCGGCCTCATGGTAGGTTAACCGCCGATGAGGCCGGCGGTTTTACCCATTCGCCCGTTGCAGCATTATACTGCTTCAGCATTCGGGCCGGGTTGCCGCCCACTACCGAATAGGGCGGCACATCGCGGGTAACAACGCTTCCGCCGGCTACTACCGAATGTTTGCCGATAGTAACGCCCGCCGTTATTACTACATTGGCCCCAATCCAGCAGGCTTCTTCAATAACAATCGGGCGGGTGGTGACTGGCTGCTCCCGGATTGAACGCTGAATATCGGTATAGGTGTGATTCAGTCCGGACATCACTACATGCTGGGCAATGATCACATCGGACCCAATGCTGACCGGACCAATCAAAACTGCTCCAATGCCGACTGTACAGTTATCCCCGATCAGTACCGGCCCGACTCCATTGTTCACCACCGAGAACGACTCGATGGTGCTGTGTCTGCCCAGGGTGAAGGCATTGAACGGCAGCACATCCAGCCTCACCGACGAGCGAATGGCCGATGTCCGGTGCCGCTTATGCACAAACGGATTGACGAACCAGCTCACCCAACGGCGCGGCCGGGCCTGTCCGGCTGGAATAAGCATCCAGTGTATAAATCGCTTAAGACCGGGCCGGTCATCTATGTACGCCTTAATATCCACGGTATTAGGTAGTTTGGGGCTGAGCTGCCAGCCGTTTGGTAATCTCGCTGACCAGTGCACCAACCGAGTTCTCCCAGGTATGCTCGTGCGCAAACGCGATGCGCGCCTGCGGGGTCGACAATTCTTGGCCGGTGAGCGCTTCCTCGATTCCGGTAATAAACTGATCGATACCGCCGGCCAGGTACACATGGTTTTCGAACAGCGACATGGTTTCGGTTTTAAACGCCACGACCGGCTTTCCCATGGCCAGGTATTCGTCGATCTTGCGGGGGTAGTTGCCGATGGTGACTTCGTTCAGGATCTGCGGATTTATCAGCACATCCATAGCCGCCAGATAGGGCGGAATGTCGGCCGGTTTTTTTGAACCCAAAAAGGTAATATTCGGCAACGCATCCAGCCGTTCCTTTGGAAAAGAATCATCGGCATGACCAATCAGCACCACCTGCCAGTCGGGCCGGCGACGGGCAATGGCTTCAATCAGGTCACCGTCGAGCCGCAGTCCCGTCAGCGCACCTGCATATCCGATCCGGGGGCTGGGAATCCGGGCAATATCGGCCGGCGCTACGTCCCCCGACGCTGGTTTGAACAAGGTAAGATCGCAGCCCTGCCCGATGTACACCGAATTCGGGTTATACCGGGCAGCCTGGTTGGTCAGGTAAATTGAATTGCTGGCTACCAGATCAACCTTTTGCATGAGGGCCGGTTCGAGCCGTTCGCCATGACGCTTCCAGTAATTGACGGCCAGGAAATTGTCGCGGAGGTAATAAACGTACAGGGCAGGTTTTACCAATTCTTTCAGGTAAAAGCCCTGCAACATATCGTTGTCGTTGAGCAACACAACCGACGGCCAGTTCAATTGCTTTACAGCCGACCGGATCTCTGCCGCGAGCCGCGAGGCATTCTGCCTATTGAACCAGTCGTAAATGAAATTATCGGGGAGCCAGTTATAGGAACCCAGGACGCTTTTCGGATTCAGCACCCAGAGATTGTTGGCCACCTCTATCAGATGCTGGCCGTTATGGGTAGCCAAAAATTCGTTGCGGAGAGCTGCCCGGCCGGATTTCTTCGACACGGCAGCCGCCCAATCCATAGGATCATTCACGAACAGAACCTTATAGGTTTGCGACAGACAGCGGGCCATATCCCGAATGTTGCTGCCCAGATTCTTCTCTTCCCAGGGCTGTCGGGAGGTAATGACAAAATAGAGGTCATCGAGTGTAGTGCGCATCGAAACCGAATTTAAATCCTGTTAAACTTTGGCCAATAACCTATAGATAAACATGATTATCGGCTTTAAGGAAAGAGATGAAAATACTTTTGACATCTCGCGTCAAAATAAACTGTTTTTTTGTATTTTTATGCATAATGTTCCCATTTCACAAAATATGACAACTCGTTTTTACAGGCAGGAGCAGCAAAAATTTTTGCGTACCTATTGCCTGTGTTTTGGCGTCGTTTTTTCTCCTTTTCTTTGTTTCAGTCAATCAACTCCTGCGGCCCGGCCATCGGCAGGTAATCCGGTGGTAACGGCACGGCCAGACACTGTTTATTTCGACTTCAACCAGGATGTAGCGGCCCAGCTTATCCCGTTTGAACAGCTGGTTAAGCTTGCCGTATCTTTCTCGCCACTCGTCCGGTACGAAGCCAAAGTCTCCGAGTCGCAACAGGCCATTTACCGGTTATCAAAGTATCAGATTCTGCAAAGTCTGAGCGGCTTTGCTTTATACTCTACCGGCGACCAGGCAATTGTTTCAACCAACAATACCGGCACCGAAGCGCTGGGGCAGATTGCCAACGGCTACCGGGTGGGGGTCAACCTTCAGGTTAATTTATATGATGTATTCGGGCGACCCCATTATATGCGCCAGTACAAAGCTAATCAGGAAGCCGCCGTTATCCGCCGGGAGGGAATCGAGTTGCAGGTCAAACGTGAGCTGATAGACGTTTACCAGAACCTGCTGACGGCCCAGCGTATTCTGAAAGTCAGGTTACAGGATGAGCGTAACTCACTGGCAGCCCTGCAGATTGCTGAAGTAGAATTTCAACAGCGCAGAATAGACCCGAACGTTCTGGCTAACGTCAGCAACCGGTATTCGATCGCAAAATCATCGTCTGAGGAAGCCAAGGGTGAACTGCTGAAGAACTTTTTCAATCTGGAAGCCCTGGTTGGCGTACCGCTTACGGAATTAAGACGTAAATAATCTACCCGAATGACAATTCAAGTGTTTTTTCGCGTACTCCGGCAGAATCTGCTCTGGTTCATACTTCTGCCACTCCTTACTGCCGTTACGGTCTTTTTTCTGACCAGTAAGGAAACCAAAAAATACACCTCACAGGCTACCGTATATACAGGTATTGCATCTGGTTATAACCTGAAGTCCGACCAGACGGATGGATATATGGATTATTCCTCCGTAGTTAACGCCTTCGATAATCTGCTGACTACCTTAAACGCACGCCAGACCCTGCACCATGTCGGCATTAGTCTGCTGGAACAGCACCTGCGGCTGGAGCAGCCGGACACCCTGGTCCTGGCCAGCCCTGGTTTTCAGAGATTGCAAAAGGCCATACCCGCCCCTTACCGCCGGAACCTTACCGCCGGTACCGACTCGGCCAGCCTCCACCAGAAACTCGATGCCTTATCGCGAAGCAAAGGTTTAAATCCCGTAAAATCCCTGGTACAGCAGCCTACTTCGTATTATTCCGTAGCGTATATCTCGAAAAATCTGCGGGCAAACCGCAAAAACTCCAGCGATATGCTCGATATGGCCTTTGAGTCGGATGATGCGGCTGTGGCCCAGCAGGCCCTGAGTAATGCCATCCGGTTGCTAAACCAGAATTACACCTCGCTTCGGAGCGCCGAAACCAGCCCGGTTATCCAGTATTACGAAGAAAAAGCCGGGCAGGCCCGGCAGCGGCTGGATCAGGCGGAAGGCCGCTTGCGCGCGTTTAACGTGCAGAACCAGATCATTAATTTCGACGAAGAGACCAAGAATATGGCGTTTACCCGCGAAACCTTCACCAACAACTACAACGAAGAGTTGATGAAGAACCGGGCCGCCCGCGCATCACTCGATGCTTTGAACCGCCGGATGGGACAACGGGGTAACCTGCTGGCCATCAACACCGAAATCTCGAACAAGCAGGCCGAATTGAGTGCTGCTGAAACCCAGTTGATCAATGCGCAGGCCAACAATCAGCCCCGGCCCGTGATCGATCGGCTACAGGCACGCGTTACGCAGGTATCGGAGGAGTTACGGGCCACAGCCCGCAAGTACTACGCTGCGGGCGATTCGCCGGAGTCCGTACCCCAGGAGGCTCTACTGAGCGAATGGCTGGCAAAAGTTATTGCGCTGGAAGAATCAACGGCCCGCCTGACGGTTTTCAGAAAACGGCTGGACGAATACGAAGCCCGGGTAGCCGCCCTAAGCCCCCTGCAATCCCAGCTTCGGCAGTTGACCCGTGAGCTCTCCGTGGCTGAAAAAGAATATTTTTCCTTAACCGAAAATCTGAACCAGGCCCGCGCTCACCGGCAGGACATCGCCATCGACCGGAGCCTGAAGGTGCTCGACCCGCCTACCTATCCGTTCAGGCCCGAATCGTCGAAGCGGTGGGTGTTCGTAGCCGTTGGTCTGGCGATCGGTTTATTTCTGGCGCTGCTGTTAACCGCCCTCCGCTTCTGGCTGGATCAGCGGATCACCACCCCGGAGCAGGCAGAGCGAATAACTGGGCGCCCGGTTGTGGCCCTGTTTCCGGTAGTCCGCAAATTCTCGGTGGATTCCAAAGAGAGCCGAACCGCCCTGAGTATGCTGGAACAGCTAGCCAGCGCCATCAATATTGACATTATCCGGGCCATCGATAAACCACATCCGCCGATCATCACTCTCTTTAGTGTTCGAACCCGACAAGGCAAAACCTGGCTTGCGCATGGGCTTGCCCGGCTGTATGCAGAAACCGGTCAGCGGGTGGCTTACTGCTATCCCAGAACCTCCAACGCGGACCATAAATTCGAACAGGACAACGTGACCTTCCTGCCGTATACCTTACGGACGGATTTTATGAATATGGCGGGTATTGATGAGCTGCTCCTCCCCGATTTTCAGTTCAAGCCTATGCAATACGACAAAATTATTCTTGAACTCCCGGCGCTGATCAGCAGTCCGATTCCGCTCTACCTGGTGAACCAAAGCTCGGTTTCGACGCTGGTAATCGACGCCGACAGCACCTGGAAGCGGGCCGAAAAACTAGCCCTGGCTATGTACATGAAGTCGGCCAGTCCCGCTATTCTTACGGTGCTGAACCGGGTAAGCAAAGACTTTATTGATGCGCCCAGCCGGGCCGATTTCAACCTGAGGCCGGGCAAGCCCGAACGGCTGCTGGAACTACAAGGCACCCGATCACCCCAACATGAACGCTAAGCAGCTAATCTGTAGACCTAAACGTCAGGCCTGTTTTCATGAGTAATGCACAGAAAGCGATCAGCGGAGGCAAGTGGATCACTGTTTCCACGGCCGTATCCACGATTTTTCAGTTTGTACAGGTAACTATTCTGGCGCGTATACTAGACCCGGCCGCTTTTGGCCTGGTCAGCGTAAGTACGCTCATCATCAACTTTTTTTACATCTTCAGCAACCTTGGTTTTTCAAACTCGATCATCTACAAACAGGAAGATGATAAAAAGGTATTATCGAGCCTCTACATCCTGAGCCTGATGATGGGGGTGTTTATTTTTGCGCTCGTTTACCTGAGTGCACCCCTCATTATAGCGTATTATAAAGAACCCCGGCTCGATCCGGTTGTCAAATTAGCGTCCTTATACTTTCTGATTATTTATTTCGGGCAGCTCTATCTGTTTCTTATGCAGAAGGAGCTGCAGTTCAGGCAAATAGCCATCATGGAAATTTCGGGGGCCGTGGTCGGCACTGCCGTAGCCATAACACTGGCCTACAACGGTCACGGCGAATTTTCCCTGATATACGGGCAGTTGGCGATGCACACAGTTCGTACTGCGCTTCAGATCCTGTTTGGGCGAAAACTCTTTACGCCCCAGTTTTATTTCAATTTCGGCCTCATTAAAGAGCATATCCGGTTTGGGGTGTATAACGTAGGTGACGGCTTACTCGGCTTTATCCAGGGCAACTCCGACAATATTATCATCGGAGGACTACTGGGCGTTAAACCCCTGGGGTATTATACCGTTGCCTACCAATTGGCCGTTTTCCCCATCACCAAACTTAACCCCATCATTTTACAGGTAGCGTATCCGATTCTGGCAAAAATGAAAGAAGATGCGTCGGAACTAAAGCGTTCGTATATTAAAATTCTGGATCTTATCAGCTACCTGAATCTCCCGCTGCTGGCCGGCCTGTTTATCACCGCCGATGGTCTGGTACCGCTGGTGTACGGCCCCGGCTGGGAGCCAACGCTGCCCCTGATTAAGATTTTCGTGTTTCAAAGCTTTTTCAGTTGTCTGGCGCATCCGTTGTTTACCCTGGCATTCACCAAAGGAAAGCCCAACCTGCTTTTCTACCTGAATCTGATTACGCTGGCGGTTAAGATACCGCTGCTGTTTGTGTTCGGTAAATACTGGGGGGTCATTGGTATAGCGCTGGCTTTCCTGACGGCCACTATCATCAATCTGGTGATCAATTTCTTTATGGCGCACTCGCTGATTGGCAGTTTCTTCAGGGATTTCGTTGCGAATATCCTGAAACCGCTCACCTTCTGTTTGCTGATGGTGGGCCTGATAGCGCTGTATAAACTGGCATTTGGCCACGAAGGCCCGATCCATCTTTTTGTCCAGATTGCCCTGGGCGGTCTGGTCTTTGTTGGACTTACCCTGAGGTATAAACTGTCGCTGGCCGAAATCAAAGCGTTTCGCCGTTAACTGAAGAATGGACTGATGTTACCCAACTGGCTAAACAAGCATCTTTTTACGTACAATCCGGACAAGCTTCCGGAACCACTTCTGGTGGATCTCCGGGCACGCCTGGCCCGGTTCAGCCCGGAAAACCCGGCGATTTCTATTGTGATACCGGCCTATAACGAAGAAGCCAGCATTCTGAATATGCTCTCCTCGCTGGCTGACCAGCGCGGTAGCGTACCCACTGAAATTCTGGTGGTAAATAATAACTCAAAAGACCGTACGCAGGACCTGCTCGACCGCTGCGGAGTTCGCTCCATCCTGGAAACCCGGCCCGGCGTTGCCAACGCCCGTCAGGCTGGACTGGAAGCCGCCCGCGGCCGGATACAGGCAAACGCAGATGCCGACTGCCTGTATCCGGCCGGTTGGGCAGAGACTATTACGAATCCTCTTAGAGACCCTGCGGTCGGCTGTGCCTACGGGCTGTATTCTTTTTTGCCGGGGCCTACCTCATCGCGGCTGGCGCTGATGGGGTACGAAAAAGCGGCTTATCTGGTCAACAGCATTCGGAACCGGCACAAGGCGTACCTGAATGTGTACGGATTTAACTTTTCGTTTCGCCGGACCGACGCCCTGGCGGTAGGGGGCTTTCTGCTGGACTCGGGTCGGGAGGGCTCGGTAGCCGAACTGATAGCCGCCGGAATAGCCCCGCCCCCGTCGGGCCGGTGCGAAGATGGCTGGATGGCCTTATCGCTCCAGCAGCAGGGAAAAGGCCGGACGGTGCGCGTAACGCATCCGGATGCGCGGGTATGGACCAGTGACCGCCGGCTGATGGCCGACGGTAGCCTGGGAAAAGCCTTTGCCAATCGTGTCTGGAAAACCATCCGGGAGATGGGGGCCTACACCACCCCGAAAACCGACGACACCACCAACCCGTAATTGCAGCCTGCCTATGTTCAGATGGCAGAATCTCAGCAGCACACCCACAGGCAACAGCCTCTTTTTAACGATCCGGATGCTGATCCTGCTGCTGTGGACGCAGATCGCAGCCGGGCAGTTTTGCCGGAATGGTTCAGCCACGGTGGTGTTCACCCAAACGTTCGGCAGCGGATCAAACCGGCCGTCGCTGGCCAGTCAGACCCGCTACGATCTGGTGACGGATCGTTGCCCCAACGATGGCCAGTACAACATTCAGCCGGCGGTGAGCGGCTCCTGTTATACCAACAGTTGGCATGATGTGCCGCAAGACCACACGCCGGGCGACATAAACGGTAATATGCTGGTACTGAACGCAGCCTACATAGGCGAAATCTTTACGCAGCCCCTGCCGGCCGTATGCCAATCGGCTACGTATGAGTTTTCGTTCTGGCTTCTGAACCTCAATCTGGAGATGCCCCCCGGTACCTGCGGTATCCTGGTTCCGCATAATCCCAACCTGACCCTTCAGGTGGTGATGCCGGATGGGACCATCCTCCGGACATTCAGTACCGGGACGATCCAGCGTACGAAATCACCGGTCTGGTACCCGTTTTCGTTTACCTTTTCGGTGCCTGCCGACACCGGCGAAGTACTGATCCGCTTTATCAACAACGAACTGGGAGGATGCGGGAATGATTTTGTACTCGACGACCTACAGGTAATTCAGTGCGGGCAGTGCCGGTATCCACGGCTCTTCATTCCGGATGCGTTTACGCCTAATAACGACGGAATCAATGACGCCCTGGATATTATCGGGCAGGACATAGCGACCTATATGTTGACGATATATAACCGCTGGGGCACCGTTATTTTTGTCAGTAACACCCTCGACCACAAATGGGATGGCACCTACCAGGGGCAGCCTTGTGAGGGCGGTATATACGCCGTAAAAGCAACCTTTGAACACGCTGACAATACCGGACCACCCCAACAATTTATCAGCAGGAAGCAGGTCCTGCTGATTCGCTAAGGCAGAACGTTATACCAACTGATACCTCGTAAACCCTATGAACAACCACTTTGCCGGTGTCACCCTACTGGTCACTCACTACAACCGAAGCAGCTCCCTTAAACGGTTACTGGAAACGTTCCGGCAGCTCGGTTGTTCGTTTGAAGACATCGTCGTTTCGGACGACGGCAGTAAGCCGGACCATCTGACGCTGGTCCGGCAATACGCGCAAACCTACCCATTCCGGCTGATTACAACCCCAGTCAATAAGGGTCTCGGCAACAATATCAACAAAGGGCAGGATGCGGTGCAAACCCCCTATACCCTGTACATTCAGGAGGATTTTGTGCCTAAAGCGTCGTTTGCCCGGCATTTTGCGGATGCGCTGGCGTTTATGCAGCAGGACCCAGGTCTGGATCTGGTGCGTTTTTATGCCTACTTCCGCTACCCCTACCTGAAACCTTACGGCAAGGGATTTTCGGAAATGATCTTCAAACCAGAGCTTTGGTACAGCGACCACCTGAAATTTTACCTCTATAGCGACCACCCTCACCTTCGGAGGAGCCATTTTCCGGACAAGTTTGGCCGGTATGCAGAGGGTATTCATTCCGACAAAACCGAGTTTCTGATGTGCCTGTCGGTCATTAAAAAGAAAGCCCGCGGCCTTTTCCTGAACCAGTTCAGCGAAATGTTCGACCAGCTAAACCCACCCGAAGAACCCAGTACCATCGGCCGGAGCGACTGGCGGCAAAGCCGGAACCCCTTGTTTCTGCTGCTGCGCTGGGGTTACCTTAAAATCAGACTTGTCAAAAACAGCTATGAATTAGCCACGCTCACCGAGTAGCCATTCTCCCGTATTAAACTCTCAATGGAACCAACATCAACGCATTTTCCGGGGGTAACCCTGCTGATTACGCATTTCAACCGAAGCAGTTCGCTCAGGCGGCTACTGGACGCATTCAGCCGGCTTCAGTGTACATTTGAAGACATTGTGGTGTCTGATGACGGCAGCAAGCCCGAACACCTGAGTGTGGTTCAGGCGCTGGCGGAGACCTATCCGCTCCGGCTGATAACGACCCCCAAAAACAAAGGCCTGGCCAACAACCTCAATAAGGGGCAGGTCGCGGTACGTACCCCCTATACCCTATATGTTCAGGAAGACTTCGTCCCCAAAGCTGCGTTTGCCCGGCATTTTACCGATGCCCTAAGGTTTATGCAGCAGGAGCCCGATCTGGACATTGTGCGCTTTTACGCGTACTTCGCCTATCCGTATTTACGGCCCTACGCCAACGGATATTCCGAAATGCTTTACCAGCCCTGGTACCTCGATTACAATAAGATCTACTATTACAGCGACCACCCCCACCTTCGGAGGAGCCATTTTCTGGACAAGTTTGGCCGCTACGTGGAAGGAATCAAATCCGACAAAGCGGAATACCTGATGTGTGTGTCCTTTATAAAGAACAAAGGCCGGGGGCTGTTCCTGACCGACTTCCGGGCCATGTTCGACCAGGTGAATCCGCCGGAAGAGCCCAGCACGGTAAGCCGGAACAACTGGCGTCAACAAAGCCGGAACCCTTTCATTGTTGCGCTCAGAACCGTATATCGGCAGCTAAAATACAATTACGACCTGCATCTTTCCGGCAATAAAGCGCGTATCAACTAAAACAAAACAGGCAGCCCGTCCGGAACTGCCTGTTTTGTTTCAACCCTTACGTTTTGCCTCAACGACTTTTCAGAACTTTACGAATAACTCGTTCCGACCCGTTCCTTATTTCCAGCAGATACATGCCCTCCTGTAAGGCTGACACGTCGAGCTTGTACGTCGACTTGCTTCCGGTTGGGTGAATCGTGAGGTGCCGGTATTGTTTACCCAATCCGGCATCGAACAGACTGAGTTCAAAAGCCTCCGCCCGGTCGGCCGGAATATCGATCAACACATAATCGGTGGTAGGATTTGGATACACCCGAATCAACTGCTCCAATGGGGTTGTGGCGTTTTCGGTGGCTTGCGACTCAGTGACAGCAGCCACAGCCGTTCGCCCTCCGTTGGGCGTCTGGTTCGACGCAATTACAAACACCGGTGTTTCGGTTACCGTGAGTGTCAGTTTCCCCTGTACCGTATTTACCTCCTGCACCTCCATCGTGTTGCTACCTGCTTTTGGGGTGTAGATTTTGGCTTGGGTAGCGGTGCCTAAATCCAGCGTATACTGTGCAGTTCGGCCGGTTTCGTCCGGAACCACCAGTATATACGCCGATTTTCCGCCCGACTCGTAGCGGTCCACAATCGGATCAGCGTGGAGTGTCTGCCTGTAGGTGTACTCACCCAGCAGTTGGTTGACCTGGTAAATGTAATCGGCAGCCGGTTTACGGGTATGGTTGGGGTTCATCAGGCCCGACGAGCCAAACTGGATCGGGCTCAGGAAGTTATCGTCGTATAGCTGATAGAGAAACACTTTTTCGATCCCCAAACGGGCATAAAACAGTGCCGTCCGCAGTATCCAGTCGGCCTGGGTTTGCAGCGCCGATTTGTTACCGATGGGAATGGCTTTGATCGGACTCCCCTGATTGACATCATAACCGGTTTCGGTAATCCAGACCGGCATATCGCCGGCCAGTGCGTGCGCAACGTCGATAAACTCTTTGGCAATCCGGCCGGCAGATGATCCCTCCGGCGCCACTCCCCTGGTTGAGGTTCCACTCTGCGAAGAGTTGGCATCATCGGTATAGAGGTGGTAGTTGATAACATCCCAGCACAGGTTGATTCTGCCGTCGGGCCGATAGCCCCGAAACTCCTTACACCAGTCAATCATCCCTTTCAGGTAGTCGGCACCGGCATAGGCCGAGGCTAGTCCCCCCATCACGACTTTCACCGACGGGTCGGCGTTTTTAACCCCAACGCCCGGCCCCATTGTATTTTTGTGTCCGTCATAAAAAGCTGATAAGTTTGCTGCGTATTCGCGGGCGGTCTGGTAGGCTTTTCTGCCTTTCCACCATTTGTCGCGCTCGTTGTCGCATTCAATATAGGAGATCAGGCCCAGGCCAATTTTAACGGTGTTCACGCCATCGCCGGTCCACCGCTGCGCACTATTTACGCTCAGCAGGGCCGGGTTTACAGCCGGATTATGACCATACCGGGCAATGTACTGAAAAGCCACTTTTGCCTGCTCGATATAGGAATTGGGGTCGGAATAGTCTTTACCGTACCGCACCGGTACGTTCTCAGCATCCCGCTCGGCCTCCGGGTAGGTCAATTGCATCCAGTGGGGAATCGTTTTCAGGTCGGCCAGCACTTCAATGCCTTCTGCTTTACAGCGTTCGTAAATAATATCGTAGTTCCAGCCTCCGCTATGCACCGGATTATAGGTGTATTTCCCTTGCTGGGATTCCAGCTTCTCCCAATCCATGTAATGACGGATACCCGTAAACGTTTTTACGGCCTGAAGCTTGGTTTCGTTAATAACCGTCGGATTCTGGCCATCTTCAAAGTCCCATTCAAAGGCATTGATCCCAAACATATTTTTCAGCTTGATGGCTTTTGCCGGGGCCGGGGTAGGTGTCTGGCTTGATGGCGTATAGGAGCCGTAAATCTCCATTTCGTTGGGATAACCCCAGTATGCATTAATAACCAGGTAACGGACGCCTGATATGGGCGTATCCAGCTTGAACCGGGCGTCACCAGTGGTAGGGCGATTGGGATAGGGCCCAACCCAGGTATTGTATTCCTGCCCCGTAAATGTGGCAATAGGAATCCGCTGCCATTGATTTGTGATAACTGAAACCGTCATGGGGGCATCCTGCATGGAGCCTTCTCCATCGTAAAATTTAATTCCTTCGATGGTCATTTCCTCGCCGTCGAGCAGCGGATAATACGCATCAAAGTTACTTAGTATCTTACCCCATCCGGTTTCAACCCGCACATTGGTCTGCCCGTCGAATAAGCCATCCAGACCGTTGCTCACATTGTTTAGCTGGTACCAGCGCTTCGGGTCGATAGGAATTTTAACGCCGAACGAAACCACCGGCGGATTATTGATCGGAGCTGCCTGCACCGTCAGGCTCCGCGAAACGGCTTCTGCGGTTATAAACTGCGCATTACCCGCCTGAGATGCCGTAATCGTAGCCGGTCCCGCCCCCACTACTGTAGCCTTCCAGCTTCCGGTCGAGTTGGAAACCGATACAACAGCCGGATTGGACGAGGTAAACGAAATTGGGGTTGCGGTATTATTGCTGGTAGCGACCAGGTCAAAAGCGGGGTCACCCACCGTTTTAGCGGGCAGGTCGCCGAAGGTGATCACCGACTGCGTTTGCGAAGGGGGCGGAGTTCCGCCACCAATTACCTCCAGCCAGTTGAAGTTCCAGTCGCCATTGACGGCAAACACCCGCAGCACCTGATCGCCGGCGGGCAGGCTGACCACCATGCTAAGAGTAGTCCAGCTCTGCCAGCCTCCGGTTTGGGGAACGCTAACCTGCCCCAGCACAGCCCCATTTGCTGCCCGAAGCTGAATGATCCCGTTACCGTAGGCGTTAGCTACCCGGAAGTTTACGGTATATGTACCGGCTGTGGTGGTTCTGACGTTGAAGTCAAGCCAGTCATTGGCGTCGATCCGCCCCACGTTGAGCCCCCCGCCGGCGTCTGAGGTGGTCTCCGTCTGGATTCCGAACATGGCATCGTAATCTTCCGCTTCAAGTTTGGCGGGGATTGGTTTGGCGGCAAACGCTTCGAAGTAGTTAAAATTCCAGGCCCCCTGTTCGGCATAGATGCGCAACACCTGAGAGCCGGCGGGCAGCGGGACAATGGTGCTGATGATGGTCCAGTTTTGCCAGCCCCCGGTTTGCGGTACGCTAACCTGCCCCAGTATACTCCCCCCTGCATTCCGGATCTGAATTTTACCGTTGCCGTAGCTGTTGGCTACCCGGAATTTAAAGGTGTAATTTCCCGCCGACGCTACGCTCACGTTATAGTCCATCCAGTCGCCGTCATCGATCCAGCCCACATTCTGCCCTCCGCCGGCATCGGCCGTATTCTCAGTCTGAACACCCGACATGGCATCGTAGTTTTCGGCTTCAATTTTACCCGGAATGGATTTAACCGGTACCAGCTCCAGCCAGTTGAAGTTCCAGTCACCCTGTACTGCATACACCCGCAACACCTGAGAGCCGGCGGTGATTGTCACCGGAATACTAAGGGTGGTCCAGCTCTGCCAGCCCCCTGTCTGGGGTATGCTGGCCTGCCCCAAAACAGCGCCGGTGGCCGTTCTGATCTCAACGACCCCATTTCCGTAACTGTTGGCCACCCGCAGGTTCAGCTGGTAACTTCCTGTCGAAGCAATAATTACGTTATAATCGAGCCAGTCACCCGCATCGATCCAGCCTACGTTCAGCCCTCCGCCGGCATCGGTAGTAGCCTCCGTCTGGATTCCCGACATGGCATCGTAGCTTTCGGCCTCCAGCTTACCGGGTAGGGGCCGGGCACTGCTGACCTCAAACCAATTGAAATTCCAGTCGCCCTGAACAGCATAGATCCGAATCGTTTGCGCTCCGGCAGTGAGTGGAATAATGGCGCTGATGGTAACCCAGCTTTGCCACCCGCCCGTACGGGGAACAGGAAGTTGCCCCAGGGCCACGCCCCCAGCATTTCGGACTTCAATTTTACCATCACCGTAGCTGTTGGCAACCCGAAACCGAAAGGTATAATTTCCGGTGGCGGGCACCACCACCTGGTAATCCATCCAGTCACCCGCATCAATCCAGCCCACATTCTGCCCCCCACCAGCATCAGAGGTATTTTCTGTTTGGACACCATACATAGCATCATAACTCTCTGCTTCTAGTTTACCAGGCAGGGTTTTTTGAGCTACCGAATAGGATAAGCCGGCAATTGACCATAAAAAGAAAACGGCAGGTAAAAGTACGTTCATAGAGACTAGTAATAAAGTTTAGACGTGTAAACTAAAATGTGCACAATACATTCATCTACCAGACAGGTAGATTGCTATTCAATAGATACGCCGATGAAGAAAGGAATAAGTGTGGAGACGTTGTATACAGATATCGGCTGTTTGAAAACCATTGTTTATTATTGCTTAAATTAAGCAATTAAATTATGATTAAACAATAAGATATGACCAAATTTGTAAAATTTAATGTGACTTGCTGCTTCCTTTTTCGTTACGGGGTTTGATTTAGCAATTCGGCTTATTTAACTTACCTTGCCTACAGAAATTATATCATTACAGACGATTTAGCCTATCAACTGCAGCATGGACATTTTGGGGTACCTTTTCTTTCTTCCGCTTGGCCTGTTCCTGTTCTTTAATGTTATTTACCTGTTTATCTTTGCCCTGGCCGGCCATTTTACCGGCAGTGATGATATTTCTCCGGCCAATCCGCCAACGCGTTACCGACGAATTGCCATTCTGATTCCCGCGTATAAAGAAGATAAAGTCATTATCGACTCGGTACAAGCCAATCTTAGCCTGGACTATCCCCGGCAGTCGTTCGACCTCTTTGTTATTGCCGATTCCTTCCAGCCGGTTACGCTGCAAAAACTGGCAGATTATCCAATAAAGATCGTTGAAGTGTCATTTGAACAGTCGACGGTTCAAAAATCCATTTCCTACGCACTGGCGCAAATTCCCGACCACGCTTACGACATAATATTGATCTCGGACGCCGATAATCATATGGCCCCGGATTTTCTGAGCCGGATCAATCTGGCGTTTGACAAAGGCTGGCGGGCGGTTCAGGGGCACCGGGTAGCTAAGAATACCAACACCAGTGTGGCAGTTCTGGATGCCATGAACGAGGAGGTCAATAACCATATTTTTAGGGCCGGGCAGCGGGCAATGGGGTTGTCGGCCTCTCTGATTGGCTCAGGTATGGCCTTTGAACCTATCCCGATGAAATCGGCAATGAGCCGGATTCATACCGTTGGGGGCTACGATAAGGAGCTGGAGATGAACCTAATGGTCGACGGCCTGGTCATTGCGTATCTGAAAGACGCGTTTATCTACGATGAGAAAGTTCAGAATCTGGACGTTTTTGAACGGCAGCGTACGCGGTGGATTGCGGCTCAGATTCAGTTTGTATCGGTATTTTTCAGGACCGGTATCCGCCAGTTTCTTCGGGGGAATTTTCACGCAGCCAACGGCCTGCTCAAAGCCCTGGTTTTACCCCGAACGCTGCTGTTAGCTGTTCTGACGGTTGGTTTCCTGCTGACCCTGTTCCTGGCCAACGTTCAGTTCCAGCAGGCCTATGGCTTTATGCTGGGCATACTCGTAATCAGCCTGTTAATGTCGGTACCCGGTTATCTCTGGCGAAAACTTTCCCTGCGTGATCTGGCTACATTTCCTCTGGTCGTTTTCCGGATGGTCAGATCGTTGCTTAAGTTCAACACGGCCCGCAAAAAATTTCTGCATACGCCCCATGGCGAATCCACTCCTCAGCAGAACAACTAAGAAACCGGGTCAGGTATTGGGCAATTAATGCAGTATGTCAAAAACCAGTTGCCGGAGAATATCCCCCTCGTTCATGGATGGCGATTCAATGCCTTTGGCCAGGGCATCTGACCGGCGGATGGCGTGAATGATTGCCACCACTTTCGGCAGTGGAAAGGTGCGGGCCGCCGATAAATAATCTTTGGCAAAGAAGGGGTTAATGCCCAGCAAAGCGGCAACGGCTTTATCCGACTGCTCTTTAGTTGCCTGCACCATCAGCACCCGGCTGAAATACTGGAACAGTTGCGTGAGAATGACAATTAAGGGGTTGTCCTTGGCGTTGCGACCAAAATAATCGACAATGCGGTTCGCCTTCACCACGTCGCGCTGCACCAGGGCTTTCTGCAACTCAAAAACATTGTATTCTTTGCTGATACCCACCAGCCGCTCCACCGTGCCGGCCGAAATCTCTTCGCCTACGTGCAGGTTCAGCAGGATTTTGTCAATCTCCCCCGCCAGCCGCTTCAGGTCGTTGCCGATAGCGTCCACCAGCATCTGGCAGGCTTTGGGGCTTACCTTTGCGCCCTGCTCATGGCAGTAATCGGCAACCCAATCGACTAGTTTATTTTCGTAAAGCTTTTTAACGCCCAACAACACGCCTTTTTGCCCAAAGGCTTTCACCCAGGTTTTGCGCTCATCCAGGCCGGCCTTGCCGTCTTCTCTGGTGAAACACATCATCAGAATCGTGCTCGTCAGCGGATTTTGGGCGTAATCTTCCAGAAGCTGCTGGCTGCTTTTATCCCCGATGCCACCCATCAGTTGGGCCTCTTTGACCAGTACCAACTGCCGCTCGGCCATAAACGGATATCGTCGGGCGTAGTTCAGCACCGCCCCCACATCGGTATCTTTGCCAAACAGCACGAACTGGTTGAATCCCCGCTCGGCCACCGGCACGGCCACTTTTTCGAGCTCGTCGGCGATGCGGTCCAGGTAATAGGGTTCATCGCCGTGAATCAGGTACACGGGAGCCAGTCGTTTATTTCGAATATCTTTAAGCAGCGTATTAACAGCGGGGATCATAGCAGGGCAAAACTACGCGAAACCGGGCAAACTGACCAGCCTCTCGCGGGCAAAAGCCGCCAGCTGCGGCCAGAACCGCTCAAAGCATTGCCCAATAAAGGCGTAATACACATTAAAATCGTCGATAGCCGTGTCCAGCCCCGACGGAAAAGCCGTCCGGCGCGAGAGTCCCTTCAGCGAACGATCGATGCCTTCGGTGCTTTGGTAATGGCTCAGCCAGTCGTACCGGATCATAGCCTCGGCCATCCGGTCGGCACCCGGCGGCAGCCGGTCCCAATGGCGCTGCAGCACATCGTAAACAAAGGTGCGAAACTCACTCAGAGAGTCGACCGGACTAGCCTTAAGATTCAGGGCCAGGAAATGGTCGAAAAAGATATCGACAGCCACCCCGGCGTATTTATGACAACGCGGGTACAGCAACTGCCGCACAGCCGCCACCTGCGCATGGGCATCGGTGTATTCGTCAATGGCCCGGTGCAGCCACACGCCGGCCTGCTCATCAGCCGTGAGGCCATGACGCGGATTCGCCGGATTTCCTTTGATAAAATCAGCGATGAAATTACCGACAATCAGGCTTTCGTGCCGGCCGGAGAGGTATGCATGGGCCAGAATGTTCATGATACCGGCAACAGGCTGGGTTCTGAGGGTATCGAGAGCAGTTCCGATGGTTCGTACCGGTCGACCGTTACACCAAACCGGCGCAGAAATTCAACGCCTTCATCCACGGGTATTCCTTTGTATTCGGCATACGAATGGTAATAAATCACGCGGTCGATCTTCATACTGAAAATAATACGGGCGCAGGCAATGCAGGGCGAGAGTGTCACGTATAAGGTCGCGCCTTCTACACTGGAGCCGTTTTTAGCCGCATACAGAATGGCGTTCTGCTCGGCATGAAGCGCCAGTGAGCAGCTTCCTTTCGAGTCGCGGGGGCAGCCTACACCCGGAAACTCTTCGTCGCAGTTGTGGGTACCCGCCGGGGGGCCGTTGTACCCGATCGAAATAATCCGGGTATCTTTGGTCAGCACCGCGCCAACCTGGGCTTTAATGCAATGCGACCGTTTGGCCAGATTAACGGCCAGTTCCATAAAAATATCGTCAAATCTGGGTTTACCCATGCCGGTGGATTCAATCTGTTTTCGGAAAATAGTCAGAAAAGCTCAAATTGGCAAATGCCGCTTTTGCTTTCTTTCCCTTCCGCCGAATTCACCGGCACCCTAACGTCCAGGTAATCAATGCATCAGGCCGTAGCGCCCTGCAGTTCATCCCGGAGCTTGCGCGACAGCAGCCAATCGGGCTTATGGGTAATTACGGTTGCTTTCAACTCATTCAACATGGAATACAAGCCGTAATACGTGCGATTGATGTATAAGCCATCCTGCGAGCCTCTGGCCACTTTGGAATTCTTCAGCTCATCAATCTTGGATAATTCTTCGGCAAAGGCGTAGACGCGGTCAAAATAAGCATCGTTGCCGAAGTCAAACTCGCGAACGCTGAAGGGCATTCCCAGCATGAAGATCATCTGCTTGAACAGGTCGGTGAAAAACGCTTCTTCTTTTGGACTGTCGCCGGGGACCAGAAACTCCAGGTTGCGGAAGATTTGCTTAGTCAGGGCCTCATCGTCCAGGGTGTCGAAGTTGATGAGCCGGAAATAATTCTCGTAGAAATAATCCGGGATTACCTTCACGCAGCCGAAGTCGATCACGCCCATCGTACCGTCGGCCCGCATCAGAAAATTGCCGGGATGCGGATCAGCATGAACCTGCTTCAGGGTATGTACCTGGTAATTGTAAAAATCCCACAACGCCTGCCCAATCTGGTTGCGCACCTCCTGCGATGGATTCGTTTTCAGGAAATCTTTCAGGTGCAGCCCTTCCAGCCAGTCCATCGTCAGAATGCGCTTGCTGGACAGTTCCGGGTAATATTTGGGGAATACCAGATTAGCAATATGGGCGCAGGATTCAGAAATAGCCACCGAACGTTTCAGTTCCAGATCATAATCGGTCTCTTCGAGCAACTTGGCCTCCACCTCTCCCATATAGCGGTCAATATCGCGCTCATTGAGGTTCAGCAGCCGTACCGCCAGGGGCTTGGCAATTTTCAGGTCGGAGGTCACGCTATCGGCCACGCCGGGGTATTGCACCTTTACGGCCAGCTTTTTGCCGCCTTTCCAGGCCTGATGCACCTGTCCGATGGAGGCTGCATTGACGGCCTCCATATCGAACCGGTCGTACAACTGCTGCGGAGATTTGCCGAAGTAATTACGGAAGGTTTTCACCACCAGCGGTCCTGACAAAGGCGGAGCCGAGTACTGCGACATGGCAAACTTATCGACATAGGCCCTGGGCAAAATGTTCCGGTCCATGCTCAGCATCTGCGCCATCTTGAGCGCACTGCCTTTCAGTTCACTCAGCGCGTCGTAAATGTCGGCCGCGTTATCCGAATGCAGTTCCTCATTCCCCAAACCCGGCTGAACAAGCTTTTTGCTGTAATGCTTAATATAATTGCCACCCACCTTGATGCCCGCCTTCACGAACTGGCTCGCTCTGGCGACTTTGGTGGTGGGAATATGGTTTTGTGATTTCATAGGTTAGTCGATAGTCGTTGGTCGATAGTCAATAGGACTGTCGCCGTGTATGAGCGACTACTGACTATCGGCTACCGACTAATTATCTATTTTGGTAAATAAACTTGGCAAGGTCGATCAGCGAATCCAGCGGGGAGCGGCCTACCAGGTCGAAGGTGGTGTTTACGGCTTTTTCGATGGCCGTATCCGTTTTTTCAAAGTTTTTACTCACATCGCGCACCCAGAAATCCAGGATATACAGGGTCTGAATCCAAAGGCCATCGGCGTAGCGGTCGGTGACAAACGGACGGGGTTCAACCTCCCGGCTTTCGCGGCCTTCGGCCAGCAGATCGCGGGCAAAGTCGAAGAAAGCGTCTTTAAAGGGATCGAGCGAACGGCTGCGAGAGACGGTACTCCGCCGGGCGCGCAGCACCGGATTGGGCTCGTTACGGGCAGTTCCCGACGCTTCACGCAGCCGGTTGAAGCTGTAGGTGACAAAGCTCCGCTGGCTTTTCAGCCCTTCGATCCAGGTGTAGTAAAAGGCGAGCAGCTTTTCCCGAACCGAATAGGTCAGGTACACGGTGTCGGCCTCTACCGTTTGCCGGGCTTCCTGAAAGAAAGCCAGCCAGATGTCGGCCTCAATGGCGTCGAACGAAGCGTAGTAGTTGTAAAACTCAACTTCGGGAATTTTCAATTTCTTGGCAAACTGATAAACGGAGGGTGGTTGTTTGCCATGTTCCAAAACGTAATCACTGTACGTTTTGCGGATTTTTTCCAGCGTTTCCATACACTGAAGAAACGGCTGGTTCAGGGAAAAAGTTTTAGTAAAACCGGCGTTACAACCGCCTTTCGGCTTATTTATTTTTACCTACAGGTCAGCGACAAACGCCCCCTGCTGCCGGACCGAAAAACAGCGGATCGTCTGTTTGGCGGCTGCGGCCAGTAGCTGATCCGTCAGCGCCGTTTTGTTGGAATCGTCAAAGAGGATTTGCCGGGCCACCACGCGTCCGTTCAGTTGCTCCCAGGATCGGAGGGCATTCCGGCGAATGATCAGGTAATCCACCACGGCCGGCAATTGCCAGCGTTGGTACCCGCTTAGCCGGTTCACCAGCAGAATACGTTTTCCCTGCCACACCAGCATCCGGTAATCGCTGCTTCTGACTTCGGGAATGGCAGACACAGCCGTATCCGTCAGAGATGCCACCGTCAGATTGGTGACGCCCCACTGGCCAAACGTGTTTTTCAGGTAAAATTCAAACGTCCGGGGGTCTTTGCTGATGTCGAGGTCGGTAAACAGGGTTGCTTTTGAGCCTTCAACAAAACTCACTGCTGTTTTGTGCGGGAGAAAATGCACCGCCAGCCGACGCTGATGCTTTTGCAGGTAGTGGTCGGTGAGCAGGGTGCCGGTCAGCGAGACACCCAGAAAGCAGGTGAACCAGAGGTACGACTTTTGCCTCGTTACCAGCAGCGCTACCCCGCTCAGGATAAGCAGGTATACCAGTACCAACTGCCCTGGCGACAGCCAAAGGCCCTCCCAGTTGGCCCCTGGTAACTGACCGGTCATGGCCACCGACTGGTTGAGCAGCCAGGTCGTGTGCTGCAACAGCCAGCCGGCTACTGCATTCAGCCCCGGAACCCAGCATACGGCCAGGGTGGCCATCGCTACCGGAAGCAACACCTGCGACAGCAGCATCACAGCGGGGTTGGCCAGCAGAAAGTAAGTTGGAAACTGATGAAAATAGAATACCGCCAGCGGAAAGGTAGCCAGTTGGGCCACCAGGGCCAGGGCCGTCATCTCCCATACCTTATTCAGCCACGAATACCGGAACGAAAGCGACTGGTACAAACCCGACTGCCAGGCCCCGATACCCGCCACGGCCAGATACGATAACTGGAACCCCGCCGAGAACAGGGCGTACGGATCGGCGCAAAGGATAAAAAATGCCGAAGCCGCCAGGGTATTGGGCATAGTATGCGTTCGCCCCAGCATTCGGGCCAGGATGAGCAGGGTCAGCATACCCGCCGAGCGCAGCACCGGTGGCGAAAAGCCGGTCATTAAGGCGTAAAACCAGAGAATGCCCAGTTGAATACCGCCAAGTAGGTATTTTCCACCCCGCCGTTTTTCCAGAAACCCCAGCAGTACCGCCAACACACCAAACAGGATGGCTACATGCAGCCCGGACACCGACAGAATATGCACCGCCCCCGATGCGGCATACGCCCGGTACTGCTCCGGATCAACCTCATCCCGAATACCCAGGATCATGGCGTTGATTATTCCGTATTCAGGTCTGGAACCTACCTGTCGGGTAAATACACTATCGGCCAGCCGGTTAACCTTATTAGCTACGGCCACCAGCCGACTGGGCGGAGCATAGCCAAGCACCTGCCGCTGATGGTGTTGCAGGTACTGCTGGTGATAAATGCCTCTGATGGCAAGAAACCGCTTATAGTTGAATTCGCCGGGGTTCAGCGGAGGGTCAATGGTGCGCGGGGCACCCGCTACCAACCACACGTCGCCGTATTGGGGCAGGGGAATACCGGCTTTAGCGAGGTAGGCTATCACCCGGCCACTGAGCGGTTGATAGTGCCCGTCGACCAGTCCCCGGCGCAGGGCCAGTTCAACGCGGTAGGTTTTAGCCCGCTCTTCGGGTTGGCTGGTCACCACCGCTTCATAGGCCTCCAGCGGCCGGGTCAGGTTTAGCAGGTTGCTGGAACGCGTGGCTGGGGTATGCAGGCTGGTAATGCCCCAGCCGAGGGCAAACAGCATTAGCAGACTCCCGATGCCTGACCAGAGGGTAAGCGGCCTAGGCTGCTGCCGGAGCTTTCTATGCCAGCCCCAACCGAACAGTACGGCACCCGATACACCGAGTCCGACGACCAGAACGGCCAGATCCGGCTGCCAGACATAAAAAAGGATGCCGCCGGTGAGGGCGGCTGCGTAGCGAACAAACGGGTAGCCTTTCATGAAACCGGGTAGGCCGTCATGGGCAAGACCATTTTGTAATGCATTATGCCGCACTCATCGAAAAGGTCACCCACCGGTTCAAAACCGAAGCCGGCATAGAGGGGCATGGCGCTTACCTGTGCGTGCATATATACGGTCTCCGGATGCCCGTGGTACAGAAACACATCATCCAGCACGGCGCGTACCAGGGCTTTACCGACGCCCTGGCCCCGGTAGTCTTTCCGGACGGCAAACCGTTCCAGCTTAATACCTTTAGGTGTTTCGCGCCAGCGGGCGGTTCCGCAGGGCACTGCATGGGAACGAGCCAGAAAATGACGGCTGGTTTTTTCGTATTCGTCGTATTCCTCGTCGGCGGGCACCTGCTGTTCTTCTACAAATACCTCCCTGCGGATGACAAAAGCCTGGTCTAAATCGGCAGGCTGCGTAATCAGTATAACCTCTATCATAGGCTTACCGGACCAATAGCCGGCTGCTTATCTTTTCTGAATCAGTAGTCACCTGAACCACATACATACCGGTAGGTAATCCAAATACCGGCAGAAAAACCCGGGTGCTGGGCACGTCGGTGTATTGCACCGACCGGATCAGCCGGCCGTTCAGGTCCAGAACCCTCAGCGTAAAGGTTTTAAACCCGGTAAATAGCACATCGGCAATAGCCTCTGCATCGGCCGGATTCGGCGATAGCTGGAGGGTGAGGGTCTCGGTTTGGGGCAGGGATTCCAGCGATCTGAGTAATCGCTGCCGGCGGGGACTTAACGTTAAAACCGCCCGAACCCGGTTGCGCTGACCCTGGGTAAACAGGTTCATGCACCGGTCCGGCGAATAATCCATGTAATTTTCGATCTGATTACGGGTCCGGACATTGTTACAATTAGAGAAGGTCTGGGTACACTGGGTGGTTTGGTTAGCCCGTTCGGTGGGGGGCGTATCGGCTACGTAATCATCTCCGCAGACGGAGTCGCCCCAGGTATGAATCAGCCCAAGCCAGTGCCCGATCTCGTGGGTAGTTGTCCGGCCGCAGCAATAGGTGCTGTTGCGAACGGTACCAATACTCCGGCCAAAATACCGATAGTCGATAATCACCCCATCCGTAAATTCATTCGTTTCGCCCACACTTAAGCCCGGAATGGTAGTCCCACCCTCCGGAAACTGAGCAATACCCAGGTAATTGTTTGCAAGCGGAGCTACCCAGATGTTTAAATACCGGTCGCTGGGCCAGTACGCAATCTGCGACAGCAGAACATCGTCTCTGAACACATCAAAGCTTTCTTTGGCATTGTAGTGGCGGGTAATGCCGGTGGTCGACCGCCCGTTGGGATCGGTCTGGGCCAGAAAAAATTCGATACCCATATCAGCCCCAACCGGATCGGTATTGAAACCGGGCGTACCCTCCTGCCGGCGGTAATCTTCGTTCAGCACCCGGATCTGAGAGGCAATCTGCTCGTCGGAAATATTGGGGTTATTGTCTCCCCCAATAAAGCCGGAGGTATTGTAGTGAATGACGTGAACCACAACAGGAATCCGATAGATCGTCTCGGTGGTCCGGCCCTGCGCCTGCTGGGTTTTAAATGCCAGGATCTTTTGATTGAGGGCGTCAATATTAGTCCGGCGGAAAGGGTCCCGTTGCCTCAGCACCTGTTCGTACTCCACATGACCGCAGCGTTTCAGGGCGGTGTCGGGCAGAGGCTGCGCCTGAAGAGAAAGGAAAGAGCCGGCCAGCCAAAGCCAGCCGACTCCCGAACATACTGTATTACTGACCCGCTTCTTCATAGGCGGCAATAATCTCTTTGACTAATCGGTGACGAACCACATCGCGTCCATCCAATTCAACGAAGGCAATGCCTTTAATATTTTTGAGAATATCCACCGATTCAATCAAACCTGACTTCTGCTTATGCGGCAGGTCAATTTGCGAACGGTCGCCGGTGATGATGGCTTTGGAACTGGGTCCCATCCGGGTCAGGAACATCTTCATCTGCATGGGGGTGGTATTCTGCGCTTCGTCGAGCAGGATAAAGGCGTTGTTCAGGGTACGCCCGCGCATATACGCCAGTGGTGCAATCTCAATTATTCGGTTTTCGAGGTAATATTTAAGCTTTTCAGCCGGGATCATGTCGTCCAGCGCATCATAGATCGGGCGCAGGTATGGATCAATCTTTTCTTTCAGATCACCGGGCAGAAAGCCCAGGTTCTCGCCGGCTTCTACGGCCGGGCGGGTGATAATGATCTTCCTGACTTCCTTATTCTTAAGCGCCCGCACAGCAATGGCCACGGCCGTGTAGGTTTTACCCGTACCGGCCGGTCCAACGGCAAACACCAGATCGTGTTTCTCGGCGGCTTCAACCAGTTTCTGCTGGTTGGCGGTCTTGGCCCGTACTACCACCCCTTTGGTACCATATACCAGCACATCATCGTCGGCTACGATCTCCGGACGCGCTTCCGGCTGGGTGCCTCCGCTTATATATTCCTTCACATTCTCGTGGGTTAGTTTACCGTATTTCTGGTAATGCTCCATCAGGGAATCCAGAATGTCGGTAATACGGGTAATTTCCGGAGTTGTGCCTTTAATGCGGATCTCGTTGCCCCGCGAAATGATCTTACTCATCGGAAAGGCAGCTGCCACTTCCTTAATGTTGTTATTTTCCACGCCCAGAAACTCAGGTAAGGATACATTCTCAAGCGTGATTACTTTTTCGACCAAATGCTCAGTTCGTTTAAAGGTTTGTGCGTATTCGTAGTCCGAAATATATCGGGTTTGTTTAAGAGTACAACAAATTTTCCGTAAAATTTATTCGTTGCTGCCTAAGTTTTATATGAAGAAAAAAACAAGTCAGCTTTTCGTTGATTTATCGCTAAAGCCCGTGTATATTGCTCACGCCGGTCCTGCTCCTAACCTGTAAAATGAAGCGTTTTTTCAACAAACCGTCCTGCCTAAAATTCAACTATTTTTTTGGCGTCGTTAGTCATTTTACAATCAGGTTGTTGAGCATATCAAATAACCAAAACCCCTGACCCGGTATGGTGCCCCGTCTTGCCTTATGTAGTAGCGTTTGCGTATACTTGCGTTAGTCATGGAAAACGCCAAGCCGAACAACTTTCGAAAACCACCTTCCGGCCAACCAGGTCGCCAACAAGCCAGTAACCGCTGGCTCGATACAGGTTTAGGGAAATTACCTCCACAGGCAACCGATCTGGAAGAAGCGGTGCTGGGCGCGTTGATGATTGAAAAAGACGCGCTCTCGGCTGTTATCGACATCCTGAAGCCGGAAAGCTTTTATAAAGAAGCGCACCAGCGGATCTACAATGCTATCCTGACGCTCTTTTCCGACTCTGAACCGATCGACCTCCTCACGGTAACCGCGCAGTTGCGTAAATCCGGCGAAATTGATGTGGTCGGGGGAGGTGGGTATATTACCGACCTGACTACGCGGGTCAACTCGGCGGCCAATATTGAATACCACGCCCGGATTATTACCGAGCAGGCCCTGAAACGGTCGCTGATTACCATGTCGTCGGAGATCCTGCGCGATGCTTACGAAGACACGACCGACGTCTTTAACCTGCTCGACCGCACCGAGCAGTCTCTGTTCCGCATTACCGAATCAAACATCCGGAAGAACTACGCGGACATGAGTACCATCGTTCGGCAGGCACTGAACGAGATGGAGACCAAGAAGAACCAGCAGGGTCTGACCGGTGTTCCATCAGGCTTTACAAACCTCGACCGGCTTACTTCGGGCTGGCAACCCACCGAATTGATTATTCTGGCCGCGCGGCCGGCGATGGGTAAATGCCTGGGTAAAGGCACCAAGGTAGTGATGTTTGACGGTTCGCTCCGAAAAGTCGAAGATGTACGGACCGGCGATCTGCTGATGGGCAACGATTCTACGCCACGCCGGGTGCTGTCTATCGCTCGCGGACGAGAGCGCATGTACTGGATACGCCAGAACCGCGGTATTGATTACCGGGTGAACGAAAGCCACATCCTTTCGCTGAAACGCAGCCGGAACGAAGGACCTCACCGGAACGGCGATGTCCTGAACATATCGGTCGGCGAGTATCTGACAAAATCGGATAAGTTTAAATCAAACTACAAAGGGTATAAAGTTGCCGTTGACTTCCCAGAGCAGGCTACACCCGTTGATCCGTATTTCCTTGGACTTTGGCTCGGCGACCGTATCGACGGACCGGGCCATTCCTACAGTTCAAGGATCAGTACTATAGACGCAGAAGTAGTCGAGTACCTGAATGAGTATGCTCATGCGCTCGAGCTGTCGGTTAGCCATTATCAGCAGGCGGGAAAATGTCCGGCCTATTCAATTACCAAAGGATTCCGGGGAAAACAGCAGTTCTTTTCGCTTCAAAAGGAGTTGCGGAGTATGAACCTGCTGGCCAACAGGCATATTCCGCAACCGTACCTGGTTAACTCCCGGCAAAAACGGCTGGCCCTGCTTGCCGGGTTGATCGACAGCGACGGGCATTATTTGGTACAATCCAACGGATATGAGATTACCCAGAAAAGTCTTGAACTGGCGCAGCAGATTAAATACCTGGCCGACACACTGGGATTCCGTACGTCGCTAAACGCTAAAAAAGCCAGTATTACCTCCATTAGCTTTGAGTCTGAAGTATACCGGGTTCGAATCTATGGCAATATCGACAGCATTCCGGTACGCATCGAACGTAAGAAAGCCCGGCCGCTCCAGAGTGGCTGCGACTGGCGCATGACCGGAATCACGGTGGAATTTGACAAAGAAGACGATTACTACGGGTTTACCATTGACGGTAATCACCTCTTCCTGCTGGAAGATATGACCGTAACTCACAACACGGCATTTGTGGTATCGGCGCTCCGGAACGCGGCCGTAGATCATGGGAAGCCGGTGGCTATTTTCTCGCTGGAGATGTCGTCGGTACAGTTGGTCAACCGGCTTATATCAGCTGAAGCGGAGATTGATAGCGAGAAAATCCGCAAAGGTACCCTGGCCCCGCACGAGTGGACGCAACTCCACCACAAGATCCAGCGACTGACCGAAGCACCCATCTTTATTGACGATACCCCTGCCCTATCCATTCTGGAACTCCGGGCAAAATGCCGGCGCCTGAAGGCGCAGCACGATATTCAGATGGTGGTGATTGACTACCTCCAGTTGATGACGGGAGACACTACCAAAGGCGGAGGGAACCGCGAGCAGGAAATTGCGTCGATTTCCCGGGCCCTGAAAAACCTGGCCAAAGAGTTGAACGTACCCGTAATTGCCCTCTCGCAGTTGAGCCGGGCTGTTGAAACGCGGGGGGGCGACAAAAAGCCGCAGCTCTCCGACCTTCGCGAATCGGGTTCTATCGAGCAGGATGCCGATATGGTGATGTTCCTGTACCGCCCGGAGTACTACAACATCACCCAGGACGAGAACGGCAATTCAACCGCCGGCGTCGGAGAGGTTATTATTGCCAAGAACCGGAGTGGTTCGCTGGATACGATCCAGCTCCGGTTCGTCAACCGCTTTACTAAGTTCTGCGACCTTGACTCCTACTTTGAACCGGTTCAGACACCCGGTTTCAGCAGCAATGTCTCCGGTCTGAGCAGTTTCGATAATCCACCGCCCGGCGGCACTATCCGCAGCAAAGCCAACGACCTTACCAATTTCGGCTACGCCGACCCCACGCAGGAAACGCCTTTTTAAATGATTAATGATGAACGATGAATGGGCTGACGCAGGTTTACATTCATCGTTCATCATTAATCATTCCGCCCGGCGGCCCGGATCATTTTCGCTGAAGCAGCACAACGTTCTCCACATGATGCGTATGCGGGAACATATCGACGGGTTGCACGGCCAGAACCTCGTATTTTTCGTCGAGCAGGTTCAGATCACGGGCCTGCGTGGCAGTGTTGCAGCTTACGTACACGATACGCTCGGGGGCTGCTTTGAGGAGTTGCTGCGTGACGGCTTCATCCATACCGGCGCGGGGCGGATCGGTAATAACTACATCGGGCCGACCATATCGGCCGAATAGCTGTTCGGTGAGCAGGTTCTTCATATCGCCGGCCAGGAATGTAGTATTGGTAATGCCGTTGACCTGCGCGTTCACCTGAGCGTCTGCCACCGCCGTTTCAACGTATTCGATGCCGACTACATCTTTAGCCTGCCGGGCCACAAAAAGAGCGATGGTGCCGGTACCGGTGTAGAGATCATAGACTCGTTCACGGCCGGTCAGCCCGGCCATTTCCCGCGCTATCCGGTATAACTGGTAAGCCTGCTGTGAATTGGTCTGGTAGAACGACTTCGGGCCCACCTGAAACACCAGGTCCTCCATCCGCTCCTCAATATAGGGAGCTCCCGCAAAGGTAATCACCTCCTGATCCTGGTAGGTGTCGTTCTTCTTGGTATTGATAATATAATTGAGTGAGGTAATCTCCGGAAACTGGGTTTTCAGATACGTCAGCAGGGAATGCAGCGTCTCCGGATGATCCTGCGCCACCTGCAGCGTCACCATCACCTGCCCCGTCGAAGCCGTCCGGATAATCAGCGTCCGGAGGTAACCCGTGTGGGTTTTCAGGTTATACATTGACAGGTTTTGTGCCAGGGCATAATCAGTGAAAGACAGGCGAATCGCATTCGACGGATCGGGCTGGAGGTGGCAGTGCGTAATCGGCAACACTTTATCGAAGCGCTTCGGAACGTGAAACCCCACCGTCCGCTGGTCGAACACCTGACCCGACTGAACCTCAGCCTGGGTGAGCCACCGCCCTTCGGCGCAGGTAAACTCCAGTTTATTCCGATAGTAGCGCGTTGGATCGGCCGGCAGGATCGGCTGAATCTCAGGCAGGGCCACTTTGCCGATGCGCGTCAGGTGATCGATCACCTGCTGGCGCTTAAACCGCAACTGCTCTTCGTACCGGATGTGCTGCCACTTGCAGCCTCCGCAGGTGCCGAAGTGCCGGCAGAACGGCTCCGTCCGCACTGCCGAATAGTCGTGTACTTTCTCGGCAACGCCTTCCCGGTACTGTTTTTTTCGGTTGGTAATCCGAATATCCACTACATCGCCGGGCGCGACCACAGGGCCACCCTCCCGGCCTTCAACAAATACCACCCCCTCCGACGTCCGGACAAGGCATTTGCCTTCGGCAGCCACATCGTCGATCCGAACCTGCTCCAACCGTTCGGGGGATTTATGGGTCTTTACACGCATAGTTCCTAAAAAACTGCTAATTTAAGCAACCGTTCCCGGACGGTAATCATACTAACCCGTGCCAATGAAACACGCCTACCTTCCTTTTTTTGGTAAATATCTGATAATCTGCATACTAGCTTGCATTTCGTCCCGTGTGTGGGCAACGCATATTGTTGGCGGAGAACTGGAGTTACAAAAGCAGCCAGCCGGCAGCGCCTACAGCCATCGGATAAACCTGAACCTGTACTTTGATGATATCAACGGCAATCCGGGAGCTGAAGACATCACCATCAACGTGTATGTTTACCGAAAGCGGGATAACGCGCTGATGGGCGGTGTCGAACTGATTAGGGTCAGCAACCAGTTGGTCAACTACTCGGTACCCGCCTGTGCCATCAGCATTTTGCGTACGCGACTCATCCGGTATACCCGGGATCTGACGTTTTCGCAAACGTTCAACGATCCCGGCGGTTATTATCTGGTTTGGGAACGCTGTTGCCGCAACAATACCATCAGCAACATTTTAAATCCCGGCGGTGCCGGTTCGGCCTTTTACCTGGAGTTTCCGGCTCCCTGGAACGGCCCGACGGCTGTTGTGAACTCCTCCCCTGTTTTTGGCACCGCCAAAGGTGACTACATTTGCCTGGGTCGGCCGTTCACCTTCGATTTCAGCGCCAAAGACCCGGACGGCGACAGCCTGGTTTACAGCCTGGTTACACCCTATAATGGCTTTAGCAACCAGAATCAACCGAATCCACAGGTATCCAATCCGGGGCCGTACCCAACCGTAAACTGGACCAGCGGCACCAGCCTTCAAAACGTCATTCCCGGACCGGCACCGCTGCGGGTCAATCCCCAAACCGGATTGCTGACGGTCACCGCCAACCGCACCGGCCTGTTCGTGTTCTCGGTACAGGTCGAAGAATACAGACGCCCGGCACCCGGCGCGGCCCGGCAACGGATAGGTCTGGTTCGCCGGGATTTTCAGTTGCGGGTAATTGAATGCCAGCTCAACGACCCGCCCAAAATCCTACTGCGGCCCAACGGTCAGCAAGACTTTTACAAAGCAGGCACGATCCTAACCATTTCGGAGCAGGAAACAAACTGCCTGAGTTTATTGATTACAGACCCCAACCCCAACCAGCGCATTCAGCTTTATAACCTGAGTGGTTCCCTGCCGGGTTTGGTCATAAACCCGACCGAACTGATTACCCGCACTACCCGCGACACCCTCCGGGCCGATTTCTGCTTTGGCCGGTGCGTTGGCCCCGGCGATGGCTCACCCGTTACGCTGGTTATTCTGGCAACCGACGAAGGATGTCCGCAGGGCTTGAGTGATACGCTGGTTGTCCGTCTGAACATAGTGCCGGACAATAACCGAAAACCCATCTCTCGTACCGATTTACCAAACAACCGAGGCCAGGTAACGGTAGGCTCCTCGCTGACGTTCACCGTCTTTGGCACCGACCCTGACAATGACCCAATTACGCTACAGGCCGTTGGAAGGGGCTTTTCGCTGGCCCAGGCCGGAATGGTATTTGCGCCGGTTTCTGGCGTCGGCAATGTATCCCAGGTGTTTCAGTGGCGTCCCCAGTGTGCGCAAACCGGCAACTATACCGTCGATTTCATCGTCACCGATACCCGCTGTAACCGGGCGCTCCGCGACACCGTGAGCGTTCAGTTAACGGCACTGGGCACACCTGGCCGCCCACCCACGGTAGTTACCACACTGGGGCAACCCGTTATCGAACTGACCGTAACGCCGGCAGGCTCACCCGAAGGATCGATAATATTTGATGTGCTGGCAAACGATCCCGACCGGGACACATTGCGGTTGCTGGCCCAGGGCCGCGGTTTCGACTGGCAGGCTGTCGGTATGAACTTCGTTAACAAAACCGGTTTGCCGACACTACAGTCTACCTTTCGATGGGATCCCACCTGCACCCTGCTACAAGGGAAAGAAGAAGCCACTTTTACGCTGGACTTTGTAGCCGACGATCGCACTTGCCAGCCCAAAAATAAGGATACCACCACGGTGCGGTTTACGCTGAAAGACCTGCCGGTTAATTATGACATCACCATTCCGAACGTATTTACGCCCAACGACGACGGGGCCAACGATTATTTTGCGGTACCGGACTTACCGATGGACAACTGCACCGAGCAATTCCGCTCGGTCGAAATCGTCAACCGCTGGGGCAAACGCGTCTTTTATTCAACTGACCGGCAATTCCGGTGGTATGGTCAGAATTTTCCGGCGGGCGTATATTATTACAGCATACACTATACCCGGCGGGTGTATAAGGGAGGAGTTAATTTGCTCCGCTAACGACAAAACCAGTACAGTGGGATCTGTCGTTAGCGGAAAAGCAAGGCCTTTATTCGATAGGATTAGCCCGGTTCTGCATGATATTGCCGCGAATTTCGCCGGCCGGGTTGTTGGCTGAGCCAACCTGCACGTAATAATTGCGGAAAATCAGGTCATTTTCCTGCGCCGGCGTCAGGGTCAGGTTTCCGGAGTTGGATAAGACAAACTCCTGAGGTCCGATGGTACCCGGCGCTCCCCGATAAATTCTGATATACGTAGGTGTTACACCCTGAGTGGTTACGGTGTAGCTCAACACGCGGGTAGCTTTATTGTATTTACCCGTAAAACTACCGGTAGCAGAGCTTGAGGAAGCCGGAATCATATTCCGGGCACTGAGCGGAGCCTCAAAGTTTAAGGTGTTGAATTTATCCGGGTCTTTATCGTTTTCGCAGGAACTAAACGGTAGGGTTAACGCCAGCAAAGCCGGAACCATTACCAATAAGGATTTACGAGTCATACACAGTAGAATTGGGATAGTCTGATGTTAAAGGCACAAGTATACTAGTTTTGTGTCAATTTGCGGTGTATGCTGCGATCCACATAAAAAATTCTCCAGCCATACCTATATGACCCAGATATTGTCCTTCCGGATGTAGTACAGCTGGTTATTCCAGAATATCCTCAGCCATATGTCTTTACTACCCAGGATGTTTACTTTATGACCCCGGCCAATTACGTCGGCCACCGGAGCAGCTCCGGAGGGCTCATTACGCAGGAAAACCCGGTCGTGGCTGGTAACGCCCGATTGATACCCCTCGGGTAGATTAACGAACAGCAGTAAGCCGATCAGATAGAACAACACTACCCATTTATGACGTTGCATGATCGTTTCTTTTTTAAACATTTTGGTAATCAGTACCAGAAAAACGTATAAGCCCAGCAACAACATCAGCAGTTGCAGATAAAGACCATATTGTTTGTAGAACAGGTAGAAGTAATTGAGGTCGTCGGTTTCGTAGCCGGTCAGTCCATTAATGCGGGCAATATCGCTCATCCGGCGGAGCACCTGTTCATCCGGGTGGCGGTCAAAATAGACCTGGAGGTAATAGAGTAGCCGCGGCACATCCCCTTTCTGCTCATATGCATACGCCAGTTTTAGCAGCATGGCATCGGTGGCGGGATTACCGTCGGCTAGGGCCTGTTCGTATAACAGCGCGGCCTCTTCATGCATGCCGGCCGCAAACAGAGAGTCGGCCACCTGTAAAGAACGAGGTTGAGCTAAGGCCCGGAAACTCAGCAAGAAGCAAAAAAATAGGCTTATTTTAAGAAATGTGGCTTGCATTAAAATGGAAAAACAGGTACTTTTGCATCGCGATTCGGGAAAGCTTCATGTGAAGCCCAATCAAACGCCAAAGATAGTAGATCTGGTAGCTCAGCCGGTAGAGCAATACACTTTTAATGTATGGGTCCTGGGTTCGAGTCCCAGCCGGATCACCAAAAAAGTTAAGCATTATGAGTTAAGAATTAAAAATTAAGGGTGACGTATAATTCATAACTCTTAATTCTTAATGCCATACGATCTGGTAGCTCAGTCGGTAGAGCAATACACTTTTAATGTATGGGTCCTGGGTTCGAGTCCCAGCCGGATCACCAAAAAATCGGCCACAGCAAGCGCTGTGGTTTTTTGTTTATATCTGGCTTAACAGCTACAAACAGCAGTGCCCCGCTTAATTCACGGGGCACTGCTGTTTAGGCTGCTTTTGATCAGAAAGGCAGATCGCTGCCTTCTTCGTCAAAGGTTACGCCGAAGGGAGTGCCGGCCGGCTGCGAAGCGACTTTGGGCTGGGCAGGCTGGTCGGGGCGAATGGTTTCGCCTTCCAGCAGTTCGATACGCCAGGCTTTAACGTCGGTATACCAGCGGTCGTTGTATTCGCGGGATTCAATGTTCACTGTTACTTTGAGGGTATCACCGGGGCTGTATTGTTGCAAGTCATTGGTTTTATCGCCCCAGGCGGTCATACATACTTTTTTCGGGAACTGGTCAATGGTTTCGATCACAAAATCCTGTTTGTTCCAGGCGCCATTTTTTCCCTGCCCGGTCACTTCCGGCAGAACCTTCACTAATTTTCCCGTTAATTCCAGTGCCATACTCTAAATTTTGATGCGTTAAAAGGTTGAATTTACAAATAAACCAGGAGTTTTTCCTCATTGCTCTGCTGGAAATTTGTGCATAGTCTGGCATATAGCCTTTAAGCGTCCCTAAGTTCAAAAATGGTTCGCCAACCGGAATCTGTATAAGGTACTGATTTCCTGTAAATACCAAAGAATACACCCGTATAGCCCCTGTTTTCAATAAAGTTTCATGTGTTTTCCCTTGTCTTTTTAGGTCATAACCTTTACTTTTGCACCCAGAATTTACTATTGGCCACGTGGTGAAACTGGTAGACACGCCATCTTGAGGGGGTGGTGCTGCAAGGCATGGGAGTTCGAGTCTCCCCGTGGTCACTAATTAACGGAGAAGGCCCTGCCAGTTATACTAGCAGGGCCTTCTCCGTATATCAGACTTACAGTACTTTTGACGTAAAATTAGCATCGATCTGCTCCACCACCTGCCGGAAATCGGCCGGCCGGGTTGCATAATCCAGTTCGTTCACGTCTACCACCACCAGCGGTCCGGCGGTGTAGGTCCGGGCAAATTCTTCGTAGAGCTGATTCAGGCTGCTGAGGTAACTTTCACTGATCGACTGCTCGAAACTACGGCCCCGTTTCCGGATCTGGCTGATCAGTTTGGGCAGGTCGGCGCGGAGGTAGATCATCAGGTCGGGGGGCTGCACCAGGCTTAACATACTCTCAAAAAGTTTGGTGTAGGTCTGGTAGTCCCGCTCCGACATATTGCCGCTCTCGTAGAGGTTTTTGGCAAAAATGTAAGCGTCTTCGTAGATGGTCCGGTCCTGCACCACGCTCTTCTCCGCGTTTCGAATGGTTTTGACCTGCTCGAAGCGGCTGTTCAGGAAATAGATCTGGAGGTTGAAGGCCCACCGCTCCATATCCCCGTAAAAATCGGCCAGGTACGGGTTGCCTTCTACGGCTTCGTACAGAACATCCCAGCCATAATGCTCGGCCAGCAGGTAGGCCAGCGTGGTTTTGCCGGCTCCAATATTTCCGGTAATTGCTATATGCATACAGACAAGTTAGGTTTTTGGGGTGGCGAATCTCCGCAATGAACCCCTGATTACCTAACATATTTGCTATTACTTTTTCTCCTGGTTTCTTATGAAACCCGCAGGGCCGGAACAGTGTTTTCAGGACGTCTGCCGCTCTTTTCGTATATTTGTGGTGATAAACAGGCAGCTACCTGATATGAAACCGTACCGCGTTCTTTTATACTACATCTACACCCCTATTGATAACCCGGAGCAGTACCGCGACGAGCACCACCGGCTTTGTCTCGACCTGAACCTGCTCGGCCGCGTCATTGTGGCTCCCGAAGGGCTCAACGGCACCGTATCCGGCCTGACCGATGACTGCCAGTGTTACATGGATACCTTGAAGACCGACGCCCGGTTTGCCGGTATCGACTTTAAGGTAGAGGAGCACGATACCCATGCCTTTAAAAAACTGCATGTGCGGCTGAAGGAGGAAATTGTCAACTCCGACCTGCCCGTCGACCCCCTGAAGCGCACCGGCATTCACCTGGAGCCGGAAGAGTTTAAAAAACTGAAAGATCAGGATGATGTGGTGCTGATCGATATGCGTTCCAACTATGAGCATACTGTGGGCAAGTTCAAAGGGGCTATTACGTTCGATATGGAAAACCTGCGCGAACTGCCGGAGCACATGCCCGAAATTGCGCACCTGAAAGATAAGAAGATCATAACCTATTGCACCGGCGGTATCAAATGCGAAAAAGCCAGCGCCTACCTGCTGGAGCAGGGCTTCGAAAACGTGTACCAGCTCCACGGCGGAATTATTAAATACGGGCTGGAAGCCGGTGGTGAAGATTTCGACGGCAAATGCTATGTATTTGATAACCGCCTGACGGTAGATATTAATAAGGTAAACCCAAAAGTAATTTCTACCTGCTACCGCTGCGGTACACCCAGCGACCGGATGGTCAACTGCGCCAGTGCCGGCTGCAATAACCATATACCCCTTTGCGAAGCCTGCGGGTGGCAATACGAAGGTACCTGTACCGACGAATGCCTGCACGCTGCCGACAAACGCGTTTACGACGGCACCGGCTATTACCAGAAGCCAACCAGTCATTACACGCCTTTTCTGGGCTATGTGAGCCGGAAGCGGAGTGAGGCAGCAGAGGTTAGTCGATAGTCGTTAGCGCTATCAGCTAGTGATACGTCAGCCACTAACGCCTATCGACTAACAACCAACTCCTTCTCCATCAGGTAATCATTCATCCAGTACGGCCCTACCGGAATGTCTTCTTCGCGGAGAATGCGGAAGCCCCGTTTTTCGTAGAATGTCCGGGCGGTGTTGTACCGGTTTACATTCAGCCATAACGTACGGCCGCCCCGCTCCCGGCAATAGTTCTCTACTCCATCCATCAACAACCGGCCAATGCCTTTTCCCTGCGTACCCGGCAGCACATAGATCTTTTGCAGCTTGTACACCTGCGCGTCGGCATCGATCAGGTTAAAAGATGCAAAGCCAAGCAGGATTCCCTCCTCTTCGGCCAGCAGAAACGTATGGCATTGCGTTGTCATCTGGTCGGTGAGTGAGGAGGCCGAGTACATCCGGTCAAACATGTACTCAATTTGCTCCTTTGATAAGATTGCTCGGTAGGTTGGCTCCCACGTTTGTTCCTGCATATGGATGATGGCCGGAATATCGGCTACGGAGGCAATGCGAAGTTTTACCTTCATTTTCGGGGGTGATTTTGTAATTTTGTCGTCCCGGCAAAGTAACTAAACAACCAGCACATGCCCGAACATAAGCCCCTTATATTAGTAACTAACGACGACGGTATAACGTCGCACGGTATTCGGACGTTAATTGAATTGATGAAAGAACTTGGCCATGTGGTTGTTGTGGCTCCCAATAGTCCGCAATCAGGTATGGGGCATGCTATTACCATCTCGTATCCGTTGCGGCTGTACCCCACCGATATTTTTCCGGATGTGCCGGCCTACGAATGCTCCGGTACCCCGGCCGACTGTGTGAAGCTGGCCAAACACCACGTGCTGAAAGACCGGGCACCGGATCTGGTGGTGAGTGGTATCAACCACGGTAGCAATACAGCCATTAGTGTGCTGTATTCGGGCACCATGTCGGCGGCCATTGAAGCGGCCATTGAAGGCATTCCGGCCGTCGGCTTTTCACTGAACGATTTCAGCCGGCAGCCGGATTTCTCGCATACGCACGACCATATTCTGAGCATTACCCGCAACGTACTCGAACGCGGCCTTTCCAGGGGAGTAGCTTTAAACGTGAATTTTCCGAGCCGCGGGAGTTCTCCCCTGCGGGGCATCCGTGTTTGCCGGCAGGCCCACGCCAAATGGCAGGAAATTTTTGACGAACGACGTGACCCGCACGGCCGCCGGTATTTCTGGCTCGCCGGTGAATTTGTAAACAATGATCCAGGCGAAGATACGGATGAGTATGCCTTGTCACAGAATTATACGTCGGTGGTGCCGTGTCAGTACGACATGACCGCCTACAAGGCAATGCAGGAGATGAGCAACTGGAATTTATAACTAACCCCCTAATTGACCGTTTATGGCACTACTGGGAAGTTTGCTGAAACGCAGTATCCGGCTGACGGATGCCGTTCGGCTCAAGAAAGTTAACCCGCAGAAAGCACAACAGAAAGCCTTTGTCAAACTACTGGCCAAAGCTCGCACTACCGAGTTTGGTAAGCAGTACGCTTTTGAGGAGATAATTCACCTGGCTGTCTTCGGGAAAGACAAGGAATTTTACCGGAAGTTCCAAGAGAAGGTGCCTGTGCATGATTACAACAAAATGTTTAACGACTGGTGGCACCGGACCTTAAACGGAGAGAAAGACATCACCTGGCCGGGCCGGGTCAAGTACTTTGCGCTTAGTTCAGGGACGTCCGAATCGGCCTCCAAGTATATCCCGGTAACCAAAACCATGTCGAAAGCCATACAGCGAACCAGCATCCGGCAAATTCTGACGCTCTCGCGCTACCAGAATCTGCCCGCCCAACTGTATGAAAAAGGTTTTCTGATGCTGGGTGGCAGCACCAACCTGAGTTTTCGGGGTAACCATTTTGAAGGGGACCTGAGCGGCATCACCGCCAGCCAGATTCCGTTCTGGTTTCAACAGTTTTATAAACCCGGCAGAGAGATTGCCCGCGAACGGGACTGGGCCCTGAAGCTGGACGAAATTACCGAACAGGCCAGCCAGTGGGACATCGGGTTTATTGTGGGAGTTCCGGCCTGGATTCAGCTCCTGATGGAGAAAATCATCGCCCACTACAAAGTAAAAACCATTCATGATATCTGGCCGAACCTGATGGTATTCTGCCACGGGGGCGTCTCCTTTGAGCCATACAAGAAAGGGTTCCAGAAATTGCTGGGCCGGCCTATCACCTACATCGAAACCTATCTGGCCTCCGAAGGCTTTATTGCCTACCAGACCCATCCCAACGCCGAAGGCATGCAGTTGGTGCTCAACAACGGCCTGTTCTACGAGTTTATTCCCTTCAACGACCGGAACTTTACGGCCGACGGTGAAATGGTGCCGACCCCTGAAACGCTGATGATTGATGATGTGGAAGAAGGGAAGGAATATGCCCTGCTGCTGTCGACCTGCTCCGGTGCCTGGCGCTACCTGATTGGCGATACGATCCGGTTTGTCTCCAAAGCCCGTAGCGAAATTGTAATTACCGGCCGCACCAAGCATTTCCTCAGCCTGTGCGGAGAACACTTGTCGGTAGATAACATGAACAAAGCGATTGAACTAGTCTCCGAAGAACTGGGTATCGATGTTCGGGAGTTTTCGGTAGCGGGGATCTCCTACGAAACGCTGTTTGCGCACCATTGGTATATCGGTACCGACAGCGCCGTCGATGCCGAACAGCTGCGCGACCGCATCGACGCCCGACTTAAAGAGCTTAACGATGATTATGCAGTAGAACGCCGGCACGCGCTCAAAGACATTTTTGTGACCGTAGTGCCCTCCAGCTTTTTTTATAAATGGATGGAAGCAAAGGGCAAACTCGGCGGCCAGCACAAATTTCCACGTGTTCTCAAGAAAAACCTGATTGCCGACTGGGAATCCTTTCTTCAGCAACAGGGAATCGATGCACAGGCAGTCAGAAGTTAGTTTGAAGTTTGAGCGGGGCCGCCCGGCGGTTTGAGGTTTGACGTTGCTACGCGAGTATTAACTTCAAACCGCCGGGCGGCCCCGCTCAAACTTTAAGCCTCAAAACAACTTCTCACCAATGAACCCAGCTCAGCAGCGGCTGGTACAGGCGTGTGTAAACAAGTTGGGCGGCAACGAACAGAAAAACCATGCCGGTGGTCCGGTTGAAAATGGTGACCACACGGGGCGTAAAGAAACGCTTTAGCCGGTGAGCAAATATGGCCAGTGACGATTCGGCCAGCAGAATACCGAACAGACTGGCTACCATAAAGCTGGTTTGTTCGGCAAAGTTGTAGTGCAGTGAGTTCTTCGTGTAAGCCGCCAGGGTAACCCAGCTGACAAAGTTGATGGGGTTGAGACCATTCAGCAGAAAACCGGTGCTGAAGTAAACCATGAAATTGCCGAACCGGGTCTTGGGATACGCCAGTTGCGGAGTTTGCTTAAACAGGTTGGCCAGCCCCATTGCAATCAGGAACACGACGCCAACGACCGTTACGTAATGCTCAAAGTTGTTAATTTTCGGCAGAAACGAGGTGCCAAATAGGGCGCAGATTACAAAAATAGCGTCGCAAACTACAACGCCAAGGGTAATTTTGATGCCGGCCCGATAGCCGTTTTCGACACTATTCTGGAGTAAGGAAAAAAATACCGTTCCGAACGTTAAGCACAGCAGTACGCCGGTAACGGCTCCATACAGGACAGGTTGCATAAGTTTTGAGATCGGGGTTATATGTTTTTCAGCCGGGCTACCATCAGTATCCCGCAAACGCTTAACGAATCAGTTATCTGGCCATTCAGCACCATCTGAACGGCTTCCGTAAGCGGCACTTTTTTTAGCTGTAAATCTTCAGTTTCTTCGGGAGCCTGGTCGCCCTCCTGTAGATCTTCGGCAATGAAGAGAAAACCCTCTTCGTCAGTGGCCGAATTAGAGGTGTGGATGCGGGCTATCTGCGTCCACTTCCCCGCAATCAAACCCGTTTCTTCCTTTAATTCCCGCCGGGCCGACTCCAGCACATCGGTGCCTACGGGCGATCCACCTTCGGGAATTTCCCAGGAATATTCATCTAAAGGATAGCGGTACTGGCCAACGAGGTACGTATTTCCATCGCTATCGATAGGTATTACGCCAACCGCTTTATTTTTAAAACTTACCACCCCATAAATGCCCGGTGTTCCGGCAGGAGTAATAACCTCTTCGTGTTTGATCGTCAGCCAGTTGTTTTCGTATGCAACAGCCGACGTGAGCGTTTTCCACGGATTATCGGTTACGTTCATACCGACGAAATTACAAACAAAGTGAATACAAACCGTTAATTTTACATTTAAAATACACTAGAATACGTCTAATGCCAACTGCCCAACAAACCAAATACCGGTGGATGGCGCTTTCGTTTGGTGTCAGTATCGTACTGTTGCTGACCAAACTAACCGCTTATTACCTGACTTCATCAACGGCTATTCTGACAGATGCCCTGGAATCAATTGTGAATGTTGTGGCCAGTGGCTTTGCCTTTTACAGTATTTATTTATCCGGTCAGCCCCGCGATACCAACCACCCGTACGGCCACGGCAAAATTGAATTTTTCTCCTCCGGCTTTGAGGGGGGCCTCATCGTTATGGCCGGCTTTTTTATCATCTACCAGGCGGTCCTGAGTTTTTTCGAACCCAACCCAATCACCAATCTCGACTGGGGTATTGCCCTGATCGTGGTAGCCACGGCCGTGAACGCGCTGCTGGGCTGGGGACTCGTACGTACCGGAAACCAGACGCATTCGCTGGCCTTGACCGCCGATGGCCGACATTTGCTGACCGATAGTGTGAGCAGTCTTGTGGTCGTGATCGGTGTGGGCCTAGTCTGGCTGACCGGACAAACCTGGATCGATAGTGCCCTGGCTTTGACCTTATCACTGCTCATTATTTACAACGGCTGGCAGTTGGTGCGTCAGTCGGTTGCCGGGCTCATGGACGAAACGCATACCCCTACGCTGGTACGCGTAGTAGAACTCCTGAACGCCAACAAAAAGCAGAACTGGATTGATGTACACAACCTGCGAGTGCAGAAATATGGCTCCGACCTCCACATCGACTGCCACCTGACGCTTCCTTACTATTGGGCGTTAAAACAAGCGCACGATGAGGTAAACCGGTTTGAAAACATTCTGAAAAGTGGGTTTCCCAGCGAGGTCGAGATTTTTGTCCATGCTGACCCCTGCCTGAAAGAGTGTTGCCACTATTGCCATGTAGCCGACTGCCCTGTTCGGCAGTTTCCCTTCATCCGGGATGTCGACTGGACGGCCGACAATTTGACGGTCAATCAGAAGCATTTTGTACCCTTCCAGCCGGCTATGCCGGAGCAGCCCTCTTCCAATCTGTAAATTTTTCTGTATACATTCAGACACCAACAATTATTTATGGAAATAGTATTGACTAATTTTGAGAAAAATTATAACATTACAACTTGTTGACTTAATCGCTGCTCCAGTTGCGGTTGACGATATTTATTCAGGTTGTATTCAAAAACAGAAAGGCTGATTGCTCTACGATCAGCCTTTTTTTGTTGGCTAACCTTGCGTAATTTTCGGCTTTCTTTCACCCCTAACCCATGTTGAGATGGATCGTCGCTCGTTTCTGATGCATGCCGGCGCAGCCGCCGGTTTAGCGTCCCTGTCTACCCCCCTTTTCGCTGAAACGGCTAAAAAGAAGATGTTCTTCGAGATTTCGCTGGCCGAATGGTCGTTGCATAAAGCCTTATTTGCCAAAAAGATCGATAACCTCGATTTTCCGGCCATTGCCAAAAAAGAGTTCGGCATTGACATTGTTGAATACGTCAACCAGTTCTTCAAGGACAAAGCTAAAGATGCCACGTACCTGAAAGACCTACTAACGCGGTCGAAAGACAATGGCGTTCGCAACCACCTGATCATGATCGACGGCGAAGGTGGCCTGGGCGATACGGATGAGAAAAAACGCCTGCAGGCCGTTGAAAACCATTACAAATGGGTTGAAGCCGCCAAAACACTGGGTTGTAAGACCATTCGGGTTAATGCCTATGGTCAGGGTACGGCCGAAGACGTTTCCAAAGCCGCCATTGATGGCCTGGGGCGCTTATCGGAGTTTGCCCAGCCATATGGCATCAATGTCATTGTGGAGAACCACGGTGGATACTCCTCCAACGGGCAGTGGCTGGCCAACGTGATGAAGCAGGTAAACAAAAAGAACTGTGGAACCCTGCCCGACCTCGGTAACTTCTGCATCACCCGCAACGCAACCGGCTGCGCCGAAGAATACGACCGCTACAAAGGTGTGCAGGAAATGCTGCCCTATGCCAAAGGCATCAGCGCCAAAACCCACGATTTCGACGAAGCCGGCAACGATACCCAGATTGACTACAACCGGATGTTAAAAATGATTAAAGACTTCGGCTTCAAAGGCATCGTCGGTATTGAATACGAAGGCAGCAAACTCGACGAATACGAAGGCATTCGCAAAACCAAAGCCCTGCTTGACCGGGTAGGACCGGTTGTTTGAATGATGAATGATTAACGATGAATGATGAATGTAAAGCTGGCGTAAGCCCATTCATCATTCATCGTTAATCATTCATCATTATTTCAGACTACCCATCCCCCCGTCTACCCCGATCACCTGTCCGGTGACCCAGCCGGCCTGGTCGGAGAGCAGGAAGGCAGCCATGGCAGCTATGTCGTCGGGCGTGCCGACGCGGTTGAGCGGATGGCGCTTGTTGGCCGCATCGCGCTTATCGCCGGCCAGTAGGTTTTGGGCTAAAGGCGTATCTGTTAAGGAAGGAGCAATGGCGTTGACCCGGATCAGGTAAGGGGCAAACTCGGCGGCCAGAGATTTAGTCAGCCCCTCCACGGCCGCTTTGGATACGGCCACGGATGAGTGCAGGCCCATGCCCAATTTGACCGCCACCGTACTGAACAGCACAATACTGCCCGCTCTTGACTTCTTTAGAGCCGGATAAGCCGCGTGAATAGCCGTTACAGCTCCCAGGACATTGACATCCAGATCAGCCTGGTAAGCCTCCCGGTCTAGCCGCTGAAATGGCTTAAGGTTGATGGTGCCCGGACAATAGACCAGTCCGTGCAATGCATCAGGTAACTGGTTCAGGCTGTCGCCGACCGGCTGGGTCACATCCCAGGACATATGCGTCGACTGAATACCTTCCGGGGCAGTCCGTCCGGCGGTAAACAAGGTAGCACCCTGCTGTTGCAGCGAATCGGCCAGCGCCCGGCCGATACCCGAACTGGCCCCGACAATAAAAATAGCTTTACCCTCCATGCAGATACGTAGGTTGAATGATGCTCAACAAAAAAGGGCTGGAACTTCCAACCCTTATTATATGCCCAAACAAACCGTTGTTCAATTAAATTGTTGCATTCAGGGTACCAATATACCGCAGTAGTTCCTGCCGGGTGGCCTCTTCCTGAAACTTACCAAAGTAAGCCGAGGTAACCGTCGAGCTATCGGTATCGTGTACCCCACGAGTAGATACGCAGAGGTGTTTGGCGTCGATAATCACAGCCACGTCCTCAGTTTGCAATACCTTTTTTAATTCGTCGGCAATCTGCATAGTCAGGCGCTCCTGCACCTGTGGCCGTTTGGCAAAATACCGCACAATCCGGTTCAGCTTCGATAGGCCGATTACTTTACCGCTGGAGATATACGCCACGTGGGCTTTCCCCATAATGGGCACAAAGTGATGCTCACAATACGAGTGAACAGTAATGTCTTTCTCCACCAGCATCTGGTTATACTGGTACTTATTTTCAAAAAGTGTTGCCTTTGGCTTATTCTTCGGATTAAGACCGCTGAATACCTCCTTCACAAACATCTTGGCAACCCGCTTTGGCGTTCCTTTCAGACTATCGTCGGCCAGGTCGAGGCCGAGAATGTTCATAATTTCGCGGAAGTGTTCTTCGATAAGCTCAATTTTCAGGCTATCATCAAGGTCAAACGCATCCTCACGCAGGGGCGTATCCAGCGATGTGGCTACGTGAGCCTCCCCCATCTCCTCGGCCTCCTCCACCGTAAGAACCTCCTGTCGAAAATCAGGATGGTTGATATGGATATCGTCAGTTGGCAGGGAATTCAACAAAGTTCCGTTCGGTTTCATACAATCTGATTTTCAGGTCCAGCGAGGGAGCCAGGTGTTCACGTAAAAGTTGGTAGATAATAATAGCAATGTTTTCTGCCGAGGGGTTGAGATTCTGAAACTCGACAGTGTCCGTATTAAGGTTTTTGTGATCAAATCGTTCGATGATCTGCTCTTTCACCACATCGCTCAGGTACTTCATATCAACAACATAACCCGTTTCGGGGTCAATTTCCCCGGTTACCTGTACAATAAGGTCGTAGTTATGGCCGTGATAATTCCGGTTACTGCACTTGCCGAATACCCGTTCGTTTTTTTCGTCGGACCAGGTCGGATTGTACAGGCGATGCGCTGCATTAAAGTGTTCTTTCCTGAACACCGAAACTCGCGGATTACTCATATGTCGTTCATAAAACCAGTTACCGTTGCCCAGCCCGTACAAAGGTTGTGTACTACACTCAGGCACCGTAAAGCGTGTGGTCAGGGCGCTTATGGGAGTGTATTTTCCACCATAACAGTGGTATCAGCTATTTTGTTCAACTTTCCTTCAACAAACGTTAAACAGACCTTGTGCTTCATCTTTAAAACGACTGGTATAAGGGTTTCGTTCCAAAACGATTCTTCAAGGCATTTAAAACAAGTTGTTCAGACAGAACCGTGCCGAAAGAAGGAATTTTTTTCTTTTTTTTACAGCAATATTGCCGACAAACCCCTAACCTGTTTCGTATATCAGTCTTAACACTTCCGTAATGACACCAACGCAAACACCTGCTAAAACGCAAAATTATATTGGTCCCCTCCTGATTGTTGGGGCTCTGTTCTTTATTTTCGGCTTTGTGACCTGGGTAAACAGCGTCCTGATTGCTTTTTTCAAGCAGGCATTTAACCTTAGCACGTTTCAGTCTAACCTGGTAGCCTTTGCCTTCTTTATTTCCTATACGGTAATGGCCATTCCCTCATCAAGAGTCCTAAAAATTACGGGCTTTAAAAACGGGATGTCGCTCGGCTTGCTGGTAATGGCCCTGGGTACGCTGGTGTTCGTGCCGGCGGCCAATGCCCTCTCCTACCCGTTATTTCTGGCCGGCCTCTTCCTGATTGGTATTGGCCTCACTATCCTGCAAACGGCTTCCAATCCGTATGTCACTATTCTCGGCCCCCGCGAAAGTGCCGCCCAACGGATTAGCGTTATGGGCGTAGCGAACAAATTAGCCGGTATCCTCAGCCAGTTTATTTTCGGGGGCTTGCTTCTGACCGGGGCCAATGCCGCTGCGGGATCGGCCAGCCTGGAAAAAGTGGTAACGCCCTACCTAATCCTGACCGGTGTACTGGCCGTGCTGGCCTTGCTGATCCGATTTTCAAACCTACCCGAGGTATCGGAGGAGCAGGATGATGATGCGTCGGCGGCTGTGTCTACCCAACACAGCAGTGTCTGGCAATTTCCTAGCCTGGTGCTGGGGGTGCTGGCGCTGTTCTGCTACGTGGGTGCGGAAGTCATTGCTGGTGACACCATCATCAACTACGGCCGGGCCATCGGGTTCAGCAATGAGGAAGCGAAGTATTTCACCGCCTATACGCTCTACGGGATGCTGGCCGGGTATATTTTAGGCATCTTTTTGATTCCTAAAGTGGTATCGCAGCAGACGGCCCTGCGTTTCGGGGCCATTCTGGGTATTGTGCTGACCATTGCCGCTCTGCTCACCTCTGGCTTTACTTCGATCCTGTGCGTAGCCCTGCTCGGGTTTGCGAATGCCCCCATCTGGCCGGCCGTCTGGCCTCTGGCCCTGAACCGCCTGGGACGCTTTACCAAGATCGGCTCGGCCCTGCTTATTATGGGTATTACCGGCGGAGCGCTGCTCCCGCTGCTGCACGGCTACCTGACTGATGCCGTCAGTCCAAAGTTTGCGTATGCCCTGCTGCTCCCGCTTTTTGCCTACATTTTGTATTACGCAATGGCTGGGCACAAGAAAACGAGTTGGTAAATCTAAGAATGTTTAAGATTCGAGGTTTGAGGTTCGGCTCAGTTAACCTTGAACCTTAAACCTCAAACGCATTTATGCTAAAAGCGTCTACGCCCGGTCGAATTTGCCTGTTTGGCGAACATTTGGATTATTTAGGCTTGCCGGTCATTGCGGCTGCCATTTCCTGCCGTATAGCTATTTCGGCCAAGCGCATGCGGCAGCCGGTTGTGCATCTGCATTTGCCCGACATTGGTGCGGCTGAGCAGTTTGCACTGGACGGCCGGCAACTCCCGTATCAGCAGGATCGGGACTATTACAAAAGTTCGGTAAACCTCCTGCTACGTAAGGGCTTTACCTTTTCGGAAGGTATTGAAGCCACGGTTCAGGGTACTATTCCCATTAACTCCGGTACATCAAGTTCGTCGGCGCTGATCGTTACCTGGCTAAACGTGCTAAGCCGGCTGGCCGATTCGCCCCGCGAGATTTCTCCCACTCAATTGGCCGAGTGGGCCAACATAGCCGAGGTGCTGGAGTTTGGGGAGCCGGGCGGTATGATGGACCACTACGCCACCGCCGTCGGCCATGTGATTTACCTGGAATCAAATCCGGCCATTCAACTTACAGCGCTGAAGCCGGCACTCGGCACTTTTGTGCTGGGCGATTCGCTGGAGCCTAAAGATACCATCGGTATTCTGAGCCGGGTTCGCTACGGCATGGGTAGTATTTTAGCCAAAGTTAACAGCGTTAACCCCGGCTTTTCGTTGCACCATTCCGAGATTACAGAAGTCGGCGAGTTTAAGGATATGCTCACCAAAGACGAGTATACCCTATTGAAAGGAACCCTCGCCAACCGCGACATCCTGCGCGAGGCCCTGACGCTATTGCAGGCTCCCGACCTCGACCACCCGCGTCTCGGCCGACTCCTGAACGAACATCAGGCAAACCTCCGGGATGCTCAGCGTATCTCGACGCCCAAGATAGACCGGATGCTCGATGCTTCTCTGAAAGCCGGTGCGCTGGGTGGCAAAATCAACGGCTCAGGCGGGGGTGGCTGCATGTTTGCCTACGCCCCCGACCAAGCCGAAGCGGTGGCCGAAGCGATTGAACGGGAAGGCGGTAAAGCGTACATCATTCAGGTAGCTGAAGGAACGCGTATCGATGAGCCATAATGCCAGTGGGTTAGGTAAAGTTGTTGTTGAAGGCCATTGATAGTCAGCGGGGCAGAGCGCACAGCGGCCTGTTTTTTTAACGGCAAAGAACCAGCAGTAGGCGAACATTTCCGCTCAAAACAGGGTTTTGCTTATAGATGCCGAACCCGGTATTTTGCGTAAATTTGCCGGGTTATATCGTCATTCAACAACCGTATGCTTGACTCCGTTCAGACGACTCCCACCGCGACTACCTTGTCCGGCAAACCTGTTCTGTATACTCCTTCACTTACTGAATATATCCGCAGGAAAACCATTACCGTTCACATTGGCGATATTCCGCTGGGTTCGGATTACCCGATTCGGGTGCAATCCATGACCACCGTTGACACGATGGATACGGTAGGCTCGGTAGAGCAGACAATCCGGATGATTGAGGCCGGTTGTGAGTACGTCCGCATTACGGCGCCTAGCGTTAAGGAAGCGCAAAACCTGGATAATATCCGGAAAGAACTGCGGGCGCGGGGCTATACTACGCCCCTGATTGCCGATATTCACTTTACGCCCAATGCCGCCGAGCTGGCCGCCCGCATTGTGGAGAAAGTCCGGATCAACCCCGGCAACTATGCCGACCGCAAGCGGTTTGAACATATCGACTACACCGATGCCTCCTACGCGGCCGAACTGGAGCGTATCCGGGACAAATTTTTACCCCTGGTGCGGATCTGCAAAGAGTACGGCACGGCCATGCGCATCGGTACCAACCACGGCTCACTGTCAGACCGGATACTGAGCCGCTACGGCGATACGCCCGTTGGTATGGTAGAATCGGCGCTGGAATTTCTGCGGATTTGCGAAGACGAAAACTATTACAACATCGTACTATCGATGAAGTCGAGCAACCCGCAGGTAATGGTGCAGGCGTACCGGCTGCTGGTGCAACGACTGGACGAAGAAGGTCTGAAACCCTACCCCCTCCACCTGGGGGTCACCGAAGCCGGCGAAGCCGAAGATGGGCGCATCAAATCGGCGGTTGGTATCGGCACGCTGCTGGAAGACGGCATCGGTGATACCGTCCGGGTATCCCTGACCGAAGAACCTGAGCGGGAAGCGCCGGTGGCGAAAGCCCTGATCGACCGCTATACCAACCGATTGGGCCATAGGTATATCCCGCCGATAAGTACCTACCCGCTTGATCCGTTCCAGTACCACCGGCGCATCACGCATGAGGTAGCCAACTTTGGTGGCAGCAATGTACCCCGTGTCATCGCCGATTTCAGTCAGGTACCGGTCACCGAGCATGAGGTGTTAAAACCCATCGGGCATTTTTACCTGCCCTTGCCGGATAAATGGCGCATGAACGACCTCGGAGCCGATTACCTGTATACCGGCTCCCGGCCGGCCGAATTTATGCTGCCCAACGGCCTGAAAGAAATTTTGGAGTACACCCAGTGGCAAACCTATAGCGATCCGCAACATACGTTTCCGCTGTTGAGTGCCTCCGACTATATGCAGGCAAGAGCGGCAGGCGATCCGTTGCACGGTACCCTAAACTTCGTCAGAATCACCCTGGCTGATCTGACCGATTTCCTGTTGAATACGCTGCGCCCCGATAAGCAGGTGGTACTGCTGGCGTATACCGACAATTTACACGCCATGCCTGAACTCCGGCGGTTGTTTGTGGAGTTAATTAATCAGGGGGTGACAGCCCCGGTAGTGGTACAACAGCGCTACCCCGGCCTGCCGGAAGAAGACCTGCCGCTGTACGCAGCTACGGATATAGGCGGGCTTCTGATCGACGGGCTGGGCGATGGTGTCCTGCTCACCAACCCGGACACAAACCAACCCGCAGCCCTGGCGCGGCAAAATGCACTGGCCTTCGGTGTTTTGCAGGCGGCCCGCACGCGTATTACCAAAACCGAGTATATCTCCTGCCCCTCCTGCGGCCGTACCTTGTTCGATCTCCAGGAAACGACCGCCATGATCCGGAAACGCACCGACCACCTGAAAGGCGTCAAAATTGGAATCATGGGTTGCATTGTAAACGGACCCGGCGAAATGGCCGATGCCGATTACGGGTATGTGGGCATCGGACGCGATAAGATTGCGCTCTACCGGGGGCAACAGGTTGTCAAAAAATCCGTCACTGCGGATAAAGCCGTAGATGAACTAATTGAACTGATTCGGGAAGATGGCCGGTGGCTGGAGCCCGAAACCATAGAAAGTGGAGTTTAGCTTTCAAAATAATGACGCAATGATAAAACATTGCTTTGTAACAAACCCTTGACTAATTCAGCCAACCTACTTCGTATCACGAAAACATTCTTTTAAGATGAACCGGATTGCAGGATATTTTAAACTGGGTGAGGTGTTTCGGTATTTTGTTCGTGTTTTCCGCAAACCGGACCCTAACCATCCTACCAGTTTCAATTTGCGTCTGATGCACGGCATCAACCGCATCTCTATCGTTATGTTTCTGATTGCTGTTATGATTTACATCATCAGACATATCTGACACCATGAACATCGAGACGCTGCGCGAGTACTGCCTGAGCAAACCAGGTGCCCAGGAATCGTTTCCGTTCGGTAACGAAACACTGGTTTTTAAAGTGGGCGGTAAAGCCTTCGCCCTGGCTGCTATTGACAGTCACCCCTTAAGTGTTAACCTGAAATGTGACCCGGAGAAAGCGATTCAGTTGCGCGAAGCTTACGAATCTGTGCGACCGGGGTATCATATGAACAAAACACACTGGAACACGGTGCTGTCGACCGGTGAAATCCGGGATAGTCTGCTTCGGGAATGGATCGATGACTCGTATGAACTGGTTAGGAAAAGCCTGCCGAAAGCGGTTCGGGAGCAATTAATTTAAGGATAAGGGTTGTCTAAACCTAAGCCTGTTTGTAACTTAGTAAGCCTGTATTAGAAGCCAGACCGAGTTATGGAAGTTTCGCTGTTGGTGCTGTTGTTTACGATTTACCTGGCCATCCGGTACTTTACTACGGACCACGATACCCCTTCGGATAAAGACCGTAAACGGTTTCAGCGCGGCATCCGATTGGTGCAGGCTCGCCTTTACACCGACGCTTTTGCTTACTTTGACGATGCCGTAAAGCAGTATCCCAAATCGGCAGTCGCTTATGCCTATCGGGGCAAATGCCAACTGGCGCAGGAAAATTATTACTCCGCTATTTACGACTTAACACAGGCCATCAGCCGCGACAACACACAGGCCGACTGTTACCTCGACCGGGGCATTGCCTATTATCAGGTCGAGCAGTTTGCGGACGCCTTTCGGGAGTTCGACAAGGCGGTCTGGTACTTCCGCGACGAAAAACCTGATGCCTATAGGTGGCGAGCCATTGCCCGGTTGAAAATCCAGCAACTGTCACAGGCGGAAAACGACCTCCGCCGGGCCGTGCTAATGGGTGACGAAAACTCCGCCTACCTGCTCACACAGCCGCCGTTTACAACGAAAGAATATCAGCGGAAGTAAATAACTCTCCGAAGGGGGCTAACGTTCCGTTCCATAAAGCTGGCAAAGCATTAGCCCCCTTCAGGGGGTTGGCGGATTTCACTTCAACTTCTGGATCAGCTCCACATTTCGCCGGACGTCCATGTTGTTGGCCTGCGCCAGTTCCATCGATTTTTGGGCGGCTTTGGTAGCCTCGGCTATATTACCGGCCCGACGCTGCGCTTCAGCCAGTTCGTAATACAGATCAGACTGCTCTTTGGGCGTAGCGGTGTTCAGCGTAAACGCCTTAGTTACCCACCTGATAACGGTAGGGACATCAGACGGATCAGGACTCTGGCGGTTAAACAGCCTGGAGATATAAATAAACTCCGGCACCGTAATCGGGTTGGCAGCTACCTGACTGTCCATCCGGGCTACGGCTTTGGCTGTTTGGCGCGTCCGGAAAAAGGCATTTACCTCCGGCAGCAACGTCCGGTTGGCAGCAACCTTGGGGTCGATACCGATTTTAGCCAGATTTGACCGGATTTCCAGAATCTTCTCCGGTGAATACCGGGCACCCCGGCTACTGAACAGCGACGACATAAGGATATTCTCGGCCACATTTCGGAGTTCGTCGGCCTGGGCGTGCTTCTTATACTGATCCTGGTGTATCAGAAAATACTGGAACAACGGATTATCGACATCCATCACCAGCTTCTTCAGGGCCAGCCAGTTGGTGTAATTCGGATAATCACTGGCCGGTATTTGCCGGGCATAGTCTTCCATGGCCTTCATGTTGGCTACCGTATCGCGGGTGACCAGGGAGTACATAGCGTAATCGATCAGGAACGCCGGTGACCGTTCACCTTTGGCGTACCGGTTCTTCATGCCTTGTGTTCGCTGCGCCGGATTTAGCGCGTTGGTACCGTGCCGGATCACCTCATTAGCCGTATTGCTGCTCATGGCCATGTGCAGCAGGTTACCCTGCGCATCGAAGTACAGGAATAGAGGCAACTGGGGTACGTACATTTTCCGGCTGCCCAGAAACGCCTGGGTGGCTTTCTGAGTAATATCCTGCTTGGTGTTTACAAACCGTGCATTGTAAAAATCACCAACCCGGCTATCGTTCAGCGTCGGTATAAAGCTCTGGCAAACGTGACAGGTGGGCGAGTAAATCTCTACAAATACCGGTTTACCGGCCCTACGGGCGGTCTGGAAGACCTCCTCCAGCGGAGACTCCTTAAACAGAATGCCGTTTTTGCCTTTCTGCGCCATCGCTACCGGAAAAGTCAGACAGCAGACAAGCAGCGAAACGAGTAGGTTCTTCATGATATACCTGGATTTGCAGATGCTTACTTACCGCCGGTCGGTTGATTCTGCGCTTTGAATTCCTCTTCAACGCGCTTGCTGATGGTCCGGCAAAGATTTTCGATATCGTCGGCCATAAGCTGATCACCGGTAGCGGTCATGGCCGTATCGGCAAGGCCGCTCATGATTTCAATAATGAACCGCTTCATATCCAGTACCTCCATATCTTTGGTCCAGAGGTCAATCTTCATGGTGCTGCGGTGGTAATGATCCCAGAGGGCAACGGCAATGGCTTTGGTATCGCTCAGGCCCTCGTTAGGGTTATCGGTGGCATCCCAGAAGATCTTATCGGGAACGTTTGAAGGGTCTAATTCGACGGTGAAGCGTATTTCTGATTTCTTCATACAAACAAAACGAGCAATGAAACCCCTAAATTACAAAAAACTCCGAAGCCGCCCGGTATCATCTGACCAAATTCGGCGATTTAGGGCCACCAATTAACACCCTGGCAACTAAAAAAGCCATCCAAACACGGATGGCTTTTGCCCTAACCCAACGAGAAAGCCGGGTTTAAGCGCTCAAAAATTGTTGCGTGCAGGTCCTTAGCCAACCAATAAACTAATTACCCACTCAACTAACTCACTGCCGTGAGCCAAACACCCTCCGCAAAATATCACTGACGCGGGCGGCCGGATTTTCGCGGATTTTCTGCTCTTCCTGCGCAATGAGCAGGAAGAGTCCGTCAATAGCTTTCGTTGTCGCGTAATTAGTCAGATCTGGGTTCGCCTTCTGCACGAATGGTATCTGGTTATAGGTCCGTACGAGGTCGCCGTAGTACCGGGTTGCGTTATTGGCCATCAGGGCGCTGTCGACCACGGGGGTAAACTCATTGACGAGCTGTTGATAGGTAATCCGGCGAAGGTACTGGGTAGCAGCATCGGGCTGCCCCTGTAGAATACCGAGTGCGTCCTGAATTGTCATAGAAGTAATAGCCGAAATGAAAATCGGTCGTGAGCGTTTGGCAGCATCCTCAGCCGCCCGGTTCAGCGACAAAACAAACTGGTCGACCTGGTTGCCAAGTCCGATCTGCCGCAGCCGGGTTTCCACGCGCTGCACTTCCGGCGGAAAAAGCAGTTTGATCGATGGATTCCCAAAATAACCGTTTACGGCAGAGGCCTGTCTGGACCCGTTGGTAATCCCAACCTGTAATGCTTCCTTCAATCCCTGGGCAATTTCATTAGCCGTCAATGAACCAGTACCGGTGGGTTGCGTGACCTTATCCAGGATCCTACCCAGCGTGGTTCGCGGGGTTTGTGCCTGAGTCGTTGTAAGAAACAGTACTGTAAGTGCGGTGGTTATCCCAATTATCTTTTTCATCCTATTTAGCGATTTTATGTACTTTTGACCGAAAAAACGGCAAAAGGTTTAGCCGTCATTTTTCGAAACCTGCATTATGCCTGAAACCATTCACGCCGAAGTAGTAACCATTGGAGACGAAATACTGTTCGGCCAGATTACCGATACCAACACGCAGTGGATAAGTACTGAACTCACTACTATTGGCATCCGGACCGTTCGTAAATCCTCCGTAGGTGACCAGGCAGACGCCATCCTCCAGATCTTACAGGAAGCCCACCAACGCGTTAATCTGATTATCCTGACTGGCGGCCTTGGCCCTACAAAAGACGATATAACCAAACATACCCTTTGCCGGTACTTCAACACCGAACTGGTTATGAACCCTGATGCGCTGGAGATGGTGACGGGCTTTTTTGCCAAGCGCGGCCGGGCCATGACCGAGATGAACCGGCTTCAGGCTGCACTGCCGGCCAACTGCGTTTACATTCCTAACCACTGGGGCACCGCCCCCGGCATGTGGTTCGAGTTCGACGGACGGGTATACGTTTCCCTGCCGGGCGTGCCGTTTGAGATGAAAAGTCTGATGACCAACCTGATCCTGCCTAAGTTAAAAGCGCATTTCCGGACGCCGGTCATCCTGCACAAAATGATTCGGACTGTAGGCATAGGCGAGTCATTTCTGGCAGAACGCATTGAGCCGTGGGAAGACGCCCTGCCTCAGCACATCCGGCTGGCGTACCTGCCAAGTTTCGGACAGGTCAAGCTGCGGCTGACGGCCACCGGCAGCACGGCGGAGCCGTTGCAGCAGGAGTTGGAGGTACAGGTTGCCCGAGTGCTGCCCCTGATTGAGCAGTATGTGTTCGGCTTCGATTCAGATGAACTGGAAACAGTGGTGGGTCGGCTGCTGAATCAGAAAAAGCTGACGCTCGCCATTGCCGAAAGTTGTACCGGTGGTTATGTTTCTGCGCAAATCACCAAAGTTCCGGGTGCTTCTGCGTATTTTTGGGGCAGTATTGTCAGCTACGCTAACGATATCAAGGTTAAATCGCTGGGTCTAGACCCGGGTATTCTGGCCGAACACGGAGCTGTGAGCGAACCCACCATCCGGAGCATGGCTGAAGGTGTACGCAGGGCACTCGGCACCAGCGTAGGCATTGCCACCAGCGGCATTGCCGGTCCCGATGGCGGCACACCGGATAAACCCGTCGGTACGATCTGGATCGCCTGTGCCACCGACCGTTGCACGGTAACACGCCTGCTGAAACTGGGACAGTACCGCGATCAGAATATTCAACTGACCACGAATTATGTCCTGAATCTGCTCCGCGAGGAGTTGCTGACGCTGAATTAACTTCATCAATATTAACAAACTACAGTACCAAACCCCATTCGACTATGGCTCTGGTAGATATGGTAATGCCCAAAATGGGCGAAAGCATTATGGAATGTACGGTGATCACCTGGCTTAAAAAGCCTGGCGACCGCATCGAGGCCGACGAATCCATCCTGGAGGTAGCCACCGACAAGGTAGATACCGAGGTTCCTGCTTCTCATTCCGGCATTCTGAAAGAAGTGTTCGTAAATGATGGCGACGTAGTGCCCATCGGTAAACCCATCGCCCGGATTGAGATTGAGCAGGAAGCTGGTGATGAGCCAACCCCAACAGAAAACCCGGACTACGATACACGGGTATCCGACGAACTCCTGGTACCGGAGACCGTAGAAGCAGCTGCGCAGGAACTGGAAGCCGGCATTTCGGCGATGAGTACGCGACAGCCGGAACCGGTAGCATCGGGCAGCGTTACGTACGGCAACCGGTTCTACTCGCCCCTGGTGCTCAGCATTGCCAAAGAAGAAGGAATTTCGGCGGAGGAGTTGACCACCATCCCCGGCACAGGAGCCGAAAGCCGGGTCACCAAAAAGGATATTCTCGCGTATGTTCAGCAGCGCAAAAAACGGAGCGCTGCAGCTACCCAGCCGACCAGCACGCCACCGGCCGGTAAGCCTGTAACGCAGCCGGAGGAACCCGCAGCCCCCGCGCCGAAAGCAATATCCGTAAATGGTCAGTCGGATATAATTCAGATGGACCGGATGCGAAAGATGATTGCCCAGCGAATGGTTGAATCCAAGCAGATCTCTCCGCATGTTTCGTCGTTTGTCGAAGCCGATATGACGCCGGTTGTGCAGTGGCGCAATGCGGTCAAAGAGGATTTCAAACGCCAAACCGGCGAAAACCTGACGTTTACGCCGATTCTGATTGAGGCTGTTGTGAAAGCCATTAAGGATTTTCCGATGATCAATATTTCAGTGGAGGGTGACAACATCATTGTCAAAAAGCCGATCAACATCGGCATGGCGGTGGCCCTGCCCAACGGCAACCTGATTGTGCCGGTGATTCACGAAGCCGACCAGTACAACCTCATCGGCCTGACCAAAAAGGTAAATGACCTCTCGAAGCGGGCCCGCGAGAATAAACTGACGGGCGATGACCTGGCCAACGGCACCTACACCATTTCCAACATCGGCACCTTTGGCAATATAATGGGTACGCCCATTATTCTGCAACCGCAGGTAGCTATTATGGCGTTTGGTGCCATTCAGAAGAAGCCGGCCGTGATTGAAACTCCGCAGGGCGATCTAATTGGTATCCGGCAGATGATGTTCCTGTCGCACTCGTACGACCACCGGGTGGTCGATGGCTCACTCGGCGGTCAGTTTGTTAGGCGCGTAGCCGATTATCTGGAAAACTTTGACACGAACCGGACATTGTAAAAAAACCGATTACTCATTGGATTTTGGTAAAACGTTGCATTCTAAATAGGTTTGTGGCAGTTAATTTAAACGTTTTAGAACCATGCACTACCCCAAAACTATGTACTTATTCCTGCTGCTCCTGGTAGCAACCATCCATACCGCATTTGCGCAGGATAAAGCCGGCATTGCCCGCGTCGAGAAAATTCAAGGGATCGAAGCATACGTAATGTGCGAACCTCTCCGCGATTACGATAAAGTGTTTGATATCGGGACTGGTGTTAAAGCATCCTCGTTGCTCACGGGTGGGGTGGTTAACGAAGGCGTTGCCGACAAAGCGGATCAGTTTGTGCGGTTCGCGGTAAAAGAAGGCAAGAAGGAAAACAAGGAATTTGATGCCGTTTTGATTTCAGGCTCTAAAACAGCCGTAGCTATCAAATTTAAAACGCCGGCTTCCGAACAAAACAAAGGCTTAGCCAGAGTCAAAAAAATAGACGGCTATGAGGTGTATGTGCTGAGCGAGCCGTTGCGGGATTATGAGCGGGTGGTGGATGCATCGGGTGGCGTAAAAGCGAAATCGTATTTTACGGGCGGCCTGGTCAACAATTCAATTGAAGAAGATATGGCGCAGTTTGTCAAACGGATTAAGAAAGAGGCTGCCGACGATAAGAAAGTGTTCGAAGCCATCATTTACTCGGGTGGCAAAAGTGCCATTGGCGTAAAATTTAAAGGATGAAACAACGCATTGCTATCGACATGGATGATGTCATAGCGGATACCAACCAGAAGTTTATTGATATTTACCTCAATGGTGAAGCGCCCCGCTTCACCATTGAGCAATTAAAAGAAAAATCGTTTCACGAGCTGCTCGACGAGCAGGAATTCCGGACGCTGTTCCGGAATGTGTATGAGCCGGGCTTTTTCCGCGACATTCGGATCATGGACGGAGCGCAGGAGGTGGTAAACCGGCTAATGGAGCGATACGAGGTATTTATCGCCACGGCTGCCATGGAATTCCCCAACTCTTTTGCAGACAAATACGAGTGGCTGGCGGAGCACTTCCCGGCTATCCACTGGCGCAATATCATTTTTCTGGGCGATAAAAGCGTGCTCAACACCGACTACCTGATCGATGATCTTCCCCGCAACCTCCATACGTTTTCGGGTGAGGGGCTGCTCTTCACCGCCCTGCACAACCGGCACGAAACCGACTACAAACGGGTTAACAACTGGCAGGAAGTAGCCGGCCTGCTGCTCTAAAACAAAGAAGCCCCCGACTAGTCGGGGGCTTTTTCTGTTGGTAGCTGCCGATTAAGCTTCTACACGTCTGTCTTCTACATTCACTACTTGCTTTTCCTCTATCAGTCGATCGTGTCCTACTTCCAACTGAGCTTCTTTGGCCTTGGTTGCCGGCCGTACCTGAATAATTTTCAGCCGGTTCAGCACTTTAATAACCGGGTAAGTCGGATCAAACTCCCACCAGCGGGCTCCAAAGTTAGCGCTGTTCGGGCGCTTGTGGTGGTTGTTCTGGAAAAGTTCGCCCAGCATCAGCAGGTCAAACACCAGGGAGTTTTTAGACCTGTCGTGGTTATCGTAGTTGGCATAGCCGTATTTGTGACCGCTCCAGTTTACGATAGCACCGTGGATCGGCCCCATCAGGAAGTGAATCGGCAGCAGTGCGAAAAACGCCCAGTGCATATCCAGATAAATGTAGGCGAAGATATAGAAGAGGCCATACACTACACCCCAGCCGATGCGGCTCATCCAGGAGTCGCCAATTTTTTCGATCAGTGCCCATTCCGGATAGTTGCGGTCGAACTGACGCTCTACCGGCCGCTTGCGGTGCAGTACGGCATTATAAATGTCTTTGGTCTTCCACATCATCGTAAACACGTTTTTGGTATGATGGGGAGAGTGTGGGTCTCGTTCCGTATCACTGAATGCATGGTGCATCCGGTGCAGAACAGCATAGGCCCGCGGGCTCAGGTACGAGGAACCCTGTGAAACATAAGTCAGCAGGTAAAAGAACCGCTCCCAGAATTTACTCATGGTAAACATCTTGTGGGCAGCATACCGATGCAGAAAAAATGTCTGACAGAACAGGGACAAATACCAGTGTCCAATAAATGCAAGCAATACAATCACAGCTGAAAAATTTAGGGTGGTATTAAGAAAACAGAATGTTATTACAAAAGTAAACTTTTTTGCCGAAAAAAGGCTATGTCTCACAAAAAAGTCCTATTGATAGGATGTGGTAGCATACTGCAGCAAATTGGCTCCCATCCGCAGGGCTTGCTGCCGAACCGGCTCAGGGTCATTATACACCGTCTGGTCTTCCCAGCCGTTGCCCAGGTCGCATTCAAAACTGAAAAAACACACTAATCGTCCTTCCCAGATCAGGCCGAAGCCCTGAGGGGCTTTACCATCGTGCTCGTGTACTTTGGGCAAACCGTTCGGAAATTTAAACTTCTGGTGGTAGATAGGATGCGAAAAGGGTAATTCCACAAAATTCAATTCCGGAAATACTTTCTTCATCTCCCGCCGGACAAACTTCTCCAGGCCATAGTTATCATCAATATGCAGAAAGCCGCCCGACATCAGATACCGGCGCAAGTTCTGGGCTTCAGCATCGCTAAACAAAACGTTGCCGTGGCCGGTCATGTGAACAAACGGGTACGAAAATAATTCGGGACTACCTACATCCACAATATCCTCTTCGGGATAAATGTTCATGCGAAGATTGGTATTGGCAAATTTAATAAGGTTGGGTAGGGAGGTTTTGTTGGCGTACCAGTCGCCCCCGCCATTGTATTTTAATTTGGCAATCTTATAGGCGTATTGCGCCTGTACATCGGTTACCAGCCAGAAACTAATCAGAAGCAGCCAAAGCTTTACATAGTTCATCATATTCAATCAGGACTCTCTACTAACGCTCCGATAGCAGTTTCAGTATCTACCGAAAAGTGAACGTCAGTGTTTAAATATTAGCTAAGTTTATTATCTGGCAAGCGGTTAAGGCAGCCGTTTCGGTACGCAACCGATTTTCTCCCAATATAACCATTCGAAAGCCTGCGTCAACTGCCTGCTTCAATTCGTCCACAGAAAAATCTCCTTCCGGACCAATCAGCACCACACAGGCGGTCTGGGGTACTGTAACCCTGAACAAATGTTCAGGTACGCTTAGTTCGGGCAGGTGCGCAATAAATCGGTGTTCCTCCTCAATGGCCCGCAACAGGTAGTCAAACGAGACAGCCTCGTCGAACTGCGGCAGGTAGTACTGTAGCGACTGCTTCATGGCGGCTACGGCAATCTTGACCAGCCGATCGGTTTTCAGCACCCGCCGTTCGGAGTGGCGGCTGATGAAGAAACTGAAGCGCTCCACCCCTATTTCTACGGCCTTCTCGACCAGCCATTCAATACGGTCGATGTTTTTGGTTGGTGCTACGCAGAGCCGGATGGAGAATGGCCGGCGTAGTGTGGTGTGAAACTCAACCAGGCGAACATGGCACTGCCGGGGATCGGGCTTGGTAATCAGGCAGTCAAATCGGGTGCCTTTTCCGTCGGTCACACTGATGGAATCCCCGGCACCCAGCCGCAGGGTTTTAACGGCATGGCGGGAGTCTTCTTCGGTCAGGTAAAAGAGTTGGGCAAAATCCGGCTGGTAGAATAGATGCATAGCAGCACAAAAATAACTTAGTCGGCCGAATAACGCACCTTCGGATTTTTGAGGGACTTCATGGCCTGGGTGAGACCGTTGATGGTGAGTGGAAACATCCGGTCGTCGCACCAGTCCTGAATCAGTTTGATACTACCGGTGTATTTCCAATAGCCCGGTGCCGTCGGATTGAGCCAGACCAAATGCGGGTACTGTTGTTTGAAGCGGTTGAGCCAGACAATACCGGCTTCTTCGTTGTAATGCTCAATGCTGCCTTTCGCGGTGGTGATTTCGTAAGGAGCCATAGAGGCATCACCCACAAAGATCACTTTATATTCTTTGTTGTACTTATGCAGCACCTCCCAGGTTGAGATACGGTTGTGCCGGCGGTCGTTGTCGCGCCAGAGCGTTTCGTAGACGCAGTTGTGGAAATAAAGAAACTCCAGCCGCTTGAACTGGTAGCGGGCGGCCGAAAATAATTGCGAACATAACTCAATATGCTCATCCATCGACCCGCCGACATCGAATAGCATCAGCACCTTCACCCGGTTCTGCCGCGACGGCTGCATCTGTATATCAAGTATCCCACCTTTCCGGCTGGTCTCTTCAATGGTTCCGTCGATGTCCAGTTCGTCGTCCAGTCCATCGCGGGTCAGAATCCGCAGCCGGCGTAGGGCCATTTTCATATTACGGGTATTCAGTTCCAGGTCATCGTCCAGGTTGCGGTAGTCGCGCTGTTCCCAGATTTTAACGGCGGTCTTATTACCTTTCGCGTCGCCACTCATCCGAAAGCCTTCGGGGTTGTAGCCCATCGCTCCAAACGGTGACGTGCCTCCCGTTCCAATCCAGCGGTTGCCGCCTTCGTGCCGCTTATCCTGCTTGTCGAGTAGTTCCCGCAGTCGCTCCCACAGCGCATCTAATCCGCCCATTGCCAGAAGTGCCGCTTTCTCCTCATCCGATAGATCCTGGAGTAAGGCATTCGCCAGCCAGTCTGGCGGCACATCCGTCAGCACCGGTACTGATTCCGACTCTTTGCCGGCTATATACTCGCTAAACAAGCGGTCAAACAAATCCAGATGCTGCTCATGCTTCACCAGCGTCGTCTTCGACAGGTAATAAAACTCGTCTACACTCACCCCACCAGCCTCGCTCGTTAACGCTTCCAGCAAGGTAAGGTACTCCGGCAACGTCACCGGCAACGCATGTTGCCGCAGGAGGAAGAAGAAGTCGAGAAACATGGGGTGTTAAGCGTTAAAAGTTATGAGTTAAGAGTTATGAGTTGTCGGTGACTGGTAATTCATAACTCTTAACTCTTAATTAATAAGGTCTTCCCCGACTGCGGAGGGCAGTTAGCAAATCGGTATCCTGTTCGTTTTTGAGCAGCGCCCCAATGTAGGGCGGTAGCTCTTTCAGGGCTTCCAGGTCGGTCAGGTCGTCAGGGGTTATGCCGGCTACAAGCAGCAGGCGAATCCAGTCAATCAGTTCGCTGGTCGAAGGCTTTTTCTTCAGTGCCTTTACATCGCGAACGTTGTAGAAGACCGATAATGCCTGGGTCATCAACTCCTGAGCAAGCCTGGGAAAATGAACCTGCACAATCTGTTGCATCGTTTCCCGGTCCGGAAAGCGGATGTAATGGAAGAAACACCGGCGCAGGAAGGCATCGGGCAGTTCCTTTTCGTTGTTGGAGGTGATAATGACCACCGGCCGGTGCCGGGCGCTGATCGTCTGCCGCAATTCATAGCAGTAGAACTCCATCCGGTCGAGTTCCTGGAGCAGATCATTCGGAAATTCAATATCGGCCTTGTCGATCTCGTCAATCAGCAACACCGCCTGTTCTTCCGACTCAAAGGCTTCCCAGAGCTTTCCCCTCTTGATGTAAGCCGCCAAATCGCCCACGCGGGCGTCGCCCAGTTGCGAATCGCGCAGCCGCGACACGGCATCGTACTCATACAAACCCTGCTGCGCCGTGGTGGTCGACTTAACGTGCCAGGTATACAGGGGCTTCTGTAATGAGTGGGCCACCTCATACGCCAGCAGGGTCTTCCCGGTACCCGGCTCCCCTTTTATCAACAACGGCTTTTGCAAGTGAATCGCAGCATTGACGGCCGTACTCAGCTCACGCGTTGCTATATAATTCTCCGTTCCTTCAAAAAGCGTCATACATTCCTGAATGATGAATGATTAACGATAAATGGGCGATTCAGGACAATGTAAAGATGAGTCAGTCCATTCATCATTTATCGTTAATCATTCATCGTTTATTCTTCCTGTCCGTCGCTGGAAAATGAATACAGGGTATTGTCCAGTTTAAGGTTATTAGCGTTGAAATCGTGGATAAATTCCTCAATCACCTCATCGGTAATTTCTTCTACATTGAGGCAAACATCCAGGCCGATACCGTATTCAAAATCGTGGTCGACCTCGATATGCTCCTGTACTTTTACCGCTTCGGTTTCCTCCATTTCCTCAATAAATTCGGTCAGCATGAGTTCGATTTCCTCTTCCTCCTCCGGATCGATTGTGTAATTGGGTTTCCGATCTTCGGGTGGTATGTATTTCGGGAAGCTTTTCTTCACCTTATCGATGGCCATTTCGTAGACCAGACTGCTATGGTGCAGGCGCAGGGTATACATCACGGCATCGTAGATCACCTCGTTGCCTTTATACGAGCCGATAAACTGGATATGAACGCATTCGCCGGAGTCCAGCACATCCAGTTCATCATCCTCGACTTCGACAAAGGATCTACCCTCCTGTTGTAATTCTTCTTTTAACCCGGCAATTTCTTCGGGATCGTATCCCTGGTTTTTATAAGCAGCCATAGCAGTGCATTCTGTTGTTGAAAAATAAAGCGGTAAAGCTACCTATCTCGCATCGGTTAAACAAAATCATTTAATTCCCGCTCGATAGTAATCCGGCATCGGTTAAGCAGTCAGTTGCCTGACCGATGCCCATTGGCAGGCGAGGGCTTCGGCAAAATCGATGGCGGTATGCAGGGCATTTGTGTCGATAGCCGCCAGCGTATCCTCCCGGCAGTGGATACGTGGCATCCGGCCCTTTTCGGCCAGCGCGCACAGGGTAATCACGGGCACGCCGGCCCGTACCAGCCAGACACTGTCGAAATCGGCGGTATGCCATTCTCCGGTCTGCATCCGGGTTCGGAAGTCCGGTAGTTGGGCCAGCCTGGTAGCCAGCGCCGTTAATGGATTTGAATACCTGATTGCCTCCAGTGTTCCGGTTTGTTCAATCAGGGTCAGTTTGCCGGTGCCCAGGGAATCAAAATTAATGACGGCTGTTTGCCCGGCCGGCCATTCAGGGCGGTGCTGCTGTACATAGTGATAGGCACCAATCATACCGGCTTCTTTGGCACTGGTCAAAATTACTTCCAGGTCCAGGTTAGGTAAGTTTGCCTGCCGGAGCCGGTCGGCCACCGCCAGGGCTGCCGCTACGCCGGTTGCATTATCACTTGCCCCGTTGGTATAACCGTATAGCCAGTAACCCGCCGTAGACAACACGGCCTGTAGCACGAAATAGCCGAGGCAGCCATACCGCACATACAATACATACGGCAGGCCCCAGCCGGCGGCTTCGAGCGTAGCGGAGACTCCGGCTGTAATCATCAGAAAAAGGGTGAGCATCAGGGCTTTATTGACGTTACCCACCAGCCCGGATGCATAGAGTAGCGAAACAGGTGCGGTATCATAATGCGCCATCAGCACCAGTTTAGATACTGGCGCTTCGGTAGGGCGGGCGGGCCACCGACCAATTACATTGCGGGCGGTATGCTGCCAGGGGAAAAGAATAACCGGCGAATACCGCCAGTTGAAATAGAGCCACGCTAGCACCACAAAGCTCCAGATCAGTACCAGCGATGTCATTTTCAGATACGGCACCAGCCATAAACCAGTTACCAGACCCCCTACTAACCAATATACCACCGTAACGTAAGTCTTCGGAGTCCGGAACGGCTCCATCCGGATGTTGGCGTGCAGGTCGGTGAGGTAGTTCTCCAGCAGTTGGGCCGCTTCGGTTTCGCAGGGCGTGGCAGCTCCGCGATGCGGCAAACGGGTAAGCTCGCGCAGAAACGTATCCAGAGGGAACATGGGCTTAGGTGACGGTCTGGCTGCTAATATGCTGATTATCGCTAAAAAAGAAAAGCCCACCTGTCGGCGGGCCTTTCTGTACGGTGGGTACACTTATTTCACGAACAGCATTTCGCGGTATTTCACCAGCGGCCAGTCTTCGTCGTCGATAATCAATTCCAGTTTGTCTACCTCGTACCGGATCACATCGAAGAAGTCTTTAACGTCGGTAGCGTACATCTTTGCTGTATCGGCCGTATTGCCCAGGTTATTGGCTTTTTTACGGGTTTCCGTCATTTCGTGTACATTATTCTTGATCGTCAGAACCCGGCGTGAAATTTCGCGAATCAGGTCTTTCACCGGTTCAGCTTCTTCGGTCATGCCCAGGTCGACCAGCGACCTGGCGGTTTCGGCCAGTTTATTCTGGTACTTCAGCGCGGTAGAAACGACGTGGTTCATGGCCAAATCACCCATAACCCGCGACTCGATCTGTACTTTCTTGATGTACTTCTCCAGTTCAATTTCGTAACGGGATTCTACCTCCGCGTGGCTCAGTACGCCCAGTTTCTCGAACAACTCTAGGGATTCAGGCTTCAGGTATACTTCCAGCGCTTCGGGCGACGATTTGATGTTCGACAGGCCACGCCGGGCGGCTTCTTCGACCCACTCATCCGAATACCCGTTGCCTTCAAACAGAATCCGCTTGGTGTCGGTATAGTATTTCTTCAGGATGTCGACAATAGCCAGTTCTTTTTTCTCACCGGCTGCCAATCGAGCATCCAGATCCTGCTTGAACTGATTTAACTGATTAGCCACGATTGAGTTCAGCACAATCATGGTCGATGAGGAGTTGGCACCACCACCCACCGCGCGGAACTCAAACTTATTACCCGTAAACGCAAACGGCGAGGTACGGTTCCGGTCGGTGTTGTCGCGCAGCAGCGACGGAATCCGGTTGATGCCTAATTTGTAATACACGTTATCGCCTTTGTTCAGCGAAATTTCCGACTTCACTTCCAGGTCTTCCAGTGCTTTAGTCAGCGATTCACCCAGGAAGATCGACACAATAGCCGGAGGGGCTTCATTGGCACCCAGACGGTGTTCGTTACCGGCCGATGCGATGCTGGCGCGCAGCAGGTCTGCATTGTCGTGCACAGCCTTCACTACGTTCACCAGGAAGGTCAGGAAACGCAAACTTTCTTTGGGCTTGGTGCTCGGAGCCAGCAGGTTTACGCCCGTATTGGTCCCCATCGACCAGTTGTTATGCTTACCGCTACCGTTGATACCGGCAAATGGCTTCTCATGGAACAGCACCTTGAAATTATGCTTCTCGGCCACTTTCTCCATCAGGTCCATCAGCAGCGCATTATGGTCGATGGCCAGGTTTACCTCTTCAAACGTTGGGGCTACCTCAAACTGACCGGGAGCCACCTCGTTATGGCGCGTACGAACCGGGATACCCAGCTTCATGGCTTCAAACTCAAAGTCGACCATAAACGCGTTGACCCGGGGAGGAATGGTACCAAAATAGTGGTCCTCCAACTGCTGCCCGCGGGCCGGTGAGTGACCAAATACGGTACGACCCGACATTACCAGGTCCGGACGGGCGTAGAACAAGGCTTTATCAATTACGAAGTACTCCTGCTCCGGACCCAGCGTGGCGGTCACTTTGGTAACGTTCCGGTCGAAATACTGACATACGGCCGTCGCAGATTTGTCCAGGGCGGCCAGTGCTTTCAACAACGGTGTTTTATAATCCAGCGCTTCGCCGGTGTAGGATATAAATACAGAAGGAATGCAAAGGGTCTTTCCACCCGCCCCATTGTCCATCAGAAACGCCGGTGACGAGGGGTCCCAGCCGGTATACCCCCGCGCTTCGAAGGTATTACGTAGACCACCGCTCGGAAACGACGATGCATCCGGTTCCTGTTGTACAAGAGCACCCCCTTTAAATTTTTCGATGGCTTTACCATCCATCGTAATGTCGAAGAAAGCATCGTGCTTCTCGGCCGTTTCGCCGGTCAGCGGCTGGAACCAGTGCGTATAGTGGGTAGCCCCTTTGGAAACCGCCCATGCTTTCATGGCATTGGCAACCTCATCCGCAATTTCACGGTCAATCCGGCCACCCGTTTCGATAGCTTCGGTAATTTTCAGATAAGCCTCCGGTGAGAGAAGCGCCCGCATTACCTCGTTATTAAAGGTATTGGAACCATAGTAGTCGCCAACGCGCTCGGCCGGTGGAGTTACGGGCAGGGCTTGCCGGCTTTGTGCAATTTCGAGTGCCTTAAAGCGAAAGTTTGCCATTTGACTAAAGTAGGTGGTTTTGGGTGAAAAACATCCAAACTTACGACTTTCTACGCAACATTTACAAGAAATCACCAAAATTTTAAACCTATTTTAAATACTTTTTCTGTTTTTACGCCAAAACCGCAAGTTATTACTCGGTTATCGCTAAGCTTGGAAAAGCACTATTCTCACAAGAAATTGAACTCTTTCGCAAAATAATATAAGGAAGTAATGATCCGCTTTATAAGAAAATTAGGCATTCTTCCTTATCGGCCGAACGTAAGATCTAGTTTAGGCATAAACTCAGGGTATGAACCTAAATTTGCGCGACAAATACCTGGTGAATTCGTAATTTTGCGTGATTTTCTCTCAATTTGACCGGCAATTCGAACGCAGGTTACCCTTTTTCTGTATACCTGTAGAGGCTAATTCGAACCAATGAAAAAAGTAGCTTTTTATACCTTAGGCTGCAAGCTGAACTTCTCCGAAAGCTCAACGCTGGCCCGCCTGCTGGAGCAGCGCGGATATGAGCGGGTGGAGTTCAATCAGCAGCCCGACATCTTCATTATCAACACCTGCTCCGTTACCGATAACGCGGATAAAAAATGCCGCAAAATCGTGCGGGAGGCCCAGAAAATTAACCCCGACGGCTACGTGGCCATCGTAGGCTGCTATGCCCAGTTGAAGCCCCAGGAAATTGCCGGCATTCCAGGCGTGGATGCCGTACTGGGAGCTGCTGAGAAATTCCGGCTGCCCGATCTGATCGGCACGTTCGAAAAGGCACCTGCCGGACAGGGGAAAGTATATAATACATCTATTGAGGAGGTTGTGGATTATCACGCGTCCTGGTCACTGAACGACCGTACCCGGACCTTTCTGAAAGTGCAGGATGGCTGCGATTATCCCTGCGCCTACTGCACCATTCCGCTGGCCCGCGGCCGCAGCCGGAGTGATACAATTGCCAATGTAGTACAGGCAGCGCACGAGATTGCCGCCCGGGGGGTTCGCGAAATTGTGCTTACCGGGGTTAATATCGGCGATTTTGGCCTCCACAACGGCGAGCGTCAGGAGACCTTTATGGAACTGGTTCAGTCCCTGGATGGCGTAAACGGCGTCGAGCGGTTCCGGATCTCGTCCATCGAGCCTAACCTGCTGACCAACGAGATCATTGCCTTTGTCGCCCAATCGAAGCGGTTTGTCCCGCACTTCCATGTGCCCCTGCAGTCGGGCAGCAATACGGTGCTCGGGCTGATGCGCCGTCGGTACCGGAGGGAGTTATACGCCGACCGGGTGGCTGCCATTAAACGTTTTATGCCGCATGCCTGCATTGGCGTCGACGTCATTGTCGGGCATCCCGGCGAGACGGAAGATGCGTTCAACGAAACGTACCGGTTCCTGAACGATCTGGATATATCGTACCTCCACGTCTTCACCTATTCGGAACGCCCCAACACGCACGCGTTAGATATAAAACCCGTAGTTCCGGCCGGTAAGCGGGCAGAACGCTCAAAGATGCTTCATATCCTGTCCGATAAGAAAAGGCGGGCGTTTTATGAATCGCAGGTTGGCCGTGAGGCAACAGTGTTGTTTGAAGAGGATATAGAAAACGGGCAGATGCAGGGATTTACGGAAAATTATGTCCGGGTAACGGCGCAGTACGATCCGTTATTGATTAATGAAACCAAACGCGTCCGGCTCACCGGTATTACCCCCGAAGGTCTCATGGAAGTAGCCGAAACAGAGCCGGTGCCGGTTCATACGCCTGCCTGACAGCTTCAACCCAACAACAAAGGCCCGTGTGGGGCCTTTTTCTTTTCCCGTCAAAAAAATGAAGGTATCCGCTAAAAGCAGATACCTTCGACGAGTACAACAAAACCACAGTCGCACTGAATAGGCAGTCGTATGCCGTGCAGCAAGGCCTGTGGCTCTGCCGTGTTATCTTAAGCGTCAATCAGGAATTCGTCGTGCTGACTAACATCCAGACCTACTTTTTCGTCATCTTCTTTCACCCGCAGCGGTTCGATGGCGTTGGTTACGACCAGAAGCAGGTAAGACATGCCAAAGGCGAAGGCCGAAACAAGTACCAACGCCAGCAGGTGAGTCAGGAACAGCTTGGTTTCGCCAAAAGCCAGGCCCTCGTCGGCAACGGCTGCGTTCACGCCTTTGCTGGCGAAAATACCGGTCATCAGCATGCCCACCATACCGCCTACACCGTGGCAGGGGAATACATCCAGGGTATCATCCAGGGTTGACTTGGTCCGCAGGTGAGCCACAAAGTTACTGATGATGGCGGCTACCGTACCGATAAAAATTGAGGTCGGCACGGTTACAAAACCGGCGGCCGGCGTAATGGCCACCAGACCAACTACCGCCCCGATACAGAAGCCAAGCGCCGACACTTTCTTGCCTTTTGCAGCATCAAACAGAACCCAGGCCAGGCCCGCAGCTGCAGCCGCCGTGTTGGTAGTGGCGAACGCTGAGGCTGCCAGAGCGGATGCCCCAACCGCCGAACCGGCGTTAAACCCAAACCAGCCGAACCACAGCAAACCGGTACCCAACAAAACAAAAGGAATATTAGCCGGCGGGAAAAACTCAGCCCCTACGTGTGACTTCCGGCGTTTGAGGTAAATAGCGCCCGCCAACGCAGCCCAGCCGGCCGACATATGCACAACGGTACCACCGGCAAAATCCAGCACACCCAGGTTGAACAGGAAGCCCTGCGGATGCCAGGTCCAGTGCGCCAGCGGAGCGTATACGAAGATGCTGAACAGGATCATGAAGAGCACATACGACCGGAAGTTGATTCGCTCGGCCATCGAGCCCGTAATCAGGGCCGGCGTAATTACCGCAAATTTAAGTTGGAAGAAAGCAAATACCACCAGGGGTATAGTTGCGGCCAACTCCCAGGGCTTGCCGTCGAGTACCCCATTAAACATGAAGAACGTCATTGGATTCCCCACAAAACCGCCGATAGACTCCCCAAAGGCCAGGCTAAAACCAACCGTTACCCACAGCACACTGATAACGCCCATGGCAATAAAGCTTTGCAGCATGGTCGAAATCACATTTTTGTTATTCACCATGCCGCCATAAAAATAGGCCAGACCAGGTGTCATGAGCAAAACAAGGGCGGTAGCTACCAGCATCCAGGCTGTATCGCCGGTATCCAGTCCTTCAGTTACGATTGTCTTCGGTACGGCCGGCATCAATACACCCAGCACACTCAGGGCCAATAGGAGCACCAGCGGTAAGTAAGCAGGCTTTTTCATACGCATAGTCAGATTTTTGTTGTACTTGGAAAGAAAGTTTGGTACTAGTTGAATCGAGATTAGAACTTGTAAATCATAGCCATACCCAGAGTGGCCTGTGAGCTTTTAGTAAACTCGCCGTTACTGTCTTCAAACTGAAAGTTTTTTTCGGCCCCGCGTGCTGTTGGTTTGGCATAGCTGTCGACCCGAAATTCCGGTTTTAGCAGCAGGTGACCGTCGGCGGCCGTAATGTTGGCGGTGATCGTGATGGAATTAACGCTGGTGCCTTCGCCCAGGGCGTTGCGTAGGGCCCGGGCTCCACTCTTGTTGTCGAAAATCTCGTAGCGGGCCCCTAAGCCAACTTTATCAGAGATAGCGTAGTTGGAGTACAGCGCCACCCCGCCCCAGTTTTTGGTGTTTCCAATGTTTCCGGTCCCCTGGTAGTCACCTTTTTGGCCACCATAAGCAGCATTCAGTCCCAGAAAAAACTTATTGGTTATCTGATAGGTAGTCGTTAGGTCCAGAATAGCATACATCCCGGTCGAATCTTTGCCGTTGGCTTTCGGATTGGCTTCGTTACTGACCATTCCATTCAAATACAGGTTCCAGCCCGATGCAGGAGAGACAAAAAACTGCCCGATCAGACCTTTTGAGCGGTTATTATCATTCAAATTATCAATGTTGTTAACTACACCAACCATCAAGGCGGTACGATCGCTAAAGGCGTAGTTGGCTTTTACACCAATATGGTAGAACGGACCGTTGTTGAAGAGATTTGACAGCGAATAGTTATAGTTCACCGGTGCGTCAATCACCTCGTAGCCAATATGGGTACCAAACTGCCCGGCGGTAAAGGTCAGTTTATCGGTAGCTTTCCAGTTAAAATACGCCTGCTTGATCGCGAGGGCAGTTGAATTGGAGCCCAGCGGCCCCACCAGGTTACCATAGTTACCTAAATCAGCATTCGGACCGAAAGCCAGGTCAACCACGACATCTGATTTGGTGGTGCTATACCCGATCCGGGTCTGCACTAAACCCAATGAGAACTGACCGGCACGCTGATCGAAAGCCCTGGCATTACCTGCCGCTCCGAGGTTGCTCCGGGAGGCCGGCCGGTTAAAATTGGCAAAATAGTAGCTATCGATGTAGCCGGAAAAAGTGAATTTCCCTTTGTTCTCATCATCCTGCTTGGGTGCCGAAGACGATACAGGGTCTTCTGCCTTACCAATCGCGGCCATTGCGATTAGAGATATAAGTAAAACTCCTCTTTTCATACAAAATGTTTGGTGTTTTTTGGTGAATTCAAACTTTTATACCGACACACAAAGATTATACGCAAATTTTGTTTTTACAATATCTACCCAGATTATTAAAGGCATTTTCGCATTTTTTAGGTAATTTTGTTTAAAACTTCTTACTATTTAAACCTTAAATACAATAAATTTCAAAAATTTCTATCCGTTAGCCCTATTTTCAAACATAGCTATTCAAGTAATCACATTATACCAAACAAAAAAGCCCCCGGCCGAGATGGCCGGGGGCTTTTCAAAAACTCGTACGAATCAACGTTTACTCTTCTGCATGAAGCCAGGCTTTTTTGGCCAGCAGGGTATCCTCATCTTCTTCCCGATCAGGGTCGGGAACACAACAGTCGACAGGACAAACGGCCGCGCACTGCGGCTCTTCGTGAAAACCGACGCACTCCGTACATTTATCGGATACGATATAATAGAATTCATTGGACACCGGAACCTGCGGAGCTTTACCGCTCACCAGGGTGCCATCGCCAAAATCAACTTCCTCCAGGCTGGTTCCCCCTCCCCATGTCCACTCAACGCCACCTTCGTAGATGGCCGTATTTGGACATTCGGGTTCGCAGGCTCCGCAGTTGATGCACTCATCGGTGATCATTATTGCCATGAGTTGTACAAGTTTATAGCTGGAAACTCTTTTTTTGCTTTGTTATTGGACAACAAATATAATTATTTAAAGGTTGGGGCCAAACTAAAATTTATTTTTGCGGGTTGCTCTTTTCAGTAGCATTTCTTCTCTATTCATGCGGCAATCCGAACGACTGCAAACATTTGTTCAATTAGGTACTTTTTTACGTTCGCCCGAGGCTCAGCCTGAACTCGAACAGGTAGCCCGGCGAGCATTTCAGCTAAATCCGTGGTTTACAACCACCAACACCTTAACTGCTTTACGTGCTATTGCCACCCGGTACTTAGATGCCGATATGCTGAACCAGTGGGCATCCCGCTACCGGGCTGAGCCTCCGGCACCTAAACAGGTCGGCGTAGTCATGGCAGGCAATATTCCCGCCGTTGGATTCCATGATATGCTCTGTGTGCTGGTTAGCGGCCATCACCTGCTAGGAAAACTGAGCTCTCAGGATTTTGTATTAATCCAATATTTAATACAAAAAATCACCGAAATAAATCCGGCGTTTACCGAATTTATCACCGTTGCCGAACGCCTGAACGCTGCCGATGCCTATATCGCAACCGGCAGTGACAATACGGCACGGTATTTTCACCACTACTTCGGTAAAAAACCGAATATTATCCGCCGGAACCGGACTTCTATCGGTATACTGATGGGTGAAGAGCAGGACGATGAGCTGGTAAAACTGGGCCAGGATATGTTGCTGTATTACGGCCTGGGCTGCCGCAATGTCTCTACCTTGCTGATCCCGGACGACTACCGGCCTGAAACACTTATGCGGGCGCTCGAACCGCTCGCCCCCGAGTATATCCATCAGAATAAATACGTTAATAATTACGACTACAACAAATCGATCTACCTCGTCAATCAGGTTCCGCATTTTGACAACGGCTTCCTGCTGATGACCCAGAACGACACCCTGGTTTCCCCTATTTCGGTCATCTATTACCAGGTGTACCGGAATCTGGAAGAAGCCGATGCGTTTATCCGAAAACACGCGGAGACGATTCAGGTAGTTGCATCGGCTGCCCGCCGGCATAGCGAGGGCTGGTATCCCGGCAGTGTGGCATTTGGGCAGACCCAGCAACCCGGCCTGTTCGATTACGCCGACGGTGTGGATACTATGGCGTTTCTGGCTACACTTTAGTTGACGAAAGTTAGCTCGCGGCCTAATGCTCGTCATGGATTAAGTGCCGGTTTGGCGGTTGTTTTGGGGTATCAATCCAAGAAACCAAAGCCCATGCAAACGATCCTGGTACCTACCGACCTGAGCGACTTTTCGCTGAATGCGATGAACGTTGCCGCCACTATCTGCCGCGCCAGGCAGGCCAATATTCTGTTGCTGCACGTGGTACCCATTCATGCGCTTTCGCTGACCTGCTCGGATGTTTCGTTTCCGGTAGGCTCGTACGATCTGCAACGTTTGATGTCAGAAACGCTGGCAACGGCTGCGGACGAGCTGCGCCGGATTGCCTCCCGGCCCGAATACCAGGGACTAACCATTGAAACAGCTATTTTAGACGATACCGATGGGCTGACCAACGCCATTACTACCCATCCAGCCGATCTGATCGTGATGGCGTCGAGGGGCACTGCTGATATTGAAACGTTTTGGGAAACCTCCAATGCCGAAACAGTGGTCCGGTTTGCCAACTGCCCGGTACTGGTGGTGAAGGAGTCGCAGACTGCATTCGCCCCGAAAACGATTCTGTACGCGGTGGAAGTCGATGATCAGTTGAAGAAATGGCAGCGGTATCCTTTTCAGTTAAACGAGGGCAGTGAAGACGCCGACGGATACTTCCTGTACGTGTATACGCCATCGGATAACCGCGAGCCGCAGGCCATTCGGGCGTGGATCGAAGAACTGGCTCTAAGCAAAGGCATGGCGCATTACGATATTGCTATCCGCAGCGACAAAACGGCCGCCGAAGGCATTATTCGGTACGCCGAAGAGATTGAAGCCGATCTGATTGTGCTGTTTACCCACGGCCGCAAAGGATTAGCTCATCTGTTACTGGGTAGTGTAGCCGCTGACGTTCTGAATCACGCTGGTATTCCGGTACTGATCATGCGACTGTGATTGTTGCCTTTTTGAAAGCTATCCGGTAAAGCGGAGCGCCCCCAACGGTGCTCCGCTTTCTTTTTAGTACCGCCAGGATCTCAGGTCGGCGCCGGCGGGTGCCGAGGTTTCGAGTCGTTTCAGGATTTTGGGCAGGTATAGGGTATTGTACCGGAGCCGGCTAATGTAGTTGGGCTGAGTATGATCGCCGTTCCAGCAATGTTCGGCGCGGTCGCCGTAGTCCACCTCGCCGTAGTAATGCGGAGATTTTGTCTGCTTCAGAAAATCCTCCATCAGATACACGGCATTGTTCAGGTAATAATTGTCCATGTCGCCACAATAGATATGGATTTTACCTGTCAGCTTCGGCCCCAGTTTGGCCCAGTCCCGCTTCAGAATATGGAGTAGGTCGTAATTTTCGCGCCAGTAAGCCGCTACCGTCGGATCAATTTCGCCCGTTAGTTTATTCCAGATCGGTTTTGGGTAACCATCCGGCCCAACGGGTGAATAAACGGCCTGCCAGATGTCCCATTGATCGCCGGAGCGGCCATTGGTGCCCAGGGCCAGTTCACGGTGGTTCATATCCTCTACCGTACATTTGACATGACCCAGGTAATCGCGCTTGCCCGGCCGGGGAGTGCGTTTAAACGGACTGTCGAGGTAGTAGGCATTTTTGTCTTTGTAAATATCAACAACCGTATAGGCACTGAAGGTAATTGGGTCGGGGCAGGCGGCAAAACAGCCGTTGTATTCGTCCGGGTAAAAGACCTGAGCCGCCAGCGCTTCCCAGCCACCCGTTGAGCCGCCGTACAGGAAGCGGGCCCACCCCTGACCAATGCCCCGAAAACGGCGTTCTATTTCGGGTATGAGTTCATAGGTAATAGCGTCGCCGTAGGGCCCCTGGTTGGCCGAGTTCACGGCATAGGAGTCGTCGTAATACGGGGTAGGGTGCTGAATCTCCACGATTAGCATCCGGGGGAAGTCTTTGCTGGTCCACTGCCGGTAAAAATTATACGCTTCCTGGGCAACAATCTTCCGGTAGCCGTATAGATTAAACCGTTCGATGTAATCGGTTGTGTCCATCTTCGGGTCTGGGGGCGTTTCGCTGAAGCCGGAAAAATCACCGGGAAAATGTCCGTGAAAAACGCAAAGCGGATAGCGGGCGTCCGGGTGTTCATCAAAGCCGGCGGGCAGCAGCACGTGGGCCCCCAGGAACATGGGCCGTCCCCAGAACTCACTCAGCAATTTGCTCTGAATTTTTATGTGCTTTATGTATCTGGTATCCGCAGGTGCCGGAATAGGCGGGTTTTCCTGATCCATCACGAGCCGGATGAATTGCTTCTGTTTGGGATCTATCCTGATTTTTACCGGTTTGCTGAGCAGATTACCGGGAGCGGTGCGCCAGTTCTGCCCCTCGCCCCGGTCCATCGGCAATTTCACTACGTGACCGTCTTTCCGCCGGAAGGTTTCGTAGCGGTGCAGCAGGGCCTGTACATAATAATCACCGGGAGGAACATCGGCCAGGCTGCGCCGTGGATAGCCAAAGGCACGGCTATCGACCACCACCGGCTGGCCGGGCTTCAGGGCATCGACGTTCACACCAAAAACCATTTGCGTTTGTGCATCGTCGTTGATCTGAAACCGGGGTTCCGCTTTGTCGTTATTGGCCAGGATAAGCAAAAGTCGTCCGTCGAGGGGCTGATCGCTGCGCGAGGCCGGAAAGCTTACGGAAAACTGCGGCTGCGCCCATACAGTTTGGGCCAGGCAAAGAATACTTAGGACAGGTAAAAGGCGCATCGGTGAGCATCATTGTTTGGCCGCTGAATATATGTAATTTTTGTCAGTATCTGGCACAAACGAAAAACGGCCCGTTTCTGACGGGCCGTTTCGGAACGGGTAACCTAATGAGGAAGGTTGAACACAGGTTACCAATGGTTAATGCTCGCTTCCGGGCGCGTTTTGCTTTTTCGGCCGTACCGCCACGGCATCTTCCGTTACGCTCTGGTTCATGGTCACCTGATAGGAAATAGGCTGGATACGGAAGGCAATGTCGCGGGTGATTTTTTTTGTTTGCCCCTGTACCAAAACCTTATAGTTGCCGGCCGGTAACCCTTCCAGTCTGAACCGATATCCATGTTCGCGGCTGTTGGTGAACTGATCGAAAAGTGTCTGATTTTTCTCATTCATCAGCTTGATCGTCAACCGCTCACGGTCCGGATTGCTAAAAATCAGATACAGACACGACCCGTCTTTGGAGCTGAAGGTATTTACATACAGACCAGCCGGCCGCAGCGGTAAGTCCGTTGACGGTTCCTGCACAATAGCCCCTGCTGTCAGGGCCGCCATCTCAGACCCGGCATTGACCTGCTGAGCATAGGCCGAACCTATAACAAGAGAAGCAATCACACCGGCAAGGGAGAGCGCAAGGCGTCGGAACAACAACCGGGCTTCGGCATTTGCGAACCCATGCCCGCTTACGGGCCGGTTTGTTAAGGTCTCCTGCGGAGACTGATTAGCCCGCAATAGACGGGCAGGAGGAAGGTTGAACATGCGTTTCATTGTATTTATGGATTGTGTGGTTATGCTGGTTTGTCGCGCTCAGCTCCCGTTCAGGAAACAGGGGTTTAAAAAAATTTGCTTCCTATAAAGTTTTTCCGAACTTACCTTCCTTTAAAAACCATGTATGGGCTTATTTTCCAGCCAGTTCCCGGACCAGGCTATCATCGACGGAATTAAAGCCGGCGGTACCCGGCGCCGGCAGTGTGAGACCGTGTTGTTTGACCGCTACTACTATTTAGTGCGCGACGGAAGTCGCAAACACAAGCTTTCCGGAGAAGAATGTGCCAGTGCCTATACCGACACCATTCTGTCGGTTATTGATCAGATAATTGCTGACCGCTTTGAAGGCCGCTCAGGCCTTAAAACGTATGTGTATCAGATTTTTAACAATAAATGTGTTGACCTTATCCGAAAAAACGCGACTAATCGAGGGAGTGTTCATAACACGCTTTCGCTGGACGATACCATCCTACAGGTGCCCGACGAAGCCCGCCCTGCTATTCAACGGCTGATGGACCAGTATGAGGCCGAGTTGCTGCAGCAACGAATCCGCCTGCTGAGCGAAAAATGCCGCGAGATGCTACTGGCCTGGGCCGAAGGGTATACCGACGAAGAAATAGCCGGACGCCAGGGCTATAATTCATCGGATGTGGCAAAGACCAGTCGGCTGCGCTGTATGGAACGATTACGTGATTTTTATCGGGGAAAGAAACCATGAACGAACTGGAACGAATAGATGACTATTTTAGCGGCCGGATGACCGCGCCCGAGCGTACGGCGTTTGAAGCCGATCTCCAGTCAGACCCTGGTCTGGCGGATACCACGGCCTTCTATCTGATGACCCGGCGGGCCGCCAACGCCGAAAGCCGGGAGCAACGCCGGGCCGAATGGGTTACCCGCCAAAATACGACCCCCACCCCTACCCGGCGTCTGGGAATCTGGGCCTATGCGTCTGCAGCGGCCGCCTGCCTGCTGCTCATTCTGGGCATAGGCTGGTATATCCGGCAACAGAATAGCCAACCAACCGCCACCGCCCTGGCCGAAGCCTACATCAATCGGAATTTTAGTGACCTGGGGCAGGCAATGGGCGGCACCTCAGACAGCTTGTCGATGGGTAAGGCAGCCTACAATGCCGGGAAGTTTGCCGAAGCCGGTGCCCTGTTTACAGCGGTCCTGCAACGCGAGCCTGACAATCCGGATGCGTTGACATTTGCCGGCATCGTTTCCCTGCGGACTGAAAAATACGACCAGGCTATCGGCTACTTCAATCGGCTGAGCCTACTGCCGGTTTACCCCAACACCGGGACCTTTTACGAAGCGCTGGCGCATTTGAAGCGCAATCAACCGATGGATAAAAACCAGGCTGAAAAATTGCTGCAGACGGTGATCGACAAGAACTTAGCGGGAAAGAAAGAAGCCGAAGAATTGATTAATGCCTTATAGTCTCTTAAACTTTATAACCGAACAATCATGGCAACTCCCAAACAGTATAACCCTGGAGACGGCAAAGGAGGCAAAAAGCCTGCTGATGGGAAACCCCAGGACCCTGCCGAATTTATGAACGAAATCCGGAAGGTGGTTCCGGAAGACGAAAGAGATTATCTGGCGATCGATATGGCCGGCCGAGTGATCTGCAAGAAGAAATTCATCTTAGCCGAACGACCCGAGAATGGGAAAAGTTTTCTCGATGAATTCTTCGGGAAGGAAAACCAGGAGATTACCAAAACTATAGTCATTGAAGGAGATAAAAAACTAGAAAGAGAAGTAAGGCTTACCGTGCTAAAAGCGGTACAGTGCACCCAGGATGCAAAGCAGTTTGTCTTGCTAGCCTTTGCCGACAATCAGGACATTACCTTTTTTGAACAGGAGCTACTCAGTGGGGGAACAATTCAAACCGGCGATGCGGCCGGCAGCGGAAGACAGCACGGCGACCCCAAAACCTATGGCCAATCGATAATCGGTATTGGCGTTGATAACGGTCAGACCTTGTCGGAGGCAGATAAAGCCAACCTTCAGGCGGTATACGCTCAGGCAACGCAAACCAGTAAAGACCGGAAAATTGCCGTGCTGGATACCGGTATCTGGTTTCAGGATGGTGGTGCTGACCCAACGGGCAATTGCGGGCAGGTTGGAACAGGGTGGAACTTCACCGATAATAACGCTATCCCCAAAGACGATCATCCTGATTTTCACGGAACAAAAATTTGCGCAATTATTCATTCCGTAGCCCCCGATGCCCAGATCATTCCGGTGAAAGTTACGGATCGCTTTGGGGTTGTAGACTATTTTGATACCCTGTGCGGCCTGGAGTATGCCCGCATTCATAAAGCAAGCGTCATTAATGCGAGCTGGACATTCAGCAGTGCTACCAGAAGGGCCGGCAACAACCAGCCAGGGCCATACCGCCTGCTGGATGAAGCAATGACCGAACTGGAGAATGAAGGCATTTACGTAATTGCTGCGGCCGGCAACGCCGTAAACGATACCACCCTGAATTTATCTGACTCTCCGGTATTATTTCCGGTTTGCTATCCGAACGCGAATATTATTGGGGTTACCTCGGTTATTACCAACCCCGGTGGCAGATCGCTTGCCGTTTCGGAGAACTTTTCTTCTACGCACGTAGACATTGGGGTGTTATCCAATACAACGGACAATAGTTCGCCCAGAGGCCGTCGCTCCTTTGTCATTCCTGTATTTAATACGATCGAACCAGGCACCTCATTTGCAACTCCATATGTGGCCGGCAGGGTGGCAAATACTATAACTAATGAGCGTGGGCAACCGCAGAATAGCCAGAATTTGCTTAATCAGCTCGACGGCTATTCGATAAGCAGCGATGTAAAGGACAGAATCAAAGGAGAAGGCCAGTACATTGATCTTAAACAGAAAAAACAGAAGGTAACCGTACCTGTTTTGGCGGCATCCATTCTGTTTGTTTTACTCTGTATTGCCGCCCTGCTCTTCTTCTACTAAGCATACCTGGCTCTCAGAGATACACGCCTTGCATTACCTTCTATGAAAAAGTTCGTAAAAGCATTGTGGCTTGGGTACTGTATAGTTGCTGTGGGCGTCCTTTTTCCGGCCGTTGCCCCTGCGACCTGCCCGGACCGGTCTGAATTAACCCGTTCGTTTAAGGCAAGCCTTGACTTGTCAGCAGCCGAACAGATTCAACGCATCTCTTCTATACTGGCAGGCTGGCAGACATGCGGATACCCCACTGATTCTACCGTTGCCGATATGCTTTTAAAAAGGGCCAAAGCCTATTCCAATGAAAAGATTTATGACAAGGCGATTGCGGATATAAACAACGTAATTTCGTTTTATGCCCGTCCGGGTTCCCATGTCGAATTAAAAAAAGAATCCCTGGTTGAAGCGTATTACCGATTAGGCTATAATCATGGATCGCGATTCGATTTTAAAGAGGCCTCAGACGCATTTAAGAAAGGAGTTGCCGTTGGGGAAACGTTGCCTGGTTGCCGCTGGACATCCTACTGTTACAGCATCTGGGCCTATATTACCAGTGCATCAGGTGAATACCAGCGGGCAACTGAATTGGCGGAACAGGGGATGCTCCGCGGAAAAACTGCGAATGATGTGGATGGGTATCTGGAAAACTGGTACGAAAAAGTACGGGGCTTATGTGAAATCGAAGAAAATAGTACCGCCGAGACTGAAGTGGTAGCCGCCATTGCTTTCGCCAGACAGCAACCCGGGCAGGCCTTCATATTGGCTAAACTTCTTTTATTCCAGGCCCGGCTGAGAAGCCGGCGACAGGATTTGACCGGTGTGCTACGCTGCCTGTACGAAGCCAAACGGCTGAACGAAATGGAGAAGGACACCGAAGCAATCTGTGAAAGCTATCTGAATTTAGGCTTTTACCATTTAAAGTTTAACAAACTAATCGAAGCTGAGCGCTACTCAAAACAAGCACTCAGCTTCGCAGACAATACTTATTTAAGACTTCGCATACAGAATAATCTAGGTTATATCTATCAGCGACAAAATCAGTTCCTAAAAGCTTTGGCGGCTTACCAGGCTGGTTTATCTGGTATTCTGGGCACCGGAGCGGTTTCTGGTATCGACAAGCTGCCGGAGCCACAACTGATCCGGCTTGTCTCCCACAAGGAATTTATTATTTCCATGATTCAGGATAAAGCCGAAACGTGGCTAAACTTTTATAAAACAAGCCGAAATCCGGCTCACCTGCAACAGGCAATGGACACATACCAGCTCGCCGATCGGATGATCGATTACATGCGCTGGGAGCAGACCGGGACTTTATCAAAATTATATTGGCGAAAGAAAACCCGAAAGCTGTATGAGCAGGCGATCGAGGCCTGTTATTTATCCGGCAATTCACAAAAGGCGTTTTACTTTTTTGAAAAAAGCCGGGCAGTTCTTCTCACCGATAAGCTTAACGAATTAAGTGCCCGTTTACAGTTGACCCCGGAACAGGCTACATTTGAGCAGGAGTTACGGGAACGGATAAATTATCTGCAACTAAAACTGTTTAGCGTATCCCCCAAAAGCACTGCTTACCAGAAAACCCGTACCGAGCTTATGGCCAGGCAGACGGAGTTTGAACAGGTAATTAAAACGATAGAGCGTTCAAACCCTCAGTATTACCGCTATAAATACGATAACACACCGCCGTCGCTATCAAAGCTGCAATCGTATCTGACCACGCAGGCGGCCTCGCTGCTTACGTACTTTGTGGGCGACAGTGCCTTGTATGTGATGAAAGTCACCCCAACCGAAACTAAATTAATACGCCGGCCGGTTGACCAATATGCCCAATCCATGCAGCAGTTTTTGCCGCTGCTGGAGAAAAGTTCGATGCAGCTATCCGAATATGATGCATTCCTGAAAGCATCGAATTCGCTGTACCGCCAACTGCTGGAACCCATGCTGCTACCAGGCGGACGAGTCATTGTGTCGCCGGAGGGCTTTTTTTTCCCCTTTGATGCGTTGAGCCGTTCGGCACGCCAACCGCAATTTCTGATTGATTCGTATGCGTTTAGTTATGTGTATTCAGCCAGTCTGCTGCTAAAGCAAAAACCGGTTGCGGTAACCGGTGATCAGGATTTTCTTGGGGTGGCCCCGGTAACATTCGCTTCATCTCTGGGGCAGCCTACCCTGATCGGGTCGGATGTAGCCCTGGAACAGGCTCGCAGGCTGTTCGCGTCGTCTACGCTCCTTACCCAGCAGGCCGCAACCCGGCAGGGCTTCCGCCAGCATGCCCCTACAACCCGCGTTGTTCAGTTGCTAACCCATGCCGATGCCGACAGCAGCGGTCGCGAACCGGTGTTGTACTTTGCCGACTCGTTGCTGCATCTGTCCGAACTACAGGCGGAGCAGGAGTTCCATACGCAATTGCTGGTGCTCTCGGCCTGTAAGACCGGCATCGGCACCAACCAGCAGGGCGAAGGGGTATTCAGCCTGGCCAGGGGGTTCGCGCTGCTGGGTATTCCCAGTATTCTGACTACCCTCTGGAGCGTCGAAAACAAGCCTACCTATGAGATCACCAACCTGTTTTTCAAACACCTGGCCGACGGGCTTCCAAAAGACCTGGCACTCCAAAAAGCCAAACAGGAATTTCTGGCAACGGCCGGCGATGAGCGACAACTTCCCTACCATTGGGCCGGAATCCTGCTAATTGGCAACCCTGAGCCGCTGCATTCGTCCGGGAACTGGATGTATCTGCTGCCAGGATTGGGAATTGTTCTGCTGCTGATGGGGGTCTGGGTGTACAGGAAGCAACGGAAGCAACCCCAACGCCCGCCTGCTCCGGCATATGTTTCGTTTCGTGGCCCGCTCCCAACCCTGGTTTCGGGCTTGCAGACAGCCTTCCAGTCACTGCTTCCGCACATTGGCCGTAGCCGGACTTAGCAGCGGAGTAGCCGGATCGATTACGGCCTGACCACCGTAACCGGGCATGGTGAGTTTGGGGTTCAGCACGGGACCGCTCCGGAAGAGTTTGGCAGCCCCATCCGCCGGCACCGTAAATTCGATCAGATGCGCCGTTGGTCCTGTCAGGGTTACCTCAAACACGGCCCCGTTGAGCGCTCCGCCCGATACCCGGATTCTATCCGTCCGGCGTTCACCGTGACTTTGCGGAAACGAGCCGACAATAACTACCCAGGTTTTGCCGTTGGTGGTCCAGTACCGGAGGCTATAGGCCGGTCGAACGGTTTTGCGGGATTTTCCCTGCCATTTGTACGCCTGTACGCCATCGTAAGCCTCCCAGCTTGTTTTTCCCTGTTCCATCACCTCCGGGTCCTCTACCAGGATCGAGTTGTCGATAAAGCGCTCCAGGTGCTGCATGTCTTCCCGAGCCTGCAAGCGGGCATCTACCCAGTGCAAATGCTGAGTATACCAGGAAAAACTGCCATCGAGCGATACCGTATTAGGTGCATTGAAAAAGTAATTGCCCCCGTACTTGTTCAGAAAGCGGTGCCAGATACCGATAGAGTACTGATAATCAGGCGACAAGGCCAGCTTCGGACGATCCAGGCCCGGCAAAGGAGTAATATCATCAAACGGCAGTCGTCCGTTGGCCACTCGCAGCCAGATACCCTCTTCGCTGACTATGGCAATCGACTCGTTGCCTTCCGCCTGCATCTCGGCCATATGAACAATGGGAATATCCGGATTTAACCCGTTGGCTTTCAGCTTCCGGCGGATCAACTGCCAGCGGGCTTTGATCCAGCCACCCGCGTGTGCCGGTAAGACCTTCGACCAGATATACATATTCGTCTGGGTGCCCGGCTTTTTATGAACAAAGATGTCGTTGTAGTCCGACTCCAGCATATCCACGGTATGCGGGTAGTCATAATCCCAATGGACATCCTCCCCGCTAAACAAATTATCGCCTTTGGGTATTGTCAGCGTCACCGGCTTTCCGTGGGTCGTAAATGCCAGTTTATCATCATTCCGCCCGGTCCAGTGGCGAATATTGGCGCGGGCATCCGTAAAGGGAATGGTTTTATCCGGCACCGATTCGCCGGTTGGTGAGCCCTGGTAAATAGACGTACCCATCGTATATTTCATGCCAGGCACAACGTTTTTGATAACTTCACGGACGAGGATATACCGGTTTATCCAGCGCTGGTGTATTTCGGCAATTTCGAGGCCGGCGTCGCGCAACTGCTGGTAGGTACGCGATTTTCCGTCAATCTCGCATCTGGTCGTTTGGTTCCGGATCGTATTCCAGTCGTTGGCAGGCATACCGGTCCAGGACCATATTCCAATAGTTTCGATATTTGGGATAATCAGCGAAGCCCGAGGGTCGACCTGAGAAAACTCCCAAAGGCGCTGGGCAACCACATCGATAGGGGTGTGAAAATAAGTCCAGTTGCGCAAATCGCCCGGAACTACCAGTTGCTCACCCATCAGGTATGCACATTCCTGCGCTTTTGTTCGACCAGCATCCAGGTCATCATGCACATAGGCAATATCAAAATGGTTATACCCCTGCTTTTTCCAGTCGTCTATGCTGACGCCCGGAATACCGAAGGGAATATAGAAATGGTAATTGGGCGAGTAGTAGCTGTTATCGGGTAACTGGTTGCGGCCAATTTTGCCTTTCCGGTCGGTCATGCGCCGGGTCAGGATACGGGTCATGCCGGATTGCCCGCCGGCGGGTGGCAGGTTGCCGGTTTGAGAGTAGGTCTCCTGTTTTGCCGGGCTGGGCCGCGGGTGCTTTTCGTTATCTGCCGATGTGGCAGCCGTTTGTCTGACTCCTCCGGTTGTGCAGGATAGAAACGCCAGTAGCAAACCAGCCGCCGGCAGCGTTACATTATTGCGCATATACGTGAATTAGTTAGCAGCCCCGAAGGCCCAGCGTAAAAAGTCGGGCATCACCTGAGACCAGGTTTCCGGGTTATGCCGGCCGCCCATTACCTCTACGTAACGAATATCCCGTCCCCAGCGGTATCCTTTCCGCTCCAGTTCGGCAATCAGGTCGAGCGTATCGTCAATGGAATCGATAACCCCATCGTTGTCGCGGTCGTCGGTTTCGTCCAGGGTACCGGTCTGCAGCCAGAACTTAAGTCGTTTATCGGCTTTGCCTTTACGTACCAACTCATGCATGATCCGGTCGGCATCGGTATAGCCCGCGTCCAGACCTTTTTTGCGCCACCAGAAGGAGCCGGAAAAGACACCGGCTTTGCTAAAGTGCTCAGGATGATGCCAGACCAGGTCAAAGGCGGATAGCCCTCCCAGCGAGAAACCGGCAAAGACAGACCGGGCCGGATGGGTGGTTATCCGGTAGTGCTTCCGGATATAGGGCAGCAACTCCGTCAGTATAAAATTGGTATACAAACCGGCCTTGCTGCCGCGCTGCATATAATCGGCCTGCACGGCCGTGCCATACTCCTGAATACGATCACCCGCGTGAATGGCAACTAGCACAAACGAGGGAATTGCCTGCTGCTGATAGAGGGAATCCAAAATTTCAGTCAACCGCAACCGGGGCAAATCCTGACCATCGTTGAGGTACAGCACCGGCAGATCGTCGGGCCCGCTATTATAATCGGGCGGCAGAATAATATCTAGCGTTACCGGGCGATTAAGCGGAACAGACACCAGGGCGGTGTCGCGAACAACCGTAACGGATGGTTTAGAAGGGAATATGGACGAAGAAACAGGCTCAGCCGTCGGATTGTTCATTAGACGAAAAAACAAGATAAACAGGTGGTACATATAGGTTATTGATGCCGCCAAAGGTAAAGTTTGCGTCCTATATACCGACGTACTTTTTGACTTTTTCGAAATTTACCCGTTCATTAGTCCACAGATTTTACCTAATCATACTCATTTTGCACGAAGAATACCGACGATTTTACTCGCATCATCTGGGCCGCGACATCGAACTGCTGGTGTATGGCAACTGGGGCTACCCGGTCCTGCTGTTCCCGACCACGATGGGCCGTTATTACGAATACAAGAACTTTGGGTTCATTGAAACCGCCCGCTGGTTTGTAGAAACCGGCAAAATAAAACTCATTTGCGTCGATAGCATCGACCGGGATAGCTGGTACGCCAAGCACCTGCATCCCGGTGCCCGCATCTGGAACCATGTGCTATACGACCGGTTCCTGTGCGAAGAACTGGTGCCCTCGGTGCAGCGGGAGTGTAACGTCAGCAAGGTTGGCGTAGCCGGGTGCAGCTTCGGCGGCTTTCAGGCACTGAACTTTGCCTTCCGGCACCCCGATCAGGTGGCGTATATGTTCTCGATGGGGGCGGCTTTTGACATCCGTTCCTTTATGAGCGGGTACTACGACACCAATGTGTACCTCAACAATCCGCCCGATTACATTCCGAACGCCCATAACGACCATTTTTACCAGATGAAGATCGTGCTTGGGACCTCGGCCTACGATTTCTGCCGCCCGGAAAACCACCGGATGTCTGAGATTCTGAGCCGGAAACATATTCCGCACTGGCTCGACGTGCGGCCCTGGGGCGAACATGACTGGCCCGTCTGGCGCGAAATGTTTCCCCACTACCTTTCTTTAATCTAACTTGCATCATTAATCAGCTCAATTTAGCTCATAATCACTTCTCACTATGAAGAAAATAGGAATCCTTTTCGGGCAGGAAAACACCTTCCCCCAGGCGTTTGTCGACCGCATCAACGAGAAAAAACAAAAGGATATAATCGCCGAATTTGTTAGCATTCCGCAGGTAGAACAAGCCGTGGCCACGGATTACGCCGTAATCATCGACCGCATTTCGCAGGATGTTCCGTTTTACCGCGCTTACCTGAAAAATGCTGCCATTTGCGGCACCGCCGTCATCAACAATCCGTTCTGGTGGAGCGCCGACGAAAAATTCTTCAATAACGCCGTGGCCGTGCAGGTGGGCGTACCGGTACCCAAAACGGTGCTGCTGCCCTCGAAAGACCGGCCGGACGATACCAATGAAAAATCGTTCCGCAACCTGCAGATGATGAACTGGGACGCTATTTTCCAGCATATCGGTTTTCCGGCATTTATGAAGCCCCATGCCGGCGGAGGCTGGAAACACGTCTATAAACTGCATAATGCCGAGGAATTTTTCCGGGCCTACGGCGAGACCAATCAGTTGGTAATGCTGTTTCAGGAGGCCATTGACTTCGACGATTACTTCCGGTGCTACTGCATCGGCGGCAAAGAGGTCCGGATTATGCCGTATGAGCCCCGCAACCCGCACCACCTTCGCTACGTGTCAGAAACCAAAGCGACCGGACCAGCCGCCAAAAAGCTGCTGGCGACGGTGAAAGATTACGTGATCAAGCTAAACCAGGCGCTCGGCTACGATTTCAACACGGTGGAGTTTGCCGTGCGCGACGGTATTCCGTACGCCATTGACTTCGGCAACCCGGCACCCGATGCCGATGTGTATTCGGTAGGTCAGGAGAACTTCGACTGGGTAGTGGAGACGGCCGCCAACTACGCCATTGAGCGGGCCAGAGCGCATAAACCCGGCCAGAGCAACCTCACCTGGGGTACGTTTATCCGGCACTCGGCGCAGGGGCAGGGCTTAGCACCGGCCGCAACACAGACCAATGCCGCCGACCCGGCCAAACCCAAATCCAAAAAGAAAACAACTGCCTCCTAACCGCTGCCTGTATGCCTGTTTTCACCTTAGGAATTGAAGAGGAGTTTCAGACGATCGACCCGGAGACGCGTGAACTGCGTTCCCATATGTCTAAAATCGTGGAGGGTGGTGAAATCATTCTCCAGGAGCGTGTAAAAGCCGAAATGCACCAGGCCGTAGTGGAGGTCGGCACCAACATCTGCCACAATATTCAGGAAGCCCGTCAGGAGGTGACCTATCTGCGCAAGATGATCCTGGATCTGGCCGATAAACAGAACCTGCAACTTGCGGCCGCCGGTACGCACCCTATCTCCGACTGGCAGGCGCAGCTTATCACCCCCAACGAACGCTACGATAAGCTGATCGACGAGATGCGCGATGTGGCCCGCTCCAACCTGATTTTCGGCCTGCACGTACACGTGGGCATCGAAAGCCGGAACGAGGGCGTTCAGATTATGAATGCCGTGCGGTATTTCCTGCCGCATATTTATGCCTTATCGACCAACTCACCGTTCTGGTGCGGCCGCAATACCGGTTTTAAATCGTACCGCTCCAAAGTATTCGATAAGTTTCCGCGAACGGGTATCCCCGACTTTTTCTCCTCAGCTTCGGAGTATGATGAGTACATCAACCTGCTGGTGAAAACGGGGTGTATCGATAACGGTAAGAAAATCTGGTGGGACATCCGCCTGCACCCGTTCTTCGACACCATCGAGTTCCGGATCTGCGACGTGCCCATGCGGGTCGACGAAACCATCTGCCTGGCCGCGCTGATGCAGGCGCTGGTGGCGAAAATTCACAAGCTGCACCGCCAGAACCTGAACTTCCGCCCCTACCGCCGGATTCTGATCAACGAGAACAAATGGCGGGCTGCCCGCTACGGCATCGAAGCCAAGCTGATCGACTTCGGTAAACAGCAGGAAGTGCCGTACCACCACCTGGCGCAGGAGCTGCTCGATTTTGTGGATGATGTGGTTGATGACCTCGGCAGCCGCGAGGAAGTGGAGTACCTGAACAAGATCCTGGAAATGGGAACGGGGGCCGACCGGCAGCTCAGTGTGTTCAATCAAACGCAGGACCTGACTAAAGTAGTGGACTACATTGTCCAGGAAACTTCTTTCGGACTGAGGTAGTTACCCTTGTATGAAGCCAATAAAAATCGCCGTTCTGGACATGTACAACAACGTTCCCAACGAGGGAATGCGTTGTATTCTGCAACTGATCCGGAGGGTAGAAGGCAAGGGACATTATACCCTGACCTTCCACGTATTTAACGTTCGGGCTAATAACGAGCTGCCCAGTCTGGATTACGACATCTTTATCTCGACGGGCGGACCGGGTAGCCCCCTGCCCTCCGACGAGCCCTGGGAAACCCGGTACTTCGACCTGATCGACCGGATTTTTCACCATAACCGCTGTCACGAGCAGAAAAAATATCTGTTTCTGATTTGCCACTCGTTTCAACTGGTGGCCCGGCATCTGGGTATCGGTACTGTCAGCAAGCGGAAGTCGACCTCGTTCGGTATTTTTCCGATGCACAAGACCGATGAAGGAACTGCGGAGCCTTTTTTCCAGTCGTTGCCGGAGCCGTTCTACGCGGTCGACTCCCGGGATTATCAACTGACAGAGCCTGATTTTGACCGGATCGACGAAATCGGGGCTAAGATTTTATGTCTGGAAAAGATCCGGCCACACGTCAACCTGGAACGAGCCGTGATGGCGGTTCGCTTCTCCGACGAAATCTTCGGTACGCAGTTTCACCCGGAAGCGGATGGCGAGGGTATGCTGCGGTACTTTATGACCGACGAGAAGAAGAATCAGATCATCGAAAACTACAGCGAAGAAAAGTACTACGATATGGTGCATTCGTTGCAGGACCCGAATAAGATTGAACTGACTGAGTCGGTGGTGCTGCCGACATTTTTGCGGCACGCGATTGAAGCGCTGAAAGCCCATCCCGACGAGACCCGCGTGACCCGGATTGAACCCATTATGAAGCTGGAAGACAAGCGGCACTTTGCCTGATTGTCGGTATCATTCATTTGTTACAAGAACATGATTGCAACTGTTCGTGACGCATACAATCAAGCCTTTAGCCCGGAGCAATACCGGGCTTTTTTAAACGCTGTTGAGGCCGACCTGCCTGGCCAGTTGGACTTCCGCCTTGCCGAGACGCCGGTCTTTGTACCCGCTGTGCTGAAGGAAAAACTCCTGGCTGCCTGCGAGGATATTGTGGATGTACTCACCCGCGAGGATTACAGGGAGCTGACGGACCGGGCTATTCCTGCACATCAGTTTGTGCCGAACGAAGACGAGCATCCGGCTTTTCTGGCGATTGACTTTGCCGTCTGCCGCGACGAGAACGGCGAACTTACCCCGCAATTGATCGAACTGCAGGGTTTTCCGTCGCTGTTCGGCTTTCAGCCGTACATCTCAGAAATGTACCGGAAGTTTTTCCCTATTCCGGAAGACTTCACCCACTTATTCAACGTCGACAGTAACCAGACGTACCTGGAGCACCTGCGCCGGCGAATTGTGGGCTTGTGTGATCCGGAGGAGGTTATTCTGCTGGAAATTTATCCGGAGAAACAGAAAACCCGCATCGATTTTGAACTGACGAAGCGATACCTGGGCGTGGAGCCGGTCTGCCTGACCAAAATCCGGAAAAATGGCCGGCAGCTCTACTACGAGAAGGACGGTCGGCAGATTCACATAAAAAAAATATACAACCGGCTGATATTTGACGAACTGGAGCACATGCCGGATTTGCAGACTGATTTTACGCTGACGGATGATGTGGATGTAGAATGGATCGGGCACCCGAACTGGTTTTTCCGCATCAGCAAGTTTACCCTGCCGCTGATCGACAGCCCGTACGCGCCGGCCAGTTATTACCTGCACACGCTCACGGAATACCCGGAAGACCTGAGCCAGTTTGTGCTGAAGCCGCTCTATTCGTTTGCCGGCAGTGGCGTCAAGCTCAACATTACCCCCGCCGACCTGGATGCCATTCCGGAAGCGGAACGGCCTAATTACCTGCTTCAGCGCAAAGTGCAGTATACGCCCGTGGTGCTGGCGACTGACGGCAGCCTGATCAAGTGCGAAATCAGACTGCTGTTTATCTGGCACCGTAGAGACCCCCGCCCATTGCTGCTGACCAACCTCTGCCGCCTGAGCCGGGGCGAAATGATTGGCGTCCGCTTCAACCAGGACTTCGACTGGGTCGGCGGCTCTATCTGCTATTTTGAACCCTAAGATGGAATCACTGACTCATCGACAACTTTTTTTTCAGCATCTCGCCCAGACCTCAGACTTCCCGCTGGCGCTGGAAATTGACCGGGCCGAGGGCGTTTACCTATACGGCACGGATGAGCAGCAATATATTGATCTGATCTCGGGCATTGGCGTCAGCAATGTGGGTCACCGGCATCCCAATGTGGTTGGGGCTATTCAGCAGCAGTTGGACAAATACATGCATCTGATGGTGTACGGCGAATTTGTGCAAAGCCCGCAGGTGCAACTGGCGCATGCCTTAGCGCAGACGCTCCCCTCCACCCTGAGTAATGTTTATTTCACCAACTCCGGAACGGAAGCCATTGAGGGAGCCATGAAACTGGCCAAGCGGTATACCGGCCGCACTGAACTGATTTCCTGTTTCAATTCGTATCACGGCTCTACGCAGGGAGCCCTGTCGCTAGGCAGCAGCGAAGACTTCAAGCGCAACTACCGCCCCCTCCTGCCCGACATCCGGCATATTCAGCACGGTAACCACGAGGATCTGGAACTGATTACCAGTCGTACAGCCGCCGTAATTATGGAAGTTATTCAGGGCGAAGCCGGAGTCCGGGTGCCGGAGACAGCCTACCTGCAGGCGGTTCGCCGGCGGTGTTCAGATGTAGGTGCGTTGCTGATTTTTGACGAAATACAAACCGGATTCGGTCGCACGGGTACCTTCTGGGCGTTTGAGGGATACGGGGTGGTGCCGGATGTGGTGGTCTGCGCCAAAGGCATGGGGGGCGGTATGCCTATCGGGGCCTTTATCAGTTCGCCGGCGGTAATGGGCGTTTTCAGGAACAACCCCCTTCTGGGGCACATCACCACCTTTGGCGGGCATCCGGTGAGTTGTGCCGCTTCACTGGCTACGCTACAGACCATCCAGGAGGAGCATTTGCACGAAGCCGCCGAAGCGAAAGGTCAGTTATTTCGGCAACTGCTGGTTCATCCAGCCATTAAGAACATACGGGGTAAAGGGCTGATGCTGGCAGCAGAATTTGAGTCATTCGAGATACTCAAGCCTATTATCGACCGGGCCATTGATCGGGGGCAGGCCGGCTGCGGGGTCATAACTGACTGGTTTCTGTTCTGCAACAATTCCATGCGCATAGCCCCGCCCTTAATTATTACCGAACCGCAAATACGTCAGGCCTGTGCAGTTATTCTGGAGGCAATTTAAGACGACGTACGTACTTAAACCAAAAGGCCAGACGTTTAAGCCTGGCCTTTTGCATTTATCAGTAACGTATTTTATAACGCAGCTTTCAGTTTCTGCTCCAAAACGGTCTTGGGCACGGCACCAATCACTTTATCGACCATCTGACCGTTCTTAAAAACCATCAACGTTGGGATACTGCGGATGCCAAACTGCATGGGGATACGGGCGTTCTGGTCAACGTCCATTTTAGCAACCACAGCCTGCCCATCGTACTCGTCGGCAAGTTGCTCTACTACCGGGCCAATCATCTTACAGGGACCGCACCATTCGGCCCAGAAGTCTACCAGTACGGGTTTATCGGAATTAATTAAATCGTTGAAGTTCGCGTCGGTTGCTTCAATAGCTCTTGATGCCATAACAAAACAAGTTTAAATGTTGCAGATCAAATTCTCTTCCATAAACCCGTTCGGGCCGATTAAGTTCCAAAACGTATGATGACCTTTTGAAAGGCAAAACCCTGTCTGATTAAACCTGCCGCTTAACGACCTCGACCTTCTCATGCAGGAAGCCCGACATCAGCCGCTGGCTGTCTTTAAAGTTAAAGACCTGCCCTTCGGTCCGGACGGCTTCAATCTTCGTCATGTCGAGGGTATGCGTCAGCCAGCCTTCCATTTGGGGTGTTTCAGCCGTCAGGATTCCCTCTTCCGGTAAATTGCTGTCGGGCGTGCAGTACATGGCCGCAAAGCCGTAGTTGATATCCACCGCCGGTGACCAGAGCGCGTTGCCGACGGTCTGCGAAATAATGGTATAGGCCTGATTTTCCAGCGCTCTGGCTCTGGCACCCACATGCACCCGCGTAGCGCCCCGAATAGTTTCGGTACAACTGGGGGCCAGAATAACCGATGCCCCGGCGGCACTCAAGAGTTGAGACCCCAGTGCAAACTCAATATCGTAACAAATCTGAATGCCAAAGCTGCCCCATTCCGCTTCAAAGACCGACAGTGTTTTGGGTGCACTGCGAATGCCCCACACTTCATCCTCAAACCGGGTCATGAAGAATTTATCCTGGTAGCCTGCCAGCCCTTTCGGCGAAAACACATAGGCTCGGTTAACGATATTCCCCTCTTCAGCAACCGGCAGACTGGGTGCCACAATGATGACACCACACTGCCTGGCCAGTTCAGCAAACACCCCGATGAAATCGGCACGCAGCACGTGCAGTTCCTGCACCTGCCACCGAATATCATCCCGCACCTCAGGCGAAAACAGGCTCACCAGTTCCATCGAACCATATTCCGGAAACAGCAACAATTGTGCCTTCTGATTAACAGCCTCCTCCACCCATTGGGTGATGTGCGTACGCCAGTTGGCGAAACTGGTATGCTCCGTTATAGGATATTGAGCAGTGGCAACGGTTACGTTCATAGCTAATTTAAAGAGTGAATGAGTGAACGAGCGAGGATATCACCGGATCGGCACCACTCTTTCGCTCTTTCGCTCATTCACTCTTTGAGTTTCTTCGTCCAAAATAACATCGACTTCGGCGAAGCCGTATCTTCGCCAATATCCGGCCAGGTCAGCGTAGCTTTTAGGGCTGGTTCTTTGCGGTAGCCCCGTTTCAGCCAGAACCCATCGTTCGGCCGGTAGTTGGCCGGTCTGGCCGGATGATCGTCCGGCCGATCGACCGAACAGAAACACGCCAGGGTGTACGCGTGAAAACTACGGGCGAAGGCTTCCCGTTCATCGAAAAAACGGTGCCCTATTCCCTGCCCGCGAAACTCGGGCAGCAGCAGACTCTCGCCGAAGTAAAAAATGGTAGTGAGATCGTATGGGGCTCGTTCGAACGGTTGCCGAATCTCCAGCATTTCGTCGACCAGCGGGAGGCCCGTGGTAGCCCCGACCATCTGCTGACCGTGATACACGGCAAATAAAAAGGAACGCTCCGACTGCGTATACGGCTTCAGGTAGTCCTTCTCATAGTCGAAAGACCCATCATAGAGATACGGAAAATCACGGAACACCCGAATGCGCAAAGCCGCCAGATCATCCACCACTTGCCCAATCTCTTCCCCGACTTTTGTAAGATAAATTAATGACTCCTGAGGCATTCGTTAGGAAACCCGTTTAATCCAGAGTGGCAGGTTGTAATAGGTGGTCACCCGGCTGATTTTTCCATCCGTCACTTCCAGAAAAGCAGCCGCCGGCAACACATACCGCTGGCCATTTGCTTTGGGCAAGCCCTCTCCCCCTTGCTTATAAACACCATTGACCATAAACTCAACCGCTACTCGTTGGCCAGACGGCTCTATGAAGAACACCATATCTGTTAAAGTCTCTTCGTAGGACTCATCCATATGCCGAAGAAAGTCGGTGAACTTCTCAATGCCGATTCGCGGATCACCCTGGTTCGGTTCATGGCGTACTTCTGAATGCAGCAGGGCCAGCATACCCGACCAGTCTTTGTTGTTAAAAGCACTGTAATACTGTTGGACAAGTTCCAATGACGTCATTTGATTTAAAATCAGCAGGTAAGTTAAAACGTATTTGTAATGACATAGGATCGCTAATAATGCAACGCAAATCAACCGCTTTAGGTTTTCACTTGCTTGCTGCATAGGTTGAAAAACAAAGCCTCCGGAAGCCAGGAGCCGACTTCCGGAGGCAACGATAAGAACTATTTAGTTAGGCCACCTTACAACTTACCCCGTCAATCTGCTCCAATGCCCGCACCAGTTCGTTGGCCGGGCGGACTTTTACCGTGCGTGACAACAGGCTTACTTCCACGCGCTCATCGGGATCGGCAACGGTCAGGATCAGGGTGCAGTTGCCGGGGTAGGCTTTGGTCAGTTCACCCATGCGGGCGACTACCTGCTCATTGAGGTAGCCCAGTTCCAGCGTAACCCGCAGTTCTTTGCAGAATTTATCGCGCATTTCGCTGAGCAGCCGGATGCTGGTCGGCTTAAACTCCAGCGCATCCGAGTTCCAGCGATTCTGGGTCTTGCCCGTTACGTGCAGAAAACGGCCCATTTCGACATATTGCCCCATCCGGACAAAGTCTTCGCCGAACAAGGTCATCTCCAGCGACCCGTTGTAGTCTTCCAGCTTGAAGATCAGGAAAGGGTTACCATTGCGGGCAATTTTATTGATAACCGACGTAACAATACCACCGACCTTAATTTCCGGCGATTTGGATTCGTACACCTGGTCGAGCTGACAGTTGCAGAAGGCGTCCATCTCAATGCGGAACTCATCCAGCGGGTGACCGGTGATGTAAAAGCCGACGACTTCTTTTTCAAACTTCAGCTTTTCAATCTGATTCCACGGCGGTACCGTCGGCGCTTTGGGGCGGGAAATTTCCATGACCCCGCCGACCATCGAGCCAAACAGGGAGTTCTGGGCTGCGGCTTTATCCTGGTGGTAGTTGTTGGCGTAGCGAATCAGCTTTTCCAGGAACGACGAGGTTTCGCCGGCCGGTATATCAAAGTACTGCGCCCGGTGGTACTCATCCAGGGCATCAAACCCACCGGCATAGGCCAGCGATTCGAGCGTTTTCTTGTTTACGGTGCGCAGGTTAACCCGAATCATGAAATCGAAGACATCTTTAAACGGCCCATTACTCGTACGCTCGTCAATAATGGCTTCAACGGCGGCATCACCCGCTCCTTTGATCCCCGCCAGACCGAAGCGGATTTCGCCTTTTTTGTTTACCCCAAACACCCGCTCCGATTCATTCACATCGGGGCCCAGCACCGGAATACCCAGGTTCTTACACTCTTCGAGGAAGAAGGTAATCTTTTCGATGTTGCCCAGGCAGGAGGTCAATACGGCTGCCATGTACTCGGCCGGGTAGTAGGTTTTTAGGTAGGCCGTCTGGTAAGCGACAAACGCGTAGCAGGTCGAGTGCGACTTATTAAAGGCGTACGACGCAAAGGCTTCCCAGTCGGTCCAGACTTTTTCGCAGATTTTCAGGTTCAGCCCGTTGGCTTTGCAGCCATCCATAAACTTTCCCTTCATCTTATCGAGCACGTCTTTCTGCTTCTTACCCATCGCCTTCCGCAGCACGTCGGCATCGCCTTTGGTAAAGTTACCCAGCTTTTGCGACAGTAGCATCAACTGCTCCTGGTAAACCGTAATACCGTAGGTATCAGCCAGGTACTCCTCCATTTCGGGAAGGTCGTACTTTACCTCCTCGCGGCCGTGCTTCCGATTAATAAATGTCGGTATGTACTGAATTGGGCCGGGGCGGTACAAAGCGTTCATCGCAATCAGGTCTTCAAACCGGTCGGGCTTGAGGTCCTTCATGTATTTCTTCATCCCGTCGGATTCAAACTGGAAAATAGCGTTGGTTTCACCCCGCTGAAACAGCTCATACGCCTTCGGATCATCGAGCGGAATATCGTCGATGTCTGTTTCAACCCCGTTGACAAACAGCCCCCCGTGGTTCTGCTTCACCAGCCGCAGGCACTCCTTAATGATGGTGAGGTTTCGCAACCCCAGAAAGTCCATCTTAATAACCCCTGCATCTTCAATTACTTTCCCCTCATACTGGGTGATAATGAGGTTAGTATCTTTGGAGGTTGAAACGGGTACGATATTCGACAGGTCATCGGGGGCGATGATGATACCGGCCGCGTGAACCCCTGTGTTCCGGACGGTACCTTCCAGCCGGCGCGCCTGCTGAAGCACATTCTGCACCTTCTCGGTATCAATCAGCTTCATGGCCCGCCCTACACTCTGATCACCCGCTTCCAGAGCCCGCATTCGTTTCACATTTTCAACCTCTTCGGGCTGAATCAGATTGGACAGACCACCGGGGCCGTCAATGGGATCTTCAAAAATCCGCCGGAGCGTCATGTTGTACGTCGGCTTATCGGGCACAAGTTTGGCGAGTGCATTGGCGTCGTTGAGGGGCAGGTCCATTACCCGCGAGACATCCTTGATCGCCGATTTGGCGGCCATGGTACCGTAGGTCACAATGGCGGCTACCTGCTGTTTACCGTACTTCTGCACCACATAATCAATCACCTTCTGGCGCCCTTCATCGTCGAAGTCCGTATCAATATCGGGCATCGACTTTCGGTCGGGGTTCAGGAATCGTTCAAAGAGCAGGTCGTACTTAATCGGGTCTATATTGGTAATGCCGATGCAGTAGGCTACCGCCGAGCCCGCGGCCGAACCCCGCCCCGGCCCCACCATCACACCCAAATCGCGCCCGGCTTTGATAAAGTCGGCCACGATCAGGAAGTAGCCGGCAAACCCCATGGTTTTTATGGTAAAAAGCTCAAAATCAAGGCGCTCCTGTACGTGTGACTCAATTTCGCCGTACCGTTTCCGGGCTCCCTCAAACGTCAGGTGTTTCAGGTACTCCCACTGATTGGCAACATCGTCGTCGTGAATCTGAAACGCGTTGGGGATGGGGAAGTTAGGCAGCAGAATATCCCGTTTCAGTTTAAGCGTCTCCACCTTATCGACAATCTCGTTGGTATTGTCGATAGCCTGCGGCAGGTCGTGAAACAGGTTGCTCATCTCCTGGGTGTTCTTGAAATAGAACTGATCGGAGAAAAACGCAAACCGGGTATTTTTAGGCATTGCTTCGTCGTCGCTGAATTCCTTCATCGAGGGCGTGCTCTGCTTTTCGCCGGTGTTTACGCACAACAGAATATCGTGGGCCACCCAATCGTCGCGATCCACGTAGTGCGAATCATTCGACGCAATAATTTTTACATTGTACTTGGTAGCAAACTTAACCAGTACTTCGTTAGCTTTAATCTGATCGGGTATTTCGTGCCGCTGGAGTTCTACGTAATAATCGTCTCCAAACCGGTCGAGCCACCATTTAAACTCTTTTTCGCCCTCATCCTCCCCTTTTCTCAGAATCGTTTTGGGCACAATAGCCCCGATACAGCAGGTAGTGGCAATCAGACCCTCTTTGTATTTTTCAATCAGCGCTTTGGTAACCCTGGGGTATTTACCGTAGAGGCCTTCCATATAACCCAGCGAGCAGAGCTTAACCAGGTTTTTGTAGCCGGTTGGGTTCTTGGCGAGTAGCAGTTGGTGGTACCGAATATCTTTCTGCTCCTTGGTAAACTGCTTGCGGGTGTGGTCGTCTACCACGTAAAACTCGCAGCCAACAATGGGCTTGATGCCCTGCTTGGCGGCTTCGGCCACAAACTCAAACACCCCGAACATGTTGCCGTGGTCGGTAATGGCCACGGCGGGCATGTTGTCGGCTTTCGCTTTCTTGATGAGTTTCTTAATATCGGCCTGTCCGTCGAGCAGGGAATATTGGGTGTGGCAGTGGAGGTGGGAGAATTGCATATTCGCGAACTACTATTTACCGGATTAGAAGGATTACAAGGATCGTTCTATGGGTAAAAATAGGGGAATTCCCGGTGGGATGGAAGGGGGCTGGGGAGAAATTTATGTGTGCGTAAGTAAGGTCCTGCTACCCACGCACATACTGTCTGACGGCCAGGAGTACGTGCTGTCGGATTTGCTCCCAGGTTACTTTTCGCAAACTAATAGGATCCTCCTGCAGGTCTGCATCATCAAAATAGGTTAACGAACGAATGACATAACCAATATCGCTGTTAGTGTACTTTGATGAAAACCATTCCAGCATCTGCGCCAATGAAACGTGGTTTAGCAACTCGGCAATATCCCAGAAATCTTTCTTTGCACCCCGGTTACTTACAGCGCCGAGTTTCGTGGCACTGACATCCTCGATTGACCATAGCCTAATTTTATCCTGAATCTGAAATGCCTGAACAATAGGATAACGGTGCGCTATCAAATCTACTTTTACCCCATTAATATACAAACTAAGTGTATTCTGCGCTTCATCAGTTTTGACGAGTGTTGGATAGGCTGTTAAGATTGTTTCGTAAACGGCCGCTGTGTCAAAAGAACGATTCGTGAATAGATCAAGATCAACAGAAAGCCTGTGACCGAAACGTAAAGCCAGACTGGTTCTACCGGCCAATGCAAAGGAGTCTAAGAAAGCTGCTGTAAATATATCAGTAGTTCCAGCGTACCGGGCTGGACTGTTGCCGTGTGTAGCATTTAAACTGTTCAGGTCGTAGGTCAAAAATAGCGCAACAGAACGACAGCGTCTTCTTTTTCAGATAAACAGTTTGTAAAGCTTCCTCTTTGACGCGATCTGGCCCATAAAACCGTAAAAGCTCTTTTATGTCAGTCCATAGCCCGTAATTCAGCACCTTCTCGACTACAAATCGGGCGTTCCGTTCATAATCAATCTGCTGCATGTTAACATCCCAGAAAGGAACAGGCGAAAAAGCTGGAAGTTCTGCCATAATCATTGACTAAGACAATTTACTAAAAGTATTGTATTGGGGACAACAAAAAAATTCCGGTATTTTGGCCTGATGGGACAAGCGGTACATTTCCAGTAATTGTGTAGCTGAGTTAAGGATAGGCTGTTGAATGGGTATCAAAGCAAAACCCGGCAAATCCCGCCTGATCTGACGTAAGTCGGCAGCATTTAATGCTCCCTGTAAGAATTCCATTTAGATGATGGAATTTAAAAACAGATTGCTTTTACCCACAACGGTTACAAACTCAATCACTTCTTGTCGCCGGCGCGAATAATCAATTAGCAGACATGTATCGATAAGTATCATTGCCAGTCAGTATTGCGAAGCTGGCGGACATAATCGGCGGAGTCGTCGATATGCGTGTAAGGCCGAATGTCACTCTCCGGCTCGTGAATGCCATAGTCAATGATCGTGCGGAGTGCCAAAGGATCAAGTTTACCCTGTGTTGTCTTACCCGGTCCCTCAGTATCTTTATACTCTTCAAAGGGTATGTGTAGCTGCTGAAAAAGTTGCTCCAGCATAGTCTTTTGTTCATCTGAAACAGATACAATCAGGGTAGTCATAGGCTAACAATTTGCTTCACAAAGATGAAAAAAGTCCGGTTAACATGTAACCAGCAAAATGATAACTTTATTCCAAAACTGGTCTTTCGCTACTACCTAAACGCCAAACCCCATCTTCTACTCTATAAACTTCTCAAAAACAGAAGTAGCGATATGCCCGCCGAAGCCAAAGGTGTTGCTCATGGCGTAGTTGACCGTTTTCGGTTTGGCTTTTCCGAGGGTCAAGTCCAGTAGTTCAGCAAACTCGGGCTCGGGCTGCGTGGTGTTGATAGTCGGCGGAATGCAGTTTTCCTGAATGGCTTTGATGCAGGCAATCGCTTCGATGGCACCCGCTCCGCCCAGCAGATGGCCGGTCATGGATTTGGTGGCGCTGACGGACACCGGCGAGTTAGCACCAAACACCCGGAGAATGGCCTTTAATTCACTCAGATCACCAGTCGGGGTGGAGGTGGCATGGGCGTTGACGTAGTCGATGTTGGCGGGTGAGATGCCGGCATCCTCTAAGGCCAGTTGCATGCCCAGCACAGCGCCGTCGCCGTCGGGATGGGTGGCGGTCAGGTGGTAGGCATCGGCGGCTAACCCAGCCCCAACGATTTCCGCCAGGATGGGGGCATTGCGCCGGATGGCGTGCTCGTAACTTTCCAGCACCAGCGCCCCGGCTCCTTCACCCAGCACAAATCCATCCCGGTCTGTATCGAACGGACGAGAAGCCGCTGCCGGGCTGTCGTTGCGGGTGGAGAGCGCTTTGGAGGCATTGAAACCGCCAATGGATGATTCGGTGACGGACGCTTCTGAACCACCGGTGATCATCATATCGGCTTTACCCCACCGAATGTAGTTAAAGGCTTCAATGATCGAGGTATTGCTGGCCGAGCAGGCCGAAGCCGTCGTGAAGTTTACGCCCCGCAGTCCATATTTGATAGATATTACCCCGGATGCAATATTGATAATCCGCTTAGGAATAAAGAAGGGGTTAAAGCGGGGCGTACCGTCGCCGGCCTGAAACTCGCTTACCTGCTCTTCGAAGGTAGATACCCCTCCATCGCCCGAGCCCCAGATAACGCCGATGCGGTCGCGGTTCAGTTGATCAAAATGGATACCAGCGCTGGTAATAGCTTCATCGGCGACTGCCAGCGCATACTGCGTAAACAGATCGTATTTTCTGACTTCACCCTTGCTGATGAAAGCGAGCGGATCAAAGTTCTTTACCTCGCAGGCAAACTGGGTTTTAAACTTTGCGGCATCGAATTTGGTAATCGGTGCCGCTCCGCTAACCCCGTTCACCAGCGACTGCCAGAAGGCCGGCACCGTATTCCCGATCGGCGTAAGCGCCCCCACGCCAGTTACAACGACTCGTTTCATCGGTTGGATACGTCTATTTTCATCAGGTTGGAGTAGCCTCTGGCCAGCAGCCGGCTCCGGTCTGCATTCCATACGTCGCACTGCGCATTCACAATCTGTCTGCCTTTTTTCAGCACCGACGTTTCGGCAATAATGGTGTCGTTCAGCCGCGCCGGAGCCAGGTAGTCAATCACATTGTTCACGGTGGTATAGAACCAGGGTTCCCCGTACGAGAACAGGGTAGCGCCAATGGCATCGTCGATAATAGCTGCCGTAATGCCGCCATGCAGCGTGCCGATGGGGTTAGTCATTTCGGGCCGGACGACGTATTGGAAGACCAGTTTACCTTCCTCAACCGACAACAACACCGGGTTGAGCCACCGCATCAGCGGTGATAGTGAATGAGTTGCTTCTTTCCCTAACTGGCGTTCCAGAAATTCAGTCGCAGTATTCATGTTAATGAGTTGTTTGAAGTTCCTCTAAAATGGTGTATTTAACTAACTTAAAGTCATCGTCGCCGGTGAGCCGCGATAGCTGGACAATAGCCATCATATTGGTGATGATGAGTATCGCTTTGGTCCGGACCGGTACGTCGAAGTGGAATATGCCTTGCTCCTGTCCTTCCTGTAGTATATCGGTTACCCAGTCCAGAATCTGACCAGCCAGTGTCTTTAGTTCACCCTGAATGCGTTCATCGACGGTATGCAGGTCAGTTGCCAGGGAGCCGACCAGACACACTTTGTTTTCTTTCTTCAACTGGGCGTAGATCGAGAAAAATCCTCTCAACTTCGTGATCGGATCTTTATCGGCCAGACTTTCCTTCAGGGCTGCAAACCGGTCGATGTGCTGCCGGATAACGGCGATGACCAGATCGGTTTTGGTTGGGAAATGGTAATGAATGGACGCTGTCTTGATGCCGATGGTCCTGGACAGATCATGAAAGCTGAACGCATTGAATCCTTTGTCTTTTATCAGGTGGTCGGCCAGGTTCAGAATGGTATCCCGCGTTGTCATAGTCAGATCGTTTGCGCAAACTTACCTACCAACTAGTAGATAGGCAAATTTTTCAGGTTGTTTTTGAGCAATCGGTCTGGTGATTTAACCAATTTTGGGCTGGCACCTATGCTTACCCACATGCACTCCATTGAAGAGTTGTGGATTTCGGATTTCCAAAGCCTGGTAACCGGTCAGCCGGCCACACTGTACGTCGAAGCCCTGGAAGAAACGGAAGTGCTGGAGATTGAGATAAACGACCTCCAGCAGCTCTTCATCGATATTCCTGAGTTCAACCGCTTCTTTCGCATCAAGCTACAGGGAGCCTTCATTGCCTTTCAGAACCGTATTTTCTCAACTATCAGCCACACCGCCGAGGAGCGGTACCTCGACTTTATTAAACGCTACTCGCGCATAGAGCAGCGGGTGCCCCCATACATGATTGCCTCCTTCCTGGGCTTTACCCCTGAATTTCTCAGCAAGATTCGGAAGGAGTTAGCCGCACGGGGCTAATAAGACGATTGATGAAATTTAACACGTTACACTTACTCCTTATCCGGCGCGTTCCAACCTTCATACAGCTTTTGGTATTCGGCTTCGGTTAGCAGGCTCACCTGGTAGGGCTGGGGAAACCGTTTGCTCCGGGCATTATTATATACGTAGCTGGACAGGGCGTAGACGAAATCCGAAGGCCTATAATTGTTCAGTACCGAATTTCTGACGGGCCGGTCATGAATCCAGATCGCGTATTTTTTACCGTTTTTCAAGGAAGCAAAATAGGCCGGCGAGGGTGACTTTCTGGAGGGGCGTACAGGAATTGGCGCAAACCCCCGCGCCGGTGTTGCATTCGCCTGCTGCTGTTTGGTCATTTTCCGGAAAATTTGATCGGCCACTTCCCGACCTTCGTGCCCCCAGTCATACCCATGACGAGGCAATTGGGCTTGCCGGCCGGCCGGGAGAGGCAGTTTCGCTTCCTTGACAATCCGTTCGTATTCATCCAGTTCGGCGGGTGTTGCGCCCTGACCGACCGACTCCGGTTTACCCACGTTCGTTTCCAGACGCGAAGCCGGCATTGGCTTTTCCTGTGCCTGAATTTGCTCGCTAAACAGAAAACCTACCACGAAAATAAAGGGGATCAACGCCACTTTTTTCAGAAACATAGTTGCCGGGTTGGAGGATTTGGTCATCATGGTCATTCTTTTTTTGATACCTGAGAAGTTAAAACGGCTGATCAGCCTGCCATCGCTTTGGTTACGTAGTTTGTCTACCAATAAAAGCTGATACTGTCCTGGATTTGCGTATGTCCTGTTTACAGCCTCATCAGCCAGAAATTCATGATTTAAACCGATGGCTTTTCGGTAGAGAAACAAGACGGGGTTCAGCCAACCAAAAGCCAGAACCAGTTCCATAAACAGAATATCCAGCGAGTGTTTCTGGCGAATGTGCGCTGCTTCATGCACCAGCAGTTCGTCTTCAATACGGTGATGCCGAAAGTCATTTTCGTTTACAAAAACTGTATCGTAAAACGAATAGATCGGCGTCTCCTCCCGGAGGAGTACCACGCGGGTACCGTTCCACCGGGTAACCGGATTCCGGCTTGTCTTTTTGACCAGAACGGCGAAGTTTCTCCCAAAACGGATCAGAAACCCAGCCGTAATCACGGCATATACCCAATAAAACAGGGTGAGAAAGGGCAACGATTTCCCGGCCTGCGTGGAGACCCAAAGGACCAGATCACGGTTGGCGGCAGGCGATAACGGGACCGTTGACGTTGGTTGACCGGGTTGCGCCACAACCGAATGGTTCAACAGGTCAGGCATGACAGGATTTTTGACGTCAACGGTAAGCAGCGGGACTACACCCGAAAAGACGATGGCGAATAAAAGATAAAACCGGTTGAAGCGGTGCATTTTTTCCCGCTCCAGAAAAAGGAGGTAAACGATCAGGAATACGCCTGAGCAGGCAATCGTTTTGAGCAGGTAAGCCATCATTGCTGCTTCTTTTTAGTAATCTCCTGATCCACAACTTTCCGCAACTCCTCCAGTTCCTCGGCCGTCAGATTGGTATTGGTCGCAAAAAATGAAGCAAACTGCATGGCAGAATTATTGAAGAAGTTTCTGATAATTCCATTGACGTGCCTGGCAAAGTAATCGGCCTTACTGATGAGCGGGTAGTATTGGCGGGAGTTACCGTGTACCTGGTACGCAATAATGCCTTTCTCCTGCATTCGCTTCAGCAGCGTGGCTACTGTCGTCGAAGCCGGTTTAGGATCCGGCAAACACTGCATCAGGTCTTTGAAGTAGAGTCTTTCCTGCTGCCAGATATACTCCATGAGCTGTTCTTCCGATTTAGACAACTGCATAATTCTATGGTTTTAGAATTCTTTCTACAAATGTAGAAGAAAATATCACAATTGCAAACTGGCGTTGAAGACTACGACCACCTTGGTTTTGCGCTGCTATTCAAACACCAGTGTGACTATTATCACCGGGAGTGGGGACCGAAACAGTACACGCCAATCTCGGTGCAGGAGTGGCAGGACAGCCAGATTATCCGGGAGAAATTCTAATACCTCAATTAAGCGTGATCGTCAGGCTTTCCAGCAGGGCAGCAATTGAGACACAGAAAGGGGCAGCCATCGCCAGGGCTGCCCCTTATTTACACGAAGTTTGCTTACTCCACCACCCGCTCGGCGCTGCTGACGGCCGAGCCGCCAAACCAGCCGGTGGCTTTTTTACCGCCCTGCACGGCTTTGATGTTGGAACGCACGTTGGCCGGGGGATTAGCGAACATACCGCCGTTGCGCATCTGCGTCGATAGTTCGGTCAGGAAGGCGTAGGTGTCTTCGGTAATGGAGTGGTTCTCGATCCGGACCTTATCGCCTTTGCGGAACGGCTCTAGGCCCAGATCCAGCCCTTTGAAATAGTTGCCGTCGACGTACCGGTCTTCCAGAAAGATCAGGTCGTGGGGTGAATTCAGCAGGGTATCGTTGCGGTATACCTTCAGGCGGTACGAATCACCCACGCCCAACGGCTCCCGGCCGTAAAACCTCAGGGTATACCCCTCTTTCCGGCCCATCGACTCCTTCTGGTAAACCGTTCCGATGGAATCGATCGGGAAGGTACGGCGAATGGCCGTTTCGGCGGTGTATTCCTCGCTGCCCGTCTTCACCGTCAGCGTGTACTGGTTACCCACTTTCCCCCGCAGCGATTGGGTTTGGTAGACACCCGGTGCCGTTTCTTTCAATACCTCGGTTTGGCCTTGGTTATCGCGGATGGTAACGGTTGCGCCGGTCACGACCGGTGAAGCGCCGTTGCTGAAATACGGAGCGGTGGTCTTCAGGCGGATGGTTTGCGGGCCTGGCTGATCGGTGATCCAGCCGTCGACGACCAGTACCGGTTTGCTTTTTTCGAGTTCGACATCAACGACGTCCTCACAGCTTGAGAGACTTACCCAGAGGCCCAGCAGCAGGGCCAGCACGCTATATGATTTCATGGTGTGTGAATGATTTATAAGGTGTGTATTCGTTTCGGATTAGAACTTGAAGTTGTAGGTAACCGAGGGCAGCACCGAGCCTAAGATGGCCATCCGGACAGCTTCGGTTTGCTGGGGATTGGTTTCATTCTGGCGGAAGTAAACCGAGAAGGCGTTCCGGCGGGCGTAGGCATTGTATACCGAGAACACCCACTCGCCCTGCCAGCGACGCAGCGCATTGTGCTTACCCTGCAGCGTGGCAGCCAGGTCGAGCCGGTGGTAGGCCGGTACGCGGAAGGCATTGCGGTTGCCGGTGGAGTTATACGGTACAACCATACCGTCGATCTCCACGCGGGCGTTCGGGGCGGTGGTGGCAACACCGGTGTTGTAGGTGAAGTTGGCCGACAGGCTCAGCCGCTTGCTGAGGTTGTAGATACCCACCACCGACAGCATATGCCGGCGATCGTACTTGGCCGCGTACCACTGGTTGTTGCTCAGGCCGTCGATCCGTCGCTCCGAGCGCGAGAGGGTGTAGCTTACCCAGCCGTTCAGTTTCCCCGCGTTTTTCTTCACGTACACTTCGGCACCGTAGGCCCGGCCTTCGCCGAAGAGCAGGTCACCTTCCAGGTGGTCGTTAAGCAGCACCTGCGCGCCGTCGCGGTAGTCGATCTGGTTGGTCATGGTCTTGTAGAATCCTTCGATGGAGGCCTCAATGGCGTTGTCTTTCAGGTTTCGGAAATAGCCCAGCGCGAACTGATCGGCCGTTTCGGGTTTGATGTGGTTGGTAGTCGGAAACCAGATGTCCAGGGGCGATGCGGCCGTTGAGCTGGAGATCAGGTGGATGTACTGAGCCGTGCGGTTGTAGCTGGCTTTGAGCGAGCTGTTGTCGTCCAGCGTATAGCGGACCGACGCCCGCGGCTCCACGTTGAAGTAGGTCGATACCGACTCGCCGGCTTTGTAGGTACGCGGGTTTACCGGCAGTTTCTTCTGGTTCGGTTCGCCCTGGTAGTCGTAAACCGTCAGCCCACCCAGGTAATCAAAGGCCGATACCCGTACGCCGTATTGCAGGCTCAGCCGTTTGCCCAGCGTCTGTTCGTTATCGAGGTAGACGGCGTATTCGCGGGCGTTCCGTTCGGTTAGTTTGAAGGCGTTGATAAACGAACCTTCGCCATTGGTACCGACGTTGCCGGGGGTAAAGCGGTGGTGTATGACGTTCCCGCCGAAGCTGATGGTGTTATTGGCGTTGAGGTAGTACGAGAAATCGGCTTTGCCGCTGTAGTTGTAGATGTTCGATTTCCACTCGAAGGCCTGCGCGCCCTGCGGTACCCCAATTTCGTAATCATAATCGCTGTAGACGCCGGTGAAGTTGGCAAACAGGCGGTCGGAAAACAGGTGGTTCCAGCGAACGGTGGCAGTTTTGTTGCCCCAGTTCATCTTAAAATCGCCATCGCCGAAATTCTTGGCGCTGAATACATCCTTACCCAGATAAGCCGACACAAACACCTTGTCTTTGGCGCTCAGCGTCTGGTTTACCTTCGCCGACAGGTCGTAAAAAAACATCTGGTTGTTTTTCAGATCCTCGTTGGGCGACAGCTTCAGAAACAGGTCGGCGTAGGACCGCCGTCCGGCGATGATGAACGAACTTTTGTCCTTTACAATCGGACTCTCCACCGTAAAGCGCGACGATACCGTACCGATTCCTCCCGACAAGGCCAGGCGTTTGGCGTTGCCTTCTTTCATGCGTACGTCGAGCAGCGACGACAACCGGCCGCCGTACTGCGCCGGAATCCCACTTTTCACCAGCTTTACGTCTTTCACCGCATCCGGGTTAAAGACCGAGAAAAAGCCCATCAGGTGCGACGAGTTATACACGGTGGCTTCGTCGAGCAGGATCAGATTCTGGTCGATGTTACCGCCCCGCACGTTGAAGCCCGTAGCGCCCTCGCCGACGGTGGATACGCCCGGCAGCATCTGAATACTGCGAATAACATCGACCTCGCCCAGCAGGGCCGGCATGGCTTTGATTGTCTTCATGTCGAGCTTGCTCACGCCCATCTCCAGGCTGTTGACGTTCTGCTCCGACCGGGTGGCTTTCACAACTACTTCCTGAATCAGCACATTGGCAGATTTTAACTGCATATCCAGTTTCTGGTTGTAGTTCAGCGACACGGCTTTGGTGATGGATTCGTACCCGACGTAGCTGTAGACCAGTTGGTACTCCCCTTTAGGCAGGGTCAGCGAATAAAAGCCGTACTCATTGGTCGCCACGCCGACCGGCTGTCCTTTGACCTGAACCGTGGCCCCGATCAGGCCCTCGCCGTTGGCGGCATCTTTGAGGTAGCCGCTGATCGTAAACCGCTCCTGGGCGATGGCGGCTATCGACAGCCCCAGCAGCAACATGGTGATGGATAATAACTGTTTCATAATGGATAGTGTGAATAGACTGGTGATTGGTTGACGGGACAAAGCTACCACCATCGTCTTACCCAAATCCAATTTTTGTGGATGAAGCCGCCGATACGCCGACGAAGCTGGAAAAATCGCTACCGAACCGGAAAAGTGGTGTTCCTGATCGGTAAAGACAGGACTGAATTTGACACACCAAGACAGCCATAAACCTGATTAATAACGGCTTCGTCACCGGCTTAGGCACTTTCGTCGGCCCGGATGTCGGCTTCAGCTAGATAAAAAATGCACAAACCGGTTGACCGCTGTACCTTTGACCCATCATTCGATAATACAATTTTCTCACACCAAAAAACAACCAAATCATGGAGACACTAAGCAACGTAGTCGAGTACGCAATGGAAGCCAGTGAATTTGCCTGGGAAGTAGCCCCCGGCAAAACCGTTACCGCCTGGGGCCTGAATCAGCAGGTGCCCGGTCCGGTCCTGAAAGCCCGCAAAGGGGATACGCTCGTGGTCAACGTAAAGAACAACCTGCCCGAGCCGACGATCATTCACTGGCACGGCATCCGGCTGCCGGCCTCCATGGACGGCACCGGCGAAGTACAGAAACCCATTGCACCGGGCGAGGCCTTTGAATACCGGTTTGTGGTACCCGATGCCGGCACGTTCTGGTACCATTCGCACGCCAACGAAACCGTGCAGATGGAGCGCGGTATGTACGGTGCCCTGATTGTGGAGGATGAAACCGACCCGGTACTGGATGCCGAGCGGTTACTGATGATCGACGACATGAAGCTGACACCGGCCGGTGAGTTCAAACAGGGCAATTTCTTCGGCCGCTTCACCGAACGGCACGACGGCCGCGAAGGCGATACCTTACTGATTAACGGCAAAGAAGGCTCCGTGCTGGAAATGGCCGCCGGCCAAACCGAGCGGTGGCGGTTTATCAACGCGGCCAGCGCCCGGTATTTTCTATTGTATCTGGGTGGCCGCGAGTTCAAGATCATCGGCACCGACGGTGGCCTGCTGGAAACGCCCCAGACCGTAACGGAAGTCCTGATCACACCGGGCGAACGGGTCGATATTGCAGCCGGGCCATTTGCCGAAGGTGAAAGTTTTGCCATTGAGTCGCTGCCATACAACCGCATGACCTCCTTCAAACCCAAGCGGCAGCAGTTTGCCACCGTCCAGGTGGGTGCGCCTAAGCCATCGGTGGCGTTTCTGCCCGAGCGCCTGCGCACCATTGCCCCGCTGGCTCCGCAGGATGCGCCGGTCACCCGCCAGGTTAAGTTGTCGGTAGGTCCGAGCCTGAAGCACGGACTGGATTTTCTGGTCAACAACGATGTGCATGTCAACGACGAACCGGTCAAAGTGGGTGAGTTGCAGGTGTGGGAGGTGTTCAACGCCAGTCTGATGGATCACCCCTTCCACCTGCACGGGTTCTTCTTTCAGGTGATTGAGGAAAACGGCAACCCACCGGCGTATAGGGCCTGGAAAGACACGTATAACCTGAAACCCAGAACCCGCGTCAAAATCGCCTGGATGCCCGACAACCGCCCCGGCCGATGGATGTACCACTGCCACATTCTGGAACACCATGCCGCCGGTATGATGGCGAATTTTGAGGTAATCGACGGCAGCAAACCCTACATCAAGTCCGAACAAACGCACAGTTGCCATATATAAAGATGTATAGGCAGCCCACTAACTCTCCCGGCTGGTGGATTGATTATACCTGCACTACACGCATTAATCTCTGCAACTCATGCGGAGATTAATGCGTGTAGTGCAGGTATTCACAGCTATATTTAAACCCAAATAGGCTCTGTAGCAGAGACATCAACCATTGGCCTGAGTGGCCCGCCCATTACGATGCGCTGGAAAAAACACAACGCGGAGATCCGGAAATTAACAATTGACTGATCAACCATATAATGGCCAAAACACAAAGAACATCTCGCAAGCGATCAGGTCGTATTCTCGTCATGGACGATAACCATGATATAGTCCTGCTCCTAAACCGCTTCTTTTCTAAACATGGCTACGATGTCGTTGAAGCCTTTACCGGTAAGGAAGGTCTGTAGAGGCTTAAAGAATTAGGGATCAATGTCGTCATCTGCGATTTCAAGCTTCCGGATATATACGGCTCTGAGGTACTCAAAACGATTAAAGTTTCAAATCCGGCTGTCTCGGTCATCATCTTTACCGGATATTCACACATAGAGACGGCCGTTTTATGTATGAAATATGGTGCGATGGAGTATATGACAAAATCGTCAAAACCACGTATTCAGTTGTTGAGAGAGCGTAAAATTTCCTGTTTGTTTGCAGCAAAGTATACCGAGTTTTCGATACACTTCGATAATTCAACTTATGCATCTAAAAAGTCGCTTCTGTCGGTAAACCAAAACCTCACCGGCTCAGAAAATAGGCTTTGAACTCCACCAGTTCCTCTAATTCAGCCCCAACGTACTTCAAAAATAGCTTCTCCCCTACCTGATTGCGCAGAGCGGATATACCAACGTCGATCAGGCGGATTCCCTGGTCGGTCAGCATCACATTGTCGTATTTTTCTCCGCCCTGGTCCGAAGGCCTTTTGATGTCCCGGTGTACAAATCCGGCCTTGTGGAGCTGCCGCAATTCATCGGCAAATACATCGAGCAGTAGCTCACGTTTCGAGATTTCAATGCTGCGGAAATCAAGCGGATAAATTCGTTCCATCACCAGCATATCCCACTCGTTTACCTCGTCGTAATCCAGGCGGATAAACTGCGCCACCAGATGATTGATCTGGTTGGCAAATTTGAGTTTTTCGGCCTCTGAACCTATGTCGGAACGGGTGTCGCCCCGAAATACCTTGGCCACTTCGGTAGCGGATAAGGCCACCACCAGGTTGTTGGCTCCGTACGAGAGTTGGTTGGGGTATCGCTTCGGCATGGCCAAATATACAGACGAACCATTTTGGTTTGGCGATACCTGAAAAAATGGGTACTTTTCGACAATATCGCTTCTATCCATCAGACACGATGCGTTTTCTGCTGCTGCTTTTTATTGCTGTTCTGTTCAGCGGTTTTGGGCTGGCCCAGCCTCCCCAAAAACCGAAACTGGTCGTAACGCCCCTCACCGACCGGGTATTCGTACACACCACCTACGGCATATACCAGAATGCCGCCATTCCCTCCAACGGACTCATCATCAACACTAGTGATGGCGTGGTGCTGGTGGATACCGGCTGGGATACCCCAAAGGATACCGATAACACCCGGCAACTGCTGCAATGGGTAGCCGACAACCTGCACCAGCCCGTGCGGTTCTGCATTGCCACCCATTTTCACGACGACCGCGTGGGCGGCATCAGCGAACTCCAGAAAGCCGGTGTCCGGGTCATTAGTACTCCGCTGACGGCTCAGAAATCGGTGCAAGAGGGGTACCCATCGCCCGACCCTATCTTACCGGCCGATACCACCTTTACGATTGGGCAGGTGCCCATCCGCTGCTATTTCCCCGGCGAAGGTCACACCAGCGACAACATTGTCGTCTGGCTCCCCAGCGAGCAGATTCTGCATGGCGGTTGTTTCGTGAAGAGCGTAGCCGCTTTCGGGATGGGCAATGTGGCCGATGCCAACCTGAACGAATGGGCAAATTCGGTCCGGCGGGTAATCCGGGAGTTTAGCTCGGCTAAAGTAGTGGTGCCGGGGCATGAGGAATGGGGAGATACGAAAGCGCTGGAGCATACCCTGCACTTACTGGCGAAACACGCGGCTGCTCAGCGGAAATAAGGCTCCACAATTAACCTGTTCCTAATTTTCGGCCGGCTAATTACGCCTATCTTTGTCAACCGATACCGGCACAAGCCAATGCAGACTGGTTTTAGCATGGCCGGCCGATTATTTCCTGTATGCGCATCCGTCTCAACAATCCCTGGTTCAGCGATTTCCGGCTGATTTTTAGTGTCTATCTGCTTATTACCCTGTTTGCCAGCATTAAGACCGTTTTTTTGTTTGGGTCCAACAACTACAGCATCTTCTACTATTCGCTTTACCACCTGCTCGATGGCCAGACCCTGTACGATACTTACCCGGCCTTATACAAAGATCATTACCACTACGCGCCTACGTTTGCCGCGCTTTTTGCGCCAATCTTTGCCCTGCCTTACCGGGCAGGCTTGTTTATCTGGCACTTCCTGTTTGCCGGCATATGGCTGTATGCCATTTACCGGATGCCCCTGACCCGCCGGCAGAAAGTATTTGCCTATTGGTTTTCGCTGCAGGAGTTGTTTACCTCGCTGGCCAACAGCCAGACCAATCCGTTGATTGCCGCCCTGTCGCTGTTCACGTTTATCAGCTTTGAAAAGCGACAGGTAGGCTGGGCGGCCTTCTTCATCATTCTGGGTTTTAACATCAAAATTTACAGCCTGGTAGCGGCCGCCCTGTTCCTGCTCTATCCGCAGAAAGGCCGGTTTATGCTGTACATGGTATTGTGGGGAGTGGTGCTGGCCCTGCTGCCGCTGCTGCTTACCTCACCCGCCAAACTGCTCTGGCAGTACGAGCTATGGATTCGGCAGCTGACCATCAAATCGGACGTTGACAAATGGGTGAATACCTCCATTCACCGGCTCGTTCACCAGCTTGTCTCTCCCGACATCTCCTCGTCCGTCATCATTGGCGCGGGTGTGGTGCTGTTCTGCACGGTATATGTTCACCGGCGACGATTCGCGGAACACACGTTCCGGATGCTGCTGCTGGCGTCGGTATTGATCTTCCAGGTGATTTTCAACCCGGTGGCCGAGTCGCCCACCTACATCACCGCCGTAACGGGCGTGCTTTGCTGGTGGTTTGTCTGCCCCCAAACCAGCCTCGACCGCGCCCTGCTCATCAGTTGTTTCATCTTTACCATCCTATCGGCCAGTGACCTGTGTCCGCCGGAGGTGCGTACGCAGCTAATCAAACCCTACGTGCTGAAAGCCCTGCCCTGTGTGTTGATCTGGTTCCGGGTGCTGTACCTGATGCACATTCCGGTGGCCCTGAAGCCGGTCAGGCAGCCGGCCGAAACGTATAGCTAAACAAGGCGTTAGTCAAACGTCTATTTCACCAATCACTTAAGTATTCCGTGGGTATGAGCACGACCTGGCTTGACTTCTGGCAAAATAAAAATGAATTCGACAACTCGATGTCGGCCAATTACGCGTACTTTCTGGACCGGGTCGAGATGTACATCCCCTTATCCAAAACCGCAACCGTATTGGATATTGGTTCGGGGCCGGGCAACCTGGAAGATGCCTGGCACAACCGGGTGGGCGAGATCCACGGCCTGGATATTTCCAGGCGGTACAACGAGATCGGCCGCGCCAAACATGCCCACCACCCAAACGTATTTTTTCATGACCTGCCGGCTGATGATTACCTGAATTTCAGCGCAGTTGCGGGCCAACGGTTCGACATCATTATTGTCATGAGCGTGGTCCAGTACTACCGCAATGCAGCCGAAGTAGAGCAGTTACTGGCAAACATCAGCCAGGTAGCGGCACCGGGCGCCAAAGCCCTGATCTGTGATCTGATCGTAGAGGAAGGGGTACTGAAAGATATGCTGAGTATTCTGGGTCGGTCGCTCCGGCAGGGGCAATTCCTGTCGATGCTTCGGCTCTTGTTCCGCCTGCGATTTTCGGCTTATTATACAGTCCGGCAGAAAAACGGCTTCCTCATCATTCCCCGGCAGGAGTGGCTCTCTATGTGCAAACGGCTTAATCTGAACGCCCGGTTCGTCGACGAACCAATCACCCTGCAGCAGGAGCGCCAAAGCCTGTTGATCCAGTTTTAACGGATTTGACCGATAGGGCTGCGCCTTAAATCTTTCCGGGCCGCTGCAACGCTACAGCGGCCCGGTGCGTATAAGCGCATAGTACTGAGCCATTGTTCAGTACGATTTAGCAATTTACCGAATGGATCGTAAAGAGTTCTTACAGAAAGGATTTGGCAGCCTGCTGGGCATCGCCACCATGGGCTCGATGGCCGCAGCCTGTAGCCGGTCGGACGTAAACCCCACCGGCACCACCACGCCTTCGGGCACCAGCACCTCCACCGGTTCTACCAACGGCAGTTCAGCGGGCAATTGCACCGTAACACCTACGGAAACCGAAGGCCCCTTCCCGACCAAAGTGCCCGCCAATTTTGTGCGCAAAGATATCCGCGACGATCGTAGGGGTATTCCGATGACCATGAACATCACCATCAAAAGCGCCGGCAACGGATGTGCTGCCCTGGCCGGTGCGCTGGTGGATGTCTGGCACTGCGATAAAGATGGCTACTATTCGGAGTACGGCGGCACCGGCATGCAGAGCGCTAATTTTACCAACGTAGACTTTTTGCGCGGCCGGCAAACAACCGACGCCAACGGGCTGGTCAGCTTCACCACCATTTTTCCCGGCTGGTACAGCGGGCGGACAACGCATATCCACGTGCATATCTACAACGCATCGGGCAAGTCGCTGCTGGTCACGCAGATTGCCTTTCCGTACGACATTACCAACCTGGTTTATACCACCGGCCAGTCGTACGGCTACACCAAAGGGGCGCAGGATACCAAAAACGAGCGCGACAATGTGTTCAGCGATGGCTACACTACCGAACTGGCGACCGTGTCGGGGAGTTTGTCGGGCGGCTATACGCTGACGCATACCATCGTCGTAAATGCTTGATGGCAACCTGACCACTGGCAGCCTATAGCATGAACCGGCACACCCAGATATACCTGGCCGACCAGCGCGGCTGCTCCGAAACCGACAGCTTCCGCAGCTACCACACGTTCAACTTCGGTGTCTACCAGCACGAGAGCCGCCGGCCGTTCGGTCCGTTGCACCTGCTGAACGACGACCTGCTGCGGGCTGGTGCCGGGCTGAAGCTGGAGGTCGGGCAAAACACGATCGTTCTGTTGCTTCCGGTGCTGGGAGGCCTGGAATACCGGAGTGATATAGCCTCGGGGTTTCTGGAAGCCGGGCAGTTGGGCGTGCTGTCGCTGCCGGCGGGTACGAGCTACACCATCCACAATCCATACGAAACCGAATACATTCAGTGTATTCAATGCTGGATAGCTTCGCCGGCCAGGGAATTCACTCCCGGTTTCAGCCGGAATTGCTTCGACCTTTCCCGAAAAAATACTCTTGTTCCGTTATGGCAATCAGCCTATTCGGAAACCCCTGGCCGGTGTTTTATTGGGCGGTACGATGGCCGGCAGGAAGGCAGCTTTCACATTCCGGCGGATAGGTCGGGCAGCGGTATTTTTGTCTTTAATCTTCAGGGGGTCTTTGAAGTAGCCAATTGTCTGCTTCACCAAAACGACGGACTGGCCCTGTGGGTAGAATCACCCGACGAACTGGCGTTTGAAGCCCTGGCCAACGAGTCGCTGCTGCTGGTAATCGAACTTCCGCCGACCGCAACCGACAAAGCAGTGATTACGACAGAACAGGCCTCAAAGCCATTTTGTCGGCACCGGCATCCGGCCCCTGAACAGCCTGGAGTTGCGGTATGGCCATTACACCCGAAATACCGGAGCGGGCATGACGGCCAACATCTTTACGCTGCTGGCCAAAATTAAATAAGAAAGTTTCTAATATTTTTTTAATAAACGCTGCAACACAGCTTGTCCGACTTGCGTACTGGTTATCGAACACCCATTTTTATACGATACCAGCTCGCTATGAAAAAGCTTCCTGATCCCGCTAAACTCCCGCTTTCGGTGGTCATAATCACCCTGAACGCCGAACGAACGCTCCTGCAAACCCTTACCTCCGTCATTGACTGGGCCGATGAGGTTGTTATCGTTGATTCAGGCAGCATAGACGCTACGCTGACCATTGCCCGCATAATAGGTTGCCGGATCTACCACCGGACTTTCGACGGTTACGGACCACAGAAGCAATATGCCGTGGAGCAGGCAACGCACGATTGGGTGCTGCTGCTGGATGCCGATGAGGTGGTGGACGATACCCTGCAGCGGGCGATCTGGCGGGTCATGGCGATTCCACCGAACGAAGACCAGGCCTTCAGTGTCTCCCGCCGGCTGGTATTCATGGGGCAGGCCATGCGGTACGTCGGTGAAAGCCGCAGGCCGCTGGTACGTCTTTTCAACAAAAAAACAGCGCAGGTTAGCGCTGCGCTGGTTCATGAACAGGTAACGGTTTCGGGCGATATAGTACCCCTGGCCGGAATGCTGTGGCACTACAGCTACGGCTCCCTGCACGAGTATCTGGAGAAATTAAACCGCTACACCACCCTGGGGGCCGGCGAACTGGCGAAGGCAAACCGCCGACAAACCCGGCTGCTGCTTCCCGTCCGGTTTATCTGGACGTTTTTAGCTACCTATCTGTTCAAAGGCGGCTTTCTGGATGGTTTTGCCGGGTTTATCTGGTCGCTGTTCTCGGCGATATACCCTATTGCCAAGTATGCCAAACTGCACGAATTGCGTACCGGGCAGGCGGCTGTTCACCCCGAAACGCCCAAACCTGTCGTTTCATTAGCGACACCCGATACCAGTATTGCCGCAGTAAAGGTATACTACGGCCGCAAATAGTAGCCGTTACCGGCTATACGCGCTCAGCCTGATGCGGTTGTAACAAGTGAACGAAAACAATTTACTGCACAACGGTTTGTTGCTGAAGGGGCTTCGGGTTGGGACCATACTGATTATCCCGGGGTTCTCCTTCGGTACAGGCCAGGATCAGGTTGTAAATTGGTATCAACAAGAACCAGCCGCTTTTCCCTACATCGTGCATCCGCCTAACCCCTACGGCAATGGAGGGTATGCATAGTTAATTTAGTTATTTTCTACTTTGTATACTTTTCTGGCACAGCTATCTATCAGTAAATAAAGCCGTTACGGTCCGCTATTCCAAATTCGGCTAACTCATTTGAGTAAACGGCAGATCGGGCATTTATTAAAATAATCAGCTCAGTTAGCTTCCGATTCTCTTTGTTTCAAATCAAGTGTATATTCCCGGCATGGTTTACAGAAACAGCTCAGCCTCCTGCCTATACCTGGCCCTTTTCTGGTTGCTGGCAAATGCCGGTTTGGCGCAGACACCCACCCCCTACACCTGGTGGAAACCGGCCGACAGCCCCTTCCCGGTGGTCGACGGGCAGGCCTGGCCCGGCGAAATGCCGGACACCCTACAGCGCTTACCGCCCCGCGCCAAAGCGCTGGTCCGGAAACCGGTCTGGGATTTGTCGCGGCAAACGGCCGGGCTGTCGATCCGGTTCGTGAGTAATGCGCCGGAGATTATTGTTCGCTATCAGGTAACCGGCAATGCCGCCCTGCCGCATATGCCGGCCACGGGGGTCAGTGGGGTGGATCTGTACGGTATCGACAGCGACGGCAGCTGGCATCTGGCATCCGGTAAATACAGCTTTAAAGACACGGTTCAGTATACCTTTGCCCAGCTGCGGCCCACCGATGGTTACCACAAACTCGGTCGGGAGTACCGGTTGTACCTGCCACTGTACAATGGCGTCCGTAACCTGGAAATTGGCGTACCGGCGGGCAGTAGCTTTACGGCGCTGCCGCAGCGGCCGGAGAAGCCCATTGTAGTTTACGGCACCTCCATTGCCCAGGGTGCCTGCGCATCGCGGCCCGGAATGGCCTGGCCTACCATACTGGCCCGGAAACTCGACCGCCCCGTTATCAACCTCGGCTTTTCGGGCAACGGCCGGCTGGAGAAGGAAGTAGTTGATCTGGTCAACGAGATCGACGCCAAGCTCTTTGTGCTCGACTGCCTGCCAAATCTGATTCAAACCGTAGTGGACCGGCCGGAGCTGGAAAAGCGCATCATTGATGCCGTGAGAACCCTCCGCGCCAAACACCCGCAAACGCCCATCCTGCTCACCGAACATGATGGCTACACCGAAGGCTACCTGATGCCGCACCGGCAACCCCTGTTTGAAAATGCCAACCTCGACCTGCGGGAAGCGTTTGCCAAACTTAAGGGCGAAAATATCCAGGGTATTTACCTGCTGCCAATGTCGGAGATTGGGATGGATCTGGATTGCATGGTCGACGGCACTCACCCCAACGACCTCGGCATGATGCGCTACGCCAACGCCTACGAGAAGAAGATCCGGGAGATCCTGCAACAACCCCTCGGCACCCTGACCACCCAGATACCCACCCGACAGAACCGCGAGCCCGGCAGCTACAACTGGGAAGAACGGCATACCGAGATGCTTAAGCTGAACCAGACCGAACCCACCCGAATCGTGTTCATTGGCAACTCCATCACGCACAACTGGGGCGGCAAGCCCTTAAATAACCGGATTGCAGGAGCAGGTTCCTGGGACAAGTACCTCGATCCGCTCCAGGTACGCAATTTCGGTTTCGGCTGGGATCGGGTCGAAAACGTGCTATGGCGGGTTTATAACGATGAACTGGACGATATTGCGCCCGAACAGATCATCCTGAACATCGGCACCAACAACCTCCACCTGAACACCGATGACGAAATTGTTCAGGGCCTGAAACACCTGATACACGCCATCCGGCTCCGGCAGCCTAAAGCCAGGTTAACACTGTTAGGCATTTACCCCCGCCGGGAGCAGGAAACGCGGGTAGCCGGTCTCAACAAAGGCATTCAGGCGCTGGCCCGGTCGGAGAACATTGGGTACCAGGATGTTGGCAAACGGCTGCTGTTGAAAACCGGCAAAATCAACGAACAACTGTTTTCCGACGGCCTCCACCCGAACGCGGCCGGGTATGAGGTGCTGGGAAAAGAATTGGCAACGGTCTTAAAGAGCAAAAGAGCGAAAGAGTGAATCAGCGAATTATGTAGCTGCCTGTAGGAGTGAGAAAATGGCGAAGCCATTCTCTCACTTTTCACGCCACCGCAAGCGGTCTGGACTTCAGTTTGGCATTGAGGTAATTTCGGGCGGGAACCTCCACAAAGCGGTAGGTTACCGACGAAACCAACAGCACCAGCATAACATATACCAGGCATACAATTGGCCCAACAAGCCCATATTCGACGGGTTTGGCAGGAGCCGGCTGCGCCGGTGCGTTGATAAGCTGTACGGCCAGGAACGAGAACAGAATGGGTATATGAACCATATAAATGGAATACGACCAGTCGCCCAGCCGCTGCAACGGACGGGTTTGCAAATAACCGGCAATACGTCCGTTGTTGAAGCTGGCACTCAGGATCAGCAGGGGAAAGAACCAGATGGTGATTGTATCGGGTACTAACAGGTGATAGCTTACAATCAAACAAATACCCAACACAGCGAACGTCCGGCTCCGGCCTATCCATTGCCTGCCCCACGCCCGCGTATAGGCATGGTGGGTTACCATACCCAGCAAAAAGCCGGCCAGGCAACGCAGAAAGCTTTTGGGGAAGGTAATATCGTCGATGGTATCGGGCAAGCGCCAAAGCCAGGGTTTGAGGGGCGCACCGGGCCGTACCGACTGCTCCAGATAAACATAAAGCGCGGCCACTACCAATAACAGGGCGTATCTCCCTACCGATGATAAACGCCGAAACCCAATCATTAAACCCGGAAATACCAGATATAAAAGCCATTCGCTGCCAATAGACCAGGATGGCAGGTTCCAGGTCCCGGACCTGACCGTATTGAAGCCTTGTACCATCAGGACATGCATGGGGATAGCAGACGTATCAAACACAACCTGATCTTGAGGCTTCAATGTGATACCGTATGCCTTGATTAAGCTGTACAGTCCGATAATCCAGAGCAGGGTGACCAGATGCATCGGATAAATCCGGGCGAACCGGGCAGCCATATACCGGCGGAACACCCCTCCTGCCACGCGCTCTTCAAACCAGCTTCCGTACACATAGGTAATGATGAAGCCGCTGAGGATAAAGAAGAAGTCGACCAGCAAGTACCACCGGCGATGTAGCTGGGTAACAGCCGGATCGATAACAGGCATCACCAGCATATTAAAGTGGAATACTACCACCAGCAGAGCAGCTATTCCGCGCAAAGGTGTCAGGGTGATCAGATAAGGACGGCTCATAAGAGGAGATGATGGGTTAATGGACGCAAAACAAATAAGCAGCCCCGACGCCAGAACGCCAACTAGTAGTGTATGTGATTGATTAAACGGCAAATGCCAGCAGGCTAAAACAACCTAACCCATTTTCCGCGAACGGGACTTCTTCTGTCTGGCCACCTCTTCGTCCAATATGGCCGCTTCGATCAGGAAAGGCCTCAGCACGTCGATATCTATATCCTTAAGAGACGCAAAATCCCGGACGTAAACCTGTTTACGCTTGCCTTTATCGAGGTAGCCGGCTTCGTCGGTCAGTTGATTGCCCCGCATGAAACCCAGCCGGACGCCTGTTGTATGCAAACCACCCCAGGGTACCGAACCCGGCCAGAGAAAACAGATCATGCGGTGGCGCGAGTAAACCGGCACATTGTACGACAGCTTCTCCCGGCAGTTGGGTATGCAGGTCAGGATAATTTTCCTGAGCACCTCCATCATCTTCCGCTCGTCGTCGGGCAGGTACTCGAGCAGATCATCCATGGTCCGGAAATCGACGGACTGAAATTTATTCATAGCACAGGTGAGGTTGGTGGCCCAACAAAATACGGAATTTGTGAAACGAAAAAACGCCCGACCTGAGAGCCGGGCGTTTTTTTGTTCACTATTGCTGCTCCCCGCCTTCCATGCCCTTCTTCCCCTACCGCTTCAGCACACGCTGCACGGCCCGCTGCCGGTCGGCTTCGGCGCTCAGCAGGTACACGCCCGTAGCCTGGTTAGCCAGACTGAGGCTGGTCTGTCCCTGTCCTTCCTGTAAGGCCACCGGCCACTCGCCGACTATGCGTTGCAGCACATCGTAGAGCTTCAAAGTTACCGTTTTCAGACTGGCCGGACCGGTTATGGTGACCTGCAACTCATCAGTAGTTGGGTTGGGCTGGACGGCTACGGCCAGACTAACCGGCCCTTCCGTCACCGTAGCCACCACCATCGACTCTACGGCGGCTTCCCGTGTGCCTACCTTTGCACCCCGCACCACCAGATTACCCCCCGCCAGCGTCTTTTCCAGCGTCTTCACGCCGTCCCACTCACTGGCAAACCACAGACCGCCCAACTTGTTCCACACCGTGATGGCAATGGCATCGCTGCTGCCGGGTTCGCCGTTGTCGGTCATCGTCACCTGCAGCGTGGCGTTACCGTCGACCGCCACCACCGCCAGCGGGTTAGTGATGTCCTGAATACTGGCCTTGCCGTTGTAGGCCGCCTTGCCCCCCGCCGTGGTCGGCAGGGTCGACAGCGAGGTCATGGTGTTGCCTTTGATCTGGTAGACGTGCAGCATTCCGTCCGGCTCCATCCGGCGGGTAATCACATTGACGTTGCCCTGCAGGTTGGTGGCGTTCTTGTTGTATTTGACGTTGAAGCCGAAGTTGTTGCGTGTACCGGCATCACCCGCTTTCTGGCCCGCCGACCGGCTCAGGTTGATAAACCCGCCCCCGGAGATGAAGTCATTCTGCGGGGTAGCTACGTTGACCACCACGTTGTCTTCCGGACTGTTGCGGGTGTAGTAGCCCCCCACGATTATGCCGATGGTGTAGGTGCTGTAGCCCTGGTTACTGGTGGGCAGCGAGATGGTGACCGTAGCCGTGCCGATTTTGAGGTCACCGGGGTTGACCAGCCCCACCGGTGCCGTGCCCAGTACCTTGTTGTCATCGTCGCGGTTGACGAAGGTCACCGTGGCGTTGCGAATGTCACCCGGACTGTTGTCGGTACCCGGTTGCACGGCGGTGATGTCCTGGATGGTGGAGCTCAGCGTCACCTGGGCGCTGCCGGCGTTCACACTGGTGGCCGAGGCAAACAAGGCTCCCGTGTAGGTGGCGCGGGAATCTTCGGGCAGAATGCTGAAGACCGCCGTGGTGGAGACCGGCAAGTAGATAGCGTCTCCGGCAAAGAATGCCACCAGCGTATAGGTATCCGGTTTCTGGGTCAGCACCAGATTGGGGGCCGTCACCCCGGCGGCAGTGGTGGTGCCGGTGGTCTGCTGCGCTTTGAGCGTGAAGCTGACGGGCTTGCCGGCCAGTGGAGTGGTGCCGTCGACCTCGGTGAGGAGGCTCTGCAGGGCCACCGGGTCTGAGTACTGCCCGATGTTCAAACCCTGGTAAGCCAGCACGGCCTGGCGTTTGCCGATACTCACCCCGGCGGTGGCCGTGGTGGAGTTGCCGGCGGCATCGGTGGCGGTGACCACTACCGTGTAGCTGCCGGCGGCCGTGAAGTTGGCCGGAGCTACACTGAGCGTGTAGGAGCAGTTATCCGATGCCGTGCTGACGACCTCCTCGGCCGTAATGCCGGCGGTGCCGCCCGTTGAGAGGGTTTTGCTGACGGTTTTGGTCACCAGCGTGGGGGCGGTGTTATCCAGCACCGTCACCTGCACGGTCGCCGTGGTGGAGTTTTTACTCGCATCGGTAGCCGTGACGCTGATGGGCACCGTATCCCTATCGGCGCAGGTGAAGCTGCTGCGGCCCAGACGAACGCTAACCTCCCCGCTGCAGTTATCGCTGGTCTGGATGGCCGTGGGCAGCAGCGTGGCCTGTCCCTGGGCGTTGAGCGTCAGCGAAAGGGTGGTAGTGATAATCGTCGGGCCCTGGGTGTCGGGCGTGTAGGTGAGTTGAATCTGGTTGGTGGCCAGACAGCCCTCGGCGGTGGTCAGTGTCAGCGCGTAAGCGGTGGTACTGGTGGGGCTGACGGTGATGGCGGCCGTTGTCTCTCCGGTGCTCCAGCGGTAGGTGCCCATGCCCGTTGCCGAGAGGCTGGCGGTGGGCGTGGTGCAGTTCAGAGCGGTAGTTGAGGCCGCGATAGTGGCCAGAGCGGGAGGATTGACCGTGAGGCTGAAGGCCGTGGCAGTAAGCGAGTTACAAGCCCCGGCGACCACCACCGAGTAGCTACCCGCATCAGCCACCTGCACGTTGCTCAGTTGCAGCGTAGCTGAGGTCTGGCCCGTGACCACCCCGCCATTCTTGTACCATTGGTAAGTGAGCGGGGCCGTGCCCGTGACACTCACCGCCACCGTTACACTTGCCCCGGTACAGACGGCCGAACTGCTGCTGGGCAGGGCCAGGCTAATGGCGTCGCTGCCGCTGCCACTGGCACAAAAGGCGCTGAAGTCTCCCCCGCCGGGCAAGCCCGCATTGTTCGAAAAATCGACATCAGCCTTCCCACAGAAGACTGAATAGGAAGCTGGAATGCAGCCACTCAACTGGTTGTCGTTCAAAAGAAGGCTTTGCATGTTAGCCAGGGCGCTCCAGCCCGCCGGCAGGCTCCCACCCAACTGATTTTGGAACAGATAAAGCCGTTGCAGCTTGGTCAGGGCACTCCAACTCGCCGGCAGGCTCCCACTTAACTGGTTTTGGCAAAGAAAAAGCTCTTGCAGGTTGGTCAGCGCACTCCAACTCACCGGCAGGCTCTCCGTCAATTGGTTATCGTCCAGCCGAAGGCCTCTCAGGTTGGTCAAGGCACTCCAACTCACCGGCAGGCTCCCGCTCAATTCGTTACCGAACAGCCGAAGCTGTTGCAGGCTGGTCAGGGCACTGAGGCTGCTGGGCAGGGTTCCGCTTAAGCGATTTGTATTTAAGTCTATTTGACTCACGCGGCCATCAGTGCAGGTGATACCGTACCAGCCCCCACTGCAGGGGTCGCAGCCGCTGAGCCAGTTGGTGTTGGTGCTCCAGTTGGGGCCGTTGGTGCTGTTGTAGAGGTCCACCAGCGCCTGATAGTCGGGGTGGGCTATGGTACTGCCCGTCACCGTCGCACTGGCCGTTGCCGTGCAGCCTCCTGTGCTCACCGTCACCGAGTAGGTGCCCGCCACCGTGGCGCTGATGGCATCCGTAGTGGCACCCGTGCTCCACAGGTAGCTGGTGCCGCCCATGGCCGTCAGCGTGGCATTGGGGCTGGTGCAGCTCAGCGTGGCCGTGCTGGGGCTGATGCCGGCCGTAGGGGCCGGGTTGACCGACAGGCTGAAGGCGGCACTGGTGGTACTGCTACAGCCGGTAACCACCAATTGGTAGCTGCCCGCATCAGCGGCCTGCACATTGCCCAGCGACAGCGTAGCCGTGGTCTGACCCGCCACCAATGCCCCGTTTTTGTACCACTGGTAGCTCAGCGGGGCCGTGCCCGTGACACTCACCGCCACCGTTACACTTGCCCCGGTACAGACGGCCGAACTGCTGCTGGGCAGGGCCAGGCTGATGGCGTCGCTGCCGCTGCCACTGGCACAAAAGGCGCTGAAGTCTCCCCCGCCAGGCAAGCCTGCATTGTTCGAAAAATTGACTAACTTGCCACAGAACACCGAATAGGAAGCCGGAATGCAGCCACTCAACTGGTTGTCGAACAGATAAAGAAATTGCAGGTTGGTCAGCGCACTCCAACTCGTCGGCAGGCTCCCACTCAACTGGTTATCATTCAGCCGAAGGTCAAACAGGGTAGTCAGCGCACTCCAACTATCCGGCAGGCTCCCGCTCAACTGGTTGTCATCCAGTCGAAGCAGTTGCAGGTTGGGCAGGGCGCTCCAACTCGCCGGCAGGCTCCCATTCAAATCGTTACCGAACAGCCGAAGCACTTGCAGGCTGGTCAGGGCACTCCAACTCGCCGGCAGGCTCCCGCTCAACTGGTTCTGGAACAGATTAAGAACTCGCAGGCTGGGCAACGCACTCCAACTATCCGGCAGGCTCCCGCTCAACTGGTTGTCGTTCAAATAAAGCTGTTGCAGGTTGGGCAACGCACTCCAACTCGTCGGCAGGCTCCCACTCAACTGGTTACTCTGAGCCCGAAGCAGTTGCAGCTTGGTTAACGCGCTCCAACTCGCCGGCAGGCTCCCGCTCAACTGGTTCCCGACGAGCCAAAGCTCTTGCAGGCTGGCCAGGGCGCTCCAACTTGCGGGCAGGCTCCCATTCAAATTGTTGTTGTCCAGAATAAGCACTTGCAGGTTGGTCAGCGCACTCCAACTATCCGGCAGGCTCCCACTCAACTGGTTACCCTGAGCCCGAAGGTCTCGCAGGTTGGTCAGGGCGCTCCAACTCGCCGGCAGGCTCCCACTCAAATCGTTACCGAACAGCCGAAGCACTTGAAGGCTGGTCAGGGCACTGAGGCTGCTGGGCAGTGTTCCGCTTAAGCGATTGTTCTTTAGGTCTATTAGACTCACGCGGCCATTGGTGCAGGTGATGCCAGACCAGCCCCCGCTACAGGGGTCGCAGCCGCTGAGCCAGTTGGCGTTGTTATACCAGTTGGCCCCGTTGGTGCTGTTGTAGAGGTCCACCAGCGCCTGATAGTCGGGGTGAGGGGCATTACAATCGGCGGTAGACACGGCATTGCCATCCTCGTTGCCGGTGGTGGCCCAGTCGGTGTCGACGGCGTCCGTCGAGGTTTGGGCCAACGCCAACAGGGAGAAACAGACACTCACCAGTAGGAACACAACCAACCGCCACAGAGCAGGCCGGCCCGCCAGGACGCTTGTCCGGCGCAGCGGCCGGGGTAACAAGGTAGGGGTAAATGGTAGATACATAAACACTTGCGAGTTGATTGAAAAAACAGGATTAATCTATGTTGCAAGTGTAGCGGTACGCCTTCAGAAAAAAGGTGGAGTTATGTGCGAAAAGGTGGAGTTATGTTCGGTTCTCATTTTTTTGGCGGAAACTCCCCGGTGTTTCCCCGTATTCTTCCAGAAATACCCGGCTGAAGTACTTCGGGTCCTCAAAGCCAACGGCATAGGCAACTTCCGATACCGTCAGCGCCGTCCGGCTTAGCAGGTCCTGCGCCCGGCGCAGGCGCAGGGTCCGCAGGTAGCGACTCAGCGACATACCCGTCAGCGCCCGCAGCTTGCCGTGCAGGCCAGAGCGGCTCATACCCATGGTTTGACAAATCTCCTCCACTGTAAGCTCAGAATCGCCCAGCCGCACGTCGAGTGTGCTGCGCAGCCGCCGAATAAAGAAGTTTTCGGTCTGCTCACCCGCCAACTCCATGGGGTTGGTGTCGGCCGGCTGTCGAGCAGCGGACAGGGCCGGGGCCAATGCCACCTGGCTGTAGTAGAGCTGCAGCAGACGCCGGGTCTGCAACAGGTTACTCAGCACCACCAGCAACTCCTCGCGCTGGAACGGTTTCACCAAATAATGATCGGCCCCGCGCCGTAATCCGGCAATGCGGTCGCCCACGGCAGCCCGGGCGGTGAGCAGCACAATAGGGATGTGGCTGGTGCGCTCGTCGTTTTTCAGGGTGTCGCAGAGCGCAAAGCCGTCTTTCACCGGCATCATCACATCGCTCACAATCAGATCCGGTATATGCTCCAGGGCGGCATCAATACCGGCCTGCCCGTTTCCGGCATGCATCACCTGATAGTCGGCCTGCACACAGGTCTGGATGTAGGCAGCCACGTCGTCGTTGTCTTCCACCAGCAGCAAGAGGGGCCTGTCGTCGACCTCTTCCGTCACCGTTTCTATCCAGGCGTTGCGGTCGGGGCTTACAACCAACCGTTCAGGATTCTGACGGGTATGTGCGGGCACATTATTTAGGAATACCTCTGGCCCGGCAGATACCCCGGCCTGTCCATCCGTACGGAGCAACGGCAGGCTGACCACAAACACGGAGCCCTCGCCCGGCCGGCTCCATACCGCCAATCCCCCGTGCATCAGGCTTACCAGTTCCCGCACAAACGCCAGCCCAATGCCGGTACCTTCCGCCTGCACTGTCGCCTGATTTTCTCCCGGATGGTCAGACTGCCGATAAAAGCGGTCGAAGATGCGCGGCAGACCAGCCGGCGGAATGCCGGGACCACTGTCGCTCACGCGAAGCTGTAGCCAGGGTCCGTCGAGGTGGGTCGCCGGGGTCAGTTCCTGGTGGTAGCCGGCCGGCAGCAGCGCATTCCGGTCGGGTTCTACCCGGACCTGACAGGTTACCTGACCGCCTTTAGGGGTAAACTTGACGGCGTTGGTCAGCAAATTGGCCAGCACATCCTGCAGCTTGTCTTTATCAATGTCAGCTTCGTAGGTAACCGGTTCCAGCACAGTCTGCAACGATATGCCTTTCTGACGGGCCAGGGAGTGAAACGACTCGACCACGTAAGCCGTAAACGGCACCAGGTCGGTGCGTTCCAGCTTCAGGCCCATCTCCCCCGCTTCGAGTTTCGAGAGGTCCAGAATCTGGTTGATGAGCCGCAGCAGGTTGCGGCCGTTGGACTCGATTAACTCAGCCACCTGCCCCAGCCGCTGGGGCGGCACCTCGCCCTTCAGTTCACCGGCCATGCCCAGAATCACCGTCAGCGGGGTCCGGAACTCATGCGAGATGTTGGCAAAAAACCGCGATTTGGCCTGATCCAGTTCCTGAAGGGCCTCGGCCTGCCGGGCAATGGTTTGCTTATCCTGCTCAATGCGGGCCGTCGCCAGCCTGATCTGGGTTTGCAGCCGTTGCTGTTCCTGCCGGTACACCCAGTTGCGCCGGCGTGCCCAGCCCCAGACGCCCGCTACCGCCAAAGTGCCCAGCAGCATCAGAAACCACGTACGCAGGTAAAACGGCCGCGCCACCGTCAGCGCGAACTGGAGCGTGTTGGCCGACCACTGCCCGTTGGCCGCCTGCGCCCGCACCTGTAGTTGGTAGTCGCCGTAGGGTAGCTTGGTCAATCGCAGCGTCGGTTCCGGCTGCGTCACCCAGCCCTCGTCCAGGCCCACCACCTGGTAGGCGTACACGTTGCGGTTGGCATCGTCGAAGTTCAGAAAGGCCACCTCCAGCACACTGACGGCGTCGCCGGGCGGAATCCGGATGCGGCCCGATTGCTGCACCTCGGCGGTTTTGTCGACCATTTTTCCCTGTGCGGGATCCAGTTGCCGGAAGGCCGTGAGGTACAGCGGAGGGCGCTCCGGCTGCTTTTCGTTCTCGAAATCGCGGGGGTCGAAGCTGGTGATGCCGTTCAGCCCGCCGAAGTAAATCCGCCCGTCGATGTCCTGAAAATGGGCGATGCGGTTAAACTCCACGTTGGTAATGCCTTCTTCGACCAGGTAGGTCCGGGTGGTCTGGCTGCGGGGGTCGAACCGCATAATGCCGTAGTCGCTGCTGAGCCAGAGGTCACCCCGGCGGTCGGCGTACACGGCATAGATGTTGTCGTTGGAGAGACCGTCGGCGCGTCGGATGGTGCGGGATTGTCCGCCGGCGCGGTCCCAGCACACCAGCCCCCGGTTGGCCGTCGCCAGCCAGTACAGCCCGTTGGGGTCTTGGTAAACATGCTGGATATTGTCGGCGGGGAGGTGGTAGGGACCCTTCCCTCCGCTCCAGTAGCGGGCGGTAATGCCCCGCCGGGGGTCGACGGTGTACAGCCCCGTGTTGGCGCAGACCCAGAGGGTACCCTGCCGGTCGGGGGCAATGTGCAGTACATGCGCTTCGGCCAGTTCAGGGAAGGCATTGTAGTGAGTGAAGACCGACAGCCGGCCGGTTCCGGCGTCAATCAGCCGCAGGCCCCGCTCACAACCGCCCAGCAGGTGGGTATCGCTGTAAGCATACAGCGTCCAGAGATTATACTGGTTATCGACGGGGGACAGTCTCACCGAAGACCGACTGCCGGCCGAATCGGCCCGGAGCAGATGCCCGTTGGCACCGGCATACAATCGTCCCTGCCGGTCCTGCGCGAGGGCATACATGGCCGCGTAGTTGGGCCTGGTGTAGATCGGATCGACCTGTTTTCCGGACTTGTCGGCTTTATATAGCCCTTTCCCTTCCTTGTTAACATACAAGTGGTTGCCGATAACCCGAATACCCCGAATGGCCGGTGTCTCTTCCGAATCGCCCGGATTGTAAAACAGCCGCCGGAAACGACTGGGAGCCAGTTTAACCTGACTGACGCCATAATGATTGGCCAGCCAGATTTGGCCGGCACGATCCGTATAAATAGCCCCCCGCCCACCTATCCGGGTATAGCCCTGTTTGGCGAGGTCCAGTACTACCCCCTTCCGGGGATCGATCAGGCGGGCATTCTCCCAAATCAGTCCTGTAGATTCGAGGTAGATGGGTATGGGCACCCGATACTGAGTGGCGTCACCCAGCAGTTCGTTGGCGTATTGGTGGCGGTTACCCTGTTCGTCGATACTGTAGATAGCCCGGAAGGGAAAGGGGGGTGACCCCGGCTTTTCCACGTAAAAAAAGGGGGTCGTGGGGTTGCTGCACCCCATCGTCGACGACAGGAGAATGTCTGGATGGTCGTACTGCCGGCGCACCTGCCCATCGGGCGTCAGCTCCGCCATGAGGTGATCGTCCACGATGGCCCATACCGTGTTGTGGTTGGTTGCATGGACAACGGACAGCGTGTTGGCCCTGGGCAGCACCACCCGCCGGAGACCGGTCCTGGGGTGGTACGACAGCAACACGGCGGGAGTCTCTCCCCCCGACAGGAAGATGGTTCCCTGCGGACTCGCCACCACCTGCAGGCTTTTACTCCATTGTTGTACGGGTAACCGCTGCCCAAACTGCTGCTGGAAGGTCGTAGCCCGCTCGGTCTGCGGATCGAAGATCATCACCTCCCAGGGCGGCTTCTGCATCCCCATTAGCCAAAGCTTTCCGTCGGCATCCTGGGCCATGAACTGAATATCGTCAAAGGCAAAGCCGTTGCGTTCCTGATTATAGGTCGTAAAGGTTTTCCCGTCGAAGCGGCTCAACCCACCTTTCGTGGCAAACCACATAAATCCCTGCCGGTCCTGCAAAATAGCGTTCACCTCACGGTGGGCCAGCCCCTGCTCCACTCCATAACGCTGCACGGAAACCGCGTAAGGCGACCCACCCGGCTGGGCCTGAGCCAACATCCGGCAACAAAGCAGAAGTGTGATAACAAGGACTGAGCGTTTCACAGTTGACTACCTGGTAATTTCTGATTATCTGAAACTTGCAGCAGGCTAAATATAAACAGGAAAAGCGTGTCATGGCCACTCAACTTTAATATGATTGTTTTGTACTATGTATAACTGCTAAACAGGAGGGGTTTCCCGGTCTTCATGCCGGGAAACCCCTCCTGTTATCGCCTGTATGCAGTAGGCTCTGATCAGCGTTGCTTGAGCACCCGCTGTCGGCTGAGCACACCCTCCGCCGTTTCAACCTGCAAGAGGTACAGCCCTTCGGCCAGATGGCTTACCGGGGCCTGCAACTGCCCCACGCCGGCCACCGGCCTGACCACCCACTCACCCCGCATCCGGCCCTGCACATCGTATAGATGCACCGTCGCCGGCTGAGACAGCCCCCGAATGCTGACCCGTAGCAACTCCGTTATCGGGTTGGGATGCACGACCGCCTCCACCACCTCGGCCCAGGCCGCTGCCGGCTCTCGGGTGTTGCAGGCCCGGGGTGTGAAGCTGATTTCCACTTCGGTGTAGCCGCCCGAGCTGAGGTTGCGCTGGCGTGCCCGCAGTTTCAGCTCCCGGCCGATATGATTGCTCTCCAGCACGGAGCTGCCTACGTCTTCCGCTTCTTCTTCCGGGCAGACGGAAAGAGCACGTTGTTGAGGATGAGCCGGTAGCCGGGCGAGTGCGGGTGCAGGTTCAGGTCGGTGGGGTTGCGGAAGTTGCCCCGGATGCCTTCGGGGTCGTGGCCACCGTAGAAGGTCCATTGGCCGTTGCCCATTTCGCCGTAGATGTAGCGGTCGGAAGTTTTGCTGGTACCCATCACCAGCACGTTGGGCTTAACCGTTTGCTTCCGGAAAGCGGTTGTCTGCCCGTGAAACTCCTTGATGATGTTCTCGTGGTTTTGGGTCAGCATGGCCGGGATCACATCCCACTTGGCCGAAAACTCGAACAGGGTGAAGTAGCTGCTAGGTTCGTCGTAGCTCCAGCGGCCGGAGGCACTGTTGATGTCGGAAAAAGACATACCCCGGTAGCCGTTGTCCATGTCCAGCGTAAAATTGTGGAAGGCAAAGGTCTTGCTGAAATCCAGCTTCGACTGCGCGTTGGGGTCAACGCCATCGCCGTCGAACTGACTATCCACAATATCGACGCCCTCGGCGGCCAGGGCAATATCGAAGGTTTCGGCCCCGGAGCACATGGCAAACAGGTAGCCGCCACCGGCGCAGAAGCCTTTGATGCCTTTGGCCACCGCCAGCTTCATCTGCGAGACTTTGGCGTAGCCGAACTTGCGGGCAATATCTTCCTGCGCTTTCAGGTCGGCGGCCGACATGCGCCGGATGCTGCGGCCAAACTGACCGGTAAAATCTTCGTGGTGCAGGTGCAGCCAGTCGTACTTGGCCAGGTCGCCCTTCAGAATTTCTTCGTCGTAGATGACTTCATAAGGAATTTCGGCGTAGTTGAGCACAATTAGCACGGCATCGGTATTCTCAAACTCCGAGGGGCTGACCTTTATGGGGGAGTACACGGCAATTTTAGCGGCTTTGAGCAACTTTACGGCGTCCATATTGGCATCCGGATTGGCAATCTGCCGTAAAATACCGTTCGCGTTTGCGTCGGATATGATTTCGCAGCTAACACCTCTGACCCGGCACTCCCGCTCAAAGGCCTGGTTGTGTTTGAGCATGAAACTACCGCCCCGGTAATTGAGCAGCCAGTCCAGTTCGCCCCCTTCTTTCAAAATATGGTAAGCGATACCATAGGCTTTCAGGTGATTGGCCTGCTGTTCGTCCATCGGGATAAGAATATAATTAGCCCGGCCCACAAGGGCCCATAAGACCAGCAATAGGGTAAGCGTTGCTTTCATAACCCGTTCCGTTTAAGCCGTTTGTGTAATAACCAATAAAGAAAGCATCCTATTGCTTAAATCTATGCAAAAATCGACGGTTCAGGCAAAGAAGTCTTCAGAATGGGAACTTTGGCCGATTAACTGATGGGTTGAGTGGCCCCGGATTGTAAATCCGGGTTGCGATAATCTTCCTGCCGGATTTGCAATCCGGGGTACGGGTGCGCTAATGCATCCGATCCCCCCGCACGGCCAGGGTCGCCATGATTTGGGCTTCGGTGTCGAGGAGTTCTTTCCAGCGGGTTCGGGCGCGTTCTTTGCCGCAGTATTCTTCGGCCAGTTCAATAAAGGTACGGTAGTGGCCGGCTTCGGAGATCATCAGCTCGCGGTAGAATTTCCGCAGGCCTTCATCGGCGATGTACTCCGACAGCAATTTGAACCGCTCGCAGCTCCGGGCCTCGATCAGGGCGTTCAGCAGCAGCTTTTCCATGAGTTGCTCCAGGTGGTTGCCGGACTTACGGATATGCTGTTGCAGGGCATGAACATATTCATCCCTCCGTTTGTGACTGAGTGGAATATTGCGCTTACGCAGCTCCTTCAGCACCCGCTGAAAATGCCCCCACTCCTCGGCCACCACCGGCGTGAGCACCTCTACCAGTTTTTCTTTTTCGGGGTACTGCACAATGAGCGAGATGCACGACGAAGCCGCTTTCTGCTCACAGAAAGCATGGTCGATCAGGATTTCGCCGATGTTCATTTCGGCAATGTTCACCCAGCGCGGGTCGGTGGGCAATTCCAGTCCTAACGTTGTTAAAGACATACCGCTATCGTTCAACAAAACTCAATAGGTCTTCCGCCCAGCGCAGCCGGGATTCCGGGCCGATTTCGTAGCCGCCCACCCAGCGGGGCGTTGGGCGTAACCCGGCGTTCATCTGGCGGATGTACTGCGCCACCGACCAGTCGCCGATTCCATACACCCGGTCCTGTTGCAGAAAGTGCCCGACCAGTTCAGACTCCGTCAGCGACGCTTGGTTTTGGATGGATATTAATTGTCTTTCGATAGCATTCAGGTCGGTCTGTTGAGCCGGAAATCGCCGGAGGTGATTGAGCAGCGCGGCTTTCAGGTAGCGCAGCTTTCCAAAGTCTGTACTCAACAGGTCAATCAGTTTATAAGGATCGGTTCCGGCATACGCCTGCCACACCTGAGCCGCTACGGTCAGTTCATGTGCGGTGAGTGCTTCCGCGCTGGGATAAAGGGCCGCTAATTGCGCACCGGACAGTTGCCCCAACCCTTTAAAATCCGGCACCTCCGGGTGATGGTCGATCGACACCTGCTTCAGCGTTACCGGTCCCAGATCCACCCGTGCAAAGCAGCCCAGCAGAAACACCAGGTTGATCTGGCAGAACAAATCCTGCTCAAACCAGAAAATTACCTCGTCGTAATCGGCGTATTGGCAAATGCGTTCAAACTCCCGCACGACCTTCTCGTCGTAGGTCTCCTCCGCCGGCAAGCGGTCGCCAAACTGCGCCTGAATCCAGTTCCGGCGAATCGACCAAAATTCTTCATCAGACCGCACATCGGCCTTCACCGGTCCTTCCGACAGCATTTCGCGCCAGACCGCTACATCACCCCGCAGCCCGGAATGCCGAAAGCCGTGGAGGGTAGCGTCACCATTAAGAATGTGGAGAATTTTCATACCAGATTAAGTCTTTTATACGGGGACACCCGCTATCTCACTCTTTCACTTCTAGTCAAACAAATACCAATGCACCCCAAAGCCGAAGGTACGGCGCATCTGGAGAAAGCCGGGGGCCACATAATAGCCCGGCACAAACAGGCCCTGGTTGGCGTGCGACATTTTGACGAACAGCCGCACGCGGTTGATGCGAAGGTTAGCAAACACATCGGCCAGCAGGTAACCCTCCACCGCCTGGTCGTTTTGCAAATGAAACTGCTGCATCACCGGCATGTAGGCATCGGCAAAGTACCGTGACTTGTAGTGCAGCTCCACGCCGGTCTGGATAAACAGCACTTTGGCGTACAGGAAATCGTAGGCAATCCGGGCGTTCAGGAACAGCCTCGGCACCCGCAGCAGATCGCCCCGCGAGACCAGCGTATAATACACCTGGGTCAGCGCCTGGAACTTACCCGTCCGGTACTGCGCACCCAGCCCCGCCCGTAGCATACTGAAGGCTCCGGAAAACTGCCGGGCCGTAGCCTGCGTATCGAAATAAATATAATTGTTGATCAGGTAATAATCCAGCGCCGGCTGAAACCGCCACTTCTTCACCCGCAGGTTCAGCATGCCGTAAGCGTGGTTGGTGCCCTGCAGGCCGAAGTTGTTCCGCCAGAAGAAGTTGTTACTCTGGAACCGCTCCTGAATCAGCGTCGGCGAGGAGAAGATGCTGCGGTACCCGGCCGTAAACCAGCGGCTTTCCAACTGCCCCTCCAGCCGGAAATCGCGCCCGAGCAGGTATTCCACCTCCGCCGTCACCCGCGACGTACTATCCGGAAAGTAGTAGCCCAGCCACAGGCCCACAAAGTTTTCGAGCCGCTGTATCCGGTAAGTATTGAACGTATCATCCGGCGAATCGTTGTAGCGGCCGTTCTGGCGGTAAAACCGCTGCCGGTAATAAGCCCGGTAATTGAAGCCCCGGTAAATGCCTTTCAGCCCAAAATTATTTTCAATCTCCCGGTAGCGCACATCCTGAATGGTTTTGGTGCTGTCGTACAGGATGGTCGGATAAAACGGCCGGAGGCCCTCCGCAGCCGACAGCGGCCGGTCGGTGCTGATGTTCTCGTCGGTGAAGCCGTTGATGTGCCGGCGGTAGTCGAGCCGGTGGTATAGCTGAAACCCCTGGTCGAGCACATACTGGTGGTAGAGGTGCCAGTCGTTGCGAATCTCCCGCGTGCCGGCCTGGTTGAGCCGGGCCCGGCCTTCGTAGTCGTACCGGACCCGCACCGTGTCGAAACCCACCAGCTGAATACCCGGCAGCAAACCACCCTGATCGGCGACCTGATGGTTCATGTGGTTAAAGTGCAGCAGCAGGGTGTATTTGTCGTTTTTTGAGCGGTAGTTGGTATGGCCCAGAAAACCCCAGTTCTGGGCCAGCAGCCGGAGCGGATCGCTGGTGCCGCTGGTGCCGAACTGTTTTTGTGAGGTAAACCGCTGCACGTTAAAGCCCACATTCCAGCGGGAGGTAATGTTCTGGGCCATGTCAAAATTGAGCAGGTTCTGATTACGGCCACCCAGCACCAGATACATATTGGTAAACGGCGATTTCGTGTCGTAGTACCGCACCTGTGGGGTCTGGTAGGCATAGGGGGCATACACATAATAGCCGGGCTGGGCCCCAATCTGCGCCGGCTCCTGATAAAACACCGGCCGCATAGGCGTACCCAGAGCCCCCAGATCCTGATAAAGGTTATCGTTCCGCTGCACAAAGTTATACATATGCACACCGTCGAACAGGGTATCTATGGTATACAGCCGCTTCCGGTTGTTGAACACATCCGGTTCCAGAAAAAAACGGGTGGTGGTAGGGCCGTAAATTACTTTGGTCGAGTCGTCGATGCCTCCGCCCGATCCGGAGCTGCCCGGCCGGCCTCCCCCCTGCGGCAGGCGGGGCATATTGGGAAACTGAGCGACAGCCGCTGTAGTGTATCCGAAGCAAAGAAAAAGCAATAAGTATCGCAGGTGAATTTGTTTCATCGGCCCAAAATTAACCCAAAAACGATGGAAAGCCGCCGGGGTTCTGTAACTACGAATTTACCGGCCACCCTATTGCCCTCTTGCACACTATTATGGCCGACCGCCGAAGCTGCGGTTGCCAGGCCGTACCAACTGGTGTCAGAATCGGGCGATAGCCCTGACAACCCCTAATTTTCCTTAGGAGAAATACCAAAATGTAGGTATAGGTTGACCAGTTGCCGGTAAATAATTTTACCAGATGGTCAAATAACCCGCTTACAGCCTGTTTACCCGCCGATTGCCAAAAAAATCCGGGGCGTATCCTGATAACCTTGTGCGTGTAACAGCATCAATGGACGTAAACCAAAAACTCATATGCGATCGATTGTTCTCCTGCTGGTCTGTTGCCTGTGTCTGACGTCGCTGCGGGCGCAGGACAAGCCGCTGTTCCACGTCATTCTGGTGGGTGCCACCGAAGATAAAGTCCTGGCCGGTGCCTGTCAACTGGATATTGTCAACGTCCACGACCAGTTTCGCACCATTGCGGAAAGTATCGGGTACACCTACAAGCCCGGTGCCCTGGTAAAAGAGTATTTCAGCAACGCGTACATTCAGTCGCTGGTGACCGGCCTGAGCTGTGGCCCCGACGATATCATCGTGTTTTATTATACCGGCCACGGCTACAACCTCAGCCAGTATGCGGGTAACTTCCCCATCATGATGGTCGATACCACCGGAGCCGGTAACTTCCCCTTGATGCTCATTCACCAGGAGTTGCTGAAAAAAAAGGCGCGTTTCTGCCTGACTATCGGCGACTGCTGCAACCGGGTTGTCGACGAGAAACTACCGAAAGACCGGTCGCTGGTGAAAGGTGCCGACTGCAATCCGGCAATTTACCGCCAGTTGTTTCTTCAGCAACGCGGGGGCGTCATTGCCAGCAGCAGCAAACGGGGGCAGGTATCGGGCGCGTCGCCGGGTGGCAGCTTTTACACCTGGGCCCTGCTGGAGTCGATGAATTATGCCTGCCATTATAACGAACAGGTTACCTGGGACCAACTGCTCGATGATGCCCAGAACCGGATGCGGAAGAACATTACGGCCGCCCGCCTGAGCAAACAGCAGTCGATTTATGAGCTGAATCTGGCGAACCCGGTTGCGTCGGCCGCTACCCCGGACCGGTTGCAGCCTTCTGCCGCCGATACGAGTGTAGCCGTACAACCCGAAGCCTCCCTGGGACCGCCCCCCAGTGCCGCCATGCAGACTACGGTGGCCTCCTCCGGTCAGGCAGCTACCCCTGCGCCACCAGCCTCGCCCGCAGCCGCGCCAACCCAGCGGCCTGATTTCAGCGACGTAAACAACTTCCTGAATAGCCTCGCCGATGAATCGCTCAGCTATCAGGAACGGACCTCACGGCAAACGCAGGCCAGCAATTTCTTTGTCCACAACGCCAAGGTGAGGGTATACGTCAACACCACCCAGGTTGCGCAAATGCCGCTCGAACAGCTCATGAGTCGCTACTCTTTGCTGGCAACCAGCATCCGGCAGATTAACGTTGTGGAGCGGCTTTCCAAATTAGATCCCTCGGGCCGCTTTTATACCGAAGTAGCCGTCCAGGAAATCTGGCATCCCGTCAAGTAGTCATGTCCGCCATAGCCCTTGTCAATCACGTGCGATAATCAGGAACCAAACCCGATGATACCCATGAAATTTCTGTATATCCCCGTACTGCTCGGCCTGCTCCTTGCCGGCCTTTCAACGCCCACCAGGGCCGGCCATGCGCCCGCTGCACCGGCTGATACACTTAGCCTGGACGAATTAAAAGACTTCGGCGAAGAGGCCAAAACCCGGATCAGAACCTTTGTCGATTACCTGGGCATCATAGCGGATAAAAACCGCCCTTTAACAGAACGGAATGAGGCCATTCGGACTGCCCTACAGATGTTCAAAACAGATGATGTTAAAGTCCAGGTTTCCAACATCAATACAGGGACAGTCAACGTACTACCGCTGCGTCAGTACCTGGAAAAGATTAAATCGCTGACCTACGATAAAGTGGAGATCACCAATTTCGAAAGTGTACGGCTTAGTAAATGGGAACAAAACGCCGATGGGTCCTACCAGGCTACCGGGATTTATTTCCAGGAATTCAAGGCCTGGCGAAATGGCATTCCGGTCTATAACGACAAAACAACCAAAAAGATTGACGCTGATCTGCGGGTCCGGGAAGACCCGTTCTACAATGAAAAAAACTGGATGGTTCTGTTCGGAAACATCACCGTCAACGCCACCGAACGGGTCTACAAATAAGCCTCCCTGACCATGACCTTCTGGTACCTGTTAACGCACCTCACCCTCATGCTGACGACCCGGCCCCTTACGCCCGGAGCCGGCCCCGGCGCCCGGCTCTTTATCCTGGCCGATACGCTGCCGGTGGCTACAGTACCGGACTCGCTCGCCCGAACGGTGGCCGAGCCGGACAGGCAGCCTTACCTGCGGGTAGTTGAACGACCGGCCGAGTCCTTTATGATTCACCGCATCTCGTTTGTGGGCGATTTTCTGGCCCGGCTGAACTACCAGGAAACCCCCACGCAGCAGCCTTTCGATTCGCTGAGCCGGCTGACGTATCCCCGCGACCGGTACATCCGGATGCTTTTCAACGAAGACGATCCGCGGTTGAACCCCCGCTCAGACCGTTACAATCCGACGTACCGACTCCTGGCCGACGAGTTTGTGACGACGGTCACCACCGACACGGCGGCTGTTTTTCTGCCGAAAAATACCGAACAGCTATTCGGTGAGGTAGAGTACGCTGTCCTGTACCGCAACACGCCCCAGAAAGTCCGCTTTTATCTGAAAAGGCACCAGACGGGTTCAACGTACGCCTGGACGCTGATTGACGCCGAAGCGCCTTTTCTGAAGAACGCAAAAACAGATACCCTGCCTGCGGCTTTGCCCAAACGGGATACCACCGCCCGCTACCTCAGCTCCGAAACCCACGAAACACAGTTTCTGACCCTGTATAACGAACTGAGCAGCCGGAAGAACTTATTGACGATTAGCCTGGAAGGGTACCCCGTCAGCAAAACCCTCAGCCGGGTGGCCAGGGCCTTCCGGGACGGCAGCCTTAGCGTGCAGCAGACGCAACAGGTTCATCTGTATCTGGATGTCCGCCAGGGGTGGGTGCTGAAGCTAACCGATTTTCACCGGGAGAAAGACAATGCCGGCTGGCTGATTACCGACCTCTACAATCCGGCCTTCCGCATTTTGCTGCCGGCCCCCATCGACCGGTACCGGCAATGGGCCGTAACCGCTAAAAAGTCAAACTGACCTTGCCGCCATGAAACACCTCATTGCTCTAGCCATTGCCCTTTGCGGCTGCCTGACGGCCACTGCCGGCTGGACAACGCCCCCGCAACCGGAGGGATTATACCAGCTGGATACCGCCGTTGCCAACTGGTTTAAGGCCTGGGAGAGCCGGGTCAATCAGCTAAGCAGCCGCGTGGATCAGGGGGCGACCGGTAGTCGGCAGCAGGCGGCTCTCCAGGGCTTCTTTGTGGCCGATACAGTTCAGGTACCGGATTTAAGCCAGCCGGCCCTTCTTTATCAGCACCTTACCCCCCACACTACTGCCGGGAACTGGATCGGCACGCTGCCGGGCCGGTTTTGGGAAGATGTGTTTGTGTTCCGGGTAAACCCGTACCAGTTGCGGGTGGTAGACCGGAAACGGAACCGTGTACGGCTGGAAGTGACCGCCAAAGTAGCCCTGACCGGGGTTTTCCGGGACAGCCGGCAACAGCACCACCTGCAGGACGATTGGGTGTTTCTGGTCGAAGCCAATGCTCACCAAAAAACCTACACCCAACCGCTGATTCGCAGCATTCGCCGGAGCAATCTACCGGTAGAACTTCCCGGCCTGACCGTAGCCAGAGTAGCCGGCTACCACGATCAGTTGCAGCACTGGCTGGTGCGGTTCCTGGCCGATTCGAGCGGGCGCGACGAAGCCCACACCCGGCTGAGACAGCTCATGCGCTCCGACACGATTCTGATTGCTACAAACCGGGCCATTGATACCCTGACGCTCGACGAACTGCCGGCCCTGCGGCTCCGCCCCGAAGCCCTCGCCTACTTTCGGGTTCAATCGTTCGATATGAGCTATTGCGACGAATACCTGCCCAACCCCGACCGGGTGCTGGTGGGGCGGCAAATTACGCTGGAAGGAATCACCCTCTCCATTGGCAGTCAGCAACTTTACCAACGCCGGCATACCGATGCGGTCCGCTTTCCGGAGCACCAGACCGGCCCCTGGGCGCAGGTATCGAACGTGATTATCAACTGGACCCAACCGGAAAAAACGCGATGAAACAGCTACTCCGCCTAATCGCACTGGCCGGCATTCTGGGGTTAGTTACCCTGCCGGCCCCAGCCCAGCCGACCCGCACCCTCCAGCAGTGGATGGACCTGGCCGACCGCGAAACCGATCCGCAGAAAGCCATCGGGTACTATACCGAAGTGCTGAAACTGCAGCCCGATCACCTCACGGCGGCCGAAGCCTTCAACGGCCTCGCCGTGGTACGGTCGCTGCCCGCCGTCAGAGCCTACCGCGAAGCGATGGATGACGTGAACCAGGCACTGCGCCGGAACGATAAACCCGCCAAATATTACGCCCAGCGGGCATACATCTTTATTCAGTTGAGCGAGTACGACCGGGCTGCCCTAGACTACCAGCAGGCCATTGCCCGTGCCCCCGACAAGGCGGATTACTACAGCGGCCTGAGCTACTGCCAGACCAAGCACGGCCGGTTTGACGAAGCCGAAGCTACGGCCCAGAAAGGCATCGGCCTGGATGCGCAGTCGCCGTATGCGTACCGCAACCGGGGGCGGGCGCGGTTGCGGAAGGGACAGACCGACCTGGCTATTGCCGATTTTCAGACCAGCCTCAACCTGAAACACGGTCAGCCGTTTCGGGTGTACTGCGACCTCGGCGAAGCGTATGAGCAGAAGGGAGATGCGCAGCAGGCCCTGCGCTTTTATCAGCAGGCACTGGACCTCGACTCCGACTACGCCGATGCCCTGGTAGGGAAACGGCAACTGGAGCAGCGACTCAAAATCGGGGGAACAGCCCCCTTGCCGGCCTCCAATTTTACGGGTCGGCGGGTGGCGCTGGTCCTGGGCAACTCCAGCTACCGGTACGTAACCAGCCTGGACGGACAGCCCGCCAACGACGCCAAAGCAATGGAGAAACGCCTGCGCGACCTGGGATTTGAAACCCTGCTGTCCGTTGACCAAACTTACGAAGAGAGCGGTAAAATTCTCCGCCAGTTCTACGAAAAAGCGGCCAAAGCCGACGTAGCCCTGGTGTTTTACGCCGGTCACGGGATTCAGTACCGGGGCGAAAATTACCTGATGCCCGTAGACTGCCGGCTAAAAACTGAAGAAGAAATCAGTTTGCAGGCCTATTCGGTAACCAACCTGATCGACGCCCTGCAACGACAGGAACCCCGGTACTGCATCATCATCATCGACGCCTGCCGCGACGATCCGTTCAGCCAACCGGCCGGCACGCCGGCAACCGGCGGCAAACCCACTGCCGACAAGGTGCAGCATCGGTCGGTGCAACTGCCGGCAGCGGACTGGCAGCCCCGGCCGGCGGTGCCGGGTGTGGCGCGGGGGTTCCGACCCATCCACGTCGAAAACCGGATCAAAAACTGCTACGTAGCCCTGGCTACCGCGCCCGGTGCCACCGCCCGCAATGGTCCGCAGCAGCATGGCTACTATACGGCCGCCCTGCTGGCCCACCTGAAAAAAGGACGCCGGATCGACGATGTATTCCGCGATGTACGCAACGAAGTAATCGAACAGACCCGGAAGATCGGCTTTTCGCAGCAACCCGAATACCTGGATCGTACGGTTGAATCCCTTATTCTATAACCTTAACTCCCCTTACCTATGTCCCGATTTTTAGTTGCTGTTCTGCCTCTCCTGCTCTTCGGATGGATGAACCCGTCCGTTGTTCAGGCCCAGCAGCGATTCACCAAAGGCGACAGCACCGCATTTATTAAACGCTGCCATATTGAGTTGGAAGACTACATCAGCGGTCTGAACGCGGCCGGTTTGTACTGTGGCTCCCAGGGCGAGTTTGTCCAGAAACAGCAAACGCTCATTGCTCAGTCGTTTCTGGACAAAGAAACATTCGTCTACAGCGACCTGGTTGGCGAAGGTTTCCCCGTTCAGCAGTACATCCAGCAGTTCCGGCTTTATCGAGGAGAGGCCACCGTAGATCCGGGTAAGGCCCGGTACCTGCTCAGCCGGAATAAAGCCGGAAAACCGGTGGTGATCGCCTATGTATCGCAAACGACCGAGTATGAAAAACCCGGAACAAGTCGGACCCGGAAAACCACCCCGCTGGCGATCCACTACACGTTCGACCTGGTTGCGGGCTCCACTGGTTTTGAGCCGGAGAACTACAAGATTGTGAAGATTGAAAACGCTCGGGCCATTCCGCCAAAAGCCGAATCCTTTCCGGCCGATGTAGATATCATCGCCCTGCGCGAAAAAGAGCGGAGCCTGAGCTGGACGGCGTATCGGCTGGCCCGCAGCATAGCGGAAAAGCTGCCCAATAAACAGGTGCCGCTGGTGGTCAGAAAATTCTCGTACGACAACAGCCAGTTGACCAATGCCTTCTCTGACCAACTGGCCGACGAGCTGCGGCACCGGCTTAAAAGCGACGGTATCAATGTGATAGCCGATGACCGCCCACAGGGGCAGGGCATCCGGGGGAGTTACCAACAGCGTGGCAATCAGGTGGAAATTACCACTGAACTGTTTGATCTGAGTACCGACAAAAGCATCACCACCCTGGCTCCCAACCGGGATCTGCCGGTCACCTGGGTACTACAGAAAGGGCTGAAGCTGAAGCCGGAAGACAATGATGCTGCCATAACCACCCAGCAAACGATCACGGCCGAAGCCCCGACGGTCTCTCCCGCGGCCTCTACCCCCCTGCAGATTGCCCTGAAGGCATCAGGCCGGGTCCGGAAAAGCCTGGAGTTCTGGGAAGGGGATACCATGACGGTAGGCCTTCGCGTAAACAAGCCCTGCTTTGTGCGGCTGGTCTACGTACAGACCGACGGGGCCGTTGCCTTCCTCGACGAAATGGAAATAAAGGCCGACCAGATCAACAAAGACATTCTGTTGCCCCGGCAGTTTGAGTGTGTTCCGCCGTTTGGTCAGGAAACCCTGCTTGCGGCAGCCTCCACAACCCGGTTCTGCCCCCTGCAAACCCAGGAAAACCAGTTTGGGTCGGCCATTATTGCCGGAACCCTGAAAGATGCGCTGAAAAACACGCGGTGCGTTGACCGGGGTATGCGCAACCTGCCTGAACTGACCGAAACACGCCTTGTTCTGACCACCCGGGGTGCCAAAACACTGGCACAAAAGTAGCCAATACCCGACACCCGATTTTTACGTAACCAGTAAACTTATTTAACTCAATCCTATGGAAACCATACGCAGTATACTCCTGGCAGGTCTGTTCCTGCTGCTGCCGATGACGCTCATCGCCCAGAAGAAAGACAAGAAAAAAAAGGAAGCCGACACACCGGCGGTCGTAGCTCCTAAGCCGCCGGCAGACGACAAGCCCGTCGACGAAGTCGGCCTTGATAAAACTGCCAGGGCGACAATTATCTCGTTTAAGCCCCCTTACCGCTATATGCTGGTGCTGGCGGATAAGGATGAAGAAGGGCGCTTTAGCCACGTTTTCATGACTGACTCCACCCTATTCCCCAAACGGCGGGTGACCTATGCCAAAAACAAACGGAAAGAAGTAAAACCCGGCGACCTGCTGTCTCCTTCTTCTTTCCGGCCCGGCATGGACATCAACTTTCATTTCGACCACTACCAGCGGTCGCTGCGGAACGTAGCCAAGGAAATTTACCTGGATGATGATTATTTCGGCCGGGCCAGAGTCAGTGGTATTCTGGAATTCAGAGACGGCAACCGGGCCGTAATTGATGGACATGAGGTAAAAATGGACGAAGGTGCCGTGGTAAAAGGGCTGGAGGAGTGGAAAAACAAAACGTTTACCTCCTTCAACCAAATGCAACTGGGGGCAGAGCTGACCGTAACCGGCCGCCGGGATACCAGCGGCATTGTATACATCAAACAAGGCACCATGCGACCTATCGAAATTGGAAAAGACGACCTTTTGATGCGTCGGGCCGTCAACAAATCGCTCGTTATGAACAAGGATGTATTGCAGATAGGACAGGATAAGACGTTTCGCTTCGCGACCAATCGCACCGTCTTCGCGTATGTGAATGACCTGGGTCAGAAGCTGATTCCGGCGTACATCAGCTCCCTGGACGAAAATCATCCCGACTACATCAACTTCAAGTTCTATCTGGTGCATGATGAGTCGTTCAATGCCTCTGCATATCCAAACGGCACCGTGATTATTCATACCGGTCTGCTTAAACAACTGGAAAACGAGGCCCAGTTGGCAGCCATTATCAGCCACGAAATCGCCCACGTTACCCAGCGGCACCATACCAAAAGCTACCGGACCGGCAAAGACTGGCAGCTTCTGGCCGATGTCGGCAGCGTACTGACCGGCTACCAGACCGGCAGCGACATACCCGCCCAGGTGATTCAGGCGGTTAAAGATATGTCGTTCAGCAGCTATAACCGGGAACAGGAAACCCAAGCCGACCGGGTAGGGCTCCAGTACATGGTCAAAGGCGGGTACGACCCCCGCGAAGCCGCCAAAGTATGGGAGAAGCTGGCCCGCGATGAAAAGCAGGGCGAAGAAACAGAAGCCGAAGCCGAAGCCCTGCAATACGTATTGAATTCGACCAGCGTGGGCGAACAACGGCAGGATAACCGCGAGCGGGCTACCAACCTGGCGGCTACCGGCTACGCCCTGCGCTATCCAAACTACTCTATGCAGGCATTTCGCAACGTAACCGCCAAAAAAGGAGAATCGGTATATGCTTCGCATCCCCGCTCCCGCGACCGGTTCAACCACGTCAACTTCCTGCTGTCGACTGCCTTTGCGTCTACCAGTTTCGATAACCTGGCCACCAATGAGCAAGAATTCAAGCAGGTGCAGGCCTTGCTGAAAGAAGGAGGCAGCGCCCCGGCAGCTACGCCGGCCGTTGCTCCCAATAGCCCGTCGAACGGAAATGGGCGACCAACTGGTAGAAAACCCACCACCGGCAAAACACCGGTAAAACGAAAATAAACGATTATGAGGCAGTTCGTTCAATGGATCATCCTGCTCAGTTTCATCTGCCTGCCGGCCGTTTCCGTCAGGGGGCAGGCAAAACTGCATTTTATTGTGTTCGCCGACACCGACGATCCGACCCTTAGCGAAGCTAACCGGAAAACGTTCAATTTTCTGACCGGGCGTTTCGGCCCCGATGTTGCCGGTTATGCCGGTCTGTCTTTACAGATGACCGCCTACAGCGGCAGCCAGTGCCAGTCGGCCTTGTTTGACCAGACACTAAACAAGCTGAGCGTTGGCCCCGACGACGTTGTCCTGTTTTATTTTGTAGGACACGGCTGGAACAACCGGCAAAATGAATATCCCTCCCTGATCTTTGGCCGGGCCAATGCCGACCGGGCCACGCTCGAAAGCAATTCCCGGAATCTGCTCACGATTTATGAACAGATTCGGGCAAAACAGCCCCGGCTGACCCTGGTCGTCGGCGAAGCCTGCAACAAAGAACGGAGTGATGATCCGCCAACCACCAGTAACCGCGAGGCTATCCCGATGCATCCGACCAATGCGTCGCCTGCCAAATACAAAGCACTGTTTCGGAACTACGCCGGTGGCCTGCTGCTGAGCAGTTGCCAGCGCAACCAGTTCTCCTTCAGCGATCCCAAAGGCGGCTGGATGGGCACGTCCTGGCAGGAAACCATAAACCAGTTGTTATCCGATAAGACTCCGCAAGTGCCCACCTGGGAAACATTTGTCAAAACGACGGTTCAACTGACGGAACGAGCGGCCCTGGCCAATAACCAGAAGCAGAACCCCCAATACCGGCTGGATGTGCGGCAGGTTACGCCCGGCGGTAATCAGCTGGTGCAACCGGGACCGACAAAACCACCGGGCAACCGGCTCTGCCCACCCCTGGATAGCTACGTCAATGAAACGGCCCTGGCAGGCATCCGGGAGGATCTGCCTTTTCTGAAGAAAATGGATGAGGAAATCAGCACGGATAATGCGGAGGAATTTGCCGAGACCTTCAACCGGTTCTACACCAATCAGAAAAACTTTTACGACTCGCTGGACGACATGCTCTTTTACCGCAAAGCCGACATGCCCGAGGACTGCCGGCAGGTTTTTCAGCAGGAAACCCGCTGGGTTGCCGGCAAAACGGCAGAGATTATCCGGCGCTATAAAATGGTGGTCAAACTTAGCAAGCAGCCCCAGCAACTGGTTGCCCAGGCACGCAGTGAGCTTCCTTCGCTGATTCGGCGCATGGAAGAGATTCTGGAGAAATTAGACAAATAAACAATTCACAATCTTCTTAACTGACATAAAGCATGAAACTACTGTTTACCCTGGCCGGATGGCTGTTTCTGTCTCCCCTGGCGTTTGCCCAGGTATCATCGCAACCTATAGTGAGTGTATTCCCCTTTCGGGGCCATTACAGCGAGCGGGTCACCTCTTCTGTCTTTGCTGGTCTAACGGGTTCTAAACGCGTAAAGATGGTCGACCCAACAATCCTGCATGAGATTCTCCAGCAGCAGAAAGTTGTGCTAAATGAGAACGTCAATCAGGAAACTACCATTCAGATAGGGAAGCTGGCGGGTGCCCAGTTTATGATCAGCGGAGAAGTTACAGCGCTGAACTTCAGCAATCAGCAGCTTGGCAATACGGTGTATCACAATTGCAATGTCGAAGCCAAGCTACAACTGACCGACATCGAATCCGGTACCAGCGAGTTTGTCGCTCTCCAAGGCAGTTCCAGCTCAAGCACCGGCGACCGGGAAAACCTGGTCAACATCGCCATGAATTCGCTGACCAACAAAGCCGAAAACTTCGCCCGGAGAAAATTTCCGGCTGTCATGCAAATCTTGGAGATTCTGGAGCAGAACGACAAAAAAGGGATTGTCTTGTTTCGGGTAGAAGGCGAAGGGCTGACCGCCAAAACATCGGGCGGTAGTGATTTTCTGCCCCTTCCGTTACCTCTCCCCGATTTCAACGGCCGAACGCGTATCATCATTACCAACCAGCGGGTGGTGGTTCGGCCCGACGGCTCCAAACGGATTGTTCAGGAAGAAGTTGCCTTTGCCAAAATTAAGAAAGTCGAAGACGGAGGCACGGCCTTGTGTACGATCACCGAAGGCGGTAAAAAACTGCAGGAATTGTGGGACAGGCAAGCCCGGCTGATGCTGAAAACCACCAATTAAACCATGCTGAGTCGATTAACTGTACGTTGGCTGTTTCTGTGGTGTTTGTGTGTCGGAGCCGGGCCGCTGGTTGGCTTTGCCCAACCCCCGGTGGTGGTGCAGCCAAAAGCATCGGACTACGACCTGACCCCGGCGCTGCCGGTGCTGCAAAGCCTGCTTCGCGAACGGAAACTAACGGTGCTGACGGGTACCCAGGCCGACCAGGCCGGGTGGCGCATCGAAATAAGTTGTGCTACGGACAAATGTCCACTAGACCTAACGGTACCCAGATATACGCTAAAACTGGAAGCTTATGCGGCTGCCCCGGAACCGATTGCGGTGGTCAGGGGTCCGCACTGTAGCCGCCTGCCCGCCGACCAGGCTGTTACGCAGGCGGTGCAGGTAATGTTCAGAGGAAGGGGGGCCTACGAGCGGGATCGTGAGCAATTTTTCCGGCAGATAGCGTTTTACTTTTCCGACCAGCAAGCGACCAAACCAACGGTAGCGGTGCGGGATACAACGGGCCCTGTCATTGACGTCATCAGCCCGTCGCTGCCACCACCGGCGCGGGGCATGCGGCAAGTTAGGGCTAAAAGCGGGGAAGTGACCATTATCGGCCGGGTATCCGACCCGTCAACTGTAGAGCGATTGACCTTAAACGGCCAATCGGTGCCGATTGACGACAAAGGTACGTTTCAGCCGGTGGTGCAGCTCACCGAGCACAGTGAGTATCCCGTGCTGCTCGAAGCGCGGGACGGAGCGGGTAACAGCAGCCGGCTCTCGTTTACGCTCACGCCACAGATGGCCCAGCAGATGGCTGAGAAAAAATCACTGGCCGACAAACGGCTGGCGCTGGTGATCGGGAACGGCAACTACAAAGACGTGCCGGCCCTGGCTAATCCGGTAAACGATGCCGATGCCATGGCCAGTTCGCTGAGCAGCCTGGGTTTTACGGTCATAAAACACACCGATACCGACCGTAAAAAGCTGGTAGATGCTATCAACAATTTCGGTGAGCGGCTCAGGACCGAAAAATACACTGTCGGCATGGTGTATTATGCCGGACACGGTGTACAGCGCCACGGACAAAACTACCTGGTGCCCGTGGAAGTATCCAAACAGAGCGATGTAGAGAGCGAATGCGTGGGGCTTCAGCACATTCTGAACAAAATGGAAGCGGCCAACACCCGCGTCAACATTCTAGTGATGGATGCCTGCCGGAATGATCCGTTCGTCCGGCCCGCTCAGCAGCGGACCCTTGGCGAAGCCGGCGGGCCGGCTTCGGTAAAAGCCCCTACCGGCACGCTGATTGCGTTTGCCACCGCACCCGGCAGCACAGCCGCCGACGGTACCGGCCAGAACGGCACCTATACCGAAAGCCTGCTGAAATATATTCAGACACCCAGCCTCTCCATCGAATCGGTTTTCCGGCTGGTCCGTACCGATGTGATGCAAAAAACAAACAACGAGCAGATTCCCTGGGAGTCGACCTCCTTAACCGGCGAGGAGTTTTACTTCCGGCGCTGAATTAACTAAACATACCTTACCTGACTGACTAATGAACTCAACATTACTGCGCCGGACTGGTACGTTGATTGGGTCGCTGTTTCTGGCCTCAGGCGTAGCCTTGCTAACCTACATCGGCACCGGTATTTCTATGGCGCTGACCCTGCTGGTGGTTGTCCTGCTTTTTGGCACTATCGGCTGGTTAGTTTGGCAGCAATTACCACCTTCCCGCCGAACGTTCCTTAGCCGACGACTTCGGGTGGGCGTATGGACGGGCCTGATAGCCACCCTGGCCTACGATGGTTGCCGCTTTGCGCTGATAACCCTGACGGGCATTCAGTTCTGGCCGTTTGATATTTTCCGGCTATTTGGTCAGGCACTGATCGGGCCTGATCAGCCGGCGATAATCACCGAAATAGCCGGACTGCTTTTTCATCTGCTGAATGGAGTAAGCTTTGCTATCGCGTATACGATCTGGTTTGCCCCGAGTGGCGTGCTGGCCGGTATTGGGTACGCCCTGGTTCTGGAAGCGATCATGGTCACGGTATATCCCGGCTGGCTGGGCCTGAAAGCCCTCGATGAGTTTTTGCAGGTCAGTATTGTCGGCCACCTGGTATACGGCAGTTTAGTTGGCTTTCTCACCAAGCGCTGGACAAAAACACCGGCACCTTATCCAGTATGACGCATCTTTTCTGGTGGTATAGCCTGCCCCGGCTGATGGGCCGTGTAAGCCGGTGGTGGGCGCTGGTCATGACCGACGGGTATTTTCTGATTACGTTACCGGTGACCTTTACCCGCTGGCTGTCGCCGGCCCTGCTGGTAGCCGGTTTTGCCTGCGGATGGTTCCGGCCGGGCTATGTTACAACGCCGGCAGAAGCCCCCCTCCTCTTCTGTTTGTTTCTGATTATTGGTATCCTCAGCGGGCATTTGGGCCTGTTACTGCTCATCGGCTTTGCCGCCGGTGACCTGCTTACCACACAGGTTATCTTCGAAACGACGGATGCCGCTGTCAGGGCGGAGCTGCTGGTGGCAAAAGGCCACGAATACATCATATTTGGGCTGGTGATGGTTCAGATTCCGCTGACGGCCAAACAGCTTACCGGTCTGCTGGTCCACAGCCTTCTGCCGAACGCAGGCAAACGCCTGAGCGGCCCTAACGGCCGGCTTTTGCTGCTCGGCCTCACCTCGCTACTCCAGTTGACGCTGTCGGGCTATCTGGTTTTCCTGTGGGCTCAGGCAATGGTCCTGCTGCTCAGAACCACCTACCTGCATTTCGGCTGGTTATCATCAGATACCATCGGCTTTTTTCAGATTCGGTGGCCCGTACTGGTGTGGGTTGCCGTTTCGGCCACGCTGGTGCGCCTGGCTGGTCAGTGGAGCAGTATCCTGGTACCGTCCGTTGCCCAACTGGCGGCCGCCTACGAAGCCAAGGTGAGGCCGGTGGTGTACCGATTCGGCCGGCTGGAACGGCTTCCAAAGTGGCTAACCGCCGTCTGGAACGGCCTGTTCCTCACCTTTCTGCTTTGGGGCGCTTTTCTGACAACCGGCGATATGTACCTGTTTTTTGTGGTTGCCACCTTGTTTTACGGGTTACGGGCCTACCTCACACAATTTGCTTTCTGGCCCGGCTGGATGCGGAAACTGTGGCTAAAGCCCCCCGTCTGGCGGTTGGTTGGTGCAGTTGTGCTAGCTATTATCCTGATACGACTGCTTATGCCCTACCTTTATCAGCGTGCAGACGGTACCTTTTGGCCCGTTCTGATTCCGTCTCTCCTGTGTATCCTGATTTTCGGTGCGTTACTGCCGGTCTACTCCACCAAACCCAATGCCCCATGAGAAAATGCATAACGCTTTTGTTGCTGCTGCTAATACCCTGCATTGGTCAGGCCGACAACTGTAGTGGGTTCGGCGATTGTTTCGGCACGCTTCAAATGGCGCTGACCACCGCCGTGGGGCTGGCACTCTTTGCGATTCTGACGATTGTCGCCAACGTTGATGCGCTGATTCACTCGGACAGCCTGCAACGGCTACTGGGCATTGTGCCCGCAACAGCCACCGATTCCGGGCTTGACATGGGCAGCCGGGAAGGAGCTTATGCAGGTACGGCGCACTTTCCGCCGGGAACCGTCGGGTATAGCGTACATAACAGTATTGGGTTGATCCAAACGTTGCTGCACGATTATGGACAGGCCCGAATTGGTGAGTTATTTAACAGACCGGATGTACAGGAACTACTCGGCCGGGAAAATACCCTGGAAAATAACCAGCGGGTAGCGCAGCTCGAATACGACTACTGGATGGACATTGTGCTCGACCCTACGCAAACTAGGGAGAACAGGATAGGCGGTTTGCTGGGTGTTACGTTTAATCCGGAAGTACGAACGAACGTGCAGATGCGCGTGGGCGAGGGTGCCGAATGGCTCTCCGACAATTGGAATTACGCGGTTAATTACGTAATTGATCCGGCCATACTGGCGATACAGGATGGTGTTGAGCAGGTAAACGCATTTGCCCAACACCGTATTGACTACCTGAAGCGCGTATTTCCGGCCAATGGGAATTGAGCGATGGAATGCTTTTTCCAACTGGCTAATACACAACGAATAGCAGTCCTTTTGTCAAATACAGAGAATTTAGTAGCTAGAAACATAGCAAAGAGGGCGAGAAAAATAAGGTTGAACCAGCCGCATAAGCTTGTACGTGAACAGTTGGTAACCCCTGATATTGGAAAAACCGATCAGGGGTTACTTTTTTGTTGTTCCTAATCGACCAAACGCCAAAGAAATTTCCCAAAATGCTTTATTCAAAAACAAAGGCGAACGTCGAGGATCCATACACCCATAAATACAATGAAGCACCTTCCTGACTCCAACTTTTAACATTGCCTAACAAAGATTCTAACGACACAACATTTGTCCATATCTGATCGCCTTCCTTATCTGTATAAACATTTAGGTAAGGTGAGCCTTGTGTTCGCCTTTTTTCGCTGGTTACCTGCGAATTAAACGTACAAACCGATGTCACAACATGCTGACCGTCATAGCCATAAACAGATACTTTATATGTATTATCATACACACTACTTATTATGGCATATGCCGCACTGCTCGTCCATTTAACAGGCCAACGCTCCCACGAACTTGAATATGTATTATACTTTATCGTCTTATATCGGATAAAGTTAACCCTTACGCTTTGCGCGCTGGTAGTTTCGCTTATGAAAGCAAAGAATATAACTAAGGCAAAAATTAACTTTTTCATTTGAGATAGTAGTTTAATGGTTTTATTCAACATTATCAGCAGTTTCTACATCCAATACCGATGTTACTTCCCTTCGCCAGTTCATGACGGCTGCTGCAATCAAGGAAAACCAGGATAAGTAAAAACCCAGCCTGAACCTAAAAATCAACGGCATATCACGCACATACCGATACCAGGACTCGCTAAAAAATAAGAGAAAAAACAGACAGAAGGCACCAAGAATAGCCGACCGCTTTGCCCATTTCCGCTTTTTGTCTTCGGTAATGTTCATAAAATAACTACCAAGGCCGGCTAAAGCAGCCAGTAGGGTTAGGGCAGCCCATGAACTCTGTATGGTTATATCATTATTGCGAACAACACCCCTATTCTCCGGTTTCTGAATTTGTTTGCCGACAACCAGATCAAAACCTGAGACTGTACCGATGGGTATTTTTTTGCCGTTGGCGCTACAGCTAATGTCGCAGAATGGCAGAAAAAAGCACAGAATTGATACCACAAACAACCCCGGTCTTTGTATTAACTTTTTCATACGATTGACAATTAAATGGTTTGAAAAATAAGGAACTTATGAACTTCTCTGTTTGGATACAGAAACCGAAAACTTTCTCAATCCTGAGGACAATTAACCCGGTAATTCCAGATGGTCTGGCCGGTTACCCGAACCGTTACAAACTGGCCTTTTACCCGTATTTCCTCCTGCATATATTCCGTTGACCGGCTATCTTTAATTGTACTGCCGTAGTACTGAAATAGTGATTTGGAATCTTCTTTAATATCGTCTTTACAGCCCTCAAATACTTCAATTTCATCAGGAATTCCGTCTGTATAATAATCAAACAGAAACGTTGACCCTGGCTTGCCTAGATCGTACTCCGCCAGCACAATTTTCACCTCGCGACTTTGAAAATTCTGACCATCCTGACCGCCGTTACACGACGCTACCGGAATGTTATCGATTGTTTCCTGGACAGCTTCTTTAAGCCCGGCCTCGGATAGAATCAGGCTTTCCTTTTTTACGAAGTAGTAGTAGGCAATCAGGCCGGCTACCAGCAGGCCCAGCAGCAATAACAACAGCCCCAGGTAGCGAAAGCCCCGCTTGACCGGCTTGAAGGGGTCCGAAATAATAACCGGAATCTGATAGTCTGCCTGCCCGCGTTTATGTTCATGCGTTACCACCAACGGGAGGTTTTTGTCGGCGGTATCGTAGCATTGTACCTGTTGGCCATAATACACATCGTTCAGGGCAAGCCGACCCTGGCTGTCGGCCTGCACGGCCAATTGCCGGTTTTGGTAATCGAGCCGGATGGGGTGACCGGCAACCGGTCGTCCGTGCTGGTCGACAACCGTAAAGGGCATCGGAAAGGGTAAACGCTCCAGGAAAATGTCGTACGGCTCGGCCGGATTCCGCTCGTCGATAAAAACGGTTTGCCGGTTCACCGCCTGGCCATCGGCATTCGTCTGGTACACCGTAACCTCACTCAGGTACGGCACATCTGTTACGGTGATCCGGCCATGCTCATCGGTGGTAAGCGTACCCGAATAGCCGTCAAACTCAATCTGCAACGGCTCGTTGGCGGCCGGTGACCGATCTGCCTTATACCGTGCCTGCAAGATCACCGGCGTTACGCCAAACGGAATGAGGTTCCGGATGATGTTCCGTTCCGGTTTTTCCTTTTCCGACATAAACCCCCAGTTTGTCAGGGTAAACCGAGGCCCATCGGGCGTTTGAAAAACCAGAATATTCTCGACCGAGGGCACTTCCAGGAAGCTCTCGACACTCTGCCGAAGTGTCCGGTAGCCGGCCCGGTCGTACTGCCCCGGTCCTTTTCGAATGTAGCGGATAATGTCGCGGAACAGGTAATTGACCTGATCGTTCAGCACCGGCAGTAAGCGCTGCTGTTCTTCGGGCGAGTGTGCCGGCAATTCGGTTGGCTTTCCCTGATAATCGCTGTACCAGGTAATCTCATCCCGACCGGCACCGGTAACCAGGGGTTCGGCAAACAGCCGGTCGTGGCCGTCGACAAACAAGCCCCGTACCTGCTCGTACCGCTTGACATTTTCGCCGACGTTGAAGAAAACGGGCCGGATGCGCTTTAAGGGGGTAGAGAATAATAGTTGCTTCATAAGAATTAGGATTCTTTCGGAATAGCCGGAGGCTGTATTGGCTCCGGATGCCTATTCATTCCGGGGGTTGGAAAAGGTTATCAACGGAAATTTATCAGGAACGCCGAAGGCTAAACCGGTCGACAAACACCCGTTCGCCTTCCTGGTGAGCCTCCCGCTGCCGCACGTACTGCTCATTGCCGTGCAGCACCGTCACCTCAAACGGAATGGGTGTACCTTTGGGCGACCGGCGTTTGAAGCAGACAACTTCAATGGTGTAAAATCCGGGATGCGCTTTTTCCCAGTAGGCGTTTTCCTGGGGGTCGCTGGTAGCCGTTGCCTCATCAGCATTGGCGTCCAGGTCCAGAATACCCGAACAGTCGTTGTAGGTCACTTCGCGTTGCTGAAAATTCAGGCGATTACCGCCCGGATCGGTCACGTGCAGATCCAGATCGTCGGTGGAGAACCAGCGCAGATTGACACTGAACGCCCCCCGACGCCCACGCAGGCCGGACGGGTTAAGCTCGATAGTATGCGTAGCGGCATCGGCCTCGATTTCAACACGCTCGTCGGCATACGACGGATGCGTCACATAGGCTACTGCTTTCTCCCCGGCCAGCAACAGCACCGCATCGAACGCAACGAGGCCCGCATCGGTCGTAACCTGACTATCATCAGTGTTTTCTGTTGTAAGGCGGACGGTGGCCCCGATCAGGGGTTGTCTGGTTTCCAGATCGATAACCCGCAGGCTAAAGGCTTCCCTGTCGAGCTTCGGCGCTAAGGCCAGAGTGGTGATGAGAGGGTAAAACCCATCAAACAGCAGGTCGCCAACCGTTCGTTCGGCCTTCAGCGTAGTAGCTGCGGTCGCCAGCGACGGGGCCGATGCCTCCACGGAAAACAGAAGCGGATCAACCGGCACCACAGCCTGAAAACTCGCGTTTCCCTCGCTGTTGGTCAGTAGCCGATACGTCTGTCCACCATGCCCCAGCGTTACCGTCGCGTCGGCAACCGGCGCGTGGTCGGCAACCCGCACTACCTTGACATTCACCATCAGGCGGGGAGCCGTAAACTGCTTCATCAGCCGGCGAACCAGACCGTGGGTGGCGCCGAAGTCGCTGCTCAGGAACCCCCACAAAATCAGCACCGGCCGTTTGCCGATCAGGTACAGGTGGGCGTAGTTCGGAACCTCAAAACAGTCGTCGAGCATCCGGCGCAGGTCGTCGGCCTCGTGGTACCGCTCCAGTTGGGTGTACGCCAGATCGGCATAGTAGCTGAGCACTTTTCCGGCTTTCTCCTGCCAGTCGGGCGATAGCTCAGTATAGGGCACAACCCGACCCGGCAGGTCACTAAACCAGCGGATCTGGCCACCGTCGATCACCGGCTCGGCAAATACCGCATGGGCTTCACCACCAGACAGCAGTTCCCGCAGGGTTTGGTACCGTCTCACACTTTCCCCCACGTTGGCACCAAAGACGGGCCGCAGCCCCAGGGTCGTGGTCGTGGCAATCAGTTGCCGGTTCATGGCTGCCGTTTCAGTTTGGCAATTTCCTGTTTCAGGCTGTCGATAGTCAGGGCGCAGGCATTCCTCGGCTCCCGGCGGCAGGCATCCAGGGCCTTATCCAACTGAATGAGCGGCCCTACCGGCCTACTCGTCCGGTCGATAGCCGGAAGGCCGGTACTGACCAGGATGTCGCGGATGCGGTCGGGGGCCAGGTCGGGGCGCAGCGAGCACATCAGCGCCACCCCACCGGCTACGATCGGGGTAGCCATGCTGGTACCGCTCATGTAATCGTAGCCTCCGCCCGGCACCGCATTATAAATCTTCACTCCCGGTGCCGAAACCGTAGCCAGCTCTCCGAAATTGCTGAACGGAGCCCGCTGCGATCGACCGCTCTGACCAGGTAAATCGTCGGCCGACACATTGATGGTATACCGTGTAGCGTTCATCGGATCGAAGCCGGCCGGGATATTCTCATTACCCGTAGCTTTCACAATCACGACCCCGTTCCGACTGGCTTCGCCAAAGATAGTCTCGTACAACTGCCGTTCGGTTTGGTAGGCCGGACTGTTCTGGTAAGCCGCCAGCACGGCATTTTGGTCTGCTTCCGACATGGCCGCCAGTTTTGCCGCTATATCAGGCGGAATGCTGCTGCCCAGGGACAGACTGATTACTTTGGCTCCGTTCTGAATGGCATATTGAAGGCCGAACACAATGGCCAGCGAACTCGGTTTGTCAGAACCTACCTGAACGGTCATTACCCGGCAGTTGGGTGCAATGCCGGACGTGCCGGCCTGGTTATCGGCCCGCCCGGCCACCGTGGCGGCCACGTGGGTGCCATGCCGCCCACCAGCCGGACTCAACACATTGACTTCGCCCGATTCGGAGGTCATGTTGCGCGGCTGCACAATCTGGGTCTGTAGTTCCGGATGGCCGGTATCGAAACCACCGTCCAGCACGGCCACCGTTACCAGAGCGGAGCCGCGGGTAATGTCCCAGGCTTCAAATGCCCGAATGGCCTTAAAATACCAGTTTTTATCCGGGGCGGCCAGATCCGGATCATCCGGAATACTGCCTGTCTGAAAAAGCCGCTCGTCGAAAACCAGGTATACCTCGGGCATTTTCCGGAGCCGGTCCCGCCATATGTCCCGCTGCTCGGCCGGAAACTGAATCTGAAGCGCATTCAGCAGCGTATCGAACGCCGTAATCTGCAAACTGGTATCGGTATATTGTCCTTTGAACTTGTCGGCAAAGGCTACCAGATTCACGTCTTTTTTCAGGAAGATGTTCAGTCGGTTACCCACCAATGGTTGCCGGAGCGAATCGGCCGGATCGGTCACCACCTCGGCAGAATCCACCGGCGCTACCACTCCCTGCGGACGGTCGGGCAGATTCGGGCTGATGGTTCGTCCGGTAGCAGGTATTGCTCCCTGCGCCACGCCGGGTGCCCAGACGAGCCGCCCCCATTGGGTTGGCCAAAACCAGTACAAAAAGCCCAGCAGGAGCAAAAACAGCAGCAACCCCAGCAGCCAGCCGAACCGTTGGTACCCCCCGACCGGCTGAACGACTCCGCCCGGTACCCGGCGCCACCAGACCCAGCGCCACCACCACCGCCGGTCGCCTGTCGGCTCTTTCACCGGCGGAACCACAACGGAGGGGGCTACCGGCTCCGGCCGGGAAACCGGGTTCTCCACGGGCGGGGGTACGGTTGGGGGCGAGGCCACCACCTGGTGTTTGAGGTACTGGCTCACCCGGAAGCGATCCTGACGACTACGGTCCGATTCAAAGCCCCAAAGAACCAGCACGGCCTGATCACCGCTGGTCAGGACACATTCCGGTCCGGGTACTTCGATAGCAAGCCGCAGCAGGGTTCCCAACTGTTGCGTTTCCGACTGCGGAGATCGTTCGAATTCATCGGCCAGCTGCCGAATGGCCGAGAGCTTCTCGTTGAGCAGTTGGCTGACCCGGCCGCGCTCCTGTGCCGGCAGCGCCGGCAAGGGTGTTCCCTGCCTGAAGCGTTCGGTGTACCAGCGGGCCTCGGTTCGCGTCTGTTCGTAAGGCGGAGGAATAAGGGGTTCCGTCAGCAATTGCGCGTAACTGTCGCCCAGTCGGCTGCGGAGTACATCCCGGAGTTCGTGGTAGCGGGTGTACACCGGCTGCGCCAGCCAGATAACCGGCCGGTAGGCAGAAAGCGGGGTACTGAAAATGGGAAATTGAGCGGGCATGGCGTATACGGGCTATCGGACTACCGGCACTGGTAACCCAGTTCTTTGATAATGGCATCGAGTAAGCCGTTGATCCGGGCCTTTTCGGGGTCGGTGAGGTTAGCCTCGCGCAGGACGTTGTATTCAAATGCTTTATCAAACCCGCTGAACCACTGGCTGTACAGGGACCGGGCCGGATCATCGACGGTCGGATTCAACTCGTTCTTGGCCGGCACCTGTTTTAACTGGCCATTGTAGATTGGTGTCACCTCATTGGGGGCCGGTTGGTACACAGCCTTGTTGCTGATCTTATCTTCGGCGCTCACCCGCGACCACCCCAGCGTATTCACAAAATCGTTGATGGTAGCCCGGCCCAGCGTCAGCACGACTTCCAGGTTCTCGGATTGCTGAATATAGGGGACAACCTCGTTGGCCACCCGGATTTTCAGGCTGTCCCGTTCCATACTCCGTTCCACCTCATCCGCCAGCATAGTGACTTCATTTTCCACCAGGCCAAACAGCTGCTGAAACTGCCGGTCGGTGCGCAACTGCTTTAGCTGCGCTACCCATTGCCCCAGCAGACTTTCGGCGTAGCGGGTGGCCAGCATCGTTCCGGTAGACGGTTTTGGCGCAGACACCGGGCTGACGGGTTCGAGATTCAGCAGGTCATCGATAAAGAGATCGTCGAGGTCGTCGGATGCCGCCGGCGCACCCGCAGCTTCCGACTGCTTCAGAAACAGGTCCGGCTGACTCATCACCTGGCGTACCAGCTCACGATCCCAAAAGCCTACCCCGTTTCCGTTTGTAAACTGCTCGGCCACGGTCAGCGTAGCCAGAAAACGACCAAATTTCTTTTCCCGGATCAGGCGCCCTACCGGTTTTCGAAGCTGGTCTCGGCGTTCGCGGGCGCGTATCAGCTTCTCGTCCACGGACCCGCCCTCGTAGTGATGGCATAAGGCGGCCCCGATTTCCTGCCGGATCTGGTTCAGGGCTTCCCGAATCTGTTCCTGTTTGATGGCCGGGTGGCAGGCCGGCATCAGGTATTTCAGCAGGTAATCGATGCCGTTCCGGCCGGGCCGGGTCGCTTCGTACCAGGCGGTGAGAGGGTCATGAAAGTGCCGGATAATATGTTCGCTGTTGACAAACGACTGCTCCATATCGGCAAACGCCGGCTCATACACCGGATTGTAGCTTTCTACCCCATCTACTACCTGGTACGACAGTTTGCAGTACCGGGGGTCCCGGATCATAAACGTATTCTTAAAACTTTCGCTGAGTCCACTCCAGCTTCGCGTCCACTTATCCACCGACACTTTCTCAAACTCCTTATCGAAGAACCGATCCAGCCGTTTATCCCAGATATGGTCATACAGATCGGTTCGGCCTGTCTTCTTGGGGTCACATTCATCAATCTCCACATTAATTTTTGTCAGGACCAGAAAGAACGGATTTATGCGGTCGACACCCACCCGGTACTCTTCCGGAACCAGACGTTTCAGCGTCCGCTCCCGCTTCTCCCGTTCCTCGGTTGTACGCCCCACATTCATGCTGACCCAATGGCTGATCATGCTGTTGATATTGAGCGTACCTTTCACTTCCGACTGCATATTGTGCATGCAGTACAGCAGGCTGCTGATTCCAAAGGAATCGTTGTAGGTGTTGAAGAGGTAAAACACCTTTCCCCGCAGAAAGGGGTCCATTTTTTTTGACACATCCCTTTCCTGCTGAAATACCACTTCGGGCGAACCCTCCATACTGCGGGCACCCGGAAAATCAAGGATATCAGCATGTTTCAGAAACCGGCGGTCCGGATGATTTTCCAGCGCCCTGGGCAGGGGCAGCACCAATTCGGCGGTAAGTCCTGTCAGCACGCTCCGGCTGAGCGACACCTGATTTTTTTCACTGGTTGTTACGGTTACGGTACTGCTCTGGGTATTGGCCAGGTCCATCTCGTACAGCCGCATCACATCCACAATGGTCTGCTTCTGCGGAGCTACGGCCTCCAGCCCCACCCATACCTCGGCGGTAAAATCCAGGTCGGCCAGACCCTGAGTAAGCCGGCTGAACAGATTGGTCATAAACTCATCTTCGTGCCAGAGCGGGGCAAAAAGCTGCCACCGATCACCGGGCCGCAGGTACTGCACCAGAGCGGATACTTTCTCCCAGTAACTGTACCGGCGCAGCGTGCCGATCAGGTCCATCCCCCGAAAATAGGTGGCCAGATAATCCCGCAGATCCAGAATGTCATCTTCCGACATTCCGGGTTGCCTGACCGCTTGCCGAAGGCTCTCCAGCCGGTTCAGTCGCTGATCCAGGTGCTCGGCCGTCAGTTTTTCCGGGTACGAGGAGTTGATGATGTTGTACTGGTAGCCGATGGCCATGGTCTTCACAATGTCCAGCTGGCTCAGCAGGCGTACCAGATACCCTCCCTCATTGTTCTGGTGGCTGGTGGTGAAGCGCGTAACCACGCCGGTTGCTTCGGTACCGCCCCCGACGGGGTTGATGTCGTCGATAAAACTGATGGGGCCGTCGTGGCCGATAATCTGGCGGACGGTTTCTGCTGGGATGCCGGGCGCTTCAATCTGCAGCAGCGATTGACCGGGAATCCGGGCCAGGTTAGACACCAGATACGATTTACCCACCTGGCTGATGCCGAAAGTGGCAAACGCCGGCCGCATCCGGGCCGCCTGTTCCAGCCGTTTGGCGCGTCGGCGCAGCTTGCCCAACTCATCAATCGTGCTCAGCCGCTTTTCGGGTTCTTCGTAGTGCGTCAGCCACTCGGTTCCGCGCCGTATAATATCCTGTAATTGGAGACTTTCCTGTGATAGAGTAGAAAACATAGTCGTTGGTTTCAAAACGGTTTTGGGTATTTATTCCCAGACTGCCGCTGGGGTTATCAGCGATTAGTCGGTAATGATGTCGGCATAAATCACGACCGTGCGCGACTGCCGGCGAATCACGGCAAACGAGCGGCCCTCCCGCACGGTATTCCCCCCGAGCCCCTGGATGTTGTGGATGGCCGGATCGACCTGCTGCGTCTCTTCGGGCGATACAAACACGTACTCATCGAAGTGGCCCGACGCCCACCGGGCTACCTGATCCAGCAGGGCTCGTCGTTGGGGGATGTACAGGCCCGAGAGTGCTTTTAGCAGATTGCTCAGCGCCTGATGCTGTTGCCGCACGGCATCCTGGGGTGATTCGGGCGACTGTCCGGCGAGGGTTTGCAGAGTGTTCCACTCGCCCACAAAAGCCGTCAGAAACGCGTGGAGGTCGGGCGTAGGTGATTCGGTCGCTTCAATGAGCAGATCGCGGATGCGCTCTTCGCCGGGCCGGCTAAAAAACAGCCGGACAAAATGCTCGGCCGGCAGCCGGGTAGCCAGCTCTTTGCGCAACCGAAATACTTCTATTTCGGCCTGCTCCCGACCGGTTTCGGCGGCCTGTTTCTGCGTCAGCACCTGCTGGAGCGTGCGCTGCTGCTCTTCCTGTTCCCAGCGCAGGTTTTCTATTTCCTGGAGCAGTGGGCGTTGCAGCGTGCGCGGGAGCTGCGTGATCCGCTCCCCAACGATTTTGATGTCATCGGAGGTGAGTATGGTCTGCAAACCCCGGCGCAGCCAGTCGCTGTCGGTCGTGTTCTCGTCGGCATACGGCAGAGCCAGATCGGGATTCTGCCGCAGCCGTTCGACGCCCTCGGACCCCAGCAGATCGCGGAGGTGGTTCACTAAACCATCCAGGGCGGTCGTCGACTGCTCGTACGGGGTAGAATCGGGTGGAGGAGTCATGCCTTAATAGAGGTTCAGGTAAAAATTTCCCGTATCGAGCCAGTAGCCGTGCGGGTCCGTGAGGGTACAGGCCGTTAGCTTCAGGGCCGGAATATCCCTGCCGGTTTCGGGGTCCAGCACCGTCAGGTTGTTGCGCAGAATAAGTCCTTCTTTATCGCGCAGACTGGGCCGGCCAATCCGAACCCTGAGCGGGAGCCTGGGCATGAGCAGGGTTCGGGCGCGTTCGCTGTCGAACTCGATCTTGTACAGGGGCGTGGCAATCCATTGGTCCGTCGCCATCTGCCGCATACCGAGGAAGGTATCTTTGGCACCCGTCAGCTCGAATTCGTCGAGGGGCTCAACGGCCGAATCGTCCGGTACGGCTACCACATGCTCGTTTTTCACGCGGGGCGGTTGTCCGTCGGTGAGCAGCCCGATATACTCAGCCGTAGACGACATCCGGGTTGCCAGCAGGCGCGTATCCAGCCGGAATCCGTTCAGGTGGCCCAACTCCGACAACAGCGCGATGGCGGCACCGACCGAAACGCAGGTTTTAGGATCCTTGATCGTATACTCGTGCGGGTCGCTGAACGGATACCAGAACTTCTCGCTGGTTGCTACCCGGATGCGGTTCATGGGGACAATGCGGTCGGGCGACACCGGCATGTTTTCCAGAAACATCTCCAGCACCACCGGCAAGGTCGAGGGCTTGCCCGACAGCAGCACGTAGTCGCAGTTGTACTGGGCGATAATGCCGCACAAATCCCGCAGCATCGTGCCGATTACGTTGCGGATGGCTTTGTGATTGATGTCTTCCGGGTTAACCGTCCAGCTCATCAGCCGAATATCGAAGCCATCGGCACCTTCACGCCGGAAGCCATCGTTGACGTACTGCAGGACGCTGGGAATGGGCATTTCGTGCTCCGCAAAAAACTCGTCGAAGGCAACCTGCCGGGTCTGGTGAGGATTGGCCGTAATTTGTCCCATCATACCCTGGGCCACTACGGTAGCCACCTGATTGGCAAAATGCTTTTTGAGCGTGCGTTTAGCCTCGGTATCGGTACTCTGGAATGGCCCGAACAGGGAATACAGCACCTGACCGGCCCGGCTACAGCCCAGCCGCCGGGCTTCCTCGGCAATCTGGGGCAGCACGCACTCTTCAATGAGTTTCTTGATGATATGATCGCCGGCCAGGTTAAAGCCCTCCCAGAATACCGGATTCTGGTAAAGGCTCGTGACCGCGCCCGGCTCGTATTCGTAATGGCCAATCATGAGGTCGGTGGTGCCCCCTCCAATATCCACGCTGGCAATCATCAGGGACTTATGGGCAGGGTCGAGATCGTCGGCCCGACGGCGCCCCATCGTTTCAAAAAACAGGGGGGCATTCTGCGGACCAAACCGGTGAACAATCTCATTGTACATGAACACCAGCTGGCTACAGGTGGCTTCGTCGTACCCCCACGATGTCCGCAGCCGCAGGGGATCGTGGTTTTCCCGCAGATCTTTCAGGTTTTTTGGAATCCGGTCGGCGTTGGGGTCGTTTTCGGCCAGTCGTTCGTAATCCGGGATGATTTCCAGGTCGGGCGAAATCAGCTTGTATTTATCGCCGTAGTAATTCCGCAGGGCCTGGAGGGCATCCGATGCGCACTCGCGCAGCTTCACCCGTTCGAGTTTCGGCATGGCCGTGGGGCAGGTCAGCACGATCCGGCGTAACCGACGCGGCACGCCGGCTTCTCCGCGCTCACTCCGAAACTCGAAGCTGTTGATGTAACTGAGCGTCTGGAGCAGAATTTCGGTCAGCGCAAACGTCATCAGGGCACTTCGGGCGTACAGGGGGTTCTGCCCACTCCGGTAGATAAGCCCCGAGCCGTTGGCTTGTTTGTTGGCCTTATCCACCAGCAGCCCTTCGGTGGTAAACAGATTGGCCAGGGGCAGGCCCGTTGCCGAATTCTGCATCAGTTCGGTATTTTCCGAAAAATAGCCCCAGGGTTTCTCCCGCTTTCTGGTGTCCCACAGGTAGCGTTTGGGGCTCGAAAAGGTCATTTCGTACTGGTCGTTTACGGTTGGGCTATCCCCGAAAATCACCCCGTAGCGGGTTGCCTCCGCCCCCACGCGCACCATGCTGGGCCAGCGGAACAGGTAATCGTCGGTGAGGCCCTCTTTCCGCCCGAACAGCGCTTCCATAAACGCCAGTTTCATTTCAAACGGCTTATTGCTGCTCTGGGTCGGGTTGCGGAGCTCGCGGAGCTTCAGCCGCCGGGCATCCGTCAGAGCCAGTTCGGCATCGCGCTCGCGGGCGCTGCTTTCCAGCACCAGGCCGCAGGTGCGCGAATTGCCCACATCCAGCACCAGGTTTACATCGATGCTGCGGTTCAGGGCGTCCTGCTGCAGGGTTACCACGGGCCAGCCACCTGCCTGCTCAATCAGTTTAAGCAGCGTCATGTACAGACCCAGGTGCAGCAGGTGGTAGGGCTCACTGCTGAGCTGGCGCGGAATCCGGTTTTTGCGTTTGGTAATGACTTCTTTCAGCCAGTTGTTTACCCGCTCCTGCGACAGAAAAAAGCCGTTGGTGTCTTCGTGGGTGGCACATTTGAAGCGGGTATTGCCTCCTTCAGGATCGCTGGAGTCCGGCACATCGTAATAGGTATGGTTCAGCCGCGGGTCATATTTGTCATCGCAGTGGGTATCAAAGGCCAGCACCAGTTTGTGGGTGTACGGGCTGCCGTCGGCTTTTTCCTGCGAGCTGATACGGCCCAGGTACATACGCGCCCATTTTTGCGGCCCCGGCATCAGTTTGCCGGCATCGTAATGATCGGTGCGGAAATACGGCAGCGGCAGCCACACATCTTCCAGGATATCCAGCGCATACCGCCCCTGTAAACTGATCAGGTGATCTTCCCGGATGTAGTTCAGGCTGGCCGGATTGATTTTGCTTTCGTCGATGGTGCGGTCGAGCCGGAAAGCTTCCGCGTTCAGATCCAGCCGACTTACGTACCGCCCATTTTCGAGCATGTAGGGCACAATCAGATACACCCGGTCGTTGTCGGGGTCTTCCTGCTCGGCGTATTCGAACCGCAGTCGGGGAGCGGCACTGGTGTCGCCAAGATTCAGGGGAATATCGATAAACTGGATGCCGGAATTGGCAATCAGGGAGGTCATATTCATAAAAAGGGACGCTATACGGTTAAACGTTTCGGTAAACAAGCTCAAAATGGTCGCCCGATCCGCATTTGCGGCACACGACGGCATCCAGACGGTTCAGGGAATTGCAGACCTGACCGTCTGCCAGGTTGCGGCAGATTTTGTGCTCATCAACCGGCGGAGGTACGATACTCACCGGCTTCAGCCGGACGTACTGCTGGCGCTCCTGCCAGCCGTCGAGGCCCAGCCATCGTCCGTTTTGCTCGATGGTGCAGAACGTTCCGCCCGGAAGGGGTGCAGCCCCGCCCGATTTGCCCAGGGAGATACCGGCCTTTTGCGGAATTGATTGCAGGCTGGTGAAATCGGCCTCAAACTGACCGGAATCCAGATGAATACGCACCGACTTGCCGGCGCTACCGGCCAGCTGGTTTATAATTTCTTCCTGGAGCAACTCATACTGCTGATTCAGCGGGGGAAACGTGAGCGTTACTTTTCTGAGGTTTTGGGCGGGTTGCTCCCATACGACATGTGGCATACTTTGATGGCGGTTTACTGCAGGGTTGACTGGAAAAGTTGACTTTGAACGGGGAAAATCGGCCGGCGAACGGTGACTTTTACGTAGGTCCTAAATTGCTGGGATAGGCTTTCTGTCGCAATACCATATTCCATGATTCTTTCTACGGCTTTTCATGATTTTATAATTGATATACAGGCCTTTTCGGCAGATTGTGTAATATTGACCTGCCAGACCTGTCAATTCATCCATTTATTCCAGCTACCTGATTTAGTTATCAGCCTATTCAGAAAATTTTTATATGGATCCCTCCACTACCCCGCCCAAAAAGTATAATCCCTATTATTTACCCAAGCCGGAAGGGTGCGATAAACAAACCGATTGCCCGTACCAGTCTATGCCGCAAGTGTTGCAACCCTCCGATTTTGGGAGTACTACGATGATGGAGTTTTCGGACAGTTACTGCTCCACCTGTAAGCGGGGATTCAAACCGGTACCGCCACCAGAACCTCCTAAACCAACTTTAAAAACGGAACCGGTGCCGGTTGTCCCCTGGTATCGTAAATACGCGTGGGCCCTGCTGCTGATGGTGGCCCTGCTGGCGGGGCTGCTGTACTGGTTCTGGCCCGATTCTGCTCCACCAACCGTAGCTCAGCAAACACCAACTCCCCCTTGCCCACAGGGAGAGGTGGTAGCAGGCAAAGACACCTGCGTGAATGGAATCAGCTATGCAGTGGTCTGTAACGGACGTGGCGGGTATGAAACAGGCGGGAGAATAGGTAAATGCCCCGGTTCAGATGAACCACCGATTGTAGTTGCCCGAAAAAAAACAACGAAACCAGCCGTCGTTTACAGACCGGGTGAACCGTATGTGGTAAAACGGAATGGGGAGTGTCGCATTGAAGTGTATGATGCCCAGGGCCGGCTTGCTTCGTTTGGGCCAGTTCCCCCCGAACGACTCGGCGAATGCGCCAATGCCCGCCCGGCAAAAAAGCTATAGTGCGCCTTCTGTTGATAACCAAACACCGCTACCAGTTATCAATGGGTGTTCAACGCTAACGCAACCTGCTTTACATCCATGAAAACGACGCTCTACGTACTCCTGATGCTGGCTTTGCCTTTTACCGGGGCGGCTCAATCGCCGGCCAATTACGTTCGGTCCCAAACGTTTGTGTATGAGGGAACCCGCGACACGCCCCTCACCACTAATTTTGTGGTGGAAAAAGACGAGTACGTGTATATTGAAGTCTCCGGCGATGTCTATTTAGGTCCCTTTACCCAATCTGCTGATGCCACCGGAAAAGTGGCGATGGCCGCTATACTGTATAACAAATACAGTGCGTACAACCACGGGGCGTTGGTATGCCAAATCGGCAATTGGGCTACGCCCTGCCAGGAACTGTTCCGATTTGTCGATGTTACCGATAACCTGGCGGCCAAAGTAACCATGCACACCTTGATCGATCCGAAACGGATGGTTCGGGACCGGGGTATCAATTACATTCCGGGAACGTATTTTCTATCACCTACTGCCGGCCCCCTCGTGTTTGATCTGAACGACACGGACCCCGGCAACAACAAGGGTTCTTTCCGGATTCAGGTGTACGCGATCAAAAAGAACGTGCATTACAACCGGAATTTTTTCAATGTCTGCCCCGCTACCAGACCCTCCGATTACTGGTGGATTGTGGATGCCCTGGTAGACTCGGAGAATGACGACTGGAAACGGGAAGGAACAGGAGCCTATTACCACCGGTGGTCTACCTTCCGGGGCAAAGGCAAGTTTGCGGGTTGCCAGTGCGCTTATTTTCAGGACAATTCGCTGGACACCAGCAGTCCCAAAGCCGGCTCATTTGATTTTGCGTACGCCCTCACCCAGGACATAGTTGAGGGCAATCATTTGCATGTTGTACTGGATATGCTGCCCCACGAACTGTACAAAAAACACTTCCCCGGTGAGCAATACCGGCGTCTGCCGGATGCCAACATCCTGCGCTCACCGGGTGATCAGCCCGGCCCGGGTCAGCGGTGATCGATCAGGACCAGAATGGGTACCAGATTACCACCAGCTCCCGGTTCAACGGTAAACGCAATCCGGTTTGGTTGATACGTAATCCGGGTATAGTCGATGGGACTCTCCGGCTGGAGCGCTTTCCGCAAGCGCTCCAGCCGGTTATTGCCGGTGGCGCTGCGCAGATTCCGGCTAAGCCGGCTGGTCTCTACCGGGCTGTTGGCAAACAGCAGCAGGAAATAATCGGTGCCGGTTACCTTATCGAGTTCAATGGTATTGGTGGGCGGATACGCCACCGTAGTGTTGGCCCCCAGCAAGGGGCTGTAATCGACAAGCTTACGGTCGGCCCGCTGCTCCGTATACGGAAAGAGCCGGGTGAGGTCAGACTGGGGCCGGTCGTCGGTGCCGAAGGCAAACAGGTACGCTTGCCGGTCGTTGGCGACCAGAAACTTAAATTCATCGCCCGACCGATTCGCTTTGTTCATGCGATAAACGAGCATACCGGCCGTCCGGGAAGCGGCTTCATCGATGTGTAGTCCCATTTCGCCAACCCCCTTCTGCTCAAACTGCACCGCGGCCTGAATGCCGCCGATCGGGTAGGTGTCGGTTTCGGTCATCGGCGGGTAAAGCTGCACGCCGTAGCGGGCAAAAGCAGCCAGATCCTGATAGCGCACCCAGCAAAAGCCGTTGTCGCCCCAGGCCGTTCCCCGGCTGTTGACAATCCGGAAGGCTCCCCCAAACAGCTCATCGTTGTAGCCCAACACGCAGAGGGCATGACCGGTTCCCAGCCTGCCTGTTGTCTGGCGTTCTGCAAGTTTAGCGCCCAGCAGGCTATAATCAGCGTCGCCCGGCTCCCAGATGTTTTTTGTCAGCTTGTCAAACGAAGGCGTGATAACCAGGCTGATAACAACCGGATAGCCCTCGGTCAGCACGTTTTTAAGTTTTGCCAATTTATCGGCAGCCGAATCATCGAGTTGCAGAAACCGCTGCGTTTCGGCCACCCGGTAGCGCTGCGCCTGTGCCTGAAAGCGCCGGGTATCGACCTGATTACAGGCGGGATAGGTCAACAGCCGCAGGGGTACAATGCCGCGCTGGCGAAGCACGGTAGTCGCCAAATCGATCGTGAGGCCCTTCTGACAATAGGGGTCGTTCGGGAGTTTGGCTTCTTCATACAGGTACGTTGGCGAGAACGCCAGTTTAGCGATAGCGGCCGGATTGGTGGTGTTGAGCAGGCGGGCCTCCATAATGGTCCGAAGGTAGTACCCCATTGCAAACGCCAGGCAGGTACCGTGCGGTCCCTGATCGAGCGGGCGGGGGCAGTAGGCCTCATACGATACCTGCGGAGGCAGTTGCTGTAACCCAAATTTACGGACCACCGGGGGTTTGGCTGGTATCCGCAGGTAACTCTCGTCGTCCATAAGTAGGCCATAGTTCTGGGTATCCTGGGCCACAAGGGACAGGCTTACCAGCAGGCCGGACAGAAATAACAGCAGTTTCATACACAAAGCCGGGTGGTTAGCAGGCCTGTTTATCGGGTCAGTTCGTTGCGGAGTCGCCGGGCTTCCGACTGGTACGGATGGCCATTAGTACGGGCAATACGGGTCAGGATAGCCCTTGCCTCGCTTGTCTGATTATTCTGCAGGTACGCCAGGCTCAGGTACCATTCGGCCGCAGCCCGCCAGTGGCCGGGGTAGCCTTCAAGTACCGTTTTTTGCAGAAGAGCCATAGCCTCTGCTGCTTTCTTCTGCGCGAGCAGCCGCGTACCCTGCCAGACCGCAGCCGAATCGCGGGCAATAGCGGCCGAGTCGGTAGTTGCAGCCGCATCGGCCTCATCCGGCAGGTCGGTAGCTATCGGATTCTCCTTTGGCCTGGGGCTAAAATACGCATCGGCAAGCCGCACCGCACGGTCGGTAGTGGGTATGGGAGACGGTATTGGCGTTATCCGGCTGCTGGTATCAGATGGCGTTGGGCGGTCGGTGGTGGAGTCTGTCCGGACCACCGGCGTATCAGATCGTCCGCCCCCCCCGTCGTCATCGTAAAATTTCCAGAAAAGTCCCAGGGAGAGCACTACCATAGCTGCGGCCAGCCACAGCGAAGGTTGTTGCCAGAGCGGCCGAACCGGCGTAGCTATCTCGATTGTTTCTTCCTCGGCGGTCATCTCCTGCATCGCTCTGGCAAACAAAGCCCTGGCTTCCTCCTCGAACGATAGCAGTTCCATACCCCGCCGAATGCGCTGCTGCACCAGTAATTCCTGTTGCAACGCTTCGTTCCGGCTGAGTTGCTCCTCAAAACCGGCTTTTTCGGCCGGACTCATCTGACCCGCCAGATAAGCGGCAATATCATCATGCTGTTTATCCGTTAATTCTTCCATGACCGGCAGTCGTTATAAAATTGCTGAAACAGCCTTGTAAATTCCCGTTTAGCCCGGTAATGGAGGAGTTTTCCGTAACCCTCTCCCTTCTCTTCCATTTGCTCGAAATCCGTTAGTTTAAGACCATTCACATAATGCTCCCACATCAATTTCTTCTGCACCGGCGTCAGTGTTTCATACGCTTTTCGGGCAGCCTGCCGGCGGCACAGATCTTCCTCATGGGGCTCATCGGGTTCCTCGGCCATGCCCGGGGGCGGGCCGGCCTGGTCATCGTCAAATTCCCGGAACAGCGAATCCCAGTCGACCCGGCGGGTGGTTTCTTTCTGCTGCTTTTTCCACCACCCCCGCCACTTGTTTATACAGATAGTTCCCACGTAACCGATGGGTTTATACCCCTGACAAATAAATTTTCCGGACCGGATATCATCCATAAACTGCACCAGACTCTCCTGAATCAGATCCTGAATCGCTTCCGGACTGGTGCCGTAGCTGAGCGCGTGTTTGACAAAAAGCTTGTGCAGGCGTTTGATCAGACAAGTCCAGGCCGATTCGTCGCGCGGATTTTCCCGAACTAACTGTTGACAGAACACCAGGGGGTTTGTTTCAAAAGCCTGACAGGGATCAACAGAACCGGTTGAAAAAGATTTCCGTAAAGGACTAAACATAAAACAGATGACAGAAGAGAGATCAAGTAGCGCTTAAAGCTACTAAAATCTCTCTTATAGCGAAACATAGAATGGACTCGGTCACGCACTTCGGCAAAATGGAGCCAGGTTGAACGGAATGGTTTCACGGGTTACGTACCGGCGCATTTCGGGTACGGTGAAGTTCAGAAAATCGAACCACAACTCGTCGCGGTTAGTGTAGTACTCCCAAATATGGTGAATCTGCCCCGCCACTTCTACATCGCCTTCAAACAACGGGTGCTTCATAACCTGCATCTGAAAATCGCGAAGCTGCATGTGTACCGTGCCCCCAATGAGGTAAGGCCGGTTGGTTGCGTAGGCGTCGGCCAGCATAAACAGGTACACCATCCAGCGACCAAGCCGGCCCAGCGCTTTGACATCCATCCAGATAGCGCCGATTTCGGCCACATCTTCTTCCGCTATTGCCTTTTCCTGAAGCAACCGCAGCTTGCAGTCGGCCGGAAGGACCGAGAAATAGCGGTGCGGAGGATTGGCGTTCACAAAATAGCCCGCAATCCATTCCCCCGGCTGGTTCTGATCCAGAAAAACCCGGACCGTTGCCCGCTCCAGAAATACCGGATCAACGCTGATTCCCTGGCTACGTAGGTGGTAAATCGTAACAAATTGCTGGAGGTCCGCCGGTGTTCGAAGTAACTGTGTCTGTAACATGTTCGCAGGGGTTGATAATTTTCAACCATCTATTGCGATCAGTATAAAAAGTTATCATTGGGTTTCGCTACTTTTGAATGCATGTATACAAAGAAGCCCTGATTGCATATTTAATGGTAAAAGGTAAAATAAAAGTACTACTGCTCGACGATCATAAAGTAGTCATAGACGGCCTGTTAAGTTTATTGCGCGACGATCCACAGATTGACATAGAAGCGGTTTTTACTAAAGGCGAAGAGGCTCTGCAGTTTTTCAGGAAAGGAGCCGGCAAAGAACCGCTGGTAGATGTGGTGGTGGCCGACCTGCGTATGCGCCGGGGCATTAGCGGCCTGGAGTTTGTGGTGCAGTTACGTGCCCTATCGCCCAAGACTAAAGTCCTTATCCTCAGTATGTCGGAAGATCCCAGCGACATTCATGCCGCTGTCAGGCTGGGCGTATCGGGTTATCTGTTCAAAAGTCAGGATGTCGATTTGTTCCGAAAAGCGATCTATGAAGTAATGCGCGACGACCGGCCGTTTATGAGTCAGGAAGTGCTGCGGACGTTCGTAGAATCTCAGGAAGAGCGACAACCTGAACAGATCAGGCAGCTAACCGCCCGGGAAATTGAAGTCCTGCGCTTGATTGCCCAGGAATACACCACCGCCGAAATTGCCGACAAGCTGATTATCAGTGAAGCTACCGTAGATACCCATCGCCGGAATATGATTCAGAAGCTGAAGGTGAAAAGTATAGTCGGGCTGGCCAACTTTGCCATCCGCAATGGTTTGGTATAATACCGGTACCATCAGCAAAGCCTCAGGATAAGACCGGAAACGGTACCGGCCCATTTGGTTTCTGACCAGGCACCAGGGCTGTAAAATCCGGCATGTCAATCGGAATCTGAATTTGGACCCATGTACCCCCTCCCTCCGGCAAACTGGAAATAAACACAGTGCCGTTCAACAGATTTACTCGTTCCTGAATACTGCGCAGCCCTTTACCCGATGGCATCAGATCCGGATCAAAACCGGCACCATCGTCCCGAACACTGAGTTTCAGCCATCGGCGGGTGTCGTCAACCGTAAACCGAATAGTGGCTTCACTCGCCTGAGCATGCTTTAGGATATTGGTAACCAATTCCAGGCAAACACAGTAAACATGAAATTTTGCCGATCGGTTGAGCTGATCTTCTTTCCCGCTTAGCTGTAACACAAAACTGGTTTTACCGGCCCGGTTCAGGCTACTGGTCAATTTGTTTAGACTGCTTCCTAACCCCCGTTCCTCCAGCTCCGTCGGCCAGAAGTTATGGGCAATGAGTCGGATGTCGTCGTAGGCATCCTGCACCGACTGCAGCAGCGAATGCAACGCGTTCCGGTCGATAGCGGGTTGCTTGTCGGCGGTTTTCAGTTCGCCCAGGCGGGTTCGAATACTAAAGAGTACGCTGCCCAGTTGGTCGTGCAGTTCGTCGGCCACCCGCCGTCGCTCCTGAATCTGGCCGGCCATGAGCGCTTCTTCCATTTCGACCTTTTTCCGGATCTGCTGTTCATACGCAGCCATAGCGGCTATCTCCCGCTGACGTTCGATAGACCGGCGCACCAGGCGTTCGTTCCGGATATAGGCCGCTAACCCTACAGACATGAATATGAATTCCAGCAGCGAGCCTATATTCTGCGAGTAATGGGTCAGAAAACTCATACCGGGAATAATGCCAACCCGATTCAGCACAAAGAGGATAAACCCGAAGGCATAACACATAGACGCCAGCACGTAAAACCGGGACGCCAATTGACCTTGCCGCCAGGTCAGCACACCGGCAGCAAACATCCCAACCACCAAGGGACAGGAACTCATCAGGGCAACAAACTGTAGGGACAGCGGAAATACTTCCAGCAGATTGATAATCACAAGCATGGAGCTCAGACTGCATAAAGCCCATAACGTACGATACAGGCGTGGCGTAGCAACCCGCAGGTTGAGTACTCTGGAATAAAAAACAACAAATGTCACAAAAACACCCAGTGAAAACAGCCCCAGACCATGTTCGGCCAGCCAGACAACATCCGGCCACAGATACCGGATACCCAGATTACTGCCACGGCACGCTTCATAAAATATGTACGACAATAAATAAAACCCCAGATACAGGTAATTGACAATGTGGGTAAACAGAAAAATAATAATGTGGTAAAGAAACATCAGTATCAAAACCCCCCAGTACCCCCCCCACAGTAACGCTGCCGTTTGGGCGTATTTCTGAAACTGACTTTCTTCCCAGATTATCAACGGAAAATAATTGTGAAGCTGCCGGTTATCAATCCGGATATACACGGTGTACCAGTCACCCGGTTGAAGTGGAAGCGGGAAAACATAGGTATTAAACGAAATGAGCCGACTGGCACTTCCAAATTGATCTCCAGCCTGGAAAGGATGAGCTCGTCCGTTCCGGTCAATTATATACAGGTTAATTTCTTTTATATTACCGAAGGCAATCTCCAGGTAATGCCGGCTTTCCGGCCGAAAATCCCGACTTGACACCCGAAACCGAAACCAGTAACGGCAATTTGCCGAGACCAAATTTGGTACTTCCCCCAGATTGGCATGAAATTGTTGGGCCATGGCGGGCTTTTGTACATCTTCCAGGGTCAGGTTATTCAGCGAATCAGGCAAAAATTCAACGTGTCGTCCAATGATGTATTTGGCGTGTCCCGGGCTGAGAATTACCGGTTGACTTGCGTGAAGACGGCCGGCGCAGAGGCTGACGACGATAAAGAGCATAATGAACCGGAAGCGCATACGATAGGCTTATAAACCTGGTACAGATTTGTTTGTCAGAAGTTTACATATTCTTTTTGATTAATAAATCGTTTGTACGGAGAAACAGGTGCAAAATCATGGCAGCCTTGAAGTCAACTCATCGGAAGTAGGTATGCGTTCATATTCAACCGGCAACAGTCAGCAGGCTTAGCAACTCTTCCTCCCGGTTCAGAAAGTATACCGCTACCGGCAGGTAATAGAACGGTAGGGTGGCACGCTCTTCTGCGGTTAGTAGAGCGTTGAGCTTTACCCGGTCTTTCTCGGTAGTCAGAATGGCTGCTCCCGGCGGACAAGCCTGCCGGATTTCCGCCAGGTCCGACAGTGTATACGCGTGGTGGTCGCCAAATGTCAGATGTCGGATCAGGGTAAACTGCTGGCGTACGTACGTTTCCAGGCTGACCACACTGGCAATTCCGGAAACCAGCACCACCTCCCGTATGGTGTTGTTCGGCTGGTTATTGGCGTAGGCTACCGGGGCCTCGTACCGCAGACCGGCAAAGAATACCGACGTTCCGGGCCGGGTGTAGCGTTGAATCCGGGCGGCAATCAATTGCTGATCCGAATTTGGCAGGTTGTCCGGACATTTGGTAACGATCACGGCATCGGCCCGGCGGGCACCGTGCCGCCGTTCGCGCAGCCGGCCGGCCGGAAACGGATGATCGGCGTAAAACGGCCGGTTGTAATCGTTCAGCAGCAGATTGACATGGGCCTCTACCGCGCGGTGCTGAAAGGCATCATCCAGAATGACCGTATCAATATCCGGCCGCAGCACCTGTAACTGCGCCAATGCTCCTGCCCGCTGTTCGCCAACGCATACGGTGACGGTTCTGCCAAATTTTTGGTATACTTGCAACGGCTCGTCGCCCAGGGTTTCGGCGGTATCTGCTGGTCCGGCAATCCGGAATCCCTTCGTCCGGCGACCGTAGCCACGGCTCAGCACAGCCAGCCGATGCCCCTCCGCCAGTTGCCGGATCAGGTATTCAGCCATCGGCGTTTTTCCTGTACCGCCAACTGTCAGATTACCAATATTTATGCAGTATTGCGCCGGGCGAAACGACCGTATAAACCGTTTAGTATACAGATGGTTACGTACATCTGTAAGTAACCCATAGAAAGCACCGAAGGGACGAAGGAAGGGATAAGTCAAAAAATAAGCTGGTAATATTTTCGTAATAGTTTCTTTACTTAGTGTCCAAATTTAGCGTTTTTTAAATCCTAAACCGTTCTACGGTACTTCCTTGTATGAGTCTTCGCGCCGACTACCTGAAATACACGCTGCACTTTCGATTTGAAGCAGGTACATCGCGCGGGACCCTCACCCAGAAAGATTCGTACATTATCCGGATCGCCAACGACGATGATATGTCGGTAGCCGGTTATGGCGAGTGCGGCCCGCTCAAAGGCCTGAGTCTCGACGACCGGCCGGATTTTGAAGAGCAACTGGGGCAGATCTGCCAGTATTTCAATAAGCTGGATCTGCAGCTCTTTCCGTTCAATGTACCCATAATCCTGAACCAGTTAATCAGCCAGCAGTTTCCCAGCATTCTGTTCGGGTTTGAAACGGCCATGCTCGATTACCTGTCGGGGGGGCACCGGATTATTTATTCAAACGAATTTGCCCGTGGTCAGCGTACCATCCCCATCAACGGCCTGATCTGGATGGGCAACCGCGAGTTTATGCGCCGGCAGATCGAGGAGAAACTCGCGGAAGGGTATACCACCCTAAAGCTGAAAATCGGGGCTATTGATTTCGAGCAGGAATGTGAGTTGCTGGCTTATATCCGGTCCCGCTTTTCCCCGGAACAGATCACCCTTCGGGTAGATGCCAACGGGGCTTTCTCGCCCGATGAGGTCATGCCGAAGCTTGAACGATTGGCTAATTTCCAGCTACATGCCATAGAACAGCCCATTCGGGCTAATCAGCCCGACATCCTGGCCGAGCTTTGCCGCCATACTCCGGTGCCTATTGCGCTGGATGAAGAGCTGATCGGCCATATGGAATACGTGGATAAGTTCAGGCTGCTAAAAAAGATCCAGCCCCAGTATATTGTTTTGAAACCGACACTGCTGGGTGGGCTTCGGCACTGCGACGAGTGGATCGAGCTGGCCGGCCGGCTCAACATCGGCTGGTGGATCACCTCCGCCCTCGAATCCAGCATCGGCCTGAACGCCATTGCCCAGTATACGGCTCAACTTCGGAATACCCTGCCGCAAGGCCTGGGTACCGGGCAACTCTATCATAATAATTTTGAAAGCCCCCTCCGGATAGAACATGGTCAGCTCTGTTATGACCTCGCTCATCCCTGGAACCTAAGCCTGCTTCAGGAAGAAGGGCTGTTTCGGGGGTAATCCGTACACACCCTCACAAAAAAGCCCAGCCTGTTACAGGCTGGGCTTTTTTGTGAGGGGTTAAAACAGTTTAGTTCGGATAACCCGGATTCTGGGGTGTCAGGTTCGGGTTGTTCAGCATCTCCGGCTTCGGCAGCGGCAGCAGCAGGTGCTTCTCCTGGAGTGGCTGATTAGAGCTCAGGTTGATGTGACCCACAAAGTTGTCGAACCCATTCGTTTTTTCATTATACACTTTGCGCAGCCGCACCATGTCGAACCAGGTGATGCCTTCGTAGGCGAGTTCATGCCAGCGCTCGCGCCATACGGCCTCGCGGAAGGTGGTCTGGCTGAACGTGCCCAGGGCCGGCGTGGTCAGCTGAGCCCGGTCGCGGATGCGCTTCAGGGCAGCATACGCGTCTGCGGTCGGACCACCTACTTCGTTCTGCGCTTCGGCGTAGATCAGCAGCGTTTCGGCGTAGCGAATCACGGGCACGTTCAGGTGATTCTGGCGGGTACCCGGTGCACCGGCGGTACCCAGCGCCAGCCGGTTAAAGTGCTTGAATACATACGGAGCGCCCAACTCGAACGGAGCGCCACTGCCGTTGGTGAAGTAGCTGGTATAGAAGAACCCTTCCTGATTCTTAGCCCGCAAATCACCTTTCTCGTACGAATTGTAGAACGTTAATGTCGGTACCGAGCTACCCGTACCACCCGGTCCGTTAAAGGTTACCGGCTTAAAGTTCGGGAAATAGTTATCCATTGGGTTACCCGCCACCGTGGCGTGGTATTGCAGCATAAACAGATGCTCCACCCGGTTTTCGGTAGCCTCGCGGTGCAGGTCCTCGTAGTTTGTGAACAGGTTGATAACCCCGGGGTTGGCGTTGGCGTAGGTGATCACCTCAAAGGCTTTGTCGGCCGCCAGCTTGTAATGTGATGCGCCTTTGTTCAGCGGGAAGCCCGCCATAGTCAGATACACCTTAGCCAGCAGGGTTTTGGCAGCGGCCAGCGTAACCCGGCCACTAACGTCCATCCAGGGCAGACCGGCAGCTTCGGCGGCCAACAGATCATCTACAATCAGCTTATACACCTCCTCTTTGTTGGCACGCTTCGGCAGGAAGTCTTCAGAACCGGCGGTCTGCGGCTTGGTAATTAGCGGAATATCACCCCACAACTGCACAGCGGTAAAATAAGCCTGCGCTCTCAGGTACCGGGCTTCACCCAGAATTTTCTTTTTCTGCGCTTCAGGCATCGGATTGATCGGCGGCACCCGGTCAATCACCTGGTTGGCCTGCGAAATCACTTTGAACAAGCCGTTCCAGTAGTTAACCACATGAGCGGTAAAACCGTCGTGAACCAGACTGTAGAGGTTGTTGAGATCGGAGTTCTGGGCGGTTTCGGTGGTAGAGGTACCGGTGAGGGCCTCCAGCAACTGCCAGTTCGACGAGAAGATGCCGGCCCCCCCGCCGTAGAACCGCAGGTCGGCGTACACGGAGGCCAGGGCCGCTTCGGCATGGTCCGGAATGGTATAAAAGTTATCGGGCGTCAGGTTAGAAGGTGCCTGCTCATTCAGAAAGTCGGAGCAGCCGAAGGGACTCATCAGCATAGCCCCCACCATCATCGCCTTACTTACTTTTTTTATCACTTTATAATTCATAATAACAGTCACTTTAAGGATTAGGAGTTGAATTAGAAACCAACCTGCAGACCCAGCATGTAGGTGGTCGGCTTCGGATAGTTGTGCCAGATCATACCCTGCGAGAAGGCGCTGTTCCCGTTACCCTGGTTGGTCGGCGTCACTTCCGGATCACCCACGATAGGATCTTCGACCAGCAGGAAGAAGTTCTGCACAGTGGTGTACACCCGCAGGCGGTTCAGCTTCAGCTTGCTGGTAACCTGGCTGGGGAACGTATACCCCAGCAGCACGTTGCGGCCGCGCAGGAACGAACCATTCTTGATCCACTGCGTATCTACGTTAGTTACATAGCCGGCGCGGGTATCCCGGATCTCGGCGATCATGGTATTTTGGTTCTGCGGAGTCCAGGCGTTCAGCACCGAGGTATAGCTGTTGGCCAGCGCCTGCCGGTCTTCGCTCGGGTGCAGGTTCATCAGCATGACGTCGTTGCCGTACATGTACTGGAGCTCCAGCGTGGCATCCAGATTGCCGAACTTGAAGGTGTTGGTCAGGGCACCCCAGCCTTTCGGGCTACCGTTACCGATAATGCTGCGGTCGGCATCTGTTATGGCGTAGTCGCCGTTCACATCCAGGTACTTGATGTCGCCCGGCAGAATGGTCAGACCATTCCGGTAGCTTCTGAATTTGGCCGCTTCTTCACGCTCGGCTTCGCTCCAGACACCCACACGCGTTAAACCCCAGAAAGAACCCACCGGCTCACCCACCCGGATGATGTTGGTCGGGTTGGTGAAGTTCGGACCACCCACATTGAAGATGTCGGCCGGTGTAGCCAGCGACAGCACCTTGTTGCGGTTCATGGAGATGTTGAAGTTAGTATTCCACTGGAACCGGCCGGTGTTGATGTTCACCGTATTCAGGCCCAGTTCAATCCCCTGGTTCTGCATGGAACCGATGTTCTTGCGGATGGTGGCGTAGCCGCTGGTTTGCGGTACCGGCGCATCGAGCAGCATATCGGTTGTTTTGCGGTAGTAGTAATCAGCCTCCAGCGTGACGCGGCCATTGAACAGCCCCAGTTCCACCCCAACATCGGTCTGGGCGGTTTTCTCCCAGCGCAGATCCGGGTTGGCCAGACGGCTGATACCGGTTCCGCCTACGCGAGCTTCATTGTATACGGCCGAGTAGTTAGAGCTTAACAGAGCCAGTGATGAGTACGGCGGAATTTCGGAGTTACCCGTTAAGCCGTAGCTGGCCCGTACCTTCAGGTTTGAGATCGCCGAAATATCTTTCAGGAAAGGTTCCTCCGATACGCGCCAGGCCACAGCCGCCGATGGGAAGAAGGCGAACTTGTGGTTGGCACCGAATTTTGATGAACCATCGGCCCGACCCGTAAACGTAAAAAGGTACTTATCCATCAGGGTATAATTTACCCGGCCAAAGTACGAGTTAAAGGCAAAACGTGACGCGCCTGAGCCCACATTAGGGTTCGTGGCACCCGCTCCCAGGTTGTTGAAGCCAAAGTAGTCGGTGGCGAAGTTATTCACGCTGGCGCTCATGCTGAAAGTATTGGTTTCCTGCCAGGAAATACCAGCTACGGCGTTTATCGAGTGAATATTAGCAAACTGCTTGTTGTAGGTCAGGTAATTCTCCAGCGACCAGAAGCTTTCTTTGTAGTTGCTGGTAGAGGCATTCCCGTTTCCGCCGATGTTCAGGGTCCGGGTCTGCGATTGGTTGTTCTCCTGCGTCAGCACGTTGATCCCAAATACCGTGCGCATCTCCAGCCCCTTAGCCAGGTTGATGTTCGAGTACATGCTTCCCAGCGTCGTCTGGGTATTGAGAATGTACTTTCGGCCCATCAGGCGGTGGTACGAACTCATAGTACCCTCAGCAAACGGATAATCGCGGTTGTTGGCGTAGGTACCATCCTGGTAGCGTACCGGCAGAAACGGAAAATCTTCCACGATCTGACGAGCCACGGCGTCGTTGATGTCGACCAGGTTCTCCGACTGGTTGTTATAGCTCAGCGTACCCCCAATTTTCAGCCATTTTTTCACCTGATCGTCTATCGTAAACCGGCCCGAGTACCGCTTCATGTACGAGGTCTTGATCAGCCCCTGATCGTCGCGGTAGCCCAGCGATAAGGAGTACTGGGTCCGCTCGTTACCCCCGCTGAACCCAAGCTGATGATTCTGCGACAGCTTGTTCTGAGTTGTTTCTTTGAACCAGTCGGTATCGTGCAGGGGATTCAGGTTGGCGTCGAATACACCGGGGTATCGGGACGCGAAGTCCTTCCGGCGGGCAATCGGATCCAGGTAGGCCCAGCGACCGGCAGCCCAGCCGGCGGGGTCATATTTCGCCATATTTTTCCAGGCCAGCATTTCGGTATCCAGGTATTGCTGAGCGTTCAGCACGCGGGGACGGTTGGGCCCGATGGTGTTGACGCTGAAATCGCTATTGTAGGTTACCTGCCCGTCGCCGGCTTTTCCTTTCTTGGTGGTCACCAGGATAACCCCGTTGGCACCCCGTGCCCCATAGATGGCCGTGGACGATGCATCTTTCAGCACCTCAATGGAAACAATGTCGTTGGGGTTGATGTAATCAATGGCCGAGCTGAACTGGTTGAGGGTACCCTGCGGCAGCATTACCCCATCCACCACATACAGCGGGTTATTGGAGGAGTTGATGGAGCTGAAACCCCGCACACGAATGGTGGTACGGCCACCCGGACGACCGGAGTTGGTGTTTACCTGCACCCCCGGCATACGGCCTGCCAGGTTTTGGGCCAGGGAGGGCGCCGGGCGTTCCATCAACTGATCGGCTTTTACGGAAGCGACGGAACCGGTCAGGTCACTCTTACGAGCTGTACCGTAACCGATGATGACCACCTCTTCGAGCATCTTGTTATCGGGTCTCAGGACCAGGTCAAGTGAAGTCCGGTTGCCGACCACTACCTCCTGGGAGAGGTATCCCACAAACGAGAAAATCAGCGTGCCACCGCCGTCGGGTACGCTTAAGCGGTAGCGGCCATCGGCATCGGTGCTGGTTCCTCTGGTGGTTCCTTTGAGCACCACACTCACGCCCGGCAGGCCATTGCCGCTTTCATCTTTTACCGTACCCGTCAGATCGCGGTCGGCAACTACCCGTGCAGGATTCTCAGCGGGGAAAGTACTGGGGGCCGGAGCCGCCACGGACAGGCTAACGCAGAAGAGTGCCGGCAGCAGCAAAGTGCCGGTTGTCCTGAGGTTTCGCACACCAAAGGCATTGGTTCGAAGCCAGTGCTGCGAAAGTAAAGGGTTTTGCATAGAGGTTAGAATGCCGCAAATCGGCAGTTTTGGTTGGAATTGAAATGGTGAAACACTTCTGTAGTAACAACAAAGTAAGCGAACTACCGGATTTTATACCAACAAAACCTCAAACGAGGCTAATTATACTGCTTTGTTGGTTTAGAATATTTTCATTCACAGCAGCACTTTCTGCCTATACTGTTCATTTACAGTCTATTCACCTGGGGCTACGTGCGCACTCCTATTTACCAAAGGCGGCTGCCCTACACCCAGTTAACTCCTTTCTTCAGCAGCGCCAAGGTGTGTGCTTCGGCGCTATCGGGTTTCGGCATGTAGTCGTATATCCAGTTGGCTTGCGGAGGCATGCTCATCAGGATTGATTCGGTGCGGCCATTGGTCTCCAGCCCAAATTTTGTACCCCGGTCCCAAACCAGGTTGAACTCGACATAGCGACCCCGGCGCAGCAGTTGCCAGTGTTTTTCACGCTCACCATAGGGCAGATCACGATTTTTATCCATGAAGTGGGTATAAATGGGCGCAAAGGCATTACCCACGTCCTGTACAAAGTCAAACAGGTCTTCTTTGGGTGTTTCGGCAGAGGGTTTCAGGTAATCGAAGAAAATGCCGCCCACGCCACGGGTTTCGTTCCGGTGAGGCAGAAAGAAGTAATCCTCAGCCCAGACTTTAAATTTAGGATAGTACTCCGGGTTATGCCGGTCGCAAACAGCCTTCAGTTGTTGATGAAACCAGCGGGCGTCGTCTTCAACCACATAGTGCGGAGTAAGGTCGATTCCCCCGCCGAACCAGTTATGGCCGGTACTCATTTCGAAATACCGAACGTTCATGTGAATAATGGGCATCATCGGGTTGCGCGGGTGCAGCACAATGGAGACACCCGTAGCAAAAAATTCGGCCGAGACGGTGAGGTTCAGTTGCCGCAGGGTAGCCTCCGATGCCTCGCCGTGAACAGCCGAGAACATAACCCCGCCTTTTTCGATCACGGCTCCATCCTGAATTACGCGGCTGCGCCCGCCCCCGCCACCGGGGCGCTCCCAAAGGTCTTCCCGGAAGTCTCCCCGCCCGTCGGCCTCTGCCAGCGCCTGGCAGATACGATCCTGTAGGGATTGGAAATAGTCCGTTATGAATGACGTGTCGATTCGGGTAATTAAAGTCATAGGATTGGGGATTTGGGATTTCGGGATAGTTAGGCTCCGCACAAAGCGTTTAGCCTAACGGCAAAAATAATAAATTGGAAAACGGTCCGACAGCCTAAATCCCCGATCGGTTCATTCTGAAATTTTCAGCGAGTACCGCACCGGCCGGGGGTGATCAATCATCAGTAACAGGCCCTGTTCGGCTAACTGCCGCAGCAATTTAGTGGCCCGGCTGTCGGAAATGTTGACCAGTTGAGCCAGTTTAGCGGGCGTAATGGTGTCGTTTTTCCGCAGAAACTGTAGTAATGTTCGCACCGTCGGCGATTGCAGTAATTGTGGATCAGCGATTTCCTGCGCCAGAATCAGTTTGTTCGTTGGCACGGATTTATCGCGGGAGCGCACATAAATAGTCCGATGCCCATGTTCATCTATAGCGTAATGCGGCTTATCGGCACTTTCCGATACGTCAATCACCAGTATTTGTTTCCCCTCGACAATAACGTTTTCGTAACTCACCAGAATAGAGGGGTCTACATGAAAATCAGTTGCTTTCTCAATCTTCTGCATTTCCCGGTATTCTGATTCGATACCCGACACCCGGCCGTCGTCAATTCCGATCAACAGCGTTCCCCCTGCAGTATTGGCAAAAGCTGCCAGTGTGCGGGCTATGCGGGCTGCACTTGAAATGGAGCTTTTAAATTCCAGGCGGACCCCTTCCCCCTGCGCAATCAGTTCAGTAAGGCTGCTTTTCATACACGGTTAACGTCGGGCCGACCGGCGTTGTTTACACGCGGCCGTTCGCTCCACTCATAAAATTCAGCAGGTGCTACCCCACCGGGTAACCGGCCGTTTCAGGGTCCCGACCGGTTACCCGGTGGAAAGCCATGTCGGTGTAAACCCGGAAGATTATTGCAAATGTCTTCTTTTGGCGGCAACTTGCTACTTAAAAATTGACCGAATCAGTAATCCTGACCCGTACTCATGAAAAAATGGCTAACTATGGTTGCCGTGTTCGCTTCCTGCGGATGGGCACTGGCCCAGAACCCATTCTCTCACGGACGCCTGCGTGTTTCCGACAACCAGCGGTATCTGGTTCACCAGGACGGCACCCCTTTCTTCTGGATGGGTGATACGGCCTGGGAGCTTTTCCACCGGCTCAACCGCGACGAGGCCGAGCGCTACCTGAAAAAACGCGCCGAACAGGGCTTCACTGTCGTGCAGGCGGTGGCGCTGGCAGAACTCGACGGCCTGGATACGCCCAACGCCAACGGCGACAAGCCCCTGCTGAACAACGACCCCACTAAACCCAACGAAGCCTACTTTAAACATGTCGACTACATCGTCGACAAAGCAGCCGAATACGGCATTGCTGTTGGTCTGCTGCCAAGCTGGGGCGACAAGCTGTTCAAGTCGACCTGGGGCAAAGGGCCGGAAATCTTTAACACCACCAACGCCCGCGCCTACGGCAAGTGGATCGGCAACCGCTACAAAAACCGCAACAACATCATCTGGATTATGGGGGGCGACCGCAACCCGCGCAACGACAATGATGTGGCCGTCTGGCGGGCCATGGCCGAAGGTGTGGTCGAAGGGGCCGGCGGGCACGACAAAGCCCTGCTGAGTTACCATCCGCAACCGACCGGCAACGTGCAGTACGGCGGGTCGTCGCAGTGGTTCCACAACGACCAGTGGCTCGACTTCAACATGTTCCAGAACGGCCACTGCCGCGATGTACCTGTTTACGACCGCATTGCTGCCGTGTACCAGCGCACCCCGACCAAACCGGTCATGGACGCCGAACCGATCTACGAAGATCACCCCGTCTGCTTCAACGTCAACGATTTAGGCACATCCAATGCCTATGACGTGCGCAAATACGCCTACCTCGACCTGTTTGCGGGCGCACACGGCCATACATATGGCTGCCACGACATCTGGCAGATGTACGGCCCCGGCCGGGAGCCGGTCAATGGGCCACATTTTTTTTGGTACGACGCGCTGGACCTGCCGGCCGCCAACCAGATGAAGCACGTTCGGCGGTTGCTGGAATCCCGTCCACTGCTGGACCGCGTACCCGACCAGTCACTCGTAGTGGAGAACAACCTGACTCCTGCCGAACGAATCCAGGCGACTCGTGGAAAAGATTACGCGTTTATCTATACCGCAGCCGGTAAGCCCTTTACCGTAAACCTGGATAAAATTTCCGGCAGCCAGGTCAACGCCTACTGGTTTGACCCGCGTAAAGGCGAAGCGAAATTGGTGGCTACCTATCCGAACCAGGGCCGGCAGATGTTCACGCCCCCTTCCAGCGGCTACGGGCAGGATTGGGTGCTGGTGCTGGACGATGCAGGAAAGAACTACGCTATGCCCGTGGCAGTGAAATAGGATCAGCAAGCGGTTTTACCGAATCTGCCGGGAGAGGGAATGATAACCGTTCCCGGCGGAATTAAAGTGGCCCTCAATTCATAATCCGGTCCCTGGTCGAAAGACGTTCCAGCCTACAGTCCGGAAAATGATTGAGGAGCAGCAGACGGATTATACCTACAAAGACGACCTCATCCGCAACTACATCCAGTTGATTATCCACGAAGCCCTGAAGCTACAGCCCTCAGAAAGCTACGACAAACATAAAAATGCGGCTTCGCGCATCACGTCCCCACTACCAGCATGTATGATATGTCGCGGGTGATGGCGAAAGGCTATTTTGACAAACTAACCGCCGAACAACGCACCGATATGCTGGAACAAATGAGCCGGCAGCGCTGGGCCGATGCGGAGAACGGGACACCGGCTCCGTCTACCAACAATCTGCCCGAAAAGCTGTAGGCAACGAACCTCAATTTGTGGTTGATTATTTCAACTATTATAAAACGCCACGGGGTTTTAATCCCAACTCTATTAATTCAAACAGAGCCTGGACGACTACCAATGCGCTGTCGTTCATGAATATGCCGCTGCTAACCTACATCAACGAAAAGGTAACTAGTGGACATAAAAGGAAAATGAGCCATCAACCCGTCTGGATTTGTGTACCATCACCATCGAAGATGATGTGCTGATTGGGCCTAAAGCAAACCTGATCACCGAGAACCATCCGCTGGACCCGAATGACCGGAAAACCGTTCTGCTCAAACCGATTGTGGTAAAACGCAATGCCTGCATTGGTGCCGGGGCAACCATTTTGCCCGGAGTGACCATCGGCGAAAACCCGGTAGTAGCTGCCGGGTCTGTCGTCAGCCGGGATGTGCCGGCCGACACGGTAGTAGCGGGTGTTCCGGCAAAGGTGGTCAAAACATTGTAGATTTGATTATGGAAATCACCAGAATAGGTTCACAGCCATCCGGCAAAGGGCCGGACGATTGGTTCACGGGTGCCGTGCGCATTGACCCGTTATTTGCGGCCAATGACGCCCGACGGGCAGCCGCAGCGAGTGTTACCTTTGAACCCGGTGCCCGCACGGCCTGGCATACCCATCCGCTGGGCCAGACGCTGCTGGTCACCGCCGGTTGCGGCTGGGTGCAGCGGGAAGGCGGTCCCATTGAAGAAATTCACCCGGGCGATGTGGTTTGGTTTGAGCCCAACGAAAAGCACTGGCACGGAGCTAGCCCCACAACCGGCATGACCCATATCGCCATTCAGGAAAACCTCAACGGGAAATTGGTCGACTGGCTGGAAAAAGTTGCGGATGACCAGTACCGGAAATAAGTATAATCTATCGGATATGCTCCTCTACCAGGTTTACCCAGGTATCCCGACGGGTCTCGTATCCCGGTGGGGGGTAAGCGGTTTGTGCCCATTCGCTACTATGCCCCTTTCAGCCTTAATTTTGCCTCTATTCCAAGGCAAAGGTTACCGTAACGTCACCGGCACCCAGGGCGGCCGTCAGTCCGGCCGGGTTATCGATCCGGCCCAGCCGGGAATACTTGTAGGAGGTCCGGAACGTCTTGTAGAAAAGCACCAGCGTGTTGGAACCGTACAGCATCAGATCCCCCGACTGAATCGTGCCGGGGTTCGCTGCGTTTGTGGGTAACTCGTTGGGCAGTTGAGCATACTTTTCGTTCCGGTTCAACTCCTTCATGGAGAGAGTAAGCGGTAATTGTTGTTTAAATGCGGTAACGGCAGCGTTGTTGAGGAGGGTTGCTGCGAACGTACGGGAGCCGGTTTTGATGCTGATTCGGGTGCTCATGGTATCATTCGTGTTGGTTTCAGGGCCGGCCTGCTCGGGCGCAATGCCGGTAATGGTTTTGCAGGCTACATCGCCGATAAACAGGAGCAGAAGCTGAAAAACCAAGATGAGAAGCTGTTTCATGGAGTTGAGCTGGTTATATGTACAGGACGTTAGTTGATATTAAATGCGGTAAAGCCCGCTAATGTCTTCTGGCTGATGGCTGACTAATTGACGTGTTTAAAGGTTGTGCGGAAGTTGTAGGCGACCATAACATTCCACATAAAGTCTTTGTTTTTGGGTATGTTGGATTTAAATGTCTGGTTGATGGTCGATTGAATCGTAAAGGGCGTTCCTTTCTTACCCAGAATAGCTGTTGCCGAGAAGTAACTTCCCCGGTGGCCGTCGACGTATAGCCAATACACCATCGGAACGAGGGTTAGCCGGACATTGCCCCCAAGGTTGATGTTTGAAATATTGGTGTTCAGGAAAAGAACATTGGTATGTTGCGGTCCCCACTTTTGCAGGCCGCTCCCGTGCAGATACACCGCCCCGATGCTCCAGTTGGGTGTAATCTGGTAGTTGGGTACTACTTCAGCCGCAGCAAACCGCAGCATCTCGGTGATTTCGCCATTGGTGCCGTTCTCGGTGATGGTTCGCCGGACCAGCGAAAAAGCCGGATGTACACCCACCCGCAGACTGAACTTCTTTTGCTCGATCAGGCGGTACCGGAACCAGAAAATAAACCCGCCCTTACTGGCATCAGAAACCAGGCGAATATCGGGGTCGAAACTGAACCGCTTTTTTCGCCAATAGAAATTCATGATGGCCGCCGGGCGATTCAGCGAGAACGTGGGCACAATCGAAAACCCGTTGTTGGTAAGCCCCACCGTACCCGAAAAGGTGGAGATGGTCTGGGTACTATCGGCAGATTGTCCAAAACCGGTGCGCGCTGTGAAGATACCCGCCAGGAGCAGTAAGGCAATAATAATACGTTTCATTTACAGGTATTTAGGCTGATGATTCAGTAAGTACACTGCAAAATTACGCCATATCTGTTTACTTACTTTTATACATTTTACGGTTTTATCTACCAATTTTACAGGTGCTGCCGTAATCCACGATTTTCGTGTGTAGTTTTGATCTAAACACTCAGGCTATGATCGTCTACGATACCATCAGGCATTACAGCGACACGTTCAATAACCGGACGCAGCACCCGCTCATCAACCTGGTTGATCTGAACCGATCCGCCCCGTTAAGACGGACGAAGTTCATGCTGGGCTTTTACGCCATTATCATCAAGGAAACCAACTGCGGTGATCTGCGGTACGGTAATAAATACTACGATTATGCCGAGGGCACGGTCGTCTTTTTTGCGCCGGGGCAGGTCGTTACGAGCGAACCGGAAGGGGAACTGCACCAACCGTATGGCAAGGCGCTCATTTTTCACCCTGATCTCATCAAGGGCACAAGTCTGGGCAGGCAGATTCACGAGTATTCGTTTTTCGGCTACCAGTCCAATGAGGCCCTGCATCTGTCGGACCGGGAGAGGGACATCGTAAATGCCTGTTTTGCCAATATTGCCACCGAAATCAGCCAGAACATCGACCGGCACAGCAAAAAGCTGATCGTGGCCAATCTTGAGTTACTGCTGAAGTATTGTTTGCGGTTCTACGACCGTCAGTTCATTACCCGTGAGCAGGCCAGCCAGGGCGTTCTGGAGCAGTTTGAGCAGTTGCTAACCGAGTATTTGGCGGGCGACTGCCTAAAAACAGAAGGAGTGCCAACGGTGGCCTACTTTGCCGACCAGTTGCATCTGTCGGCCAACTACTTCGGCGATCTGGTGAAAAAAGAAACCGGTAAATCGGCCCTGGAGTATATTCAGATGCACATAATCGACCTGGCCAAAGAACGGATCTTCGACACCAGCAAGTCGGTCAGCGAAATCTCTTACGAGTTAGGCTTCAAATATCCGCAGCATTTCACCCGGTTCTTCAAGCAAAAAGTAGGAGTCTCGCCTAATGAATACAGAGGATTGAATTGGCCGCCTTTCCCAAAAAGTCGACCATGAAAATCAGGCCTGTGCATCATTTGATTGTTTGGCTGGCAAAGGTCAGTGATGATCAGTACCGGAAGTATTTGGGAATTTCGACTTTACTAACCCGCTCAGGGCCTGGATCAAAGATTTCTGTCAACTACAAAGTACAGCAGGGTAAGCTGCAGGCTGAACTGAATCTGCCCCAAACACCGCCGGTAATTTTGTCTGAAAAGGCAAGACCTTCCTGCTGAAAGCCGGTAAGAATAAGCTTAGCCTGTAAGGAAACGCCAGGCCGGAACAATGTACAGGATTATGCGGATATTATCAGCCATAATCCGTCTGCCCATGCAGAGAGTAGCTTTTGCCCCTATCTCACTACTCAATCATCCGAAATAACCGGTTCCACCGGATCGTGTGCCAGATGTCTGTCGGCACCGGGTCGATCGACATCCAGACGAAGATGGCCTTGCCGACTACATGGTCTTCGGGCACAAAACCCCAATAGCGGGAGTCCTCCGAGTTATGGCGGTTGTCGCCCATCATGAAGTAGTAATCCTGCTTAAAGGTATAGGTGGTAATCGGCCGGCCGTCGATCCGGATGCCGGTTGGCGTTACCGCTACATTCTGATTTCCCTCATACCGCTGAATGACCGGGCCATAGACCGCAATTGTCTGCGGATTGATGGGTATTGTCGTCCCCCTCTTCGGAACGGTAAGCGGGCCGAAATTATCCCGGTTCCAGCGGTGAGAGGTACTGCCATATACGCCCTGCCCTGTATTTTCGGGTACGTCGGTCATCGGTTCAATACCCTTTACCCAATCCAGTTCGTTCAGCCTGGCAATGGTCTCGCGGGTGGTATTGACCTGGTAGCCGACCAACACGGAGGTTTTTAACGAGTCATTATAGATTTCAATAGGTTGCCAGTTGATGAATGGTCCCTCGGCCGATTTAAAATCATTGACGATACCGTACCGGCGAAAGAATCGGTCGTTCAGCACGTTGGTCGTTTTCACGAAATAACTTGTTTGCGAACGGGGCGGATTTGGCATGGCTTTGCCGTTGACATAAACCTGTTCCCGTCGCATGCTTACTACATCGCCCGGAATGCCGATGCACCGTTTGACGTAATACGTCTTTATGTCGACGGGATAATCCGGCTCACCCGGCTTCTGGGGCGGATAGTTGAAGACCACCACATCGCCGTTTTTCACTTGCGTAAAACCCTGCAACCGGAAAGAAGGCAGTTGAATAGCCGGACTGTACGATGGGATGTTGGTGCCCCATAACTTCTGGTGCGTCAGCGGTATCTGCAACAGCGTACTGGGCGTGCGGCTGCCGTAATGCAGCTTACTGACGAACAGAAAGTCACCGACCATCAGACTATTCTCCATCGACGGTGTCGGAATCGCAAAGGCTTCAACCGTCAGCCAGCGAATAAGCGTAGCAGCTACTACGGCAAACAGGAGGGAATCGAGCCACTCCCGGAGCGGAGATTTTTTACCGGTTGGAGAGGCACCGGCGGCTTTCTTTCTAAATCTGAACATGGCGCTAAGGGAGAAGGATATTGGCAAACGGACTGGAGGACAAGTTAAGCGGCAATTGAGCTATGCTCAACTGATATAGGATGAACGGCGGAAATAGAGGTGTGTACCATCACTACATCCGTTAACCGGCAGAAAATAAGGATTTAAATACATTGGTTGCCACTACGTGTTAATTCCTGCCGGTACGGGTTTATCTTTGTTCCGTAATCCGGCAATACCCATGAAAATGGTCATGTGTTTACTTCCTGCTGACCTTGCTACTGATGCAACATAGCGGGAAGTGGATTATTCTGGCCTGGTTCAGCATCAATCAGCCGTACCAAAATCCGGGTGCAGGCTCCGGCCGCTATCTCGATGCACCGGGAAGGCAAACCCCGGCTGGCGTTTAAAAAGGCGGCACCCTGATTGCCCCCTTTGAAAGCGATGCGGGGAAGAGTGGATGGGCGAAGGACAGGGTGCTTACCACAAAATCGGGGTTGAAACATACGGTGCGAAAGGCTAAACGGCACCCATTTACCTCACTTAGGCCGGCGAAACAGCCACGCAGCCAACCATGCCGGCTACCGGTCAGGGCGTGTTATAGGCTTATACCCGGCTACAGGGTACGGCATCTGCCCTGGTGCTTGTATATTTGAATCCGAATACAACCCATAAGTTGTAAGCGGCACCGGTCTGTACAGGTCGTGTGACGCCGACACATGACTTGTACAGCTATGACGTTTCTGTATTTCAAAGCACTGCACATCATCTTTGTTGTTACCTGGTTTGCGGGATTATTTTACATCCCCCGGCTGTTTATCTACTACACCGAAGCCACCACCCTGCCCGAAGGCGAGCGGACGGTGCTGCAACGACAACTAGCCCTGATGCAGCGTCGGCTCTGGTACGGCATCACCTGGCCCTCGGCGGTGATAACGCTCATAATGGGGCTGAGCACCTGGTATAACTACGGGGCCACACCCGGCTGGCTCATCATCAAGCTCTGTCTGGTGGCCACACTGTATCTGTATCACATCGCCTGCCATGTGATCTTCCGGCAGCAGCAGCGGGGTATTACCCGCTATACTTCTACGCAGCTTCGGATCTGGAATGAGGTGGCCACCATCTTCCTGGTCGGTATAGTTTTTCTGGTCGTGCTGAAGGATGCCGTGAGTATGTTGTGGGGAATTCTGGGGCTGATTGCCTTTACGGGTGTGCTACTTATGGCCATCCGAACCTACAAACGTATACGGGAAAGCGGCTCCTGAAGAGTCTGTATACGTCAAAAATGGGGATTACCTGAATAAATGCTACTAGGACACGTATAATTTCTAAATTTTTTATAAGCCGGCATTAGAAAATTACATTTTTTTATTGTAACTTTCGACTCCCTGCCAACTACTCTATAGGATTGGCAGGCCCAATACTTATCACCACCTCTATGAGATTCTCAACATGAATACTTTTTACTCTGTACTGGTTATCGGAGGATGCCCCGGTGACCAACGCCAACTACTGGATGAGTTTCAGACTCAGGGAGTGCCTACCCGCCATTTCTGGCCGGAAACGTATGCCGACGGCGTAAAAGGATTAGAGGATTTTCTGAAAGAGCTAAGCACCCGGCCCATTCTGATTATGGTCGATATTGACACGGCCTCCGACTACTTCCGGTCGGTCATGAACGCAATTCAGCAACATCCGCTGACGCGCCTGGTTCCCATTATTACCTACGGCAACGACAATGCCTCTTCCTGGTCAGATACGTCCCTGAACCGAACCTCCACGCCCCATCTGTTTAAACCTGACAACTGGAACCAGACAGTGCGCACGCTGGTGTCGTACTGGAGTGAGAGCATGCCGCTAACGGAAAGAGGTCTGTAACCGTCACCGGCTACAAACCTCTTTTTCCTTCCTGAACCCTCCCCTGCCTACTCGTTAAACTGAACAGACTTCAGATTGATAATTTCGGTATATGGCTTCTCCCGTCTGACCACGACAACATATACATCATGCCGGCCGGTCACCGGTTGGCTGATTTCGCCCATCACCTGTTTTACCGTTTTCCAGTCGCCCGTTGCAGTGTATGCCGTCCGGCTGATGACAGGTCCGGCGTAAGAATCAATACGCATTTCAATTTCCCCATCCTTGTTCAGCGACGCGTATTCGTATGTCAGTTTGCGAATTCCCGTCAGGTCGATATTCCTCAACAGAATATGCGCTTTGTGGCTTCCTGAACTCAGATTATTGCCAAACCTGGCGAATCCGGGATGGGCATCGGCATACACGGCAGGCACTTTGGCGTTTCGCAGGCTTATCGCGTCGGTGCTGGTCAGCGGCCCTATGCCCTTGCCGCCGTTATCGGTGTAAGAAGCCACTACGGTATACTGCCCACGGGGTTCGCCGGCTTTATGCTGGTTCAGCGGCAGTGTGCCCTGGAGCGGTAGGGTTTTCGCCTGCTGTTGCGCATCTGTCAGCGAGAAAATGTATTTTACCATTTCCTGCGCGTCGGCTGCGGGTATCTGCGGGTGGGCACTCATGACGTAGGTAGTGCCCCAACTGCCTCCTCCCCCGGCGATGATCTTCTTTGCCAGTTGGTCGAGGGCCCCCGCCTTACCCTTGTACCGCTGCGCCACGGCCACATACGACGGCCCGACCGACACTTTATCAATGGTATGGCAGGCCTTACAATCACTGCCGGCGATCAGGTTCTTACCCAGCGAATTGGTTTCGGTGAGGGCTATTTCCTGGTGACCCATTTGCGGCTGGTTGTTCAGCGTACCCGGCTCCGGATTGTAGCTGAAATACACCTTAACTTTCTTCGGGTCGATTTTGGCGTCTTCCTTATCAGTCACCCGCACCGAATACGTTACGGGCTTTCCTTCCCAGAAAAACGACTTATTGCCGGGCGTGGTAATCGTCACCGCCGGTTTCTCGTTGCCGACCTTCACCACCAGGGTATCAAGACCGACTAACCCATTTTGGTCGGTTACCTTCAGTATCGCCTTATATTCTCCCGGCTGGGTATAGGTATAGGTGGCGTTGGGCGTACTGGCACCCACCGTTTTGCCGTCGAACAGCCACTGGTAGGTAATCTGATCGTCGTCGTCCAGATCCCGCGATCCCCGGCTGCTAAACCGTACCTTCAGCGGAGCCTGACCAACGGCTTCACGGATAACAGGAGCGTTCCGGTTGTCGGAAGTCAGCCAGGCGCGGGCGTTGGCCTGGGCCGTCAGGGCCGAATCCACCACGGCCGCCCGGGCAATAGGCGGCCGGTTGCCGGTATTGTACTCGATCTTTACCAGCCGGGCATCCTCGTTGTCGGCCCCGTACACCGAGCCGTATTCGAGCATGTACATCACGCCGTCTTTGCCGAACGCCAGGTCGATGGGCCGGCGGAAATCGCCGTTGGCGGCCATAAAGGGTTCACTGCGGACGTAGTTTTCGTTTTCGTCGAAGCGCAGCGCCAGCACCCAGTTGCGCATCCAGTCGAACACGAACAGGGCACCGTCGTAGTAGTCCGGGAATTTGGTTTTCGAAGGTGAGTTTTTGTTGTAGGTGTAAAACTCCCCCGCCATAGCGCTGCGGCCACCCTGTCCCAGTTCGGGAAACTCCGGTGAAGCGGCATACGGGTACCAGATCATGGCCGGCTGGGCAGGCGGCAGATTTTTCAGACCCGTGTTATTGGGTGAATTATTGACGGGGGCCTTCGGATCGAAGCGCGAACCGGCCGTTTTGGTAGCAAAATTCCAGTGGGCGTAGGCGTAGTTGTTGCCGATGAAATACGGCCAGCCGAAGTTACCGGCTTTGCGCACCTGATTGAATTCATCGTACCCCCGTGGCCCCTGAATACTGTCTTTCCCGGCATCCGGCCCGATCTCGCCGATGTACAGCACCGACGTCTTTGGGTTTACGGCAATGCGGTACGGGTTGCGGTGCCCCATGGAGTAGATCTCCGGCCGTGTCTTTTCCATACCTTTCGGGAAGAGATTACCGGCGGGTATCGTGTAGCTACCATCCGGCTCGGGGTGAATACGCAGCACTTTCCCTTTCAGGTCGTTGGTGTTGGCCGACGACCGCTGGGCATCCAGGCTGTAGTGCTCCTTACCCGGCCGCTCATCCAGCGGAGCATAGCCGTCCGACGGGAAGGGGCTGGAGCTATCGCCGGTGGAGAGGTACAGGTTACCGTCTTTGTCCCAAGCCAGCGAACCGCCGTGGTGCGACCCGCTGTTTTCCTCCACCGGCACCTGAAGCAGTATCTTCTCGGAGGCCATGTCCAGCGTGTTATCCGCTTTCACCGTAAACCGCGACAGGTTGAAGATAATCGGCTCTTTATCCGTCGGTGGCGAATAGTACAGATAGATGTAACTGTTCCGGTTAAAATTCGGGTCAAGCGTAACACCGATCAGCCCGGTGCCGCCTTTAGTCACCACGTCGAACCGGTGAGCCACTGCATTGCGGCCGGTTTTGGTGTCGTAGACGTACAAATTGGCGGTGCGCAGCTCGGAGTAGAAGATGCGGCCGTCGTCCGACACGGCCAGTTCCATCGGCGTTTTCAGCCCATTCACCAGAATGGTTTTCACAAAGCGGTTTTCCTCCGGCGTTACCTTTGCATACGACTTGGTGTAATCCAGCGGTTTGCCGGTGCCTATCGCGTATTTCAGGCCACCCAGAATGTGCTTCACAAACACCGGGTCGCTGAACGACTCATCGGTATGGCCCCCGCCGGTATAAAACGCCCGCCCCCCGTCGAACTCATGGTACCAGGCAATGGGGTGATAGGCACCGTTGGTACCGCCATTGTAGGTATTTTCGTCCAGGTTGGCCAGCACCTTCAGGCCGGAGTAAAACGATCGGTAGTTGTACCATTCGTCGGTGCGCTCCCATTTGTCGGGCAGGTGAGCGGTAGACGGGTGGTTTTTGTCCGTCACGTCCACGGTCGCTTTCCGCACATTCGGCTGGCTCGGATGGCTGGAGAAATGCGCCCCCATGAGTTTGGCGTACCAGGGCCATTCGTATTCGGTATCGGCCGCCGAATGGATACCCATGTACCCGCCCCCGGCCTGGATGTAGCGCTCGAAAGCCGCCTGTTGCTTTGGGTTCAGCACGTTGCCGGTGGTGCTGTTAAATACTACGGCCTGATAATTGCGCAGGCTGTCGTCGGTGAAGTAAGCGGCATTTTTAGTGGTATCAACCCGGAAGCCGTTCTCGGCACCCAGTTTCTGAATGGCGGCAACGGCGAACGGAATGGACGTGTGTACCCAACCTTTGGTTTTTGAAAAGACCAGCACGCGGGGTTGCGGAGCCGGGGTAGTCTGGGTAACCGTGGTAGTCGTCTGGGTCGTTGTCGCCTGCGCAGCCGATTGCCGGGTAGTCTGGCAGGCATACAGCCCGGCACCGGCCGCAGCTATACCCAGCAGTCCTGCCCAAAAGCGGATAGATAGTGGTTTATACATCATGAAGGGTTAGGAAAGAATCGTCTATTTCCGTTAGACGATGCCATGTGCAAAAAAGCCATAACGGAAGTAGACATACTGTTTCCGGTTTGCTTTCTTTGTGGTAAAAGCCCATTTGGTAATTTTAACGTATTAGCCGAGCCGATTTAGGTTAGCCCTGATTGATGTTCACGAATGAAGCGAGCTGTTGGGTGCCCCAAGCCTGAATTGGTTATAGGAAGATAATCGTGCAAAAGTAGGCTTGCCCCTAAAGGGCAGTGGTGCGATTGTGAAAGGTGATATGGCTACAAACCGCTGACCCCTTCGGGGTAAAGCTGTGCTTCATAGTACCCCAGAGGGCTGCTGGCTTATGGCTACGAAAATATGCAGCCGGTCTTCGGGGTAAAGCTGTGCTTCATAGTACCCCAGAGGGGTCAGCGGTTTGTAGCCCCAGCCTATTCGTGCCCTGCTCGCTGCCCTGTAAGGGCAAGCCATCTTGGCTTGCTTAATTCATTAAAATCAACCCTGGGCAAGCCTATAATTGCTTACTTTTCGTATAAAAACCAATGAAGTGGCTCCGTTTCTCAACCTTGACCTGCCATGATAAAATATCTGTTACTCATTAGCGGGCTAATCGGCACACTGTCTGTATCGGCGCAACCGCTCGCCCACTCCTACACCGAACTGCCCAACCCCAAGCCTATCAATCAGGCAAGCTGGCAGGCTGTGAAGGCCGGCACCTACGCAAGCTTTGCTTCTCCCGATGTTCGCTACGAAAAGCATACGGCTCCCACTGCTGCCCTCAGCTCCCTATGGAGTGCCAAAGCCTGGCGGGGCGAAAAAGTACACACACAACTGCTGATCTGGACCACCGCTCCCCTGGCCCCCGTCAGTCTGGAGTGGGGCGATCTCCGGAGCAGCAACGGCAGCCGCATTCCGGCCAGCCAGGTCAAAGCCGGCTTTGTCCGCTATGTCATGACCGACGCCCTGAACCCCGACGGCACCGGCTGCGGCAACCGCAAAGCCGCCGATTTTGATTCGTCGCTCGTTGCTGATGCCATAGACTTTACGCCGTCGCTGGCGATTGCACAGCAGACTACCCAACCAATATGGCTCAGTGTTTCGGTACCGGCCAATACACCTGTTGGCGTTTATAAGGGAACCGTCACCATAAAAACAGGCAAAAACACCCGGTTAACACCGTTAGAATATACGATTGACGTGCTAAACCATACCCTACCGGCTCCGAAAGACTGGCGATTCCATCTGGACCTCTGGCAGAACCCATATGCGGTGGCGCGGGTGCATACCGTAAAGCCGTGGTCGCAGGCGCACATGAACGTGATGAAGCCATACATGCAGTTATTGGCCAATGCCGGGCAGAAAGTCATTACAACGACCATCATCAACGACCCGTGGCGGAGCCAGACCGAAGATGTCTACGGCTCGATGGTTCGCTGGATTAAAAAGAAAGATGGCACCTGGACATACGATTACACCCTCTTTGACCAGTGGGTCAGCTACATGATGGCGCTGGGTATCGACCAGCAGATCAACTGCTACAGCATGATTCCGTGGGATCTGAAGTTTGCCTACTACGACGAAGCCGCCCGCAAAGACACGTTTCTGATAGCCAAAACCGGCACCCCCGAATACGACAACCACTGGCGGCCCATGCTGACCGACTTTGCCCGGCACCTGAAGCAGAAAGGCTGGTTTGCGAAGACAACTATTGCTATGGACGAGCGCCCGCTGGAAGCCATGCAGAAAGCCATAGCACTCATAAAAAGCGTGGATAAAGGCTTCAAGGTCGTGCTGGCCGGCAACTACCATCCCGAAATCCAGCAGGACCTGGCCGACTACAGCGTTGCCTCCAACCAGGTCATTGACCCGACGACGTTGCAACAGCGGAAACAGCGCGGGCAAAAAACCACGTTTTACACAGCCTGTCCGGAGGGCTACCCCAACACGTTTACCTTTTCTCCACCCGCCGAATCCACCTGGCTGGCCTGGCACTCGGCCCACAAGGGCTACAACGGCTACCTGCGCTGGGCCTACAACTCCTGGGTAAAAGACCCGTTGCGCGACTCCCGCTTCCGCAGCTGGGCCGCCGGCGACACCTATTTTGTGTATCCCGGTCCCCGCACCTCCCTGCGTTTTGAGCGCCTGATTGAAGGCATTCAGGATTACGAAAAAACCCGTATCTTAAGAGAGCAGTTTCAGCAGAACAACCAGCCCGACAAGTTACGGCAGTTGGAGCAGGTGCTGGATGGATTTGAAATTACCAACCTGAAGACCACATCGGCGGGTGAGCAGTTACAGGCGGCAAAGAAAGTGTTGAAAAGTTTGTAGTACTAAGATTTTTGCATATAATAGCGGAATTTGAACCAATAAGCCGGCGCAAAACTACGTTGCGCCACATCCCTGCGAGCAACCGAACACGTAAAGAAATTTACCGCCTGTTTATATCGGCTTCTGGCTTTGCTGCATGGCTACGGTTGAAGAGGTATACAGGAGAAGTTAAGTCGTATTGGTCGCCACGCGACTAGCGGCCTTACCAGATGAGCCACGCAACAAAGCCGAAATGGAATCAGAAATAACACTCCATATAGTACTTATCAAGCCTACACCAAATGTGGTTTTTGGTTTGCAAAAGGGATCTGGCAGCAATTACGAAACAATTCAAAAGCAAATTTCTACATCTAACGATTTATCTTTTACGTTTACAGTTAAAGTAAAAGGTGAGAGATCAAAAGACACTTTTCCAAAGCTATCAGGCAGTTTTGTTCAAGGTCCAACTGATAATAAGTTTGTGTACATCGACATCGGCACTGCTGCTGGTCAACCTGATACACTTTGGTCAAGACGACTTAAAATCCCATTGACAGGAATTACTTGGCAAGACATTGATTCATTATTGGGCAATTCTATGTTGGAGGCTATAGTTGCAGGAACTGACAAAGATGGTGGGCCAAACTGCGCAACGGTGAAACCATTTGAAGGTTGGCATCTTAAACACACGTAGTCAAAAAAACGGGTAAAGGGCATATAACATAGGTTTGGCGGTATGGCTGGGCGACCGAATGCAGCATCAACAACAGTAATATTGTCGGGCAGCAGTTCCACCGTGACCCAACACAGATGGTCAATAGTAATTATCATCAAATTTTATATCTTTAGTCGCCTTTGGTTCGGGGCTTAACGTTTTTCAAATGCCTCCACACTGCCAAGCCGTCAACCGTTATGTGAATTTAATTGGTTTAATGATGACCATTTTTGCATCGTATTTAATCATCCCTCAAATTGACCGTTTGCAAATGAGAAACTATTTATCCCTGCCGTTATTCCCAAAATTCTTTTGGCTTCTGTGTCTTTTCAATATTGCATATGGACAACAGAAAAGAAATTACCCAATCATTGATGTCCATATGCATGCCTTTCCCGCAAATTGGCTAGGAAAACATTCCATATCTTTTTGCGAAGGTCATGTAACCGAATACCTGCCGGCAAACAAGCCAATGGGATTCAATGAATTGCTAAACTGTGATGAAGTTATTTCCGGTGCCACCGATTCCATAATTATGCACAAGAGTTTTCAAATGATGAAGAAGTATAATATTATAAAGGCGGTGACGAGTGGATCGAAAATGAATGAATGGAAAAAGGCAAATCCGGATGGCATCATTTCATCACTGATGTTTTTACTGTCTGATAAAATAAGCCCTGATAGTGTACGCACCATTATAAAGCGAGACAGTATAAAGGTAATTGGCGAGTTAGGCCCGCAATACGAGGGCCTCCCTGCCGATGCACCGGCCTATGAACCCTACTGGGCATTGGCAGAAGAATTGGAAATTCCCGTTGGCATACACTTAGCCACTGGCCCTCCGGGTGGATTTCTAATGGGTTTCAAGGCTATACGTGGTGCTGCAGGCAACCCGCTTAATCTGGAAAATGTATTGGTAAAGCATCCCAAACTTAAAGTGTATGTAATGCACGCTGGCTGGCCCTGGATAGATAATATGCTAAATCTGCTGTATTTACACCCACAAGTATATGTTGACATTAGTTACATCAACTATATGCTACCAAAAGAGGAATTTAGTTTATATCTAAAACGGTTGGTCGGTGCAGGTTTTGGAAAACGAATAATGTGGGGATCGGATCAAATGATTTGGCCTGAATCTATTAAAGCTGCTGTTGAATCAGTTAAATCGGCAAAATACCTAACTGAAGTTCAAAAGAAAGATATTTTTTACAATAATGCTGTTCGATTTTTCAACTTAAACATGAATTAGTAAATTAATTTGGTAGTCCTAAAGTTGTTTTGATACCCCTCAATGAAAGAAAGAAATCTTTACAAGGATATATTATTTGGAATTGCTGTCGGTGACGCTTTAGGAGTTCCTGTTGAATTCAAAAGCAGAGCTTTAATCGCTCAAAAGCCTGTAACTGATATGATAGGTTTTGGAACCTATAATCTTCCGGCAGGAACTTTTTCAGACGATAGTTCTTTATCGTTCTGTCTTGCAGAAGCATTAACACACGAATTTAGTTTGGCGGAAATAGGAAACAATTTTGTGAAGTGGTTAAATCATAACTTTTGGACACCAACAGGACATGTGTTTGACGTTGGTATTGCTACAAGTCAAGCAATTAGACGCTTACAAAATGGCTATAGTCCAGAATTAGCGGGAGGAATGGAAATCTCCGATAATGGCAACGGTTCGCTAATGCGAATTTTGCCATTACTTGTTTATACTAAAGACAAAGACCTTGCTGACAGATATCAAATCACAAAACAAGTTTCCTCAATTACCCACGGACACATTCGTTCCGTAATTGCTTGTTTTTATTATCTTGAATTTGCACGACAAATCATAAATGGTAAAGACAAATTTGAAATTTACAAGAACCTGCAAACTGAAATAACTGACTTCCTGAAGTCGCTTTTAGTAAATCCAGACGAAATAAAATTGTTTGACCGTTTGTTGAATAGAAACATTTATGAATTGAAAGCTTATGACATTCGTAGCAGTGGTTATGTGTTGCATACGTTGGAAGCAAGTATCTGGTGCTTGTTGACAACAGACAACTATAAAGCAGCGACTTTAAAAGCAGTGAACCTAGGTGAAGATACAGATACCACGGGAGCAGTTACCGGCGGACTTGCAGGACTACTTTACGGATTTGGCGCAATTCCAAAAAGCTGGATTCAAAAAATCGCCAGGAAAGACGACATAGAAGACCTGGCAAACCGACTACGCGACTTTGACTGCCGCCAACAAGGGTAGCGCTGCTAGGCGGCTTATTCCTTTATCATGGTTCAAGAACCAGGTAGTAAAACTTCTCGCCGAAAATAAGCTACAAGGATTCTATGCAACGAAACCGATTTCTTCAACCCGCGCTTTGGGTGACTTCAACCCTGGCAACGTATTTTCAGGTGTTTCTTAATCCCACCAGGTTTCGCCGGCTACCATGTATTTCTCTTTCACCAGTTTTTCGTCAAGGGTAATGCCGAAACCAGGTTTGCCGTTAAACTGCAGATAACCATCCTTCAACAAATCGACACCGTAGCCTAACACCGCATTGTCACCGTTGCAGCTCCTTCCATCAGCATTCAGCGGATTATTCATAAAGGCTTCATGCCCGGCAAACTCGCGGACAGTTGCCGCCCAGTGGGCAGAGGCTACCGTAGCCACAGGGCCTGCCACATTATGGGTAGCGACCGGCATGTAATACGTTTCTGCAAGGTCCGCTATTTTTTTAGCCTCCAGCAATCCGCCGGCCATAGAGATATCGATCTCTATTTTATTCACGGCCGCGTTCACAATAAAGGGCCTGAAATCATCACGGGTATAGAGGTTTTCACCGGTAAGGATAGGCACGGGTGAACGCTCGGTCAGTTTTATCCATTGTTCGTTGTAACCGATAGGGAGCGGATCTTCAAACCACCAGGGCCTAATGGGAGCCACGGCATGGGCTACCCGTAAGGCGCTGTCAAAATCCAACTCCCAATGTGCATGCACCGCGATGTCGAAGTCGGGCCCTACGGCATCCCGCACGTTCTGAAAACCACGGGCATTGCGATCCACTTCAGCGTTTGACATCATCCGGTTATCCAATTGCTCCCATCGCTGGTCACGGATAAAATCAACCTTAGCTGCCGTAAACTTTTGTTTTTTCATTCGCTCGGCAAACTCGGCGCAGGAATCTTTGCTCAGCAGATCGCGTGGGCGGCCGGTACAATAGGCCCGAACCTGTTTGCGATGTGGGCCTCCGCCTAAAATGTTATGTACGGGTTGATCGGCCAGCTTGCCAAGGATATCCCAGAGCGCAAACTCCACGCCTGTAATAGCGTGTAACGGAATGCCGTGATTGCCGCCATAATAGGATGTACGGGTACTCATCTTAAACACCAGGCGCTCCAGGTCGTAAGGATCCTGCCCTACCAAAATGGGTTTAATTACGTTTAGGACTATATCCTTTGCCCCTATACTGTTCTCATCATGGTGGCACTCTCCTATGCCTACTATGCCCGCATCTGTTTCTACCTTCACCAGCAGGCTTGGTCTGAATCCTATTTTGGTGCGAACACATTTAATATCAGTGATCTTTACTTTTCGGGCATTGGGTGATGCCAGAAGATCCAGATAAGGAATAAACGCGGATGCTGCCCCAGCAGTCGCCATGTTTCGTATAAAGCTTCGTCTTCTCATTGAATAAAAATAAAATTCGATAACGCGTTAAAGGCAGGAAAAAAATCTGATAGTCAAAGTATGGAATATTAATTAGTTCCTCAAACATTGATATTGTGCCCCTGCTTAACCTCTACGTTAATTACCAGCCGGGCCGGTTGGGTCTGCGGGTAGAGGGCGATGGGTTTGTCTCGCCCTTTGGCCGAGCCGAAGATTATTTTGGCGGTCTTACCTATGCCCTTCCCCCAAAGACCAAGCTAAAAGCCGGTTACCGAATCCTGGAAGGTGGTGGCGATACCAATAACTTTTATAACTTCAGTATATTCCATACCCTCGCGGTAGGTGTACAGATCGGCTTATAAACGGTAAAGAGGCCGGTAGCTCAGCGCACAAGCCTACCTGCGTTTTAAATTTCTCCCGCTCGTTACGCAACCTAACTGCCTGATTCTCCGTATTGGGGGCAAGGTTAAGTTATAAATTACGGTGGGTACGAATCCCGGCACTCCGAGAGTGCCGGGATTTTTGTTTAGTCCGGTACAGACGGACTACCGAAACAGCATAGGCGCAAACTCGTTGAGGTACTGCCGCCAGTTGATCCAGGTGTGGCCGCCTTCGGTTTCCTTGTACTGGTATTTGATGTTGTGCTTGTTGAGCAGCCCCAGCGTTTTCTGGTTGGCCTCCATCAGAAAATCATCTTTTCCGATCTGGAACAACAGCAACTTCTTGTTCTTGTTGAAGTTCGGGTCCTGTAGGGCTTTGGCGTATTTGGTTTCGGCACCGTCGATGGTGGGACCGAAGAAGCCGGAGCTGTATACGCCTACGTAGTTGAACTGGTCGGGGTTGGAGAACGTCAGGTCCAGCGTTTGCAGGCCACCCATCGACAGGCCGGCCAGCGCCCGGTTTTCGCGGCCCGGCAGCACCCGGTAGTTTTTCTCCACGTGCGGAATTACGTCCTTCAGCAGTTCCTCGGTAAACGCCGTTGTCATTTTGTTCATCCGCTGGGCCGGGTCCTGGCCCATTACTGAAGCGGGCATACTGCCGTTGGGCATCACCACGATCATGGGCCTGGCTTTACCGGCCGCGATCAGGTTATCCAGGATAAAATTAGCGCGGCCGATGGTCGGCCAGCCGGAATCATCATCGCCCCCGCCATGCAGCAGGTAAAACACGGGATATCTGGTGTTGCCTTTCTCGTAGCCCGGTGGCGTGTATACGTGCATCCGGCGCAGCATCCCCAGCGTGTTGGACGGGTACCAGACCTGCCGCAGTTCGCCGTGGGGCACCGACTGGTTATCTTCAAACGCGGTTTCGCTGCCCGGCACCACCATCACGTTTTCCAGGCTGCTGACACCCTGCTTGATGATGGCATTCTTCGGGTCGATGGTGCGTACACCATCCACCATCAGCGTATAGGTGTAATAATCCGGCCGCAGCGGGCCAACCGTTGCCGACCAGACGCCCTGCTCATTTTTGGTCAGGGCAACAGGTGGTTTGCCCGCCAGAAAATCACCGGACAGCATGACTTCACTGGCTTTGGGCGCGTATACCCGGATAGCCACGCGATTATCCGGCAGCACATGCGGAGAGCGGAGTGTGTCGTTGGGCGTCGGTGGGCGCTGCTGCATCTGCGCCGATGCGTCGGGAGCGATTAGTGCTGTCAGGCCCAGCATGAGGGCGAAGAGCGTATTTTTGTTTGGCTTCATGGGAAAAGGGGTTTTAATGGTTTTTAGTTTGAGGTCTGTAGTTTGTACGGGGCCACCAGGCGGTTGCCCCGTACAAACTACAGACCTCAAACTAAAAACTACTTCCGCCAGAGATTCGGCAGAAACTGGTAGTACAGCAGATGCCGCCAGGTGCCCCAGTCGTGGGCACCGTCGCCACCTACGTAATACTGATGGTTAATGTTGTGTTTCTTCAGGGCTTCGTGCAGCACAACCGCCCGTTTGCCGATGGGAGCCGACACTTCGCCCGTGCCTTGCCCCAGAAAGAGGAAATCTACTTTTTTGTTGGCATTGGGGTCGTTCAGAAAGGCCGCGCTGGTTTTTTCCGGCTCCAGGTCGCCGGCGCTCAGAATACCAAATGAGCTGAACAGATCCAGGCATTTGTTGATACCCACAAATTGCGTATGCCGCCCGCCCATCGATAAACCGGCCAAAGCGCGGCCCTTGCGGTCGGCGCGGGTGCTGTAGTGTTTGTCAACGAAGGGAACAATCTGTTTGCGTAGCTCCTGCTCAAACAGGTTGAACGTAAACTCGGTATGGTTCGGGTCGCTGCGGTGAACTACCTGGTTGTTGGGCATGGCAATAATCATGGGCACAGCCTTGCCTTCGGCCAGCAGGTTGTCGGCGATAAAATTAGCCCGGCCATCGATACTCCAGCCGGAGGCCAGTTCGCCACTGCCACCGACCAGATACAATACGGGATACTTCTTTTTCGGATCGTAGTTAGGGGGTGTATATACGTAAATCTCCCGTTCTCCATTCAATACATCGGAGTGGTAGATGTGGCGGGTTACGGCTCCGTGCGGTACATTGCGGGCGTCGTAGTAGGCCGGTCCGCTGCCATGTACCACCAGGTTGCTAAACCCCGGCTGATCGGCAAAACCAGTAAGGGTGTTGTTGGGATCCGGTACGGTTACGCCGTCGATGATAAACTTGTAAACATATATATCCGGCTTCACCGGTCCGATGGTCAGCGACCAGACACCATCGGCACCTTTCTGAAAGGGAACCGGCTCTTTCGCCCCAAGGGCCAGCAGCATGGGGCCACCCGTCAGCGCAACGGCGTGGGCATCGGGCGCTTTCAGCCGGAACGTGACCCGCTGGTCGTCCAGCACTTCGGGCGAAATTACACCGGCTCCAAACGGCACCAGATTTCGATCATTTTTCTGCGGATTCCAGTCCAGATTGACGTGGGCCTGTTGAGCCAGGGAGGTCTGGGCCGCAGCCACCAAAAGCAGAGCAGGGAGAACGGCTAGGCTAAACGTGTTCATGAAAGGTTAGGGACAATGATGCTTTGGCAACGGCTATTCATGGATTCTGTAACTTAGCGGATAGAATAGTGCTACCTTTACGTCAAAAATACATAGAGTACACGTACCGTACAAACGCTGGGAACTCTTTTTCCTTTCCATATGAAGAATTTCGATCAAACTGTTATCCAGTATTTCAGACAGGAGGCAGAGCTATCCATTCATTACTTATCCATCGATTGTGTAGTTTTTGGCTTTCACGAGGGCCGGATGCGGGTGTTGCTGCTGCGCTGGAAAGGTACCAACGAGTGGAGCCTGCCCGGCGGCTTTATCCGAAAAACCGAATCGGCAGACGCGGCCGCTGTGCGAATTCTGCGGGAACGAACCGGCCTACAGCAGCTCTTTCTGCAACAGTTTCATATTTTTGGTGATGCCATACGCTATGATGAGGAAGACACCTGGCGGAGAATAGGCTTCCCGGTCGACCGCAGCAAATGGTCGGAGCGTACCATTTCGCTGGGATATTACGCCCTCGTTGAGTATGCTGAAGTGACCCCCCGGCCCGATCTGCTGTCGGACGCCTGCGACTGGTGGAGCCTGGACGAACTGCCCAATCTGTTGTTCGATCATAACCATATAATCGACGTAGCCCTGGCCGGCCTGCGCCGGCAACTGCCTTACCAGCCCATCAGCCACCTGCTACCCGAAACGTTTACCATGCCTGAACTCCAGCGGCTATATGAGACTATTCTGGGACGCACGCTGGATGCCCGTAACTTTTACAAAAAAGTACAGGCATCGGGTATTCTGCAGCGAACCGACGAACGGCGCACCGGCACACCGTACAAATCGCCCTACCTCTACCGATTCGATCCGGTCGCGTATCCGGCGGTGATTCGGGGAGGGCATTTATCGTTTCTGTAAGGTGTTACCTGACCAGGTACAAATCCAGTTGACCGCTGTCGGCCAGCCACAGGATCTGGTACCGCATACCGCGCTGAAGCTGGTAGTCGACCGAATGGTTATCGGAGGTCCGGACCGACACCCTGGCGGCCGGAAAATTCCCTAAATCGAGAATCTTGGTTTTGTTGGGCGGAATGGAGATTATCCGCTGACTGGCCGGCAGATCCTTCAGCGAAACATTGACCGTCACATCGCCTTTATACGTGTTGACCAACGTAACGGCGCGGTTCGCATAGTTTTCAATACCCGCCCGGGTAGTATCGCCATCAGACTGATCCATATGGATTACCTGCATGGAATCAAGCGCCGAATCGAACCGGATTCGGGCGGTTGGATCGCTGGTCAGCGCATACGTGGTTCGTTGCACGACCACCCCGGAGTCGGCTGGTTGTCGTCGCCGGAAAACAAAATCGCCGGTCCCTTTAAGCACCCCATCGATATTGCCGTACACGGGCCGCTGCCGGGTAGTCGATTTGTTATAAACCCGGTGCTTAAAGCTGTCGAACAAGGCTTCGGCCGACACAAAATCATCGCTGTTGCCGGCCAGTGCATCCCGAAAAAGGGTACTGAACGTGCTTTTGTCCGGCACGGTCTCCAGATAACTACTGCTTATTGCCCGACGGCTGCGTTGATTATACCGCTCCTGCCATGTTTTCAAATCGAAATCGGTGATGTCCCGGGAACGGATAACGGCCGACCCGAAACAGGCATCGGCGACCAGTAACACGTGCTGCACCCGCATCTGGCTGATAATTTTGGTCAAGGCCGCCACGGACAGGTAACTATCCAGGTCGCCCACTTTTGAATCCTTCAGCACCCAATACCCGTTTTGCTGATCGATGATGGCGTGACCGGCAAAATAAACCAGCAGATTATCGTCGTTGACCAGGGTATAGGCCATTTGCGTCAGAATCTCCCTTAACTCCCGTTTTGTGGGGTTTACCAGTCTGGTAATGGAGCTGAACACGTATTTTAACGCCAGAACGCTGTCGAGCCGGGCAATGTCACTGGCCGGATTTCGGAGTTTAAGTCTCGGATCGTCGTACTCATCCACGCCAATCAGCAGGGCATGATAGCGGGCGGTTTTCAGGGAGGGAATGCTTCGCTTCAGCGAAGCAGCTCCAGCCTGGGTTTTTGACCTTTTTTTCAGATCAACCTGGTACGTAAACTGCACATCGTACCGGTAGGCATTGGTGAAGTATATGTAAATGGTACTCAGAGTCGAATTGTCAAGCACTACCGGGTTGCCAAACTCATTCGAATACTCCACCAGCTCATTTATGGGCAGGAAAAGTGTATTATCCGTTAATGTACTTGTGCTGATGGTGTCAATTTCATAGCCATTCGTTTGCTGGTTCCGTTCGCTTACCTGTTTTATCTGACAATTGTCGTAACAGAGCTTGGGTATAATGCCAATTGACTCCGTAGTTGTTTTCAAGTTTACTTTTATGATCAGGGTGTCTCCAATCTCAATTTGGTATTCCTTCATACCGAGTTCAATAAACATCCGGTTAAACTCCCGTCCGCTCACCGAATTTCTGCTCATGGCCCGGATCGTAGCCGGTGATTCCTTTATTATAGGTATAACAATACCGGAAACCGGCGATTGCTGGGCGTAACTGAACTGACAGGCCAGAATGCACATTCCTATCCACACGTAAATGGTCGTTTTCATACGTTTTTGTCTTGTTACTGCATTATTCCGTTCCGAAAATAAGTTTATTCCAATAGGGTTTCAGGGCCTGCCGCAGTGAAGTAGTCAGTGAATAGGTTTGTGCGGCCGCTTCCTGCCTGTTCCGGCGCTGCTCGTCCGTAAATGTCTGGCGATACCAGGAGCCGACCAGGGCAGGAGCCGGTGCCACCAGCACATAGTTCCCATTTTGCAGGAGCAGTTTATCGCCCGAAGCCCACACCCGGCTATACGGCTCCTCCACCCTGGCAATGGCCTGTCCGCTGCGGTCCCGAATGGTGATAATACCCCGGTTGGTCATCGTCTGAATCCGTTCTCCATCGGCCACAAACATGGCCGTTTTTACCACATCCTGATCGGTAACCGTCAACACCCTGCGGGTTTTGGGTGTCCAGATATACATCGTTGGCAGGTAGGTGGTGAGGAGTACGGTTTGCCCGCCAGGCGAAATCTCTGCCGAACGGATGGCTTCGGGACTAACCAGACTATCGATAAGCGCCCCTTTCCTGTCGAACACATAGCCGGTGTTTTCGCCCGTTGCAACAATATAATCCCCCTCCGGCGAAAACCGCGCCGTCCGTATCCCGGCCGAAGCCGTCAGCAACGCCCGTCGTTTGCCGGTTAACGACCCATACCAAACGTCTTCCGTCCCTTCCAATTCCGCCAGGACGGATTGCCCATCCCGATTGAGTTCGATCGACCGCAGCGGAGGCAGCGGCAGGGGTCTGACCAACCGCTTTTCCCGCAGGCTCCACTGGCTGGTTTTACCGTCTGTATCCGAAACAGCGTACAAATGCAGCCCATCCGGGGCGAACGTTGCCCACCGTATGGGATAAAGACCGGGCAGGCTATCCCATTGTTGTTGGGTCAAATCCCAGACCTGAAGGTTGCCGGTACTGGTTACGAGCAGTGCCTGCTTACCATCCGGTGATAGCTCCACGCGTTCTGGCCGTTGCCGGGGCTCCAGTTTTGTAAACCGGACGTCGGTCCGTCCCCACCTATATGCCTTACCGTCTTCCGTCTGCGTCAGGATATGTTGCCCGTCGGGGGCAAAAAGGGCCACCTTAACGGGCGCGGCATGCGAGAGGTAGTCGAGCCGTAACCCCTCCCGGTTTAGCAGGTGTACTTTGTTGTTCTGGTAGACGAGCAGCAGCGTTTGCCCATCCGGTGACAGGCTTATCTGCCGAAACGGTGCCAGGAGTTTCAGCCGGGTAATGCCGGCTCCGCTGGTATCCCATAGGTGCAGGGAGTCTTCCGTGGCGGTCCAGATGGTATTCCCGTCGGGGGCAAAACCGCTGCCCAGGGCTGGGCCGGTCTGCGGTAACCATCGCTGGGTACCGGTACCAGCATCCAGGAGGTAAACTTTGCTGTCTTTGGTGGTCAGCAGCACCTGCCGGGCCGTGGGCGATATGGCCTCCGATGCAAAGGATACACTGGCCTTAACCCGACGTACAGCCTGCCCGGTAGTGGTATTCCATACCGTAGTGTTGCCATCGGCGGTCAGGCTCAGCATCGTTTTTCCATCCGGCGCAAAACCGGCCGTGCGGGCGGAGATACTACCCTGATCGGACCAGCGCCTGCCTTGCCGTACCCACCGATGCACCTGCTCGTCATCGGTTACGCCGATAATGGTTTGCCCGTCTGCCGAGATGGCCGCCCCCCGTATAATAAGTCCCGGTGCGATGGCCGTTTTTTGCCGGGACGGCCGGTGCCAGACCCACAGCGCCCCCGGCTCGGTTACCGCCACCAGGTGATCGGCACGGGGGGCAACACTAACCGACAGGACCGGTTCGGAAAACTGTAGACTATCGGCGAGTTGTTGCCCCTGCCAGTCCCAGAGGTAAACCCGGTTGTTGCCGGCCACCGCAATAACCAAAGAGCCATCCGGCGACAACTCCGCTGTTTTAACGGGTACGCCGGTCAATACGGCTGTAAACTGCCGCTGGTTGTAAAACGTGTTGGACAAAGCCCCGGCCGTGGCCAGGGTAGGCTGCTGCTCATATGCCCAGGCACTCATGGCCAGCGCGCTCCGCGGGTCCATATCCTTTAGCTGGAGAACCACACTTTTCACGTTCGATTTTTCCCATTCGCGCACCGCCAGCACCGCAGCCACAACTGCCAGGATACACAGCCCGGACACTATAGCAATGGTGGTTCGCAACCGTCGGATTTCCCGGCGCTGCCGGCGCTGAAGTTCATCCTGACTGTCGATCACAAACTGCCAGATGGCCTCACTATCGGGCACGCTCCGGGCCAGCTCGGCCTGAATCGGATCCTGGAAAAGCTGCACTTCCGCCACCCGGCGGGCCGACAGCAGCAGATCGGCGGCCCGGTCTTTTTCGAGGTATTCGGCGTAGGCTTCTTTGAGCCGCCGGAGAATATCGTTGATCTGGCGTTGTTCGGCGGAGCGCCCCTTGTCGATCAGCCTGGCCAGACTATCATGGGCCAGTTCATACAGGCCGTCTTCGCCGGACAAAATGCGGGAGCGTTCCAGGTGAGCCAGCAGCAGGGCCAACAGCGAAGGCTCCAGGCCGGTTGCGGAAGCGAGTGAGGAGATACGGTGCTCCCGGCGCGTACCTTCGTAGGTAACAAAGGCTTCCAGCACGCGCTTTACCGTAGCCGTATCCACCAGCGGCAGTTCGGTGCCTATGAGCTGGACCTGCTCGTTTAGAAACTGCTCCAGCACATCGTCGATTGCCCCGACCTGCGCAACCAGCCCTGGATTAAACACCACCGTTTCGCCCGGCTGTGCCGCCTGAGCGGTCCGCCAGAGCCGGTCCAGATAAACCTGCAGATAGGGCAACTGAAACGTTTGGGCAGCCCCCTGGTTGTTGCGGATGATCTGCCGTACGGTTTCGGTTTCGTCCTGTAGCCGGATGCGCCCGGACTGGCGGCAGGTGCCGGTAATCACCGCCTGAAGCCCCCGTTCGCTCATCGGCTCTACCCGCAGCCGGAAATCGAACAGGCCGGGAATAACGTCTTCGTACGGGTACAGATAAGCGATATAATCTTCCCGCATCACCAGCAACAGCTTACAGCCCGACGAAGCCTGGTAAATCCGGCGGAGTACCGCAAAAAACTGCTGTTGCTCGTCGGTATCCCCACTCACAAACAGTTCCTCCAACTGGTCAAAAATCAGGTAGACCGGTCGCATGGAGTACAGGCCCAGCCGGTCTACCAGCTCAACCACGTCGCTGGTATCGTGTTCGTCCAGGATACCCGTGAGGGTCGTATGCAAACTCGTCAGCACATGGCTGCGCCGGCGCACCAGCACCGGGTAGTAATCGGTGGCCGATACCGCTTTGGCTAAGCCGCATTGCACCAGGCTGGTTTTGCCGGTGCCGGACTGTCCGTACACCAGTACCAGCCGCGACCGGAACAGCAGCTCCACCAGCCGCTGCTGTTCGGCATCGCGTCCGAAAAAGCGATCCGTATCCTGAGCCGTATAGGCATCCAGGAACTTGAACGGACTTTCGGCGGTCGGTTGCGTGATCATAAGCAGAATCAGTCCAGTAAGCTAAGATCGATATCGTCGTTGTGGGCGGGATACGACACCTCCGCAACCGGCTCCAGGGTAAAGAGGCTTTGTACCACCCGGAACTGCTCCCGCAGCATGGTATAGTCCTGCTGATGCGTGGTATCCGTGTCGGTCAGACTAATCCGGAGCAACGGGTCTTCCGGACGAGCTAAATGACCGAACCGAAGCCAGCCCTCCGTACAGGAATGAAAGCTATACAGATCAAACACCGCATTATCGCTGCGCAGAAAGACATTCCGGTCGATGAAAAACGGCGACAGGTTCAGAAAACCCACTGCTACCGGCTCTTCCCACTGACCGGTTGGTCCCAGTTGCCGACTGGTTTTAACCAGCAGCACCGACTGGCTGTCCCAGATGTCGGCCAGTTTTACTTCCTGAAAACACACATCCTCGATCCGGTAGCTCTGGCTCGTACGCAGTACCGCCCGCTCGTGCGCGTATTCAGGCCGGCGATTGTAAAAATGGAGCGCCCGGATATTGCGCACCGATTCGAGCCGGTAGTGCGCCCAGAAACCGAGATGCTTCAAAATTTCGACCAGGTGATCTTCGCCAATCTGGCAGAGTGAATCAACATTGCCCAGCGCCGGGGCGCTGATCAGCCGCTGCCGCAGGTCATGAAAAAAACCGACGCTTTCGTAAAATTCGGGTTGTTCGCTAAACAGGCGGGCCAGGTCGTGCATTTCCTGGATGAACAAATCGACCTGGTTACTGATCAGAAACTGCCCCATCGACCGCAGCATGGTCAGCAGCGGCTGCGGCTCCAGCATAAGCCGACCGTCGGTGAGCAGTTGCTGTAAATGCCGTTCCAGTTCCTCACCGGGGGCAATCGGCTGGCCGGCCTCCTCCGCCTGTTGCAGACACTCCCGGGTTTGCGCCAGCAGGGTACCCACCAGCAAATCGACCGCGCCATCGTACAACGACACATAGTTCATCAGTCGGTCCCGGCTGGGGGTAACCGGCAGCATTTTTCCTGCCGGCGAAAGCGGTGGGCACAGCAGCCGGCGCAGGGGTTCGGCAATGGGGTATGGCAGCCGGCGGAGCAGTTCTTCGTTGAGCCAGCTTTTCAGGGCTTCGGGCGGCAATTGTTGTTTGGCCTTGAAAGCCTCCGTCAAGGTCGGATCATACCCCCTCAGCGACTGAAACAAGGTAGTGCGCAGGGCCGCATTGGGCTTATACTCGGTCATAGACACGGCATCGCCGGTCGGCAATTCCCATTGGGCCAGGGCCGGATCAGGGCAGAAGAAATACCACTGGTTGCGGCTCACCTCTTCCATAGAATCGACGAGCATGGCCCGCTCCACCTGCTGAACATGCGTGTTGGTGGTTACCTGAATTTCCAGTTGAGCTATCTCTACCGCCTGCTGTAGCGGGTGCTGATTATTGAGCGCCCGGTAAAACGCCAGGGCAAACCGGGTAGCCGTCTGGTCCTCAATGGGCGTAGAGGTCGCAATTACGGCGGCATTGACGTTCAGCCCCCGCAGCAACTGAACGTGTTGCAGCGTAGAGCAGCCATTCAGAAAAACCAGCCGCAGGTTGGGACAACGCGCCAGCAGTTGGGCGATACCCATGCCGCGGGCCGTAGTATCTTCAAACTGGAGAATATTGGTACCCGCATGACCGCTGAAATGGAACAGGCAGAGGGAGTCCTGGTAGGTCAGAATCTTACTGGTGACCGACTCGGCGGTGGCAAACGAATCGCGTATTTTCTGGTAATGATTGCGGCTGCTGCGCAGGTCCAGCAAACGGTCAATCTGCCCATCCTCTTCCGCCAGAGAAGGTAGCGGGCGGTTGCGGTCGTTAGCGTAACAAAATAGCAGCGTGTTCATGGTGTTGGTTCGGACAAACAGGAGAAAAAAAATACATCCAACAGACTCGGTCAGGGGGATAATTCCAGCGGCCTTTTATCGGTGATGAAAGCCTCGGCAAAATACATATCCAGGTCCCCTTTATGCTTCACCGGGACTTTGCCCCGGTAACTGCACCGGACCCGATCGTTGACCAGGCTGTAGGTCGTAGCCGATATATTAACCTTACCCGCTTCGCCATGCTGTTCCATCCGGGCCGCCGTATTGACGGTATCGCCCCAGATGTCGTAGGCAAACTTACGGGCACCCACCACCCCGGCTACCACCGGCCCGGTATGAATACCAATGCGGAACGAGAAATAGGCCTGGCCCTGTACCTGCCGTTCGAGCTGGTTCTGTTCCAGAAAGTTTTTAATCTCCAGCGCAGCCCGCACTACTTCGCCGGCATTGTCGGGGTAAGCAACCGGCACGCCCCCGGCGCACAGGTACGCATCGCCGATGGTTTTGATTTTCTCGATGCGGTAACGGCCCAGTATGGCGTCGATGGACCGGAAATAGTGATCCAGTTCGCTGACCAGTTGCTCGGGCGTAAATTGCTCCCCCGCTTCGGTAAAGTTCTGAATGTCCATAAACATGACCGTAACCTGTTCGTACCGCCGGGGCTGGGTCGTGCCGCTTTTTTTCAGCTCCTCAACAATCTCGCCGGGCAGGATATTCAGCAACAGTTCCTCCGAGCGCTGCTTCTCCTCCTGCAGTTCCAGGGTACGCTGCGCTACCTGCTGCTCCAGCATGGCATTCTGACCGGAAACAAGCCGCTCCTGTGCCTGCAACAGCTCTATTTTCTCCTGGATAGCCTGCCGGCGCTGCTGCCGCAGCAAATTGATACTGGAAGCCAGGGCGGTGGCAAACAGGGCGATCTCGAAGGTAGTGCCAAAGATCATGCTGTTGTAGGTGAAAAAGGAATACGGTAAATACCCAAAGGCATAGAGCAGAAAGACGATCAGCAGCGCATAAAAACCGAGGTTTCCCAGAATGTAATACCTGGCCGGCCGGAATCCCCGACGATGCACATACACCCCCGCTGCTATATTGAAAACCCCTTCGGCCAGCGCAACCAGCGGAATTACATCAATATCGAGCGGAGTGCCGGTGTTCAGGTCAACCACCAGCCAGAGAATACCCACGCCAAACAGGATCAGCAGGGCAAGAGCAGCCCGGTACAGTCTGGGTGCTTTTTTATGCAACCGAAGAAACGATAGTGTAAACAGGACGTGCGCCATGCCGACAACGCCCCCCAGGGCCGCTCCGTACGCTTCAATGGCCGGATGGCGGGCGTACAGGAATTCATTCAGGTGGCCCCGGAACAAGGCCGTCTGTACCCCGAGGAGTAACACCCAGATGCCGTACATGAGGATATCGTGGGCGTGAACGCGGACGGAAAACAGCAGCATACCCAAGCCGATAGCCAGCACGATACCGTAGAAAATACCGTAGAATAAATCAGACCGGTGGGTCTCTGTGAGCAGCCGGGTAGCCGTCAGGCAGTAGATGGGCAGTTCGCTGGTATAAATTCCCTGCTGATACACATATATCCGGTGGGTTTCTCCCCGGCGGATGTTCAGCGGACAAAATGGATTACTCTTCCGGACCGGATTGGTTCTTTCCGGGTGAAGGGCACCGAGCCGATGCCGGGCCACGATAGCCCCCTGCCAGGTTTCGTATACATCAATGAGTTTGGTGCCGTTGTAAATAAACTGCAGAAGCAGCTCCGCATCTGTCTCGTTGGTAATATCAACGGTCATCCAGTAGCCAGACTTACCGGTTTTGGGCTGGATCGGGTTTTGGGAAAGCGGCTGAAACGCATACTGGTCCGGATGGGCCAGCAGGGCATCAATGGTAACCGACCCGTCGGCCTTCAGCACCCGGCTCGCATGAAAGACATCGGCCCGCTGGTCGACATCCGTCATCCGGATTGGTTGCGCCGAAGCCAGATAGCTGGTTAGTAACCCAAATAGCAGAATCCCTAGTATCGAGCGCATAGACAGTTTACGAATTTAGCCGGTCAGGATACCGCCGGCAGCAGGGCCGAGCGCAGCATGACGTCGATTTTCTGGGCTACGGTGCCTGTTTCGGACCGGGCAATCAGCGACAGCGTCCAGTTCAGCGGCCAGGACGGGGTAACCAGTTTCCGCCCCAGCGCGGCCGATTCCTGTTCGAGCTCCGCAATGAGCTGCCGGCGTTCCTCGGGCGAGGAGGCCCCGGCGAGTCGTACGCTGCTTTGCCAGGCCCGTTCGCGGCCCTGGCGCATGAGCGCCCGTTCGGTAGCCAGCACCTGGTCATCCAGATACCGCAGCACGGTGCCAAACGGCCGGAAGACTCTGGCCATGCTGTCGTTCATCTGGGTGTACATATCGTCGAACAACTCGTTCATCTTCAGGAAGTCTCCGTAGAATGCCTGAATCTTTTCGCCGGGAAACAGGTCTGATACCACCTGGGGCAGATCGAAGCTGATATGGGCGTTGCAGGCCGCGAAGATATGCTGGTTGGCGATAAGCGGCCGGCGAGCGGCCTCAAACGATACCTGCCAGGGAGCAGCCGCCGGATCACCGTCGAAATAGTGGTTGATGGCGTTGAAATACAGGATACTGAATCGAACGTCTACCTCTTCCATCATAGCCGGATTATCGAAAATACCCAGGCGTATCCCTTCGGCTACGCGTTGGGTCACCAGCAGATAAACGGCCGTAAACAGCCCCATCGGGTTATTCTGGGCTTTGAAGTGACGGGTCAGTTTGTCAAAATAGAACAAGGCTTCCTGGATGTCCAGCACGGGCGGTATCCGAAAATCGGGCTCGATCTGTTGCCATGAATCGGTCAGAGCAGAGGGCAGGCGGAAGGGCTCCACTTTGCTGGTGTGCTGGTTAAGCACCATCTCAATCACGCGGCTGCTGAGCGAGCGACCCATAGCCGCCAGCAATACATTGCGCTCCGAAATACCCCGAAAACGCTTGTCGAGCCACTGTACGGCGTCCAGCTTGAACGACTCCCCATCCGGGTCGTTGGGGGCCACCTGTAGCATATCGGCAAACCGATCGCCGATAAAAAACCGCACAAAGGTATGGGCAACGGTCCGGCGACGGCCAAATGACAGGCGGCTGTCCATCATATCGATGCAGGCCCTGGTGAGTTCGGCTCCCTCACCGGATGGCCCGGCCTGCTGTTCCAGAATGGCGTTCATCAGGTATCGGCAGTCCTCCTCATCTTCGGAGTTCAGTTCATCATCTACGCCCATCAGGTAACCCACCACCCGCCACATATGAAAATAGGCTTCGCTTTCTTCCGGGGTAAGTTCAATATCGAGTTGCTTCAGACCATCCACAATCACGACCGTAAACGACAGCAGTGTACCGGTTAAATCCTCCTGGTTAATGGGCACCCCGTAGGTTTGCGTATCCCACCCCCGCTCCTGCGCAAAATAGCGGATGATCGCGTGCATTAGCCGAACTTTCTGGATGGTCAGCACCGCCTTGCCGTCGTGTTCGAAACTGTTGCGCTGCATGATGTTGACCACAAACTGGGTGGTCTCCATTACCCGGCGCGTAAACGCATCCGGCATGCCGTCCCGGGCACGCATACGGCCGGTCTGGTATAGCACCTTAGCCCCTCGCCAGCCGGTGTAACAAGTGGGCAGCGATTTACAGAGCAGCACCAGCAGGATCTTGGGCCCGTACTGCCGGAAGACATCGGCGGCCACCATCAGCTTAAACGGGTCTGCCCAGTCGGGCAGCGTGCGGGTGGCCAGGAAGTAGTCTTCCACCACACGCTTCACATCGTCGGGCAAGGCATCGAAGGCCGGATTCGGAAAATCGCGGTTCCGGACCAGCATCTGAAAAATCTGGTCGATCTCTCCTTTCTGGTTACGCGCCAGGAGGGTTGAGATGACCTCATCGGCCGGCGGATCTCCTTCCAGGCGCTTACGCCATAAATAGTCGTCAGTCCAGGTAGTACTACGCATCAGGGAATAGAGACATACATAAACGAAAGTACTAAAAACCAGCCTTTTCACAACACGGCTATCAATTCCTCATGCCTTTCGGGCACCCTATTACCGGGACGGTACCGGTACCGACACCCTGACCGGCACGTCGCGCATCTCGTTCATTCGCTTGACAAACCGCGACGAGACGCTCAGAAACCCTTTTTCGTTCGGGTGAAACTCATCGAACCAGTAATCTTCCCGGCGGCCGGTGCGCCGGACCACTCCGCGCAGATCCAGGTAGGATACCTGCGGAAACTCACTGGCAACAGCCTCTAGCCGCTGATTAAAGGCGTCGACAATGTATCGGACCAAGGCTTCCTGATCTTCCTGATTCCTAATGCCGCAGCCCATCATACATGTACCCAGCCGGCCGGCATTAGCGGAGTCTGACGCCGGGTTGAGCGGGACGAAGTAGTCATAGCCATGCACCAGTACCTTTACGTCCGGGTAGCCCATGGTGACCAGCCGGAAAATGCGTCGCTGTTCGTTTTGTAAGGTAGCCAGCACCGGCAGCAGAGTTTCGTTCAGGTAGCACTGCGGAAACGGCAGCCGGTCGTCGGGCTGCTCGCGCAGAAAACTCCGGAACGGTTCGCCAAACAGGTCGGTACCGCCCCCGCTCAGCAGGAAGAAGGCCGGGCGCACCTGAGCAAGCATCTGGAGGAATTTAGGGTTGGGTTTTGCCAGCAGATTAACCAGCCGGCTACCGGCATCGGCCAGGCTGTACACATTATAAACACCGGCCAGGTAGTCGACCACATCCCGCAGCAGAAACGGGTACTGAAACCAGGAGTCTCCTTCCGCCAGAATGCGCATGCGGGTCGGGTACCGAATCAGGTTCTGTTCGTACCGCCGAATCCGCATTCGGTTGGCAATCTGGTTGGTAACGGCCTGTTTTACATCTGAAAGGAAGCCGCGCTCGGCCAACTCGCCTTCGATGAGCCGGATCGCCGGCTTCAGCGCAAACGCCGGCTGCAGGTCTTCGCCCGTTACCACATCGTAGTAGAGTTGCAGGGTAAAATCGGCCAGGATGTCGCCGGCCAGGGTGGTATCTCCCTCGGCTGCGGTGGGGTTGAGTCGCTGGCTTAGTTCGGCCTCCGTTACGGTATTGTACAGCGGGTTTGGCATGCGGAGGTTCACCCGCTGGGTCCACCAGTCGGGCAGCGGCTCGGCTTCTTCTTCCGTAAAAATGGCCCCCCGCGTAATCAGGTCCTGCTGCCGGTCCTGCACCGTGGGCGGTGACGGCAGCGACTCCAGCGTGAGAAACGCCAGCGTGGTCTCCGACAAAGGGTCTTTGGTCAGGATGAATTGAAACTGCTCGTTCACCTCCGGCCAGTTATACTGCCGCACCACTTCTTCCAGTTGCAGTTTTACGGTGGTCTGCCGGCCGGTCAGGCTCCGGCGGTCGGGCAAGCCCAGGTGCAGTATCTGGCCCGGCTCCAGGCGGGTGTTGGTGGTCAGCAGACCGGTAAACGACATAAAGTCGCGGGACAGGTACAGGGCGGTGCAGTACAGAGGCTGGTTGGTGGGGTTGGTCAACCGCACCGCCAGCGTAACGCTCCACCGGCCGTTGGCTTCGGTCAGGGGCAGGGTAACCACATCGGCATTGCCGCCGACCCGGATCGGTGTCTGCCCCACCGGCTCCACCTCCAGTTGCAGCAACGGCTCGCCGGGTTCGGCCTCTACATTGCGCAAATCCCGCAGGTAATGCCAGCGGGCCATATGCCGTATGTACTGAGCGAGCTGCCCGGCCGCTTCATCATCTACAGGTACCGGGCGGATCAGTGGCCGGTGCGGGTCCAGGCTGCGGGTGAGGTAGTACAGGCCGTTCCGGGCGTGGAGGGTATAATCGGCCACCGACTCATCTTCTTCCGGTACGAAACAGGACGCAGCCTGTTCGGTCAGGGCCGCCAGCAGGGCGGCCAGTTCGGCCGGGGCACCGTTCTCGTTGTTGAAATGGAGCCGGACGGGCTGGGTCAGCAGACCTTCCACCTCGGCCTGGTAAATGCGATCGGGCCGAAGCGTCTGCGCCAGGGAAGCCGGCAGGTTCAGCACGGCATAATCGGGTCCCACACTGGCCACGCTTACGTTGTGCACTTGTCCGGTATCGGTGTCGAAGAGCCGGATTGCACCGGTAGTCTGCCCGACGCCGTGAATAGCGCCCACGTCCAGCAGCCAGCCCTGACGCGGATTGTAGGTCACCTCGACGGGCTGACTCCCGGCCTTACCGGTCCGGTTCAGAAACAGCGTCTGCAGGTGCTGCTCCGGCGCATCGCCCACGGCATAAATCCGGGGGCGCTGTTCGTAGCCAAACCGCATATACTGCCGCACCCGGTTGTGCAGCGTCCGGTAAGACAGCGTGCCGCCGGCCGAGCGCAGCACCGACAACAGGTTTTTGGTAAAAATGCCTTCTCCGTTGGTTTCAATGGCCGACTCGTCGGACTCGCAGGCAGCCAGCTGAATCTGAGTTTTCTGCGGCAGCACCTGTTCGATCCCCCTGGTCTTCAGGTCGGTTTCGGTAAGGGTATCGCTAAAGATAAAACCCTCCCAGGGCCGGCGCGGGGCCGACTCGCTCAGCCGACGCTCGCGCAGATCCTGCTCGCCCACCGACGACTCTACAAAGGCGAAATTGCGGGTGTTATCGCCCGAATGGCAGCAGTCGAAAATAGTGACGATATGCGCCCCGGTATCGGCAACCCGATTGAGCAGGAAACGCAGCTCCTTGTCGGCCAGCAGGTACTCCCACGAGCAGGTCGCCTGCCCATCGTAGCACACCAGGCACTCCAGGTAACCGTCGGTCTCCGTCACCCACAGCGAGCGGTCAACGGCTTCCTGAGCGCCGTGACCCGAAAAGTAAACCAGCACCGTATCGCTTTCGCCGGCCTGCGTCAGGTGGTTCTGAAAGGCCTGCACTACCGCTTCTTTGGTAGCCTGTTCATCGGTCAGCAGGCAAATGTCGGTGTCGAAATCGGGCAAGTGACGCAGGTAATCAGCCACGGCATGGGTATCGGCTACTGGTCCCCGCAGGGGTCTGACGCGCCGGTACTGGTTAATGCCGATCAGCAGGGCAAACAGGCGGGTGGGCTGGCCGGCGGTCTCGTCGACGGCCGCTGTCTGGGTAGTTGGCATGGGTGGTAAAAAAGGGTTAGCGGAAGGGTAATTTACAAGTAAATGGCAACTAAGCCTAATTTACCGGTCTGTTTCTTCGGCCTCTGGCAGACCAGTCCTGTACGCTGGTCGGAACTTTAGCTACTGGTGCAGCGCAAACCGAGTAAAAATCGTATAAAAGCCTTACCTTCAGCCAACCACAAATCCGGCCCTGCTCCGATCATGAATCCTTTTTTGTTAAGTTCGTATGCCATCATGGCCCTGCTGCACATTACGCTGGCCAGTATGGCTATTATCGGCCTGACGCGCAACCCCGGTCAGAGTGCCTACAAACCCTGGCTGCTGCGGACCATCTGGGCCAGTGTGCTCTGGCAGGCGATGGCTTTTATTGAAACCGGCTTGCAACCGCACCTGGCCTCTGTGGTCTTCCGGGTTACCAGCCTCGTATTCTGCGCCGGTCTTTACCTGGCGCATACCGCCAAATCGCAGTTGCCTTACCTGTTTCCGGTGCCGTTGTTCGGGCGGGAGCGGACATGGGTGCTGGGCGTTCTGCTGGCGACGGGGCTGGTATTTATTGGCGTGCAGGTACAACATAATTTTGCAGCTCACCCCCAGGGCTGGACGCCGTTCCTATTTTCACACACCCTGATAGCCCTGTTCGCTATACTGCCCAGCCTCTGGAGCCTGACGGTTTACCTGCGCAAAGCCTATTATTTCCGGCATCGTGATCCGGCGCTGGTAGATCCCTGCGTTAAACTCGCCCTTGCCGACTTTGGCTTTATCGGATCGGCTCTGCTCCTGCTGTACCCTGGCGTGTCACACCCCTGGGGCCTGCCGCTCTATTTTCTGGTCACCTGGGTGCTGTTCCAGTTTTTTGTCCTGCTCTTCATTATTTACTCCACGTTTCCCATACGCTTTCAAGATAAGCTCATTGGCTTTGTCTTCGCCAGTGGTATATCAATTCTAATGTATGTGTCGCTGCTGGTAGTGCCCTTCACCCATACCGTAGCCGACCGGCTGGCGCATCAACAGGCCCTGATTACGCTGGCCCTGCTGATTATCGGCTCGGCGGCTTTTCTGCTCTGGGTGTTTCCCATCATTCTGAAGGTAAGCCTGGTTCAGCCCGTTCAACACCTGCTGGATGGTATTCGGCGGGCCGACCAGGGCGATCTGAACGTGCAGATACCGGTGGGACTGCTGGATGAGTTCGGGACGCTGGCCCAGAACTTCAATCGCATGACCCAGTCGCTGAAACAGTCTAAAGATGAGCTGGTCCGCTACGCCGATACCCTGGAAACCAGGGTAGCCGACCGCACGCGGCAGATTCAGGAGCAGAAAGCAGAGATTGAAGCGCAGCGGGATAATCTGGAACAGGCCTTTCAGGATCTGAAAGCCACTCAGAATCAGCTCGTGCAGAAAGAAAAAATGGCCAGCCTGGGTGAACTGACGGCCGGTATTGCGCACGAAATTCAGAACCCGCTCAATTTTGTAAACAACTTCTCGGAAGTATCCGTAGATCTGGTGGCAGAGCTTAAAGAAGAAGCGGTTGCCGGCCATACCGAGGATGTGCTGGCCATTGCCGATGACCTCGGCCGCAATCTGGAAAAAATCAACCACCACGGCAAACGCGCCGACAGCATTGTGAAGGGGATGCTCGAACATTCCCGCGCATCGACCGGCGAGAAGCAGCCCACCAACCTTAACGCCCTGGCCGAGGAGTACCTGCGGCTGGCTTATCAGGGACAGCTGGCCAAAGACGATAGCTTCGACTGCCAGCTCATTACCAGCTTTGAACCAGGCCTGTCCAACATAAACGTAGTTCCCCAGGACATGGGGCGGGTGCTGCTTAACCTATACAATAACGCCCTCTATGCGGTACGGGCAAGAAGCCGGGGGCTACGTGTTGGGAGCGCGGAACCCCTTGCCGCCGACCCGTATCGGCCTCAGATCGAGGTTAGCACCTACACAAATAACGGCCGGGTAGAACTTCGGGTAAAAGATAACGGCACGGGCATACCGGCCGGGATCCTGAGCAAGATTTACCAGCCTTTTTTTACTACCAAACCCACCGGTGAAGGCACCGGACTGGGGCTATCGCTGACCTACGATATTGTGACCAAAGGTCACGGCGGTGAAATACACGTACAGACGGAAGAAGGCCGGTATACCGAGTTTGTGGTCAGTCTGCCCAACGACCGGCCGTAATCCCCGTACAGGTCGGGTTTTCCTGATGGTCTATACGCCAAACTGCCGCAGGTGGTGATCGCTGCTGTTCAGGCGGTCTGAGGCTTATACCCCTTTTCGACAACGCTTTTCACAATTCCGTGAAACCAGGAAAGCGGCACAAACCGGCGAAGCGCCAGCAGCCAGGGAGACTGGTTACCAACGGGGTATCGCAGCCGGAACGAACGGTCGTTGGCGGCCTGAAAAATTTTCTGGGCGACCACCTCAGGACCGGGGGCGTCGACACCCGCTTGCCGGGAATTAGCCAGTGTTACGCGGACATACGCATCGTAGTCGGTGAGCCCTTCTTTTTGCAGTAAATCCTGGGAACGATCGTAAAAATCCGTTTTAATGGCACCCGGCTCAATGTTTTTCACCCGGATGTTGAACGGACGCAGTTCAAAGGAAAGCGCTTCGGTGAAGCCCTCAACTGCCCATTTGGTACCGTGATAAATGCTGTAGATCGGGAAGGTAATCAGGCCACCCATCGACGTTACGTTAATGATGGTACCGTCCCGCTTCTCACGGAAATACGGCAGAATTTCCCGAATAACGTTCATAACGCCAAACACATTGGTGTCGAACTGCCGCTGAACCTGTTCGGGCGTGGCGGCTTCAAATACGCCTACGGCTCCGTAGCCGGCATTGTTCACCACCACATCGATACCGCCGAAAGCCGCCTGGGTGTCGGTAATTGCCTGCCGGATACTGTCGTGATCCAGTACATCCAGACGGAAGAGCCGGACGTTGGGTAGTTGGGGCAATTCGGTTTCGTTGGCCGGGGTCCGCATGGTAGCGGCAACGTTCCAGCCTTTTTCGGCAAAATAACGGGCTGTAGCCTTACCAATTCCGGACGAAGCTCCGGTAATTAACACGATCTTCTTCATTTTGCAGTTGTTTTAAGTGAAAATTTATTCATAAAACAGGTAAACAAAAAGTCCATAGCAACGCCCTCCGGTTTAGCGTTTGATACCGTCCCAGATAACACTGAAGGTTGTTTCCCAGTCCTCAGCGCTAACCAACTGCCCGGTATAGGTAAGTTGCTTCGCCAGTTCGTTCAGCATACCGCAAACGAGGGTCACCAGCAGTTCCGGATCGGCTTCTTTGATAATGGTTTCCCGCTGCCCCTGCACCACCAATGCATAAATGGGATGCATCAGCCCCGCTTCTTCCTGTTGGCGCTGAGCGGATTCATTGGTATAAGGCGACCGGAAGTACTGCTCGAAGAAAACCGTGTATTCCGGATGTGCTACGTTCTCATCCAGGTAATTACGGGCCATCTTCCGGATTTTAACCCGCAGCGGGTCAGCCTCTTCGATGCCGGCGTACAGATCACCCATACTTTTGCGAAGGAGGTAGGCGTACAGCCGGTCTACCAGCGCCGACTTATCGGTGAAGTAAATATAAACCGTGCCGGTAGCAACGGTAGCCTCCCTGGCCAGATCGGTCATTTTTAAGCCGGCCAGCCCCACACGGTTTATAAGCCGGAGGGCGGCATCCAGTATCAGTTGTTCTTTCGCTTCGTCCTTTGTTCGCATGTTCTTTTCCTGAGTGGCGAAACAAATTTAACTGAATATTTATTCGCCAACAAATTATACTGAAAATTTTTTCAGCTTTAGGAGGCACACCGGTTTCGGGATGCCGGTGTTGGGACTATTCCAGAGGAAAGACAGAAGACGATAGGCTGCAAGGCAGGTTATTAATGAGGGACAGAAGGCCGGATTTGCAATCCGGGTTACCGGCGGTCAGAATGGCCCAGGCTTTTGCCGGGGTTCACCATATCGCGGACCAGTTGCTTTAGTTCCTTGATTTCCGGGAAGCGGCCGGCTTCGTTGCGGTCGAAGATACGCTGCTCACCCACGTTTACCCAGAACCGGCCGCTGATGTCGGACGGATGCAGTAAAACACCCTGAATATCATCAGTGAAGGTAGTAAGCAGTTCCTGCGCCATCCAGGCCGAGCGCAGCAGCCAGCCGCATTTGGGGCAATAGCCAATGGTGATTATTGGTTTCATGGAGATTAGTAACGCGCATCGACGCAAAGAAGTTTAAAGTATAAATGAAACAAGATTGCTTTTCACTTTTCAACGGCCTATTTTTAGGAAAACTTTAACCCCCTTAAAACCATGAAGATAAGGCAAGTCCTCAAAAACAAACCTATCGATACCATCTACTCCGTCACCTCCGACACCACCGTGTATGAAGCGCTCCAGCTTATGGCCGAAAAAAACATTGGGGCCGTACTCGTTATCGACGATGGCCAGCTGTCAGGTATTTTCTCCGAGCGCGATTACGCCCGCAAAGGTATTCTGGTGGGCCGGGCCTCCAAGGAAACATACATTAACGAAGTAATGACCGAAAAACTGATCACCGTAGACCCTGACCAACATCTGGACGAAGCTATGCTGCTGATGTCCAGCAAGCACATCCGCCACCTGCCGGTTATTGAAGCCGATCAGCTAACGGGCATTATCTCCATCAACGATGTGGTATCGGCTATTATCCGCGACCAGAAAAACCATATCGACTCCCTGGAAAGCTATATTTCGGGCAGCCCCTTTTAAGGCCTCACTATTTCCGCCGACGATCGGCTTCCTGTCCGGCTCAACGTCTGGCGGTTCGGGTATTTATGCCCGAACCGCCCCGGCTATTGGCTCCGTATAGTATAGCGGCTTATTCGTATATTTGCGGGTATACTTTATGAATCAGACGTTGGATAAAGCACGAGAAGAGGTAACAAAACTATATGGCTACCGGCTGCGGCTGCGGGTTTGCGGCATTTACATTGAAGGCGACCGCCTGCTCATGGTACGCCACCGGGGTATTGGCCCCACCGATACGTTCTGGTGCCCACCCGGTGGAGGATCTCAGTTTAATGAAACAGCCCACGAGGCACTCATTCGGGAGTTTAAGGAAGAGACCGGCCTGGATATACGCGTTGGCGACCTGCTGTTTGTGAATGAGTTTATGCACCCTCCCTTACACGCGCTGGAGCTGTTTTTTTCGGTACAGGCCACTGGTGGTCAGCTCCGGCAGGGTTTTGATCCGGAAATGAGCCTTGATGGCCAGATTATCGAAGAAGTGCGGCTGATGACCATTGCCGAAATCAAGAGCTATCCACCGGAAGAAGTGCATACCCTGTTTCAGCAGTGCCGTTCAATCAATGATGTCGTTGAATTGACCGGTTATTTAAATCAATAGTAGGTTTAAAACAAACGGGGTTTTAATTTAGTGGCTTAGTGTTTTTAACGTAAAGATTGTGCAGACCGAAGTTGCTACCTCTCCTACTGTTGCCGTGCGCCAGGAAACTCTTGAGGCCTTGCAGGCCGAAAAGTCGGTATTATGCCTGGAGGTTAGCAAAGATCGTTTCCGGTTTGCCATTCTGAACCAGCATCGGCATTGTTGCTGGCTGGAAGAGTATGCGTTTCCTTCGCTGCTGACCGAGCGGCCGGCGACCGAGGCCCTGCCCACCATTGTGCGTTCTAATCCGGTGCTTCAGATCAGCCAGTGGCAGGAAATCCGGGTGGCCGTCAACTCTCCCGCCTTTACGCTGATTCCAAAACCGCTCTTTCGTAAAGAATACGCCAGCAGCTACCTCTCGCTGATGCGCGGTAATGCCCTGCCCGCCCATGAATTTGCCCAGACGTTTGCCCACAACGAGGGCTATTACTGTGTTTTCAATGTGGAACACAATCTGGCTACTTACTTTTCGGCCAGTTACCCGCTGCAACAGTTAACGTTTGTTCACCAGACCAGTGCCCTTATCCAGGCCGCGTCGGCCGTAGACCAGCAGTTGTCCAGCACCCAGAATCTGCTGCTGTATTTCGAGAATGAGTTCGTCACCATTACGCTGCACGCCAACCGCCGGCTGATGTACTGCAACCGCTTTGGCTATAAAAATGCCAATGACCTGGCATATTATATTCTGTATGTTATTGACGAGCTGCACCTGGAACCGTACTCCGTCAATACGCTGCTTTACGGCGAAATTACCCCGTACGCCGACATATTTACCCAACTGAGCCGGTTCCTGCCGCACCTGACATTTGGCCGGACACCACCCGGCCTGACCCTCACGGCCGCCTTCGATGACCTGCCCGAACACCGCTACATCAGCCTGTACGGCCTGGCCTTACTCCCTTCTCCGGCAAACGGCTGAGCGTCTGCGTTTGCACATTCCAATTTTCAGTTATTACTTCGGGCGCTCATCATCCGCCCGCTATGAAAAGAATCGCTTTATTTCCCGGCTCTTTCGATCCCTTCACCAAAGGTCACGAGGATATTGTGCTGCGTGGCCTACAATTATTCGACGAAATTGTGATTGGCATCGGCAGAAATGCCAACAAACAACGCTATTTTCCGCTCGACCAGATGGTAGGCTGGATTGAAGACACCTTTCGGGCCTACCCGGCTATCCGCGTAGTCACATACGAAGATCTGACGGCCAATGTAGCCCGCAACCTGGGAGCCCGCTTTTTGCTGCGTGGGCTGCGGAACACTACCGATTTTGAGTACGAAAACAGCATCGCACAGGTTAACCGACATATTTATTTTGAAGTTGAAACGGTTTTTCTGATTACGTCTCCACACCTGGCCCCCATTAGTTCGAGCATTATCCGCGATTTGCACCGCTACGGGCAGCCGGTAGATGAGTTTTTGCCGTATACCTTGCTACAAGGGCAGCAATAACCGGTTGAAGCATAAACACTGGTAATAGAGGACATTAAATTTTAAATCAAATGTCCGTCATAATTACCCAATTATGTTACCAAAAATTATTTCTTTTCATATGATTATCTCGGTATGCCCAAAAACGTATATTGGTGCTATTAATATGTGAACAATGCGTAAGGCAGGTACATGAAAAAACAAATTTATAAACATCCCTTTTAATAACAGTCAGGTTAAAGTCTTGCCTTCCAGTTAGGTAAAGCTTACCTTACCGCTACAATTCTTCTCACCAATAAACAACCACATTTTCAGTATTGTAACATTTTTACATAACAAAATCTCAACTCCCATGTGTAAACCAAATTTACTTGTAAGTCTGCTGCTGCTGGGTAGCGTTGTCCTGTTCGAGGGCTGCCAGTCTACCACCGACTCCCTCACGCCCGAAAACAGTCGCACCGATGCCAACAGCCGCGTAATCGCCAACGTTGAATCGATCGACGTAAAGCTGGAAGGTCGTCCTTGTTACGACGGCAACTGTGGAGGTTTTGAACAGTCAGTAGCACAGACACAGGCAACATTTCCGTCGTACAGCATTCTATACATTGACCCGGACGGAGGCCCCAGCGAGTGGTATTACTCAGTTACCACTGAGTCAACAGACCCGTATCCCACCGCCACCAGCAAAAATGGTAAAGCCACCAAACCATCAACAAAGACGATTACGGCGGGCTTAGGCAACGTAATTGTTCAGCTATCGACAACTGCGGAAGTACAGGCCAATAGTGAATGTCCTACGTTTTCGAATGTCTTAAGGGCGTATATAATTGTAGAGGAACAAGGACAGCTTTATAAAAGGAGGATCTATAATACCAGTACCGAATATGAAGGTCCCTACTTTACCGCGATGTTTAGCAATGGTGCTGTCTCTGGTTCCGACGGTAAAGGAACCCAGTGTAATGCGACCGGTCATTTTATTAAGTTTGAGAACTTACCGGCTAATATCGTGGGCTTTACCTACGTCCTGGACAAGCGCTATTACGTTGATTATTCTACGAATACTATTTGGATTAAAACCGGACGGGTTGGCGACAGCGGGAAGAATGTTAAGTGCTATGAGGATACAGCCGATGGTGGTCCAAGTTGTGATTTCTGGCCAAATTAACGCGTAGGAAAGTCTGTTATACAAGAAGAAGCAACGCCGAACCGGCGTTGCTTCTTCTTGTAAAGCCATAGCGTTCGCTACCTGTCCAGGAAAACTAAGCCCCCAACGGCAACCGAACGGTCATTTCGGTATACTCCCCCGGTTCCGATTCCACCAGTAGTTCACCGCCATGGACTTTCGTCACTATATCGTAGCTGAGCGACAGGCCTAAGCCCGTGCCTTCACCAGTCGGCTTGGTGGTAAAGAACGGCTGGTAAATTTTGTTGATGATCTCTTTTGGAATACCGGTTCCGTTATCCTTTACCCTGATTTCCAGCTTGCCGTTCTCCGTATGGGTACAAACGTCTATCCGGGGGTGGTAACCGGCAATTTTCAGTTTCTGCTTATCCAGAACGGCATAAAACGCATTGTTATACAGGTTGAGCAATACCCGGCCAATATCCTGCGGAATGACCTCCACTTTTTTCAGGTTCGGCTCCAGATGCACCCGAAGATCGGCGTTGAACTGGTCATTCTGCGCTTTCAAACCATGATATGAAAGGTGCAGATATTCGTTAGCCAGCGCATTAATATCGGTCAGTTCTTTCTGCCCGGTGCTGGTCCGGCTATGCTGCAGCATCCCTTTGACAATGGCACCCGCCCGGCCGCCGTGGTGGTTGATCCGCTGCAGGTTCTGACTTAGATCGTGCAGAATTTCATCGGCATATGCTTTCTCCGACTCGGGCAGGGCCAGAATTGGTCCTTCTTTCAGTTCATCGATCAGCTGCACCGAAAGCTCCGAGAAGTTATTGACAAAATTCAGGGGGTTCTGTATTTCGTGGGCGATGCCGGCCGTCAGCTCACCCAGCGAGGCCATTTTCTCAGCCTGAATCAGTTGCGCCTGCGTAGCTTTCAGCCTGATCAGGGTGTCTTCCAGTTCATCCCGCTGGGTCTCAACTTCTTCTTTCTGCTCGCTCAGTTCCTCATTTAGCACCAGTAAACGCCGGGCCTGATCATCAATCTCCTGCTTCTGGCGCTTCAGCAGGGCATTGGCCCGTTGTTTGATGCGGTTGTTGCGCCACAGCAAAATGGCCAGGCCAACTACCAGCACCAAGCCGGTAATAATAGCGTACAAAAGTTGCCGCTGCCGGCGGGCCTCTTCGGCCTGCAGGTTTTTGTCTTTAACCAGGAGTGCTATACGCGATTCCTTCTTGGCCAAATCGTAATTATACTGCTGCAAAATAACTTTCTTGGCGGTATTTTCATTCAGCAGACTGTCTTTATACCCCATATAAATCTGCTGGTACTGGTACGCCCTGGCAAAATCGCTGGACCGGGCGTATGATTCAGCCAGCACCTGACTGGCATCCCGGCTGTATTCTTTCAGACCGGTTTGCTGAGCTACGTTAAACGCCCGGAGACCATACCAGCGGGCACTATCAGGATGGTTGGTATGCAGGTACGCTCTGGCCAGAATATCCGAACAAAAAGCAACCCCCTCCTGATCGTCCATCTCCTTAGACACGGCTAAGGCCCGGAAGGCGAGCGGAAAGACCAGCTCGTATTTGCCCTGTTTCTCGTAAAGGTTGGCCAGGTTGCTTTCAACAAAACTTATAAAGAAGCTGTTATTTAGTTCCCGGGCCACCGCTAAGGCTTTCGTGTACATGTCTATGGCTTTCGCATCTTCGCCCAGTAAGCGATAGGCTTCGGCGGCATTATTGAATCCCTTGAACAGCCCGCTTTTTGAGCCCGACCGTTCTTTGCTTTTCAAGGCTCTCAGGTGGTAAAACAATGCCTGGTTATAATCGCCTAATGAATGATAGACCAGCCCAACATCCGATAAAATATTTGCTATCAGTTTTTCGTCTTTGCTTTTTTCGGCGTGTTTCAAGGCTTCCAGTAAATACTCCATACCCTGTACATAGTTGCCCTGGAAATAATGTACATCCCCAATGAGCTCATAAACCGATGCCCGCAGGTTTAGATCGTTGAGTGCATTGGCAGCCCTGGCCGCCTGCTGCCCAATAGAGAGGGCCTGCTTAAAATTACTTTCTTCCCGGTAGGTATCGGCCAGAATAAACAGGGCCTTGGCCTCTCCTTCCCGATACCGAAGCTTACGCGCCAGGGTCAGCGCATCTTCCGCCACGGCACGTCGCTGCTTCGGTTGAGCCCGGTAAAGATTGCCCAGGTCGAAAAGCAATTTCACCCGGCTGGTATCAGCCTGGGGATGATTTTTGAGCAATGCCTGCAGGCTATCAATGGCTTGCTGTTTATTCTGCCCCAGACACGACATGCCGGCATTCAACAATAAACAAACTGTAGCCACGACCAATAAAATAGCCTTTTTTGGAGAATATAACCGCATACCTGAGTTATTTAGGTGACGTAGTCACCATTAGCTACCAACAAACATACAAGTAATTGCCTTACCTCCGGGCACACCGTTTCTGCGCTGCGAACCGGCAAAATACTCATAAATCTGGCTCGTCATCACCAGGATCGGGTTATTTTCTTTAGTACCTATTCTTCCTCCTTTGGCTCCTGCTCGTAAACCGATTCGATCACATAGCGGATTGAGCTGAATGAGTTAGTAAGTGCGAGCTGCGCCTGCCGTCGATCCATCCAGGCCAGTTGCTCGATATCTTCATCTTCCTGCGGGGCCATTCGGCTCTCGTCGACGCAGATCATGCGGTACCATTTGGTGCGCTTCAGAATCCGGCTGCCGTTGAAGGTATACGTATGCCAGGTGGTGCATATTTTATCGTCGAGGTCTACACGCAGCCCAGTTTCTTCTTCCACTTCCCGCATGGCCCCCTCCCGGGAAGACTCGCCCTCGTCGAGCTTGCCTTTGGGTAGATCCCAGACGCCCCGGCGAAACATCAGCAGCATCTGATCGCCCTTAAAAACGACTCCTCCGGCCGCTTTCACCACTTTAAATAGGCTTTTCATCCGCTCTTCGGCCACTTTTTTGTCGACACAAAAAAGGGTTACCGACGACAGATGGCTTATATCGGCCGTTTGCAGGAGGCTTACCAGCTTTTCTACCGTCGAGGGCGTAGCGTTCAGCACCAGCAGGTGCCCCTGCAAGGCGTCAGGTTTTAGAATTTCCAGCCGGGCATCCAGAATATGGTCATAGTCGGAAAAACGTTCCAGGTGGTCACCGCCGTGACGGGCATCGCGGTGGCGCGAGGCTACTTTCGGACCGGTTAAGCGTATAGGCCGGTCGTCAATGAAGACAATCATGCAGTAAAGAACAGTTCGTGTAACAAAAATAGCAAAACCCTGTTCTTTTGACACGATAAAAGATTTGATAATTTTGCGTCACCCAACCTGACTCCTTTGTGGAAATTGCCATAATTCTGTTACTCACTATACTAAACGGAATCTTTTCGATGTCGGAAATTGCGCTGGTGTCTTCGCGCAAATCCCGGCTTGAAACCGCAGCCAAAAACGGCGACCAGAAAGCCCAGACGGCTCTCAATCTCGCCAACGCACCTAACCGCTTCCTGTCTACCGTCCAGATTGGGATTACCCTTATTGGTATTTTGCTCGGTATTTTCAGCGGGGATAAAATTACCAGCGACGTGCAGGCCTTTGTGGCTCAATTTGAAATACTGGCCCCTTACGCCAAATCCATTGCCGTTGTTCTGGTCCTGATTCTCCTGACTTACACCTCGCTGGTATTAGGTGAACTGGTTCCCAAGCGCATCGGTCTTTCCAACCCGGAGGGTATTGCCAAGACCATGGCCGCCCCCATGATTCTGCTGTCGCGAATCACCTCCCCGTTTATCAGCCTGCTCAGCTTATCCAGCGACCTGCTGATCCGAGTTCTGCGTATACGGCCAAACGAAAACGCGGTTACGGAAGAAGAGATTAAAAGCCTGATTCAGGAAGGCACTACCGGTGGGGTGATCGACGAAATTGAGCAGGAGATTGTACAGAATGTGTTTCACCTGGGCGACCGGCGCATTACGTCGCTGATGACCAACCGCCAGGAAATCGTATACCTGGACCTGGAAGCCGATCCCGCCGAAAACAAACAGAAAATTCTGGAGTACAAGCACTCGGTTTATCCGCTGTGTAACGATGGCGTTGATGAGGTTGTTGGCCTGATCTACAGCAAAGACCTGCTGGGTAAAGACCTGGACGACGAACTGCTTCAGCTCAGCGATTTAAAACGCGATGTACTCTACATTCCGGAAAACAACCGCGCCTACCAGGTGCTCGAGCGCTTCCGCGAACGGCGGCAGTACGTCGGCATTATCGTGGACGAATACGGTGGGGTGATGGGTATGGTTACCCTGAACGACATCCTGGATGCGCTGGTTGGTGACATTTCGGAGGGAGATGACCTGGATTATGAGATCGTGGAACGGGAAGATGGCAGTTTCCTGATTGATGCCCAGCTTCCCTTCGATGATTTCCTGAATCATTTCGATATTACCATCTCGGCTCAAAACCGACGCGACCTGACGGGGTTTGATACCCTGGGCGGCTTTGCCCTGCATATCCTGAAAGATATTCCGAAAGTTGGGGAAAGTTTTATCTGGCAGGCTTACCAGTTTGAAATTATTGACATGGACAAAAGCCGGATCGACAAGATGCTGGTGACGAAGGTGATTGAGGAGTAAATTATGATGAAACAAGAAGTTGCCCGTCGGTTGCTCGACGTAAAAGCCGTACAGCTACGCCCTGAGGCCCCCTTTACCTGGAGTTCAGGCTGGAAATCGCCGATCTACTGCGATAACCGGGTGACGCTTTCCTTTCCGGAGGTGCGCACGTTCATTAAAAATGCGCTGGCCGACACCATCCGGCAGCAGTACCCGGCAGCCGACGTGATAGCGGGGGTAGCTACGGCCGGTATTGCACAGGGTGCCCTGGTGGCTGAAGTGCTGAACCTCCCCTACTGCTACGTGCGCCCGGAGCCCAAAAAGCACGGTATGGGCAACCAGATTGAAGGACGCATCGAAGCCGGGCAAAAAGTAGTGGTAATTGAAGACCTGATCTCGACCGGCGGCAGTTCGCTGAAAGTGGTGGAGGTACTTCGGCAGGCCGGTGCCGAGGTGCTGGGCATGGCCGCCATTTTCTCTTACGGCTTCCCCATTGCGGCCGAAAACTTCGCCCATGCCGGCGTTCCCCTCCTTTGCCTTAGCGATTACGAGACCCTCATTCAGGAAGCGCAGCAGTTAAACTACATCGCTTCAGATAGCCTGGCTTCATTGGCGGCCTGGCGGCAGAATCCGGCGGAGTGGGGTTTGTAGCCCGGAATTGTATTCCGGTTTTTTGTAGGCCGAAATGTAATTCCGGTTTACACATACACCACCTGGTACTTCTTCCCCGGCAGCGTGCGCACAAAGCCGCGAAACTCCAGGTTGAGCAGGAGAGAGGCCAAACGGCCCATAGGTATCTGGCTGCGCCAGCTCAGATCGTCGATGTGCATGTCGGTTTGCTGCCGCAGCAGGGCCATGAGCTGGCTTTCTTCTTCGGTAATGTCCAGCGGCAGGACAGGCGTTTCGGTGCGGGGGGTGTTGCCTTTGGCCGGCTGGTCCCAGTTTAGCGCTTCGATCAGGTCGGTGGGGCGGGTGTAGATCTGCGCCCGGTTCTCCCGGATGAGTTTGTTGCAGCCCTGCGAAAAGGTCTGATTCAGGTGGCCGGGCACGGCAAACACCTCACGGTGATAGTTATTGGCGTAAGTCGCGGTAATAATTGCCCCACCTTTGGTGGCCGCTTCCACCACCACAACGGCATCACTCAGCCCGGCAATGATGCGGTTACGGGCCGGAAACAGGTGGGCATCCGGCTTCACGCCCGGCCGGTTCTCCGTTACCAAACCGCCGTTTACAAGCATCTCCTGCGCCGTTTTCTGATGCACGGTCGGGTAAATAATATCGAGGCCGCTGGCCATAACGCCGATGGTTGGCAGTTGCTGCGCCAGGCTGGCCCGGTGGGCGGCAATGTCGATGCCGTAAGCGAGTCCGCTGATGATGACTACCCCGTACGGCTGCAGGGCCTGAATGAGTTCTTCGGTTGTCCGGCGCCCATACTCCGTAGCCTGCCGGGTGCCAACCAGCCCGATGGTGCGGGCGGCATTCAGGTCAACATTCCCTTTTACATACAGCAGCGAGGGGGCATCGTACAGTCCCTTCAACCGGGTAGGGTACGCTTTATCGGTATAGAACAGGGCGCGGGCGTTCAGTTTCTCCAGCCGGTTCAACACCGTCTCTGCTTCGGTGAGTATTGCCGGTTGCCGGATGGCGCGGGCCGTTACCTCGCCAATACCGGGCACTTTTAGCAAAGCAGGTAGTGAGGCCTGAAAAACACCGGTAGCCGAGCCGCAGTAGCTGACCAGTTGCCGGACCAGAATATCACCGACGCCGGGTACCAGCGTTAGGGCAATTTGATGCAAAGTGTCGCTAGAAATGTTCACGGTGCTAAATTCCCCCAATTTTGCCATACCTGACCGTTAAATTTTTCTTAAAGTTTTGGGGTAGATTGTTATCAATTGGGTGGCAAGGGTCTAAGATTCAACCTGCCCAACCAAACCCTGTCCGAAGACAAACTCGCCCTGACCCAACCGGAAAAGCCGCGCTGGTAGCCTTTATGAAAGCGCTGACGGATGTACCGGGCGCGCCGACCCGTGAGGCCGTCGTACGACGGTGATGCGTTCTGCCTGACGGTTACCCCTATTTACTCTCCTGCCGCAACGCCGGTTTAGCCGTAGCCGGACCGTTTTTTTTCACCCCGGCTGATAACCTCTCCCCGATTCGCTGATAATCAAATGCAGGCCTCGCGGCTGCATCCCTGAAAACCGCTAAATGCCTTTGACTATGAAAAAGCTTTTATGGATTATCAGCACCATCACCTGCCTGTGGGCAGGACCACACAGCCAGGCAAGCGCGCAGACGACAACGATCATTGCGTCGGGCGACATCTGGAAGTATCTGGCCATCGGAGCGGCTCCCGCTTCGGCCAACTGGAAAGGGGGCGGTCCTTTTGATGATTCGGCCTGGCCTTCCGGTCCGTCACAACTCGGCTACGGCAACGATGGCGAAGTTACCCTGATCCCTTTTGGGCCTGATCCCAGCAACAAGTACATTACCACCTACTTCCGCAAGACCATCACCCTCTCCGATGCCTCCGGCACATTCCAGATCGATTACATGCGCGACGACGGTATCGTGCTGTACATCAACGGCCAGGAGGTAACGCGGGAGTACATGCCGGCGGGTCCGGTTTCCTACAGTACCCTCTCCACCGGAATCCCGGAATCGGAGGAGCCGCTGTGGAAAACCATTACCGTGCCGGCCAATGTCCTGAAGGTTGGTACCAACGTGATTGCCGCCGAAATTCATCAGGTCTCTCCTACGAGTTCCGACATTCGTTTTAACCTGAAACTCTACAAAACCTCTTCGCTGGTACGCGGTCCTTATCTGCAGATGGGGACACCAACGGCCATGACCCTGCGCTGGCGCACAGGCCAGGCCAATCTGGGGCGGGTACAATACTGGACCACCGCGCCCAACAGTCTTACCGCGAAAGTTGATGAGACAAACTCGACCACGGAACATGAGGTCCGGCTAACGGGGCTTACACCAAACCAGACTTATTACTATGCGATCGGCAGCACCGACGGCAGCGTATGGCAATCGGATCCGGATAACGTCTTTGTAACGGCTCCGCTGGCCGGCGCTTCCAAAAAGACACGCATCTGGGCCCTGGGTGATTTCGGCAACGGCAGCGACCGGCAAAAAAAAGTCAATCAGGCCTTCCAGACCTATATGGGGAATACCTATATCGACATGTGGCTGTGGCTGGGCGATAATGCCTACGGATGGGGGCTGGATGAGCAATACCAGGACAATGTGTTCGGGGTTTACGGCTCGCAGCGCATTATGAAGCAGACCCCGATTTATGCTACCCCCGGTAACCACGATTACCGCAATAATGGCGAGGACCCCAGCGACCCCAACACCCGCAAACACCACAAAATAGCCTATTACGACATTGTCAACAATTTTAAAGCCGGCGAAGGTGGTGGCGTGGCTTCGGGTAAAGAAGAGTATTATTCGTTCAACTACGGCAACATCCATGTAATCAGTCTGGACTCCTACGGCTATGAGGAGTGTATCCGGAATGCCGACAATACCTATACCTGTCCCTACTCGATTCTGGACCCCAACGCTCCCCAGATGAAGTGGCTGGAACGGGATCTGGCGGCTGCCCAGACCGATCCGAAAATCACCTGGATTATCGTCATTACCCATTATCCCCCCTACTCGATGGGCACCAAAGATTCAGACGTGGACCCCGAACTCATCAATATCCGCCAGCGGCTGGTTCCGGTGCTGGAAAAGTATTCCAAAGTCGATTTGCTGCTGACCGGCCACAGCCACGTCTACGAGCGCTCTTACCTGATGAAAAAAGGACACTATGGCCTCGAAGCCACCTTCGACCACAAAGCGCCGGACGCCAACAACGGCTCGTCCAGCGGCCGGTTCGATGGCACACCCAACTCCTGCTATTACCACAAAAGTACGGCCGATCCCAACAGCTACCTGGTGTATGTCGTCAACGGATCAGGGGGTGCCTGGGCATCCAATGGGGTCTATCCTAAATGGCCGCACAACGCTATGCAGGCTTCGCATGACATTGGCGGCTCCATGCTGCTGGAAATCGACGGAAACCGGCTCGATGCGAAGTTCATCACGGAAAATGGCGAAGTGAAAGACCAGTTCACCATCTTTAAAGACACGGAAGCTTTCGGTATTCCGAAAACCGACGGTACCACCCGTACTGCTTCCTGCGAATGCACTGATGTAAGTGGGTATACGCACTACACTGATAAAGACGCGAATCTGCTGCTGTCGGTTAAGAAAGATGGACAGTCTATAGGCCGCGTCGGTGATGGGTACTTTGATCTGAGGCTACAGGGTGCCGCCGGGGCTACTAAAATCCCGGCCGGCAACGGTGCAAACTACGTAACGGCACCAGCGGGATGGTCGGTCATGAACCGCTTCTGGTCGCTGAAACCCACCCAGGAACCGGTGAACCCCGTGCTGGTGCGCCATTACTACCAGAGTGCCGACCTCCAGGCGATCAACAGCCGCCTGTCGGCCGCCCTGTCTCACCAGCAGCTAAAGGTGTTCAAGATTAACAGCGACGGCAGCACCTCATACAACCCGAACCCCGCGCTGGGTCATACCGGTATTCCGAAAGCAACAGCCTATAATACCAACGGTGCCTGGATTTATAACAACGGCAACGGCGCGTCTACGTCCATCTGGACCTACAGCGCCCTGATAAATGGACACCACTACGCCGAGTACCAGGTAGCGAAACTGAGCAGCGGTGGCGGTATAGGAGGGCCAAGCCCATTCGGCACCACAACTCAGCCCGCCTGTGCCACCATGATTGCCTCAGGCGACTTCTGGAAATACCTGGCCATCGGCGCGGCCCCCGCTTCTGAAGCCTGGAAAGGCGGCAGTGCCTACGATGATCTCTGCTGGTCGGAAGGCCCATCACAACTCGGCTACGGTGACGATGGCGAAAAGACGGTAGTTCCTTACGGTCCCGACCCCAACAACAAGTTTATTACTACCTACTTCCGCAAAACCCTTAACCTGGCAGACGTCACCGGCACATTCACGCTGGATTATCAACGCGACGACGGTATCGTGCTGTACATCAACGGCATTGAGGTAAAACGGGAGTACATGCCGGCAGGACCAGTCTCCTACACCACCCTCTCCACCGGAATGCCCGAATCCGAAGAGCCGCTGTGGAAGACCTTTACCGTGCCGGCCAATGTCCTGAAAGCCGGTACCAACGTGATTGCCGCCGAAATTCACCAGGTATCACCCACCAGTTCAGATATTCGGTTCGACCTGCGGCTACAGACGTGCACCAGTACAACAACTATGACCAGCACCGCCGTGAGTAGTACCAGCACGACAATGCCGGGTGGAAATCGCGATCTGATTACCGGCACAACCGGTCAGTCGGTTCAGGAGGCAATAAACGTGCTCGTGTATCCGAACCCGGTTCAGAACGGCAAAATATATTTTACGCCGGCACTTACCTACCAGTCGTACATAATGACGAATCTGCAGGGCCGGATTTGTAAAGAGGGAACACAGCCGGGCACACTGTACGGTATGGATGTGTCAGATCTGCCGGTAGGTGTGTACATCCTGGTCAGCCAGGATGCCGATGGAAAAACCAGTCAGTTTAAAATCGTCAAACAGTAAGGGAGTTATGAGTTATGAGTGAAGAGATATGAGTTGTTGCGCCGGTCTTAATTCCTCACCACCGGGCGGCCCCGGCTTAATTATTAACTCTTCACTCATAACTCTTCACGCTCAATACCGTCCCGCAGGTTCTGTAGAAACCCTTTTATCTCCTGTAATTTAGCAATCATCTTTGCATTTTCGCTCTGCGCTAACGAGCGGCTTTTCAGGTATTCACGGGCCCCGCGCAAGGTATACCCTTTCTCCTTTACCAGCGTAAGAATTTCCTTCAGGTGGTCAATATCCACTTTGGTATATATCCGATCGCCCGCCCTGTTTTTACGAGGCTTCAGTGTCGGAAACTCTTTCTCATAGAACCGCAGCTGCGAAATTTCGACGCCTAACAGTTCGGCGACCTCCCGGATACCGTAGTATCGTTTGTTCAACTCCTCCATACGACAAACTTCTGTTCTGTCAGGGTAAAACACAAGAATTGCCGTAAATTTGCAGCTCAGTCGATAGTTGTTAGTCAGTAGTCGATAGTGGATGGTCGATAGTGGCTTTCTGCGCAACACTAACGACTTTCGACTGACGACTATCGACTAATAGCTTATGACTTCTTCTGAGATCCGACAACACTATTTAGACTTTTTCCGCAGCAAGCAGCACCTTATTGTGGCCTCGGCCCCGCTGGTGGCGAAGAATGACCCGACGCTGATGTTCAATAACTCGGGCATGGCGCAGTTCAAGGACTTTTTTCTGGGCAACGGAACGCCACCCGCTAACCGCGTGGCCGATACGCAGAAATGCCTGCGCGTGTCGGGTAAGCACAACGACCTCGAAGATGTCGGCTTCGACACCTACCACCATACCATGTTCGAGATGCTGGGCAACTGGTCGTTTGGTGATTACTTCAAGAAGGAAGCCATCGAATGGGCGTGGGAACTGCTCACCGACGTCTATAAACTGCCGAAAGACCGGCTGTACGTATCGGTGTTTCAGGGCGACGAAAAAGACAATGTACCCTTCGATCAGGAGGCCTGGGACCTCTGGAAACCTATTGTGGGCGAAGACCGGATTATTCTCGGAAACAAGAAAGATAACTTCTGGGAAATGGGCGATACCGGCCCCTGCGGCCCCTGCTCCGAAATTCACGTCGACCTGCGCCCGCAGGAAGAGGTAGATCAGAAGCCGGGTAAGGAACTGGTCAACGCCGACCACCCGCAGGTGGTGGAGATCTGGAACCTTGTTTTCATGCAGTTCAACCGCAAGGCCGACAGCTCACTGGAACCGCTGCCCGCCCGGCACGTAGATACGGGTATGGGTTTTGAGCGGCTGTGCATGGCCATTCAGGGCAAGAAGTCAAACTACGACACCGACGTGTTTACCGGTACGATCCGGGTAATTGAAGAGCTTTCGGGTCAGACCTACCAGGGCACGATGGCGAAGTCGGACGTAGCCATGCGCGTGATTGCCGACCACATCCGGGCTGTCTCCTTCGCCATTGCCGACGGACTGGTGCCGTCTAACGTCCGGGCCGGTTACGTAATCCGCCGGATTCTGCGCCGGGCCATCCGCTACGGCTATTCGTACCTGGGCTTTACGGAGCCGTTTATGACCAAACTGGTACCCACGCTGGCGCTTCAGTTTGCGGCTGTTTTCCCGGAACTGAATGCCCAGCGCGATTTTGTGGCAACCGTCATTCGTGAAGAGGAAATTTCGTTCCTGCGTACCTTAGGTCAGGGTCTGCGCCGTCTCGATCAGATCATTGGGCAGCTAACCGATACCGGCAAAGACACCATCGACGGAGAAACCGTTTTTGAACTGAACGATACGTTCGGCTTCCCCGCCGACCTGACGGCCCTCATCGCCCGCGAACAGCGGCTCAAAATTGACGAAGAAGGCTTCCAGAACGCCCTGGCACAGCAGAAAGCCCGTTCGCGCAAAGACGCAGCCTCCTCGGCCGGTGACTGGGTGGAACTGGCAGATACGGATCGCGTAGATTTTGTCGGGTATGACTACGTAGAGGGCGACGCCAACATTGTAAAGTACCGCAAAGTACAGAACAAGCAGGGCACGCAGTACCATATCGTGCTGGACCGCACGCCGTTCTACGCCGAATCGGGCGGGCAGATCGGCGACACTGGTCACCTGATTCTGGACCTGGACAAAGCCGATTCAGTACTCGTCAAGATTATTGACACCCGGAAAGAAAACGACCTGATCATTCATATCTCCGACGCCAAAGATATTGACGAAGCGCTGAACGCGGCCATTGCCGTGAAAGCGGTTGTCAGCGCCGACCGTCGGGATCTGATCATGAACAACCACACGGCTACCCACCTGCTCCACGCGGCCCTGCGTGAGGTACTGGGGCCGCACGTGGCCCAGAAAGGCTCGTACGTGGGTCCGGATGCCCTACGCTTCGACTTCTCGCACTTTGCCAAAATGACCGACGAAGAACTCGATCAGGTAGAGCATATCGTAAACCAGAAAATCCGCGAGAATATCCCGCTGGACGAAAAGCGCAACGTGCCCATCGATCAGGCGAAACAGATGGGGGCCACCGCCCTGTTCGGCGAAAAGTACGGCGATTTTGTGCGGGTGATTACCTTCGACCCCGGCTACTCCGTTGAACTCTGCGGGGGTACGCACGTATCCGCTACGGGGCAGATCGGTTTGTTTAAATTCATATCGGAAGGCTCGGTTTCGACGGGTGTCCGCCGGGTAGAAGCCATCACGGCCGACAAAGCCCTCGCTCTGATGCGGGAGCAGCAGGCGACGCTGGATGAACTGAAGGAGCTGTTAAAAGCGCCAAAAGATGTGGTTAAAGCCGTACAGAGCCTGCTGGAGGAGCGGAATCAGTTGCAAAAGAAAATTGAAGCGCTGGAGAACGAGAAACTACAGCAGGTGAAAGAACAGTTGCTGCAACACGCCGAAGCCATAAACGGCTATACCGTACTGGTGCAACGGGTCGATGTGCCCTCGGCCGATGCGCTGAAGCAACTCGCCTACGACCTGAAAGCCAAGGTAGAGAACCTGGCGCTGGTACTGGGTGCCGACATCAACGGCAAACCCCAACTGGCGGTGATGCTGGCCGACGAGATCATCAAAGAAAAGAACCTCCACGCCGGCAATATGGTCAAGGAACTAGCCAAAGAAATCCGGGGTGGTGGCGGTGGCCAACCCTTCTTTGCCACGGCCGGTGGCTCCGATACCAGTGGCCTCGACCGGGCGCTGGCCAAAGGCCGGGAATTGTTAAGCTAACGAAACAGGAAAGGCCGGGTCATGCATCCGGCTTTTTTGTTTAACCGAACACGAACAGTTCTGCAAACTTTTTGGAGGAGAGCGCCGTAACCCGTACCTTACCTGAGAATCAATCAGCACTGCCATGACCCGACTGTATTTCCACTCGCTCCTGCTGGCCCTGCTCACGGGATTCCTGTTCAAACTAGGTGGGCGTTCTGTTGAACCAGCCGTATTCGAAAAGGCAGTCCCCTACCCCGATACCGCCATTCCGATCTGTGGTGCTACCCAAACGGGCGGTATTCCGCAAAACATACTCAATCAGCCGGTGACCCTTCGCACCAATATCGGTGCCTATCCCTTTCCAACATCGACCAGATCGCCGAAGGCGCAGGCCTTTTTTGAACAGGGAATGGCGCATCTGCACGGCTACCAACTGGTCGAAGCCGTTCGCTCCTTCCACGAAGCACTCCGGCATGACTCCACCATGGCGATGGCCTATGTGGGACTAAGCCGGGCGTACGTTCAGATGGAGTTTCAGCCGTACGCTGCCGCCCGCAACGCTGCGGAACAGGCCAAAGCACTGGTAACGTATGCCTCGGAGCGCGAAAAGGAACATATCGACCTGCGTTTTGCGCAGCTAAAAGCCCTTGAATCGGTGGGCGATCTAAAGGCCCTGGACGAATACCGGCAGCGCCTGAAAACTGCCCTGAAACACTTTCCCGCTGATGCCGAACTGTGGCTGTTGTCCGGTAACGCCTACGAAGAGTCGGCGCTCGGCCGGGGGCAGGGCAGTTCGCCGGCCAGTATCGCCATTTACGAAAAAGTTCTTCAGATAGCGCCCGACCACCCGGCGGCTCACCACTACCTGATTCATGCCTACGAAGGGATGACTGATTACGAAAAAGCCCTCTATCATGGCGAGGCTTACGCCCGGCTCTCCCCCCGCCTGCCCCACGCCCTGCATATGTACGCGCATGACCTGATGAAAACCGGCAAGGTGGACGAAGCCATTGCACAGATGAAAGCTGCCGACGCCATTGAACGGGAGTTGTACGAGTCGGCACCCTATAAGGCCGAATACGACTGGCACCACGGGCACAATATTGCGCTGCTGGCGCTCAGCTACCAGTACCAGGGCCGCCTTAAAGAAGCCGAAGCCCTGGCCAGGGAAAGCTACGCTATGGGCTACCCTACAGATACCAACTTCCTGTACTATCGGAAAAAGAGCCTGCCTGAACTCTTGTTTGTGCAGGGCCGCTATCAGGAGATATTGCCCATTGCTCAGTCGCTAATTATCGCCAAAACGCCCGCCGAGCGGCTTCTTGGTCATTATTTCCTGGGACTTCTCCAGTTGCAGCAGCAAAACCTGTCTGCCGCCCAAAAGAGCCATAAAGCCGCCGAAGCGCAGTTGGCCCTGATTAAGCCGGTTTATCCGACTACACGTTTGGCTGGTTTTGTAAAGCCTTACCCGAAATTTCTGGCTGCCCTGATCCGCCTGCACCATACAACCACCGACGCAGCCGGGCTGGCCGAGATCCGGGCGTTTCAGAAAGCGGCCCGCGACCAGTACGGGCCCGACGGCTGGATTGAAGCCCTCTTCCAGTTGGAGATGATTGCCGATGCAGCATTAAAAGGACCGAACACCGGTTTTGCCAAAGAAGCCGTGCAGGTGCTGGCCGACCATGATCCGGCCTATCCGGGTACTCATTACCTGCAAGCCAAACTGGCCCAGCTCAACGGCGATCGTAAAACCGCCGACCAGCAACGCGAACTGGCCGTAAAAGGGTGGTCAAAAGCCGATAAGGAATTTACCCAACGCATTTTCTAAGCTTTCCGCATACTGTCTGCCCCACTCCCTGCCGCCCCACTGTAAAGTGGGGCGGTTTTTTATTCCCCAACTTCGGCGGCTATTCATTTTCTTTGTACCGCTATTGGTTAAATAAATCAGTAATGCCCACCGAAACGCTCCTTCAGCTCGACAATGCAACGGTTCGCCGACCAGACGGTGTAGTCCTTAAAAACATAAACTGGGCACTGAACGCCGGCGAACACTGGGCTATAACCGGCCCCACCGGTTCCGGTAAATCGTCCCTGCTGGATACGCTGTCCGGCCGGCTACCCGTCCTGTCCGGTCACTTCCATCACCCGGCAGGACCTTTGCGCGATACGGTCGAACGAGTGGCCAATGATTACCGGTTCGACCGGCGGGTGGCCTCGGCCGCCCAGTTTTACCAGCAGCGCTTCAACGCCGATACCGCCGAAGAATCGCCTACCGTCTGGGAAGTACTCCAGAATCAGGTGCGGCCGGTTGGCACACACGATCTCAATTCGGTACCGCTGCCGCCCCCGGCTTATCCGGAAAACTGGCTGGCCGAAGTAGCCGGTCAGGTAAACATTTCCCATTTATTAGAGCGGAAACTGACCTCGCTGTCGAACGGTGAAACCCGCCGGACGCTGCTGGCCCGGTCGCTGCTGCGTCGCCCACGAATATTGCTACTCGACAATCCGTTTGTCGGGCTGGATGTAGACAGTCGGCAGCGGCTGCATCAGGTACTCAACACTGTTGCCGCTGAGGGTATTTCGCTGGTACTGGCCACATCGGTACAGGAGATACCAGCCTGCATTACCCAGGTGCTTACGCTGCAAGATGGTACCATCGCCGGGTCGGCGCCTAAAGCAGCTCAAGTGCAACTACCCAATCAATCGCCCGACCACGACGCGCTCACCAATCCGGAGCTGCTTCGGCAATGGCATACCACCACACCAGCCGCGTTCACCCATGCCGTGCAGATGCAGGGGGTATCGGTGCAGTACAACGAGCAGACGGTGCTGGATAACATAAACTGGACAGTACGCCGGGGCGACAAATGGGCCGTTCTGGGTCCGAACGGCTCCGGCAAGTCGACCCTGCTCAGTCTGATTACCGCCGATAATCCGCAGGGTTACCGCAACCACTACAGCCTCTTTGACCGCAAACGCGGCACCGGCGAAAGCATCTGGGACATTAAGCAGAAGATCGGCTTTGTCTCCCCCGAAGTTCACCTCTATTTCCCCCGCGACCTGACGGTATGGAAAGCCGTAGCCTCCGGTTTGTTCGATACCGCCGGGCTGTTCCGGAAGCTAACCCATGAACAAACCGAACAGACCCACTTCGTACTGAATCTGCTGAAGCTGGAAGACCTGCGTGACAAACGCTTTGCGCAGTTATCTACGGGTCAACAGCGGTGGGTGCTGCTGGCGCGGGCGCTGGTCAAGAACCCGCCCCTGCTTATTCTGGATGAACCCTGCCAGGGCCTCGATCCGGAGCATACCATCCAGTTCCGGAACCTGATTGATAAGCTTTGTCAATCGTCCGACCGTACGCTATTATACGTCTCCCACTACGCTGAGGATATTCCGCGCTGCGTAACCCGAGTCCTGAGGCTGACTGCCGGTAAGGGTGTGGTCGACTGGTTACATGGTTGATTGGTTCGCCGGGAACTAGTCAGCCAATAAACCAATCATTTAATGAACCAATCAACCTGTCCAACAGGATACTATTGGACGCTTTTGGGACTCCAATACCCATTTTTATAGCGTAATTCGCACGTTCACTTTTGTGTAAAAACCTGTGGCGGCATTCTTCGAACAACTTTCACTCATTATTGCCAATGCGGGTATTGTTCTGGGTGTATTTGTGACCCTGCTGCTGACCAGCAAGTCGGTGCGGGAGAGCCGGGCCAATCTGTTTCTATCCATCCTGCTGCTGGCGATGTCGTTCAGCATCTTGCATATCCAGTACGCCGGTCGGGTGATCGATCATTTCGCGTTTAATGTCTTTTCGCTGGGTGACCCTACATTTCTGCTGATTGGTCCTCTGTTATGGCTGTATATGCAGGAGCTGACCGGTCACAGAACCCGGTGGTCGTTCCGGCTGGTGCTGCATTTTGTTCCGTTCCTGGCAGTTATTTTCCTGTCGACTACGCTGAACCGATTCTTCTCCGGCAGTGAGGCATTGGCCTTTCTGGGCGGGCATCGTGGCTGGCTGGCCATTTCGTTCTGGGTATTCATCGTTATCCAGTTTTCGGGGTATCTGTACGTGATGAACAAGCGTTGGCGGGCGTACCAGCTACTCGTTGAACAGGAGGTATCCAATACGGAGCATGTGAGCCTGGCGTGGGTGCAGTTTTTTATGGGTGTATTTCTGGGCATCCTGCTCTTTTTCCTGCTCGTGCTGCTTAACCAGATTCACCACGGTAATTCGGTATGGGTATGGCGTACCATGGCGGTGATTTTCTCCTTGTCGGTCTTTGCACTCGGCTACAAGGGCATTTTGCAGAAAGAGATCTTTCATGTTGACCGAACCCAACCCGAGGTTGTACCCCCAGCCGCCCCCTCTCCTGCACCAGAACCGGAAAGCCCTAAATCTGATCCGCAGCTTGTTGACCGGTTACTCCGGTTTATGGAAGACGAAAAACCCTATCTCGATCCTGAGCTGACACTCAGCAGCCTGGCCAAACGGCTTAACCTTAGTCGAAGTGTGCTGTCGCAGCTCATCAACGAGGGTGTGGGTGATAATTTTTACAATTTTGTCAACCGATACCGGGTCGAGCAGGTGAAGGCGTTTATGAACGACCCCACTATGAAACACTACAATCTGCTAGGGCTGGCGCTGGAAGCCGGCTTTAAATCCAAATCGACGTTTAACCTCATCTTCAAACGATTTACGGGTTTGACACCAAGCGAATACCAGCAAACCCTATCCATATAATCCGTCCATCCGGATATTAGACGTCCACCTGGATTCTGCCGGACGACCCGCCGACCTTTGTTTGCCAATATTGCCCAAAAAACGACGAACAAGGTGCAACCCAAACACGTTATCGAACTGGTCAACGTCAGCAAAGCGTTTACGCTGGCCGCTGGTGCCTTTCAGGCGCTGAAACAAGTGAGCCTCTGCATTGAGGCCGGGCAATTGGTGGCCGTAACCGGCAAATCCGGCAGTGGCAAATCGACCCTGCTCAATCTGATTACCGGTATTGATAAACCCTCCGAGGGCAGTATTACGGTCAATGGTATACGCATCGATAAACTACCGGAGGGTGCCCTGGCCTCCTGGCGGGGGCGTACCATCGGTGTGGTGTTCCAGTTCTTTCAGTTGCTGCCCACGCTCACCATCCTGGAGAATGTGATGCTGCCGATGGACTTCTGCAACACATACCCGAAACGGGAGCGCAAAGAACGGGCACTCCGGTTACTGAATCAGGTCGGTATCGGCGATCAGGCCGATAAGTTTCCGTCGGCGCTGTCGGGGGGTCAGCAGCAGCGGGCCGCCATCGCCCGCGCCCTGGCCAACGACCCGCCGGTTATCGTGGCCGACGAGCCCACCGGCAATCTTGATTCGCAAACAGCTACTGCGATCTTCCAGTTGTTTGCGTCGCTGGCGCAGACCGGCAAAACCGTTATTGTGGTTACCCACGAGAAAGAGTTCTCCGCCTGGTTCGAGCATACCATTGCCCTGGCCGATGGGGAGATTGTCGACGAACCGGCCGTACCTGCTTAACCCACCGATGCCATGACGATCAGATACCGAAAAGTCTTGCGGGACGTTACGTCCGATTATACCAAAAATTTCATGCTGGTGCTGGCGATTGCCATCGGCGTGTTCGGCATCGGCTGCATCCTGGGTGGTTATGCCGTCGTCAACCGGGAGATGACCGCCAACTACCTGGGTACCCGGCCGGCATCGGCCACCATTGAACTGGAACAGGCCATTTCGCGGGAGTTGGCCGACAGTGTGAAAATGCTACCCGGCATCCGGGATGCCGACCGACGTGCTACGCTGGTGGCTCGCATGAAGGTTGCAGACAAGTGGTACCCGCTGTTGCTGTTTGTCATGGATAATTTCAGTAACCTCCGCATCAGTAAATTCCATCGCGTATCGGGAGCAGCCGAGCCAATGGTTGGCACGATGCTGGTCGAACGCACGGCGCTGGACATGATGAATGCCACCGAAGGTGCCAATATCGCTGTTAAGACGCGGCATAGCACACCTATGCCGGTGCGCATCAGCGGAACCGTCCACGATCCGGCGCTGGCACCAGCCTGGCAGGAACAGGCCGGGTATGCTTACATTACTCTGGAAACACTTCGCCGGCTGGGGGAAACCCAGGGCTTCAACCAACTCAAAATACAGGTAAGTGCCAACGGGCGTTCTGCCCCGCACATAACCCGGCAGGCCGGAGCGGTGTCTGCCTGGCTGGAAAAACGAGGGTATACCATTCATGAGATCCAGGTCCCCCCACCGAATAAGCACCCGCACCAGGGGCAGATGAACGCCGTGATGACGATCTTCATCGTCTTTAGCTTCCTGATTCTGATTCTGGGTTCATTGCTGGTGGCTACCTCTATGGCTACCCTGATGGTGAAGCAGGTCCGCCAGATTGGGGTAATGAAAGCCATCGGGGCTAACTCCCGGCAGATTGCCGGCTTATATCTGTTCATGATGCTCTTGTTGTGTGTAGCCGCGCTATTCACTGGTATCCCGCTCAGTCGATGGGCAGCCTCGCTCCTTTACAACCGGATCGCCATGCTGCTCAACCTTGAACTGACGGATAGTTCCCTTCCGTTCTGGGTATTAGTAGTGCAGGCAGGGGCCGGTATTCTGATCCCCATGCTGGCGGTGGCGGTGCCGGTGATCCGGGGAAGTCGCCGGTCGGTGCGGCAGGCACTGGACAACTACGGCGTATCGCAGACCAGGCCGATCCGTTCAGGCTGGATTGTGGCGCTGAGCCGGATTCAATGGCTGGGAGATACCCTCCGGCTGTCGCTCCGGAATGTTTTCCGCCAGCCCGCCCGGCTTTCGCTGACGCTGGGGCTGCTGGCAACCGGCGGTGCCCTGTTTATGACGGCCCTGAATGTATCCGAAGCCTGGAACGACAACCTGCGCCGGATCTACACGCAGCGGCTGTATGATCTGGAAATCCGGTTAAACGAACCTGTGCAGGCGAGTGTCGTTCTGCCAAAACTAAAGGCTATTGCCGGGGTAAAGGTTGTGGAGGCTGGTAGTTCTGTCTCCGCTTCCATCCGAAAGGACGGTCCTTATGACATTACCCACACCTATCCCGACAAAGGACACGGCAGCTTTACCATTCAGGCCCTGCCGATTGACACCAAATCAATAAAGCCAAATCTTACTGAAGGCCGCTGGCTGAGTAAGCCGGAAGCGGCAGAGGTAGTATTGAACCAACTGGCCCGCAGCAAAGACCTTAAACTCGGCGCTACCATAACCCTATCGGTAGACGGAAGAGCAATGACCTGGACCATCGTGGGCTTTACGGAAGATGTGGGCACACCGGCCACCGCATACGTTTCCTCACAGGCGTACGCCAGGTATGCGAATACAGCCGGACAATCGAATCTGCTGCGCGTCGGGTTCAATGACCGCTCACGAGCCTATGTCGCCGGTAAAACCCGTGCCGTAGAAGCGATACTGGAGCAGCAAAACATTTCTGTGCGGGCGAGTGTACCCGTCTGGCTGCTGCGCAATGCCATTGCCGGTCACATGCGAATTTTAATCAACTCCCTGCTGGCCATGGCCATGCTGATGGCGCTGGTGGGTACGCTCGGTCTGCTCTCTACCATGAGCATGAGCATGCTGGAACGCACCCGCGAAATTGGCGTCATGCGGGCCATCGGGGCCACGCCGGCCACCATCCGCAACCTGATCGTGTGGGAAGGTTTGGTGATCGGCGTCCTGAGTATCGTGCTGGCGGTGGCTTTTTCGCTGGCCCTGTCGGTATGGCTGGGCCGTTTTATCGGCAATATGTCGTTCCGAACCCCGCTGGGCCTTACCGTTTCTCCGTTGGCTATGGCTATCTGGATCGGTATTATTGGGATCGGCACGTACCTGGCCACGGTATTTCCCGCCCGACGAGCCAATAGGCTTACCACCCGGGAAGCGCTGGCGTATGAGTGATCTTGTTGATTGGTTGATGGGTATAGCCGGCTACTTCAACTCATAACTCATAACTCTAATACTTTGAGCAGTTAATATCTATGCTTAGGCAGCTCTACGCTGCCAGAACTGCCAATCCACCCTATCCAGCCGATTTACATCAACTAAGCCCTCCTGGCTGAGTTGATGATATATCCGCGTCCA
>NZ_BAABHB010000005.1:0-454945 GCF_039541875.1 Nibrella viscosa | reverse complement strand
GGTTTTGCCTGGCCGAAGCGTTAAGGTGTCCCTGCTGGGGTTGGTCGCTCACTTTTTGTGAGTGGCCCTAAGTTATACGACTCGTCCTGGAATCGTACAATGAATCAAATCTAAAGGCCGAAGCGATGTAATTCCGTTTCAACCGAGTTGTTAAAGCAAACTCAAAGAACGGAATGCAATTCCGTTCTACAGGTTCGGAATTGCATTCCGGGGTACAGCAATTGAGGCCCCCGTTTGCCCGGTTCCTCCCTGATTTTTGCCAGTTCATCGTCTTTTACTTTCGCTGGGCCGGGGTCGGCTATATCTTTGACTCGTCATCCACACATAACAGTTTCGATTATGAAAACAATCATGGTAATCGCGCTGCTGATCATCAGCAAACTGACGGGAGTACAGAGCCTGACACTGGAAATACCCATGCCGGCAGACTCGAAGGTGTGCCTGCACAACGCTACTTCTGCCAGACCATCATTGTTTACCAACCGGGGATTTATACCATCGACAAACCGGCACTGCCAGCGGACCGATGCCCACAAGCAGACGCTGGTAAGCAAGGGCATCCGGCTGATGCTGGGCGCTGAAAAAAGCTAACGATTGCATACCACGCAACTATCCACACATAAAGCAACCTTACAAGAAAAAGCCGGGGCCACCACCCCGGTTTTTTGTTCCGGGTCTAAACCAGCCTGGTTGTTCATGGCAGGGGCGGCAGAATATGAGACGGGATTACGAATTAGGAAAGATTACAGGTTAGGCTTTCTTCTCAGCTACGGGTTTGGCAACTTTTCGGGTAGCTTTAAAATTGCCGTTGGTCTGCATAGCCGCCAGAGCAGTTGCTTCGCCCTTGTCGTTTAGCTCAAATGTCTTTAGGTGGACCCGATCACCGGGACCAATACCTATACCAGTAAGTCCTGCCTCATAATGAGAAAAGTACGCTATCGACTTCTTCTGGAGCCGGCTTTCAGCCACGCCCGAACTTCCCGCAAAAATTCGGGCTTCTGCAACACATCATCATGACCTGCATTGGCCACTTCCACAAAACGAGCACCGGGCCAGTGCCCCGCCACCTGCCGCGATGTAGGGAGTAGTGGATCATTGGTCCCGGCCATGAGCAGAGCGGGCATAGGGGCTTTGGTGGCTTGCTTCTGAGAAATTAGCCACGATGGCGTTACCTGACTAACAGCTATCAGCGAACCAAGATCGTTGCGTAACATCACGTCTTTATTGATGGCCTGAATCATGGCCGTATCGGTGAGCGTGGGGTAAAAGAAAGCCACAATGCCGGATATACCACGTCCCTGGCGAAGATCAATTGTCATATTGTTGCCGATGGCCTTTGGGAGGGAGGCAGAATCAGGATACATGGCTCCGCTGACCAGCGTTACCGTTGCCATCCGTTTGGGATAGCGCAGAGCCACGTTGGCCGCCACCAACGCCCCCATCGAATGCCCGATAATATGCGCCCGTTGAATACCCAGCGAATCGAGCAGGCGAATGACATCGGTAAAGAGTCCGGTTTGGTAATGAGCCGGGTCGCTGAACTTGCTGCTCTTGCCAAAGCCCCGCTGATCGAGGGCAATGACGCGGTTGGTTTTTGCCAGCGAATCGGCCACTTCCGACCAGGTCATTTCCAGGTTGTCGGAGTAGCCATGCAACAGAACAATAGGTTCGCCCTTTCCGAAATCGCGATACCGAAGCCGGACATCATCAAACGCCAGGTATTTATCGGGGGCGGTTTTGAGGCTGGCCGGGGTGGACGTGGCCATTTGCTGAGCCTGTAGGCGGGCACCAGGCAGCCATAGCGCCACGCATAAGCAGCTGAGATAGATGGCTTTCATGTGTTTAAAATGGTTGACTTGCTACTTGATAAATTCTTGGATATACTGGTTGACCAAACCGGGCTTTTTGTGGATAACCCAGTGCGTCTCGTCGGGAATGTGTCGGATGGGTAGCTGCGGGATATAGCCATCGAGCCCTACCAGATTCTTCTCACCGGTAAGCGACCTGAGCACCTACCGACAAACTGGTTACCCAAAGCAGCAAGGCCAACGAAAGCAGTCGGGAAGTCAAGGTCAGCAAAACGAGAATATGGCAATAAAGCATAGGGATTTATGCTGAAAATCTATGCGTTACAACATACAAATACTTTGTCAGTTTTCGAAATCAAGTTTTAATAGCGTTTGTACATGATGGTCCGGAATAGAATTTCAGGGTACTGTTTTCCGGTTTCTTCGGTCGAAAAGGCGGTTTCAGCAGACTTTATTTCGTCGGCGGGGCTGCCAAGCGTAGCTTGCATAGGAGTAGTCGCGATACGCTGATAATCCATCACCTGTACTCGCTCAACTATGAAAGACGACGACACTGATATGAACGCCATACATTCCTTGCCCCCTCATCACTTTCAGGCGCAGTTTACGGCGCTGAAAGACCAGATCAGCCCGCATTTTCTGTTTAATAGCCTTAGTGTACTATCGTCGCTGGTGCGGAGAGACCCGGACCTGTCGGAGCAGTTTATCGACCACCTGGCCAGGGTGTACCGCTACCTGCTGGAGCACCGCGACAATGAGCGCGTGACGCTGGACGAAGAACTCAGCTTTGCCCGGTCGTATGCTTTTCTGCTCGAAGTACGCTTCGCCCGGAAGTTTAAGGTCAACATTCCGTCGGCGGCCTCGATGGGGAATTACACCTTACTGCCGTTTACCCTGCAACTGCTTATTGAGAATGCCATCCGGCACAACCGCATGTCGGTGGCCGACCCGCTGGTGATCGATATCTGCCTCTGTCATCTGGAGCAGGGCTGCTGCCTGTCGGTGGGCAATAACCTCCAGATCCGGAGCCAGCCCGACGGTGGCCGGGGGCAGGGACTGGCCGGCATTCAGCACCGCTATGCGCAACTGACGGGCCGGCTGGTGCAGGTACTACCCCAGGAAAACCTGTTTACCGTAAACGTACCTTTACTAAGCAATGATGCATCGTTGGGGTAAACAAAGCCAGTTAAATTGTGACATTTATGCCCTCAAATAAGGTATCTTTATTATATAAAACGAGAAATGCTCAACCGTTGATTCAACGGGAGACACAGGATATCGACAAACATTATTGGGTCACGTTCCGAAAGCCTCCGGTGTAGAATTCACCGGCTGCCCTGCCGGATTACGGACACGCCACTGTAAATAAGAAAGATTCCGGTATGCCAGCCATATCTTATGATACCTCCATGCCTTTAGACCCCGCGTTACAGTCGCAGCTCACCAACTTCCGGGCGCTCATAGAGCACAGCTCGGACGTGATCATTATATCCGACAAAGACGGTATCGAGCGATACATTAGTCCGTCGGTAGTGCGGGTGTTGGGGTACGAGCCCGAAGAACTGTTGTTACGCAGCCAGTACGTGCTGCACCACCCCGATGACCGTGATCGGGTCCGCAGGACATTTTTTGATTTTGTCAGGAGCGAATCGGCCACGCCCATTATTTTTTCGTTCCGGTTCCTGCACAAGAACGGCACCTGGCGCTGGATTGAGGCCACGGCGTCGAACCAGCTTCAGAATCCGCTGATCCAGGGTATTATCCTGAACTTCCGCGACATTACCGAGCGTAAAGAACTGGAGGCCCAGATTGAGCGCACTGCCGAGCGGTTTCATGCTATGATCGCCAACATTGCCGATTACATCCAAATCTACGATAAGAATGGGAAGATGCTGTTTACCAGTAAACCTACCATGTATCCGATTGAGGTAATTAACCAGTCTGATGAGATGTTTTGGTGGATACATCCCGACGACCGGCCGCGCGTTATCGATGCGTTTCGCAAAGTGGTATTCGGTGAAGTACCGGATGCCAAGGAGGAATACAGGACCTTTGATGCCAATGGAGTCATGCGCTACGTTGAAACGTACGCGTCGAATCAGTTCGACAATGAAGCCGTTGGAGGGCTGCTGGCCAATATGCGGGATATAACCGAGCGGAAGCAGTTTGAAGAAGCCCTGCGGCAGGCCAAAGAAAAAGCCGAAAGCGACGCCCGCGAAATCGAACGCAGCAACCTCGAGATCCGGCTGAAAAACCGCGAACTGAAAAAGCTGAACGACGAGAAGAACGAGCTGATGCAGATTGTTACGCACGACCTGAAGAATCCGCTCTATAACCTGCAGCATGAAGCCCGGTCTATTCTCGAAAACCCGGAGGAGGCCGTGCAACATACCGAGCAGGTGCTGCGCTGCGCCGATAAGATGCTCAGTCTGATTACTAATTTCCTAAGTATCCACTCCATCGAATCAGGTAAGATGCTGATGCATGTTGGGCCGGTCGATCTGCTGGAGCAAATCAATCGGGTGGTGCAGCTTTACAAAGAACCCCTGCGGCAAAAGCAGCTATCGGTGACCATCAACTGGCCCGGTGGCCCGTCGGAGATTCGAACAGACGAGAACGCTGTTTCGCAGGTGCTGGATAACCTGGTCTCCAACGCCATCAAATACTCGCCGGTGGGGCAGGGCATCAGGATTGATGTAACACGGGGCGATGAGTCAATGATTATTCGGGTGCAGGATGAGGGGGCCGGTATTCCGCTGGAGGAAGCCGATAAGCTCTTCCGCAAGTTCTCGCGCCTGTCGACCCGGCCCACCGCCGGCGAAAGCTCCAACGGGCTGGGGCTAGCCATTGCTAAAAAGTTAGTCCATCTGTTACAGGGCGATATCTGGTACGAAAACCACACCGGCAAGGGAGCCACGTTTGCCTTCGAGCTGCCGGTCAACCTTACGTAAGTTATGAACGTTATTATCATTGAAGACGAAGACCTGACCGCCGACCGGCTCCAGAGTCTGCTCCAAAAATACGACCCTGACATCAACGTGCTGGCGCAATTGCCGTCGGTGCAGGACACGGTGCAGTGGCTGAGAACCCACAAAGAGCCGGACCTGATCTTTATGGATATTCACCTGGAAGATGACCTGTGTTTCCGGATCTTTGAGCAGGTCTCGCTGTCGGTGCCGGTTATTTTTACAACTGCCTTTGACGAATACATGGTCAAAGCCTTCCGTGTCAACAGCATCGATTACCTGCTGAAACCGGTCAGCTTTGAGGGGCTGTCGGCGGCCATGCAGAAATACCAGTCTATGAAGCGGCAGTTCTCCCAAACCGACCTCGACGCGCTACGTCAGGTCGTTGGCCGGCCGCAGCAGGAGTTCAAAAACCGGTTCCTGATCACCGTTGGTACCCGGCTGCGCACCATCGAAACATCGGAGGTGGCGTACTTCTACAGCGAGGAGAAAATTACCTTTCTGGTCACCAGAGATAACCAGCGGCTGCCCATCGACTACAGTCTTGACAAACTGACCAGTATGTTGAATCCGGCCGACTTTTTCCGGGCCAACCGGCAGTTTCTGATAGCCATGTCGTGCATCCGCAACATTCATACCTACTCCAGCAGCAAACTGAAGCTCGAGCTCCAGCCCGATCCGCGGGAGGAGGTATTTATCAGCAAAGAGAAGGTCAGCACCTTCAAGGACTGGCTGGATGCGTAGGGTATGGTCCCGTACAAAGGAAAAAAAGCGGACCGTTTGGCCCGCTCTTCTGTTTTATGCGCCGTGGAGAAACTCCATAATGTCGCCGTCCTGCACCACATATTCCTTGCCTTCGACACCCAGTTTACCGGCTTCTCGCACGCCGGCTTCCGTTTTGTACTGTATGTAATCAGGAAGTTTAATTACCTGCGCTCGGATGAATTTCTTCTCGAAATCGGTATGAATCACACCGGCCGCCTGGGGCGCTTTCCAGCCTTTGCGGATTGTCCAGGCCCGTACTTCTTTTACCCCGGCGGTGAAGTACGTAATCAGACCCAGCAGACTATAACAGGCCTTGATGAGCTTGCTCAAACCCGATTCGGTCAGGCCATACTCCTCCAGGAACAGTTGCCGCTCGTCGGGATCTTCCATCTCGGCAATCTGCGACTCAATGGCCGCGCTGATAATCACCACCTCGGCCCCTTCGTCTTTAACGGCTTCTTTTAGGCGCTCCGAGTATTCATTGCCGTTGGGCAGCGAGCCTTCATCTACGTTGGCCACATAGATCACCGGTTTTACCGTCAGCAGGTGAATGTCGCCGATAGCAGCCTGTTTTTCTTCCTCAGATACATCCACTGTGCGGGCGCTCTTGCCCGACTCCAGCGCCTTCTTGTACTTCAGCAGCGTTTCCAGTTCCGCTTTTGCTTTGGCATCACCGCTGACGCGGGCGGCTTTCTCAATCCGCTGTAGCTTCTTATCGACCGATTCCAAGTCTTTTAACTGTAGCTCAGTGTCGATGATCTCCTTATCGAAGATCGGGTCGACGCGGCCCTCTACGTGAACCACGTTCTCGTCCTGGAAGCAGCGGATCACGTGAACGATCGCGTCTACCTCCCGGATATTGGCGAGAAACTTGTTACCCAGCCCCTGTCCCTGGCTGGCTCCTTTGACCAGACCGGCAATGTCGACAAACTCGATAATGGTCGGCACCACCTTCTGCGGCTTCACCAGCGTTTCCAGCGTATCCAGCCGCTCGTCGGGTACGGTCACTACGCCCACGTTGGGGTCTATTGTACAGAACGGATAATTGGCCGCTTCGGCCTTGCCGCTCGAGATTGCATTAAACAAGGTAGACTTGCCCACATTCGGCAAACCCACGATACCACATTGTAAACCCATGAATTTAGTTGTTAGTCGATAGTCAATAGTCGATAGTCGATAGTCGTCCGTAGAAGAGTGCTCTTTTACTAAAGACTATCGACCATCGACTATCGACTTAAATACAAAATTACAACAAAAAAGCCTCCGACGCGGGGCCGAGGCTGAAGGAATACGGTCAGAATGATGGAATTAATCCCACTTCAGGTCACTGCCAAACTCGTCAATTTCTTCGCGGGCGGTGTATTGGGAGAAGTCGAAGTCGGGCATCAGTTCGGTTTTGATGTAATCAACGGAATCCTGGAGGGCTTCAATAAATTTTGCGAAATCTTCTTTGTAGAGAAACATCTTATGTTTTTCGTAGACAAAGCCGTCTCCCTGCGGATGCCGGCGGCTCTCAGTAATGGTTAAGTAGTAGTCGTTTGCCCGCGTCGATTTTACATCAAAAAAGTAGGTGCGTTTGCCCGCCCTGACTCGTTTCGAGTAAATTTTTTCCTTCTCTTTTTCTTCCACAATCAGTGAGGTTTATAGGTTTCGCAAACGCTAAAATAAGCGGTTTAGTGTCACTTCCAAAAGATTCAAGGCAAATTAATTTTTGATACGACGGAGCGTTCATTTGGCTTAATCTGCGTCAATCCGGCGCTTTCATATGTATTAAGCTTTGTTTTCTAGAGGCTTTGGCGTACCTTTGCCGAATAGGAATTGCACTTTTTCGCGTTGGGATAGTGTAGCGTTGTCAGAAACGGTATGCTTCCTCTTTGTTTCACCAAACCAAACGCTGTATGAGTGTAATCATGTGTTTAATGCTGCTTTCGAGCAGTATGAAAGCAGTGGAGGCCCCAAAGGGTCTCATACAGAAGGGTAAGGCTTCGTTCTACTCTCGCAAATTCAATGGCCGCAAAACGACAAGCGGTGAGCGTGTAAACCCAAATGTATTCTCTGCCGCTCACAAAACGCTGCCGTTCAACACCTTAGTGGAAGTGACCAATCTCCACAACAACCGGTCCGTAATTGTACGAATCAATGACCGGGGGCCATTCATCAAAGGCCGTATCATTGACCTCTCCAGGGCGGCCGCAAAATCACTTGGCATCGTAAGCAGAGGAATTGCCAATGTGAAAGTTCGTGTCGTCGGTGCGCGTGATTTTCTGACCGCTGCGCCGAACGTTTTAACCTATGGGAACACCGCTGAACTGCTCTCGCTGGCAGGACCGGTTAACCAGCAGTAACGCTACCGGCCCTGGTGCCGGACCGCCCTAGCGCGGAATTATCACCTGATTTGTCGTACGACTTCCGCCGAACACCTGAGTGCAATTCCTGGCGGAACCGTACGGCCAATCAGGTTTTTCTTTTCTGAAGACATTGGATGCTGGATGTTGGACGTTAGATGGTAGACACCAGACATTAGACAGTGGACGTTAGGCGCTGGACCAGGAAAAAGGAAAACACCTGTAAATTGAGGATAAACAATCTGTATCTTTCTTTAGTCTAACGTCCAACGTCTACTATCCAACGTCCTGCATCCCCTACACACATGAAAAAACAGCAGCTTAATCTGGCGCAGGTGCGCGAATTCGGTAACGTGGAGTTTCTGGCCCGCCAGCTCGTCGAAGGTTTTATTACCGGTTTGCATAAATCGCCTTTTCACGGCTTCTCGGTAGAGTTTGCCGAGCACCGGCTCTACAATACCGGCGAAAGTACCCGCCATATTGACTGGAAGGTGTACGGCAAAACCGAAAAGCTGTTTGTGAAGCGGTACGAAGAAGAAACCAACCTGCGTTGCGTGATCCTGATCGATACTTCGTCGTCCATGTATTATCCGGAGCAGAATTACGGTAAGATCACCTTCAGCGTGATGGCGGCCGCCAGCCTGGCTTATATGCTCCAGCGGCAGAAAGATGCCGTGGGGTTGTTTACGTTCTCAGATGCCGTAGAGACACAAACTCAGGTGCGGTCTACCCCGTCGCACGTGCATAAACTGTTCAGTAATCTGGATAACCTGCTGCAGCAGCCGATGCCTCAGCGTAAAACGTCGGCGGCCGATGTTATCCACGAGATTGCCGAGAAGATCAACAAGCGGTCGCTGGTGATTATCTTCAGCGATATGTTTGAGAATGCCGGGGCGCCTGACAGCAGCCGCTTTGAAGCCTTGTTCTCATCGCTCCAACACCTGCGGCACAATCTGCATGAGGTACTGCTGTTTCATGTCACCGACAAGCAAACTGAAGAGGACTTCGCTTTTGACGAACGCCCCTACGAATTTATTGATCTGGAGACGGGTGAGCGGGTGAAACTGCAACCGGGACAAATCCGGACTTCTTATCAGGAAGCTGTGAAGGAATACTTCCACGAACTCAAAATGCGCTGCGGGCAGTACAAAATCGACTTCATCGAAGCCGACATCGCCAAAGGCTTCGACCAGATTTTGACGTCGTATCTGGTAAAGCGGACGAAGATGCGGTGAGACGTACCCCGGAATGTAATTCCGGTCTACAATCACTTCGCAGCCGCCATCTTCTCGGCCTGTTGCTTTTTATAAAAGCTCAGGAAATCTTCAACCTGCTCAACGGGGAGCCGGCGGGCAATAATCTTTTTGTTTTTATCGAGAATATACACCGTGGGCGTAGAGAACACGTCGAACTGACGCCGGTAATCGACGCGGTTATTGTAATCAAAGCCGTTGACCCAGTTGCCGGTTTTATACTCCCGGATAAACTTTTTCCAGGTGTCGGGGCTTTCGTCGATGGCGATGCCAAAGACCTCCACCCCTTTGCCTTTGTTGGCATCAGCAAACTTCTTCAGTTTCGGGGTAGCTTCTTTGCAGTGTCCGCAGGTAGGTGAGTAAAAGAAGACCACCGTATAATCGGCTTTGATGTTCATCAGGCTAAGAGGCCTTTTGAGCGTGTCACTAACCATCGGCGTCGGCAGCACTTTTCCGACCAGTAGCGGCTTCATCGTGTTAACCCGCTCCCGAATCTTATCCAGCGTTGATTGGTCTGATACAGGTATTACTCCGGCTAAATAATACGTTTCTGCCATGTGGACAAACAGACCGTCGGTACCCATTACCTTTGGCTGCTCGTACTGGTTGGTGATGTACCAGATCGTGTACGACAGAATATCCTTGTTAGCTTTGGCCTTGTTTACAATAAAGTCAGCGGCCTTGATCAGTGAGTCGGTACTCTGCACGGTTAGTTCTTTGATGTACCGGTCAAGCTTCTTCTGGAGAATGGGTGTCCGCACAAAACGCTCATCGGAAAAGTCGAAGTCGTCCCAGAAATGATTCTTGTAGTAATTGAACACCCAGATAGAGTCTGGGCGGCCATTGCTGGCTTTGGGGGCAGTTGGGATCTGTGGTTCTGCGGTTGCTTTCAGCAGGCTGGCCGTGAATGTTTCTTTGTTGGCCAGCAGAAAAGAATCCCGGTAGGATTGCATCTGCTTTTGAATCTGATCGATCTGAGTGTCGAACTTGGCCATGACGCTTTTATCGGCCCCAACCTTCTTTTGCTCATTAAGCGCCTGCATTTCATCAAAAAGCTTTCCGAGGTGTTGCTGATAGGTAAAAAACAATTCGTTTTCCCGCGAGCCCTTCACCCGCATGGTTCCGATAAAATTGGTGGTATCTGTTTCGAACGAGAAGTTCTGATTGCCGATGATAAGTTCCATGTATTTACCGGAGGGTAGTACTACCAGGTAGAGACCTTCCGGTAAGGGTTTGTTGCCTTCAAAGACCATCCGGCCTTCGGCATCAGCCTGGGCAGTATCCTTAGGAATATACTGGGTTGAACCATAAAAATGAGCCAGTACGCAAGGCTTATTCTGTATGCCTTTGATTCGGGCGTTGATGCGGTATCCTTCAGGCGTTTGCGCCGATACGGAGGACAACAACCCGACCAGCAGAAGAAAGCTAAAGAAGTATTTTTTCATAGAAAGCATGCAAACAATATCAGCCGTTAGCTACAAATTTACGGTTTAAATCTGATTGTCACGAAGCGCCACCTTTGTAAAACGAAGCTACCCAGCTTCTTCGCATACGTTCATGTTCTATTTCCTGTCAAAAACCATATCCTATCTGCTAACACCGGCAGGCTGGCTTTTCTGCACACTGCTGCTTGCCGTTGCTACCCGGAACCAGACGCGACGGCGGTGGGCGGTGGGGGTGGCGCTGGTTCTGTTCTGGATGCTGGGCAATGGTTGCCTGACCAACGAATTGGTTATTTGGTGGGAACCCGCACCGGCCGCCTTACCCACCGACACCATAGCGCACAACCGGGTAGCGGTTGTGCTGACCGGGGGTATGGTCAACGTCAGTAAGCGAATTATACCCCAACACCCACTCTTAGCCGGTGAAGCTGACCGAATGGGACAGGCGCTCTACTTGTATAAAACAGGGATTGTTCGAAAAATTCTGATTAGTGGTGGGTCGGGTAATCTGTTTGTTGTTCCGGTTTCCGTCGTTCAGGAGGGGCAGGCAGCCGCTGAGTTTCTGCGGCTGGCCGGAGTTCGGTCCCAGGATATCCTCTGGGAACCGAAATCACGTAACACGTACGAAAACGCACTGTACTCTGCGAAAATATTGCGTGAGCAGTTGCAAACCGATCGGTGTATTCTGGTTACATCGGCCAGTCACATGCGCCGGGCCGAAGCCTGTTTTCAAAAACAGGGCATTCGGGTAGTGCCGTATCCGGGAGCCTTTCGGGGGCACGCCCGCACCTGGTCGCCGGCCAGTTGGCTGCTACCCACAGAAGAGGCTTTGCAGGATGCCCACAGCATTATCCGCGAGATAGCCGGCCTGATTACGTACAGACTGGCGGGGTATTGCTAAGGTTATACACTCAGAATCTTTACCATCCGGAGCAGGTCTTCGTTGATAGGCTTGGGCAGGCGGATAGTGTCGCGAAAAGGAGTATAGACCAGTTCATTGTTGACCACACCGGCCATAACATTTTTCTGCCCGTGGAGCAGGCCTTCCAGCGCACCGAGGCCCAGCCGGCTGGCCAGAATGCGGTCGTAGGCGGTTGGAATCCCTCCGCGCTGAATATGCCCCAGTGTGGTGACCCGCATATCGATTTCCGTACCAATCTGCCGGCTGATTTTTTCGGCTACTTCCGTGGCATTCCCTTCTTCATCACCTTCGGCGACCACAATAATGGATGAGGATTTCTGACGATCCCAGCCTTGTTTCAGGGTTTCAACAACCTCGGATATAGGTGTCAGCACCTCCGGCACCATCACCAGCTCGGCCCCCCCGGCAATACCCGACTGAATAGCAATGTAGCCCGAGTCGCGGCCCATCACCTCAATAAAGAAAATGCGGTCATGTGAATCGGCCGTATCCCGAATTTTATCAATGGCCTCCAGCGCGGTATTTACCGCCGTATCGAAGCCAATGGTATGGTCGGTACCGTACAGATCGTTATCAATGGTGCCCGGCGCACCGACCGTTGGAATTCCAAACTCATCAAAGAAAATAGTAGCTCCCGTGAAGGTACCGTTTCCGCCGATGGCCACCAGGCCTTCTATACCGAATTTCTGAATTTGCTCGTATGCTTTTTTGCGGCCTTCAGGCGTCATAAACTCCCGGCTGCGGGCTGATTTCAGAATGGTACCGCCCCGCTGCACAATGTTGCTGACAGAGTGGGAGGTCATCTGAAATATATCGCCATTTATCATGCCGTTATACCCCCGACGGATGCCAAATACTTCAACTCCGTGGTAAACAGCCCCCCGGACTACAGCCCGGATGCAGGCGTTCATCCCCGGAGCATCGCCACCAGAGGTAAACACAGCGACTCGTTTCATAGGTTGGTCAATTTATGGTAGTACTATATACTCAGAGGGTTCGGAAAATCAGCCTGCAAATTTATTGGCATTATGTTAAAAAAACACGTATAAAATTTTTGTAAAACGGGGTTCACGAAAATTTCGCATAACTCATTTTATAATTTTTAGGGTATTTCCGGTAATCAGGCGGGCCAGAGTTTGATACGCGCTCGTGACCGATTGTTGTAACTGTTCAGCCACATGAGCCGCAGCCATTTTCCTGGTGGCCAGTAGTGCCGGGGTGAGCTCGCGCAGAAACGCAAGAATTTGACCGTCCATATCCCGGGCCGCATCGATCAGAAAAGCAGCTTCCTGGAGCAGAACATAACTGTCACTCTCGCGGCTTCCGTAGAACAGAATCGGGGAACCGGCACACACGGCACTCACCGCCTTGGAGGGCACCGCTATATGCGTCCAGTGGGGGAGCAGGCTGACCAGTTGCAGGTCCAGGTAGTGTAACTGGCTGCGCGGAATGTGTTTCAGCAGGGTTATGCCTTTCTGTCCGGATGCGGCCCGAATGACCTCATCGGCTTTTTCGCCGTACAGGGCCAGCACCAGGTGGTAGCGTTGCGGATCGAGGTGACGGATAACGCTGAGCAGAAATTCGGCGGAGTGGGGCTGACCCAGATTACCGGCATAGCCGAGGTATACTTTGGTGTTGTCTGTGCGCCAGGCAGGCGGCTGCGGGTCCCGGTCCTGGTGCATCAGCACACCACAGGGGAGCACAATGGTGGGTAGATCAGGGCGCTGGTACTTTGCCCGGATATGAGCAGCCTGCTCGGGTCCAAGGGCGATGAGCCACTCGGGGGCGTGCCGGTAGGTTTTGCGGATGACCCAGCGGTACAGAAAATTAGCCGGGCTGACCTTTCCCTCGGCGGCAAACCCTTCCGGAAACAGATCCATTGCCCACAGCCAATAGGGGATGCGCCGGCCCAGCAGGATAGCAGCCCAGAAGGGCAGCATGGGCGGACTGGTCATCACCAATAGCGGACCCTGACGTACGGCTAAAGCTTTACGCAGCAACAGAAAGCCATCCAGCAGCCCCGCCACCAGTCGGAGCAGGCCATTATTGCCTTCATATATTGTCTTTACGGCATACGTTTCACCCACCGGCCGGCGTACCTGCCCCCCACCGGCATAGGTGCGATCGATATGAACGATGTTTACCTGAATGTGATGCTGCTCGATGAGGTATTTGGCCAGGTCCCAGGCCGATTCGCCCGTTATGCCCGGATTGGGCGGATAGTGCCGGTTGACAATGGTAAGAGCGCGATCGCTTGTCATGGCAGCAGCGATGTGTATAGTTCCAGAAACTGCTGGGCTACCACCGGCTCCGAAAACCGCTTCTCGGCCGTTTGCCGGGCCTGTTCCCGGAGCGCGGCCGGGTTGGCAGTGGTCAACAGCCAGTGCATGCCTTCGGCCAGTTCTTCGGCCGAACCAACCGCGGCCAGATATCCATTCTGCTGGTGGTCGATCATCTCAGGAATACCGCCGGTTTGAAAGCCGATTATCGGCGTGCCGCACGCCAGCGACTCCACCACCGTATTAGGCAGATTATCTTCCAGCGAGGGGACTACCATGACATCGGCGGCATTGTAGGCAGCAGCGGTCTGCGCTTCGGTGGTGAGCAGGCCAAGGTGCCGTACTGGAAAGGGCAGATGGACAAAATTGCCGGCATGCCCCTTACCGAAGATCAGAATTTCGGGTTGTATAGCGTTCAGCCGGTCCTTCAGCAACCGGAGGGCTTCGGTAAAGTACTGGAAACCTTTGCGTGGATCGGCGGTATTGAAACTGCCGAACAGAATCAGCGGCCGGTCTGTCGGTAAGCCTAAACGTTCGCGTATTGCCTGGCGGTTTGCCGGCTGGAATACATCGGTATCGATCGGGTTGGGGATCGTCAGTGCCTGGAAGGCCCGGCCGAGTGGACTGCTACCGGCGAGGTCGCGCAGCCATCGACTGGGCGAAACCACGGTAAGCGGTGCATCCTGATACGCCTGTCGTTTATCGTCAAAAACCTGAAAAGACAGGTCGTGCTCTCCGGGCCGGCGCAGATAGGGGCAATGGTGGCAGTGCGTTTGGTAGTGGTCGCAGCCCCGGCTGTAGTGACAGCCGCCCGTAAACATCCACATATCGTGCAGGGTCCAGACCACGGGCTTGCCCAGCCTGAACAGCCTGCCTAAGCCCTTTACCGACAGAAAACCGAAGTTTATCCAGTGCAGATGAATAATATCGGCCTGCTGAATGGCCGGGTGAAAGGTCAGATCGGCACCGGTAATGGCGGGCGAAAATTGAAACCGAACCGATTTATCCCGTTCGTAGGGCAGAAAAAACAGCCGCTCGGTCACAAACCGGCCAAATGCCATCTGATCGGCCAGGAAATTATTGGCCAGGCGTATTACACCAGGATCCGGTTGGGGCATCTCCTGACGCCTTGACGTACCAACCAGCAGGCTGCTGTCGATGCCGTAACGCTGCAAAGCCCGGTGGAGACGCGTAGCCGCCACAGCTGCTCCGCCGGTGGTGTGGTATGTGCTTAGCTGTACAATTTTCATGCTCAGACAAAGGAAAAGCCAATGCCTGCTCCCGGATACCAATGAGCAGCCGGGACCTCCTGGTAAAAGAGAAACCTACGCCCTTTCTCTACTGAAAAGCTGGCCAGTTTGCTGGTTATGTGGGCATTGTCGCCGAGTAGAACGGCTTTAGAACTTAACTTAGGATAGATGGTGTCGTATTCTCGGTATTCATAATCGGCAGAGTGATCGCTGTCATTAATGAATAAATCAATCTGGGCATCCAGCGCCCGCAGACTTTCTATAGAATCGCCGTACAGTATTTTGCCTACCTCCTGGTAAGGACCATCTAACAGATAACCGGCTCTGGGGTTGATATCCGTTCCGTAGTATTGTCCCGGATGTCCTTCCTGACCATTCCGCAGGAGGGCCGAACATAATAAAACAGACCCCATACCCTTGTCGACTCCGGTTTCAATTATAACACCCGGCTTCAGAATACGAACCAATGCATACCATCCCAAACGACGACCGAACTCTACCCGTTCATCCGCTACGAGTTTGTAGGGAGATTGCTTGATTTTATTAATAATGTGCTCTTTTAGGGTATCGTCGGTTTGAGCTTCCCGAATATAGGCTACTACCTGGTCGACCGGCGTATTGGTAACCACATTAATGGTGCAGGCCAGATACAAAATATTATCCTCGGGAAGTGGGTAAGTGAAGTTTGTGTCTTCGCGGGATTGCAGCGCCCACTGGAGAATCTGACCGTACCGGTAATTGTAGGAGCGGCTGGCGTGCCAGATACGGGGAAGCAAGTTAACCGCGTACGATTTTCGTACCTTATACAGACGCTCTTTGCCAAAAATACGGATTAGTAATGCTTTCATATAATTTATGGCCGCCAGGCAAAGAGGTTTAACTGCAGATCCATTACCGTATTGTTTTTATACTGGTGATTGATAAACGGCTTGTTGCGATCCTGGTAGGTGTTGACGTAGTACCGGAAGCCGTTTTCTTCCAGAATCTGCACTACCCTGGCCAGTGACTGGGGTTGCCCGATGTACGAATGAAACTCGACAAAGAGGTTCTGCACATGGCCTAACACATGGCGGCAGTCGTCCAGCACGTCGGTTTCGGCACCTTCAATGTCAATCTTCAGCATATCTACGCGGGGCTCCTGGACCAGATAATCATGCAAGCGAACCGACGGAACAACGTTTTTCGGACTTTGCGAATAGATGGACGACGAGTCGGCGGCTTCACTACCGAACAGAATACCGTCGTTGTTAACCCAGACGGCTTTATTCACGACCTCAACATTGGCTATGTGGTTCTGGCTGATATTCTGCTGGAGAATGGCCCCAATGGCCGGATCCGCTTCGAAGGCAACAATGCGGGCAGTGGGGTAGTGCTTCCGGAAATAAGCCACGCTCATGCCGATATTAGCCCCGCAATCCAGAATAACGGGATTGGTTTGCTGAGTGCCAAACCGGTAAAATTCATCGACGAAGATCTCCTTATACTGCCAGACGAACGAAAAGGCATCGGGAACCGTGAACTGATAGTCGTCAAAAGAAACCAGCGTAGGCATGTACCGTTTCCGGTCGGCGTACCGCAGCAGCAGCCTTAGGAATTCGCGGCCGCTTGGATTGGTAACCGACCGATACGCATCTTTAAACAAAAACCGGGCTAAAAACATGGGGCAAAAGTAGTGAGTTTACCGCGATTCCTGCTGCTTATTATCAGCCGGTGCAATGGCAGTCCGGTTCCTGAACCGGTTCAGCGTATTCAGGATCAGGTGGTTCAGGTCGGGTACGATCCGAGAGACATACAGCGTGCCCAGAAAAAGCAGCGTTATGCATAATGAGCGCACCAATACGTCGACCCCGATCGAAAGCCAGGTGTCTGAGGTATTCGGCACGGCCGCTGCCAGCGCCCAGATACCAGCCGCAATGACCAGGACAATACCGTTGCGCCACGAGAACGGTTGCAGACCAAACTTGTACCAGACAAACCACGTGCGCATACTGTTGAACAGGGCGGTGGCAAAAGCGGCTGCAATGGCGGCTCCTTCCTGCCCATAGCGGGGCAGCATGTATTGGGTTGTCAGAAAGGTAATAACGACCAGAAGAATAAAAAACGCCGAATCGTAGGCGTAGTACCGGGAGGTGGCCAGAATCATGCCATTGACGCCCGTAGCCATATCAAACAGCTTACCCAGCCCGATCCACAGAATTACATAGTAGCCTGCTTCGTAGCCGGCCGGCAAAATCCTGAAAATACTGGGCAGATTAGCGGCTACACCCACAAAAACCAGGCAGCCGGCTACGAGTTGAATCAGGCAGCTTTTGCGGTATATGTTCTGAATATTGGCCAGGTCATTGGTTTTCCAGGAGTCGGCAATAATCACCCCCGACACCTTGTACAGCGCCATGGCCGGCATTTGAATTACGGTGCCGAAATACGAACAAATGGTATAGATGCCAGCCGCCGTCAGGCCCAGGTAGTGGCTGACCATGTATTTATCGATATGCAGAATAACCTGCGACGACAGGCCGGTCAGCAACGTCAGCGAGGCATAGCGGCCCAGTTGCCGGCGCATGGTCTCGTCAACGCGGATGTACTGCCGGTTTAGCGCGAGCGCTTTGTTGCGGGCTATTTTGCCGATAAGCATGAGCAGGGGTAGCGCCAGCGACAGCAACCATAAACCCAGAAACGCCGGAAACGATACCTGCCCCAGCCCATACACCACCACCGCCCCCATAATCAGCAGCCGCTGCACAAACTGCTGGAGGAACGTACCCGTTACCGAATCGTAAAGCAGCTTGGCGTAGTTATCGAACAGGCCGAAAAAGAGGGTAAAAAACGTAACCGGTATCAGCAGGTAATAGTAGTAAACAAACAACTGTGAGTTTTTACCGTACCACTCGACAATCAGCGGACGGAGCGCCAGTAAGACTCCGGTACTCAGTAGAAAACCAATGAGCGAAGCGATAATGGTAATCAGCAAAAAGCCGTTGTGCTGGCGCTCGTAATCCCGAAAGTAGGTAAAATACCGGACCCCGGCATTGCTGACGCCCAGGCCGGCAAACTGAGCCAGCATAATGGCCCCGGAGACATGCAGCCCCAGCAGACCCACCTGGTCTTTGCTGAGCATATGGGGCATCAGAATACCCGTAGTAATAAACCCCAGCACCACACCGGCATAGGAGAAGATAGTCCCCTGAATAGCCTGTTTCTTGATAATACCCATTTTATGCTCCTGTCCGGGAACGCTTGCCGGCCAGAAACTCGGCAATTTCCCAATCGAGCGGAGTATCCAGGTCGACGGAATCCTCGGCGCTCATGACGTATTTTCTTATTCTGGTAAACTGGCTGAGCGGCATTTGCGCCAGCGATGCCGTATTGATTACATACACGGCTCCGTTGTATTCATACACCGGCGGGCAGTCCTGCCGCCGGGCAAAATGGCCTTTTTTCGACCGCTCCAGATAGCCTTCCGGATTTTCTTCAAACAGGTTGTAGTAGGGGTTACTCGCCGACTCGGTCACCGATACTACCATGTCGAGTTCGTCGGAATACAGCGCCAGGGCTTCCCGCACATGCTGGTCGGTCCGAAAGGGTGATGTGGGCTGAAGCAGCACGACAGCCTCCGGGCGTTTCCCCTGTTGTTTATAGAAATCTACCGCATGGAGAATTACCTCATAGCTCCCGCTCCGGTCGGTAGCCAGAGCGGCCGGCCGCTTAAATGGTACCCGCAGCCCATAGAGTTCGGCCGCTTTGATAATGGCGTCGTCATCGGTCGACAAGCATATATCCTTATCGGAGGCCAGTTTCCGGGCGGTATCGATGGCGTAATACAGCAAGGGTTTACCCACAAAAGGCTTAATGTTTTTGCCGGGAATACCTTTGGAGCCACCTCTCGCCGTGATCAGAAACAGGCACCTCATAAGGTAATGTGGTTTATATCCACACACGCTTTCTGGTAATCCTCGGGCCGGCCGATGTCGAGCCAGTAGCCCAGCAGCGGAAAGTAGGTTACTTTATACTGCCCGTCGATGAGCCGGTCGAGCAGATCGGTTGCATTATACTGGCCCGCTGGTATCAGGTCTATCACGGCCCGCTTCATCAGGTAAATGCCGGCATTGATATAATAGGTGTACGTGGGCTTTTCTTTCAGCGACAGAATATCCCCATCCTGCGTCTCCAGCACGGCGTAGGGAATACTGACCGGATAAGGTACCGTAGCGACCGACATATCGGCGTTGTGCCGCCGGAACTCTTCGTAAAAGTCTTCGAAATCAATATTGGTGAGCAGATCGGAATTCATCAGCAGCACGGCATCGGAATGGTAGTTGTTCGTCAGCCGCAGTGATCCGATGGTGCCCAGGGGTTCGTCTTCCCGGGTGTAATCAATATGTACTCCCCTGGATGAACCGTCGCCAAAGTAATCTTCCAGTTGCTCACCAAGGTACCGGGTAGTGATATGGATGTGGTTGATACCAAAGCGGATAAGTCGGTCTACATTATGCTCAATAATAGGCTTGTCTCCTACTTTCAGCAGGGGTTTTGGTGTATTACGGGTAAGGGGCAGCAGCCGTTCGCCCCGGCCGCCGGCCATAATAACGGCATCGACCGGCAACAGCGCTTTTGTCTTTGCCAGGTTAATGATGCGTATGATCCGGTTGTGTTCGTCAAGCTCCGGAATAAGCTGCAGCAGTTGCCCGCGAAACCGCCGGATGGTCTCTGTATCGTACTCGTTCTGGCGGAGAAACCGGTAGTGGGTATTCATGAACCGGCTTACCGGGTCGGTGAGGGGCTTACCGCTCAGGAGCCCCCGGCGGATATCCCCATCGGTCAGCGTGCCCAGCAGTTTCCCGGCCTTATCGGTCACAAACAGGGTGAGGTACTGGCCAAGACTGCTAATTTGCCCCAGCGCGGTGGTAATGGGCGCATCCTGCGGGATAATATGTTTACTGTAATCTTCCACTAAGCTGTTTTAAAATAGAAACAATGTGTTGGGCTGCGGTTCCACGGCCGTAAACGGCTATCGGCGCCGGTACGGGAGCATTTTCAAGGGTACGCACGGCATCAACAATGCGGGCGGCTTTCAGGTCGCAGCTAAGGATATTGGGTGTTACAAGCCGTCCGTCCTGCCGATTTCCCAGGTTGATCACGTACTTCGGGAAAAAGCTGGCTTCGACAAAGCCGCTGGAGGTGTTTCCCAACATAAAGCGGCAGTATTTCATGCACGAAAGATAACCGATCGTGCCGAATGACTCGATACCAATAGCGTTATCGTGCCGGTCTATAAACCGAACGAGTTGCTCGCGTACATAATTGCCCATAGTATCGGCATTGGGCATGGTAATGACCAGCTGATAATCCGTTAATTGCGTCAGGGCCTCAATGAGTTCCGCTACATGTTCTTTATTCTTCTCAAACGATACCGTTTCCGGATGAAACGTAATCAGAATGGTCGGTATATCGAGGTCGATACCGTACTTCTCCCTGAATTCGCTTTTGGTCAGCAGCGTCAGGTGGCTAAGGTTGTCGATACTCAGTGCACCTACGTTGAACACATTCTCTGCCGACCCGGTCAGCGTGATAACCCGTTCTTTGTAAACGTCGGTGGTGGTAAAATGATACGCCGACATGACCGATATGGCGTGCCGGAAGGCATTATCAATGGCCCCCAGTGTAGTTTCGCCCCCGTGTATATGGGCTACCGGCAGGTTGAACGGCAGCGTACTGGCCACAGCCGCAAACATTTCGTAGCGATCGCCGAGGCAGAAAACCAGGTCGTAGGTTTCCTGCGGCCATAGCGCTGAAAACGCCTGTAGGGTAGCACCCATAGCCCAGCTGATGTCGGCCGGCGCATCGCCCGGCGGCATGGTCCCGATCCGGTGCGTTACCGCAAAGCCGTCGGCAATGATCTGGTCGACGGTATGGCCGTGATGCCGGGACAGGTGTGTGCCGAAGGCAATGATACCAAGGTCAAAAGAAGGATCGCGTGCCAGCTCTACCAGCAGGGGGTAATAAATGCTGTAATCGGCCCGGGAACTGGTCAGAACGCCAATTTTCATTGCAGGTCTTCCCATGTTAAAAGGTGATCGGAGGCTGCATCAACGGCCAGGGTACGGCCAATTACCCTATCCATCTGCATGGGCGAGATCCCGCTGCCGGGGCGTTTCATAACCAGGTCGGCCTCGGTCAGCACATGGCCGGCCGGCAGCGCCTGCCCCAGGTGAATACTTTTGCGGGCCACTGCCATGTTTTTTTGTTCGGAGGGCGTCGGCTTCTTCACGCCGTCGCCTAAGGCTACCTCAATATGCCGGATGGCCCGGACCATGTGCCGGAGTTCCTCGGGTTCCAGCGAAGCGAGGTGATCGGGGCCTTCCAGCGAGCGGTCGAGGGTAATGTGTTTTTCAATGACGGTGGCCCCAAGCGCCACGGCCGCAACAGGAACTTCAATGCCGGGGGTATGGTCGGAGTACCCGACCGCAACCCCAAACGTATCCCTGATGGTTTGCATGGCCCGCAGGTTCACGTCCTGAAAAGGTGACGGATAATCGGTATTGCAGTGCAGCACCGTAATGTTTTCTTTTGGCGTGCCGGCGGAGGTCAGCACCGCCAGCATAGCCTCAATATCGTCCATTGTGGCCATACCGGTCGAGGCAATCACCTGCTTGCCAAAACGGCCGATTTGTCGCAGGTAAGGCAGGTTAGTGATTTCGCCGGACGGAATCTTAAAGACCTCCAGGCCCAGCCCGGCCAGAAAAGCAAGGCTCTCCAGGTCAAAGGCGGTAGACAGAAACCGGATGTTCCGCGTCCGGCAGTGGGCCATCAGCTCCCGGTGCTGCTCCGGCGAGAGTTCCAGCTTTTTCAGCATACCGAACTGGGAGGTATCGGCCTCGCCGGGCATATTGGTCACCTGGTAGTCGGCTTTCCGGGCCGAGGAGCTGACCAGCTTTTCGGCCTTAAACGTCTGAAACTTGACAATATCGGCTCCGGCATCGGCGGCTATATCAATCAATTGTCTGGCGAGGTCGGTGCTGCCATTGTGGTTAACACCGGCTTCGGCAATAATTAATGTTCTGCTCATTGTATTTTCTTTTTGAAAACCGCCGGATTGCCCGCGTACAGGGTATTGGCTTCCGTATGGGTTAAGACAACGGCTCCTGCGCCAATCAGGCAGCTGGAGGCTACCGTAATACCGTGCGCCACTACGGCATGGCTACCCACAAAACAATGATCGGCCACGGAACAATCGCCGTTAATAACGGCTGCCGTTGCTATATGGCAGTGGTCGCCGATACGGGCATCGTGCTCAACCAGCGCGGAGGTGTTGATGATGCAGTTTACCCCGATCTGCGCGCCGGCATTGACAAAGGCATGGTGGTGAACCACCGACCCTTCGCCGAGTGTTGCCCGGCCGGAAACGTAGGCAGTGGGCGCTATCAGGGTGGGCAGTATACCGCCCCGGCTTTTTATCAGGTGAAAAAGACGGCTGCGGACGGCACCGGACCGGACCTGCCCAACCGTTACCAGAAAATAACGGTAAGAGCCCACCAGCAAGTCCAGATCCGCATCGCCGGCAATTACTTTATACCCACTGACCTCGGTGCCTATTTTTTCGCTGACGTCGACAATCCCCGCAATACTGAACTGACCGGAGGCTTCTACCACCTCGATCACCGATTTGCAGTGACCGCCACCGCCTACCAGAATCAACGGTTCCCGGCTCATGTCGTTCGTACGCTGCTGGGGATGTTAACCAGCCGGTCTTCTATGTATTCGGCAACAGACATATCGTCCCGCAGACAGTGGCTGAACATAGGAAGTTTGGTCAGCAGCGTCCAGGCCGGTCGGGTCATTATACCCCGGCTGTTGGTATATTCCAGAAACTCGTCCCGCTCCCGGCGGTCATGCAGTAAGATGGCGTTCAGCCAGTAATTTGACTGACTCCGGGCCGGCTCCCGGATAAACGGGTACGAAGTGGTGGCAAAGAACGCTTCATACAGGCGGGCCAGCTCCCGCTTATTGGCAATAAACCCATCCAGTTGCTCCAGCTGGGCGCAGGCCATGGCCGCGTTCAGATTAGGTAAACGGTAGTTATAACCGATATAATCGTGGTCAAACGCCCATTTATGCGGCACCTTAGCCTGGGTGGTCAGGTGTTTGGCCAGTTTGCCGAGCGTTTCATCGTTGGTAACTACCATGCCTCCGCCCCCGCAGGTAATGGTTTTGTTCCCGTTGAAGCTGTAGGTGCCTACCAACCCGAACGTACCCGTTTGCCGGCCCTGGTAGGTGCTGCCCAGCGATTCGGCCGCATCTTCGATTACGGGGATATGATAGGTGTTGCAGAGTTGGACAATAGCGTCAATTTCCGCCGGGTGCCCGAACGTGTGCATTGGTACACAGGCGGCAATGCGCTTCCCACTGGCTGTATGGTAACAGTTTCCTTCGCTGACGGTTGTCTGCTCGCTCAGAAATACGGCCAGTTTTTCGGGACTAAGGCTGAGCGTCGCCGGGTCGATGTCGACAAAGCAAGGCTCAGCCCCGGTATAGGAAATGGCGTTGCTGGTGGCGATAAACGACAGCGGTTGAGTGATGACCAGTTCATCGCGTTTAACACCTGCCAGGATCAGGGCAATGTGCAGAGCCGCCGTACCGTTTACTGTGGCAATGGCGTAGGAGGCCCCGGTATACGCCCGGATCATGTTTTCAAAACGGTCGACGTACTTGCCAACCGACGAGACAAACGTCGAATCAATAGCATCATTGACGTATTTTTTCTCGTTGCCCGTAAAGCGGGGTTCGTGCAACGGAATAAAGCGCTCCTGTTCGCCAAACTGATCGCGTACAAACTGAACAAACTGGTCAAACATTATAGATATGCGCCTTATACTGGTTAAGATTATCGGGATTGCTGAACCACTCAATGGTTTCCCGGAGTCCCTGGTCGAGCGTATAGCGGGGCCGCCACGGTGTAGCCGACGTAATCTTATGATTAGACCCCATTAACCGCTCTACCTCGCTTTTTTCCGGTCGCAACCGGAGGTCATCTGAAACAAGTTCGGCCTGCACCCCCATCAGGTCGATGATTTTATGCGCCAGGTCACCTATACTGATTTCGGCGTTGGTAGCAATATTTACCTCCTGCCCGATCAGCGCATCCTGTTTCGCTATTTCGGCAAAGCCACTGACCGTGTCTTTGACAAACACCAGATCGCGGGTGGGGTGGAGGGCTCCCAGCTTGATCTGGCGGTATCCGTTGAGCAACTGCGTTATGATAGTTGGAATAACGGCCCTGGCCGATTGTCGCGGACCATAGGTGTTAAACGGACGAACCGTTACCACTGGCAGGTTGAAACTACGGTAAAAGGATTCGGCCATAAAGTCGGCCCCGATTTTGGTAGCCGAGTAGGGCGATTGCCCCTGTCGCGGGTGCGTTTCGTCGATGGGTACGGTCAGGGCGGTGCCGTATACCTCCGATGTAGAGGTCACCAGCACTTTTTCGACGCCTATATCGCGGGCTGCCTGCAAAATATTGAGCGTACCCTTGATGTTGGTATCGACGTAGCTGTCCGGCGAATGATAGCTGTACGGGATGGCAATAAGTGCGGCCAGGTGAAAAACGATATCAACGCCTTTCAGGGCTGTCCGTACGCCGTTTGGGTCGCGCACATCACCGGCAAAGATTTCTACCGACTGTAGTTTTTCGGCCGGAAGGGTGTCCAGCCAGCCCCAGCTATTAAAGGAATTGTAATACGTAAAGGCTTTTACGGCATACCCGTCTTCCAGGAGTTTCTCTACCAAATGGCTGCCGATAAAACCGTCGGCACCGGTAACTAGTACGTTTTTCATCCACAGGAGGTGTTCGCAACCAGACAAAATTAAGAAATAAATATGGGGTGGCAACGCAGCGTCTCTCCGCTACGCAGTCTGGGGTATTCGTAGTAGCTTTGCATCCTGTTTTTGTGGCCATTGATGAAGTACCTCGATCTGAATATACCGCGCATTCTTCTGTTCTGGCTGGATACCGTAGCCCGTAACTGGTATTACCGGTTTAAGGTGGTTATCCGGAATTATGGCTATCTGCAGCAAACCCGGCGGCTGAAAGGCAGTAAGCGAGCGAAACAGGCCATAGTGCTGGCTAACGGACCTTCTGTTGCCAAACTCGACCCGCAGAAGATTGCCCGCCTGCAGCAGGAAAGCGGGTTTGAGGTCTTTGCGGTTAATTCGTACATCAGCTCGCCCCTGGCGGAGGTGGTAGTTCCCGATTATTACCTGCTGAGTGATCCGGCGTTTTTTTATCCGGAGCGGTACCCGCATCTGACCGAGCGGCTGCAGCGGGATATGGCGCTCCTGAGTCAGACAGACATTACCTGTTTTGTGCCGCTTGAGCATTATCGTAAGGCACCGTTCCGCAAAAAGTTTGGCTACTACGACCGGGGTAATCTGTTTCTCAGCCGGATTACCATTACCGGGCCGCGCAGTTATATCTCCATGACCTCCTACAAAGCCCTGGCGGCTGCGTGTTATATGGGCTACAGTCAGATCTATATCTGCGGCTTCGATAATGATTACTTCCTGAACCTGATGGTCGATGAGCATAACGATATGTACTATATCGACAAACATTTCTACGACAGGCCGGGGGCTGCTCCTTCCAGAGTGCGGGATACCCATGCCAACAGTGTAGGTGAGTTGCTGTATTTTCATCATTACCTGTTCAAACACCTCGAAAAGTTTAAGAACTACCCGATTGTGAACCTGAACCGGCAGGGCCTGGTAGACAGTTTTCCTAAACAACACACCCTGGACATTTACAAAACAACAGAAGTAGCTGAGGCCTGACACTACAGTGTCTTCCCGAATACCAGGTTGGGAGAGGTTCGGGTACCGGGATCCGCGTTCAGAAAAGCAGGTTTCCAGGAAGGAAGACCGCCCAGCCGTTCTTTGAAGGTAAATAACCCACTATAGTCTTCTTCGCGCTCCTGTACGGGTGCCGACACGCCCAGGTCCAGCATAGAAATATGCCGGCTCTGACAATAGGTATACAAGCCGGCATTCAGCAGCACTGAGGGGCTATACGTATTAAAGCGTTTGGGGCTGGCGGGGTACAGATGATTCAGAATACCCTGTGTAACCAATACCGCCACGCCCACCGCAGCCAGTTCGCCCTCCGTTCGCACCGTAAAGAGAAAGTAACGATCCGGAAACAGATCGAAATAGCGGCTCAACTGGTCGAGCGATAACGAAAGTGGCTTCTGTTTCTCGTCCCGACAGCGTTTTATAAACGCATAGGCTTCGGGCAGCGTGACTGCGGCTTCCTGTTGAAACAGGAAGCCGGCCTTCCGGCACTTTCTGAGTCGTCTGCGGAGGGAATCATGCAGGTTAGCGGTAAACGGCGATTCTGTAACCGGAATATGGTGGTTCAGTTGGTTATATTGCAACGTGTAGCCATAACCGGGCAACACAGCTCGTAGCCATTTATTGGTTTCGGGGGCATAGGCATCCGGACACTGCAGCCACTGCACCTGACGGATGCCCTGCTGCCAAAGATGAAGCTGGAGATGATGCAAAAAAGCCGTTGCCGTGATTTCGGGCAGACCCTGGCGCAGTTGAACCCCGCCAAAGGGTGCCCGCCAGGGAGAGCGTGCCAGCGCATTCTCCCGAAAGAAATGCGCCAGCCCATCTATCTGTGCGGTTTGTTTATTGAGCAGCACATACATCTGCCAATCAGGGCCTGCCTGTAAGGCTACGTGTTCGGGCTGTAGGTACAGAAAGACATCAAAAGAGAAGGGCGGTAGGGGTACAGTCTCCGCAGCCGTGGTCAGGCATCTGACTTCATACTCATCTCCCAGGTTTTCGGCCATCCTGATCAACTCCGTTTTTTGAAATCCGTATAGCTTCTGCCCCTATTTGCCGGAAAAGGTAAAACGAAACGACGTTTTGCTAATGCGGTTACTTCCGCTTTTTTCGTTTGCTAAGCTGCTCGAAAACAAGTTGGATAATGCCGTCTTTCAGACCCAGATCAGGAACCACAATCGTTTGGGCACCGGCCCATTCCATCGCGCAGATATAGATCTCGGCGGCCGGTACAATCACGTCGGCCCGGTCGGCGTTGAGCCGGAGCTTATTAATTCGGTCATCCAGGCTAAAGTGGGCAATGTAGTTCTTCATCCGTTTTATTTCGGCCAGCGTAGTGGTCGTTTCCGATAGCTTGGACACCATATTGAACAGCTTGCTGATGTTGCCGCCCGTGCCTACCGCAATGATTTCGCGGGACGAGTCAACGTTCTCCTCAATCCAGTGCTCCATTTTTGTCCAGGCTCCTTTGGTTTCTTTGCCCTCCAGCAGCCGGACCGATCCGATTTTAAACGATTTGGAATTGATCTTCTGCCGGTTGAGATACAGATTAAGCTCTGTGCTACCACCCCCCACATCGATGTGCAGATACTGCCGGTCGTCGAGAGCCTGAACTACTACATTATTAATGAGCTGGGCTTCTTTCTGGCCGTCGATGATGTGAATGGGAATACCCGTTTCGGATTTAATGTAGCTGGCAACGGCGTGGCCGTTTTCCGATTCGCGCATGGCAGAGGTGGCGCAGGCCATGTAGCCTTCCACCTCGTGCAGTTCCATCAGCAGTTTGTAGACCTGCATGAGTTTGGTGGTACGCTCAATACTTTCGGGCGTGAGAGAGCCAAAGGAAAAAACATCGTGGCCGAGCCGGAGGGGAAAGCGAACATATTCTACGCGCTTGAAACTAACCGCGTCAGCGTTGTGAAGAACCGTTGAAATCTGTAACCGGGCTGCGTTAGAGCCGATATCAATAGCCGCAATTTTCAACTTACAGTCTGTTACGTGTGCTGAAATAAACGGCCAAAGATAGCAATTTTATAACGCTGCTATTGGGCACCCGTTGAATTCCGGTTACTCAGAAATTGGCAGAAAGGCTTAACATGAATTTTTGTTTATTAGAATTCCCCTTAATTTTGACCTGTTTGATTATCCCAATCTTTCATGACAATTTTAGGTATTTCAGCCTTTTACCATGACTCTGCCGCAGCGTTGATCGAGGATGGGCGTATTGTTGCTGCTGCTCAGGAGGAACGGTTCACCCGAAAGAAACACGATCCGAACTTTCCGGCGAATGCAATACAACATTGTCTTCAGTACGGCGGAACCACGCTCAACCAGCTCGATGCCATTGTCTTTTACGACAAACCCCTGCTGAAGTTCGAGCGGCTGCTGGAGACGTATTATACGTTTGCTCCCAAAGGTATTTCGTCGTTCCTGATGGCAATACCTGTCTGGCTAAAGGAGAAGCTTTTTCTCAAGCGCCTGATTCGCGAAGAGCTGGAAAAGCTGGGCTACGACCCGAAGAAAAAGGTTAAACTTTTGTTTCCGGAGCATCACCTCTCGCATGCCGCCAGTGCGTTTTACCCCTCTGCCTTTGAGCGGGCTGCCATCATGACCGTTGATGGCGTAGGCGAATGGGCAACAGCCTCCATCTGCCTCGGAGAAGGCAAGAATATTTCGATCCTGAAAGAGCTACGATTTCCACATTCCCTCGGGCTGCTTTACTCCGCTTTCACGTATTTCCTGGGTTTTAAGGTAAACTCCGGTGAGTATAAGCTAATGGGTCTGGCTCCCTACGGTAACCCGCTTTCGCCAGACATCGACCGCTATGTGAAGACCATTAAAGAGAAGTTAGTCGATATCAAAGAAGATGGCTCTATCTGGCTGAATCAGGCATATTTTGATTATGCTACCGGCCTGCGGATGGTTCACGAGCAGAAATGGGCCGATCTGTTCGGCTTTCCAAAACGCAACCCGGAGGATGAACTTCAGGCGCACCATTGTAACCTCGGCCTGGCCATTCAGCAGGTGACGGAGGATATTGTGATCCAGATGGCCAAAGAAGCCCGGCGACTGACCAATGCCAATAACCTGGTGCTGGCCGGCGGGGTAGCGCTGAACTGCGTCGCCAATGGCAAATTGCAGAAGTCCGGCGTTTTTGACGAGATCTTTATTCAGCCCGCTGCCGGCGACGCGGGTGGCGCGTTAGGGGCCGCGTTGGCAGCTTATTATATTTATTTTGGCAACGAGCGCGTTATTGATTACGAACGTGATGCCATGCGGGGCTCTTACCTGGGCCCTACCTTCTCGGATCTGGATGTGGAGCTGATGGCCCGCAAATACAAGGCCGTATATACCCACTTCGATGACTTTGGCGTATTAAGTAACGATGTTGCCCGTATTCTGGCCGACGGAAACGTGGTGGGCTGGGTGCAGGGCCGTATGGAGTTCGGACCGCGGGCGTTGGGTGGGCGTAGTATCCTGGGCGATCCGCGCAATGCCGAGATGCAAAAGAAACTGAACCTGAAGATCAAGTATCGGGAGTCGTTCCGTCCATTTGCGCCTTCGGTACTGGCCGAAGATTGTGCCGATTATTTTGACTATAACGGCCCGTCGCCCTATATGCTGCTGGTACATCCGGTTGTAGATAAACGGCGGACGGCCCTGCCCGCCAATTATGATTCGTTTCCGTTGCGGGAGAAGTTGTATTACCAGCGCTCCGATCTGCCGTCGATTACGCATATCGACTTTTCGGCCCGTATTCAAACCGTACACAAAGACACCAACCCGCGGTATTATCAACTGATCGACGCGTTTAAGCAACTGACTGGCTACGGGGTGATTGTCAACACAAGCTTTAACGTACGGGGTGAGCCGATTGTCTGTACGCCCGACGATGCGTATCGCTGTTTTATGCGTACTGAAATGGACTATCTGGTAGTGGGCAATTACGTATTCGACAAAAAGAAGCAGCCGGAGTGGCAGGAGAAAGACAACTGGAAAGAAGAGTTTGTGCTGGATTAACCACCGTTGACCTAACGTTTTAGATTTTCACTACATGGGTTCAAAGCTTATTAGCAGCCTGTTTCGTCTGATATTGCTGGGTTTTCTGACTTTCTTTGTCTTTTTCAGTGACTGGATGAAAGTCAAGTTTAACTACCCTTACAATGAAGTATTCGACAATGTATATATACGCATTGCCAGAGGCTGTTTACTCATCCTGGTGGTTGTTGAACTAGTCCGGATGTATTATTACGGCATTGTCAAGAACAAGAAAGCACCCAGGCTGCTGAGTAATCTGGTTACACTGGCCTTACCGGTGGTGCTGCTGCTGGTTTTTCTGGAGATTGCCTTTATGTTTGTGGCCCAGAGTCACGAAGGTGGCCTGACGCTGGCATCGCATATCTGGTTTGAGCGTTACTGGCCGCCCATGACGCCGGAAGGCTACCGGGATTCTGAAAAAATCGATACGGCGGGCAAGCAGAAAGTGCTCGTGGTAGGAGATTCCTTCACCGCCGGGCATGGTATAAAATCAGCCGAAGATCGCTACGGCAACGTCCTCGCCGATAAGCTCGGCAAAGACAAATATGTGGTTTATAACCTGGGTTTGTCCGGCCTGGATACAAAAGAAGAATACAAGCGGCTGGAAACATTTCCGGTCAAACCCGATATTCTGATTTTGCAGTATTTTCCGAATGATATTGAGAAAGCGGCCAGAGATAACGGGCTTACTCTGGAGGGGTTTGAACCCTACACAGATTTGCCAAAGCCTGTTCAAACGCTTTTTGTGCGGTCATACCTGCTGAACTTTATCTACTGGCAACTGCCGCATGGTAAGGCCTCCTCGTATCTTTCGTATGTGAGAACCGCATACACAAAGCCGGAGATTATCAATGCACACCTGAATGACCTGAATCAGATTATGGCGTATGCCCGGCTGCATAACGCGAAAATGTATCTGGTGCTGTTTCCGTTCTCGCATAACCTGGAAAAGACAACAGAGTATACGCAGCCAGTAGTCGACTTTTTTCAGAAAAACAATGTACCGGTACTCAAAGTAGCCGATCTGGTACGTAATATTGATCCCGATGACCGCATTGTCGGGCGGAACGACGCCCACGCCAGTGCGCTGGTAAACAGGCGGGTGGGCGAGGCTCTGTTTCAATTGGTAGCATCGGGCGGCAAGACCAAAGGGGCCGGAGCCGCACCGCTGGCAAGTTCTAAATAAGTTACACTTAATACTTTAAGTTATGGATTTCTTTCAAGACATATTTCAGTTTCTCAAAGAGCGTAAAAAGTGGTGGCTGGCACCGATGATTATCCTGCTGCTGCTGATTGGCGTCCTGATTGTAATTGGCGGTGGCTCGGCCGTTGCTCCGTTTATTTACACCCTGTTTTAATCCATGAATGCTATCGGAAAGCTTGCTATGAATACCACCGAGAAGGTAAAGGCTCAGTTAGTCATTGTTACCGGATTGCTGGTATTGTATTTTGTCTTTAAATCGGTTTGGTTGCTGTACGCTGCGGTTGCTGTAGGGGTGGTCAGTCTGGCTATACCCGTCATTGGTGACTTTCTGGTCAGAATGTGGTTTAAACTGGCCGAAGTGCTGGGTGCCGTAAACGGCAAAATTATCCTGTCACTGCTTTTCTACGTTTTTCTGTTTCCCATTGCGGTACTGTACCGGCTGTCGACCAAAAATCCGCTGGCCGTGAAACGGAGCGCGGAAAAATCTATGTACGCCGAGCGAAATCATACGTACACGAAAGACGATCTGGAACATACCTGGTAAAAAAGACCGTTCAGGAGGTTCTGTAGGCGCACCGTTTGGCGGTGCGCCTATTTTTTGTATATATTTGTGTTACTTATCGAGAAAGACAGAGGGATTGGACCCGACGAAGTCTTGGCAACCGGCTGCTCCCCACAGAAACGGTGCCACATTCCACCCCAGCCGGGGGAAGATAAGTGTGACAGTCAACACCTGCCCTTTCTTCGATAATTTACCTGATTGACGTAGACTTTTCGGACTAACGAACCGATGTTTAATCGAGCTGTTAACTGCTTGTGCCCTTGAAAAAGATTGCCGACCTCCTGCAACAGCGTATCCTCGTCCTCGACGGTGCTATGGGTACGATGATCCAGCGTTATAACTTAACCGAAGCTGACTACCGGGGCGAGCGCTTCCGCGATTGGCCCCACGACCTGAAAGGCAACAACGATCTGTTGTCGATCACGCAGCCGGACATTATTAAGGAAATTCACTGGCAGTACCTCGACGCGGGTTCCGACATTATCGAGACCAACACCTTCAGCAGTACCTCCATTGCCATGGCCGATTACTATATGGAGGCCCTGGCGTATGAACTGAACTACCAGTCGGCCAGGATTGCGAAAGAAGTGGCGGAGGAGTTTAACCAACTGAATCCGGAAAAACCCCGCTTTGTGGCCGGGGCTATGGGGCCGACCAACCGCACGGCCTCCCTGTCGCCGGATGTAAACAATCCCGGTTACCGCGCCATTACGTTCGATGAGCTTGTTGATGCGTACTACGAGCAGGTAAAAGGGCTGGTCGAAGGCGGCTGCGATCTGCTGCTGGTGGAAACCATCTTTGACACACTTAATGCCAAAGCGGCCCTGTTTGCCATTGATACCTTTTTTACGGGGTGTGGCACGCAACCGTTGCCGATTATGGTATCGGGTACCATTACCGACGCCAGCGGCCGTACACTATCCGGGCAGACGACCGAAGCGTTCCTGTATTCGGTTTCGCACCTGCCCCTGCTGAGCGTGGGTTTGAACTGTGCCCTGGGTGCCGAACTGATGCGGCCCTACGTACAAACCCTGGCCAAAGAAGCCCATTTCTATACTTCGGCCTACCCCAATGCCGGCCTGCCCAACGAGTTTGGCGAGTACGACGAAACGCCCGCCAGCATGGCGTCACAGATCGAAGGCTTTATCCGCGACGGATTTGTCAATATTGTTGGTGGCTGCTGCGGCTCTACACCCGACCATATCCGGGCTATTGCCGAGGCTGCGGCCAAATACCCGCCCCGGCCGATTCCTCAGCCCGAACCCTACCAGAAACTCAGCGGCCTGGAACCGCTGAAAATTACCGAAACGACCAACTTCGTCAACATCGGCGAGCGCACCAACGTGACCGGTTCCAAAGCGTTTGCCCGGCTGATTAAGGCGGGTGACTACGATGCGGCCCTGTCGGTGGCCCGGCAGCAGGTGGAGAACGGTGCGCAGGTTATCGACGTCAATATGGACGAAGGTATGCTCGATTCGGTGGAGGTAATGACTACTTTCCTGAACCTGATTGCCTCGGAACCCGATATTGCCCGCGTGCCAATCATGATCGACTCCTCCAAGTGGGAGGTCATCGAAGCAGGTCTGAAGTGCGTGCAGGGCAAAGCCATCGTCAACTCCATTTCGCTGAAAGACGGCGAGGAAAAGTTTATCGAGCGTGCCCAACTCATCAAACGCTATGGCGCGGCTGCCGTGGTGATGGCCTTTGACGAAAATGGACAGGCCGATAATTACGAACGGCGCATCGAAATCTGCGAACGGGCCTACCGGATACTCGTCGATAAGGTAGATTTCGCGCCCCAGGATATTATCTTCGACCCGAACATTCTGACGGTTGCCACGGGTATCGAAGAGCATAACAACTACGCCGTTGACTTCATCAATGCCACCCGCTGGATCAAAGAGAACTTGCCGCTGGCCAAAGTGAGCGGGGGTGTGTCCAACGTATCGTTCAGCTTCCGGGGTAACGATCTCGTCCGGGAGGCTATTCACACGGCCTTTCTGTACCATGCCATCCGGGCTGGTATGGATATGGGAATCGTTAACGCCGGTCAGTTAGGCGTATATGACGAAATACCCAAAGGCCTGCTGGAACGGGTGGAAGACGTCCTGCTCAACCGCCGGCCCGACGCTACCGAGCGCCTGGTCGAATTTGCCGAAACCGTGAAGGCCAAAGGCAAAGAAGTGGTGCAGGATGAAAGCTGGCGCAGCGAGCCGGTACACGAGCGGCTGAAACACGCCCTTGTGAAAGGTATTACCGATTATATTGACCAGGATATTGAAGAAGCCCGGCAGCAGTTCGATAAGCCGTTGCAGGTGATTGAAGGGCCGCTGATGGACGGCATGAACGTGGTAGGCGACCTGTTTGGGGCCGGTAAGATGTTTCTGCCGCAGGTAGTGAAATCGGCGCGGGTGATGAAAAAAGCGGTGGCCTATCTGATTCCGTTTATCGAAGCCGAGAAGCTGAAAGGGGGCGGAGAAGCCCGACCTGTCGGCAAGATTCTGCTGGCTACCGTCAAAGGCGATGTTCACGACATCGGCAAGAATATTGTGGGCGTGGTGCTAGCCTGTAACAATTACGAGATCATCGACCTCGGCGTGATGGTGCCTACCCAGAAGATCCTGGACGAAGCCCGGCGGCTGAACGTAGACATCATCGGTCTGAGTGGCCTGATTACTCCCTCGCTCGATGAGATGGTGGGTGTGGCTAAGGAAATGGAGCGGCAGGGCTTTACCCTTCCGCTGCTGATTGGTGGCGCTACCACCTCCCGTATCCACACAGCCGTTAAAATTGACCCGCATTACTCCGGGCCGGTGGTTCACGTGCTGGACGCCAGCCGGAGCGTACCCGTGGCCGGTCGGCTAACGAGTGAGGAGGCTGCTACCCGCAACGAGATCTTTGCCAATATAAAAGCCGAATACGCCCGGCTGCGCGAAGATCATGCCAAGCGTCGTCAGGAAAAGAACTATATCGGCATTGCTGCGGCCCGCGACAACCGTACGCCTATTGACTGGTCGACGTTTGAGCCGGTTAAACCCGCTTTCCTGGGAAACCGGCTTTTTGAAGACTATCCGCTGGCAGAAATCGCCAAATACATCGACTGGACACCGTTCTTCCAGACCTGGCAGCTCCACGGCAAGTACCCTAAGATCTTTGACGATACCACCGTCGGAGCCGAAGCGCGTAAGCTGTACGACGACGCCAACCGGCTGTTGCAGGAGGTAATTGACAAAAAACTGCTCAAGGCAAATGCCGTCATCGGCTTTTACCCGGCCAACTCAACCGACGACGACGTACTGCTGCACGAGTTCGACGAAGTAATCCGGGAAATTCCCTGCGAACGGCACGGCTCGCACACGCATCTGGAGTACAAGCTCAGTAAAACGGATCGGTTCGCCGATGCGATCCAATCCGTTTCCCCGCGTCAGCAATCCACCCCCGCCGCCAGCTCCCTCGTCTACGACACCAAAGCCGTACTTCGCTTTCTGCGCCAGCAGAACCAGAAAGCCGCTAACCTGCCCAACCTCTGCCTGGCCGATTTTGTGGCCCCGCTGGAGACCGGGCGCGAAGACTATATCGGCATGTTTGCCGTCACGGCCGGTATCGGCATCGAAACCCTCGTTGAGCAGTACGAGCGCGATCACGACGACTACAACAGCATCATGATCAAAGCCATTGCCGACCGCCTGGCCGAAGCCTTTGCCGAACTGATGCACCAGCGGGTTCGCAAGGAGTTCTGGGGCTACCAGCCTGACGAAAAACTATCGAACGAGGATCTGATCTCCGAAAAATACCAGGGTATCCGGCCGGCACCCGGCTACCCGGCCTGCCCCGACCATACCGAAAAGCAAATTCTGTTTGACCTGCTGGATGCTGGTCAGGCCGGTATTACGCTGACGGAGAGCTTTGCCATGTACCCGGCCTCGTCGGTGAGCGGCTTCTACTTCTCGCACCCGGAATCCCGGTATTTTGCCGTGGGCAAAATCAGCAGGGATCAGGTGCTGGATTACGCCCAGCGCAAAGCCATGCCGGTAGAAGAACTGGAGCGCTGGCTGGCACCGGTCCTCAGCTACGACGCCTGATGATAAGCCTCCTGAGTACCCGGGAGGCTTTTTTTAGGCCTTACCTTTACATTAGTCAATCCATAGATTTTGCCAAATACCGTTGGCGATAGTGCGGCAATCTATACCTTTGCGTGGGTAAAAATACGTTTATATACGAAGGAACAGGAGTTGGGCGCGGTTATACAGCCAAACCTGCTGTACGATAAATACTTACTAATTGCCCGAACAAAAGAGGCCGCCGGCTATTTACCAAGTACCATTTGCTAAACTATTAAAACCCGCAGGGCCAGGTTAGTGACGATGCATGTTCTCAACGTTTGGATTACGTTTATTTCGATTACCCTCATTTGCTCATCCTGCAATTCGGACACTGCCCAGGATAAGCAACTGAACCGTTCGGCCACGGCTATGCGGAACTGCGCCAAAGAACTGGAGCTGTCACCGCAGGAGGAGGCTCGTATCCGGGACGATATAAAGGCCGAACAAAAAGAGCAGCGCATCCGGGAAATCGCCCGCGCCAAGTTCCGGGCCGGCATGAACGGCAGTATTCTGGTAGCGCAGAAAGGCGTTGTGCTTTACAAGGGCTGGAACGGCCTGGGCCATTTTGAAAAAGGAAACCGGGATACCATCGTTGAAGATTCAAAATTCCAACTGGCTTCGTTGTCCAAAACCTTTACCGCCGTGGCTACCCTGAAACTGGTAGAGGCCGGTAAGCTGAGCTTTGAAGATACTATCCAGAAATTTTACCCTGATTTTCCCTACCACAACATTACCATCCACGACTTGCTGAGTCACCGGAGCGGGCTGCCCAACTACGCCTACGCCTTCGACGACAGCATGAAGATCAACTTTTACAAACGCGACAAGCCGTACCCGACCAACGCCACCATTATGCACTGGTTTGCCACGGTGAAGCCGACGCCCAAGCGGTATAATATTCCCGGCCGGACGTTCAGTTACAGCAATACCAATTATATGGTCCTGGCCTCTATCATTGAAAGAGTAGCCAACCAGCCTTTTGAAACCTTTGTCCGTAAGAATATTTTTGAGCCCCTGGGTATGCACAATACGTACCTGGCTACGTCTAAGAATGACTCCTTTAACCTCCATAAAACGGCGGGATACCAGGGCAACCGGCGTATTCCGAAAGATTATTACGACGATGTGCTGGGTGATAAAGGGGTTTACTCAACCATCGGCGATCTGTTCAAATGGTACATGGCCCTCAACGGCGATTGTCTGCTGCGAAAGCAAACCCTGGCTGAAGCGTTTATTCCCCGCAGTTTTGAGAAAAAAAGCCTGAAGAACTATGGCTACGGGTTTCGGATGCGGCTCGATAATAATGAGCAGCCGGAATACATCTACCATACCGGCTGGTGGAAAGGCTACAATACCATGTTCTGGTTTAGTCCGCGCCACCAATATGTCATTATTATGCTCAGCAACCGCCTGAACCGACTGGTGTATGATGTGCAGGGTATTGCCAACGTACTGGAAAGTACCAACCGGGATATTGGCCCCGACGACGATGGTGAAGTCGATATCTGATAAACAGGCGTTGGGCTGGCAGGTTTGATAAGAATGCTGTAAGTTGCCGAAAAATCCTGACCTGTTTTGTATGAACCTTTTTCGTCGGCTGGCGACGTTCGTCTCTGCCTCTTTCCTTATGGCCACTGCCATAGCCCAAACTCCCAACGAAGTAATCAAACTCTGGCCGGACAACGCCATTCCCAACGCTATTCCGGGGGCCAGTCTGCCCGAAAAAGGAGACCCAGGCAATGACGGTATTCTCCGGATCAGCCAGGTTTCGATACCCACACTGACGGTTTACCGACCCGACAAAGCCAAAGCCACGGGTGCCGCCATTATGATCTGTCCGGGTGGTGGCTATTCCATTCTGGCTTCCGGCCACGAAGGGGCCGATATGGCCCGCTGGTTTGCCGATCTGGGTGTAACGGCGTTTGTACTCAAATACCGGCTACCCGACGAGCGACTGATGACCAACCAGCACGAGGTGCCCCTGATGGATGCCATGCAGGGCCTGAAGCTGATCCGGCAGAACGCGAGCCGGTACGGTATCGATCCCGCCAAAATCGGCGTTATCGGCTTTTCGGCCGGGGGCCACCTGGCAGCTACCCTGTCGACGCACTACTACCGGGGAGCGCAGGCTAGCGCCGAGGCTAAGCCCAATTTTGCCATTCTGATGTACCCGGTGGTGACCTTTGGGGATAAGGCACATACCGGCTCCCGCGATAAACTGCTGGGGGCCAATAAAACCTCCGCCGACCTGATTGCCTATTACTCCAACGAACTCCAGGTGACCAACCAGACACCACCTACGTTTCTGGTTCACTCGATGGACGACAAAGCCGTACCTGTCGAAAACAGTATCAACTATTACCTGGCTTTGCTGAAGAACGGCGTTCCGGCCGAAATGCACCTGTACCCCACCGGCGGGCATGGCTACGCCCTACGCACCGAGGGCAAAGGCTCACTGGTCAACTGGCCGGAGAGTTGCAAGGCCTGGTTGAGGAGCCAAAATCTGATTCGTTAAACAAAAGAGGCCCCGGTTCAGGGGCCTCTTTTGTCAATTATTCAGAATCACCGGTAAGTTGCCCCGGCTACCCATAATCACAATCTTGGCGTTAGGCGATGCCGCCAGTTCGCGCTGGGCTTTAATTTGCTCATACTGCAACTGCTTATCGCTCAAACCCGTAGCCAGAATCTTCTGGTAGTCGGCAATACCCTGAGCCTCAACGCGCTTACGCTCAGCTTCCTGGCGCTCTTTCTGAAGAACAAACTGCATCTTTTGTGCTTCCTGCTCGGCGTTTATCTTCGACTCGATGGTCTGCTTAACCGAGGTCGGCAGCGTGATATTCCGCACCAGCAACTGCTCCAGAAACATGCCCCTGGCTTTAAAATCCTGATCGATGGCCTTAAAAATCCGGGCCTGAAACTCGTCGCGCTTGGTGGAGTACAGGGCTACGGCATCGTAATAAACGGCATTATCGCGGATACGGGTACGGGTAACCGGCCGGACAATTTTATCACTAAAGTCCGTACCGATCTCCCGATAAATCCGGGGTGATTCGGTCGGCACTACCCGGTACAGCACAGTCAGATCAATAATTACCTCCAGACCGTCGGCGGTCAGCACCCGAATGGCATCGTCTCCGGTTTTCTGGCCTTCATCATTTACGCCCGACATGGTATAGTTTTGGGTTTTTACATCCACTTCGGTGACGGTAGCCAGGGGGTTCACAAAGTTCAGACCCGGTGTCAATATATGATCGCTTACGTTACCGAACAGGGATACCACACCCACATGGCCGGCATCGATCTGGCGAATACTGGCCGTCAGAAAACCGACAATAAGCAGAATCAGGCCGATTACTTTAAACGGCCGGGAAAAGCGCGATATAGTCAGCGCTGGAGTATTAACGGCATACCCGGCGATGAGCGCGAACACGCCTAATATCATGAAAAACATGGTCTTCGGGATTTTTTTGGTTAAGTTATAAAAAAAGGCATCCGGTATTGCCAGATGCCTTTTAGGTACTACTCGATCAATTAACCCTTCAGCTTAAAAGCGTGAAGTCTTCGTACCTATATGAGTGAGAACGGGAGTTACTTTGTACCTTTCTTCTTATCAGCAGAGGAAGAGGTAGCCGCCTGAGCTGCTTCTTTCGACACAACTTCGCCTTTCAGATACAAGACAACAGAAGGCGTTTCGGCGTTGCTGGTTACGGTGACCGACTTGTTGAAGCCACCCATGGCAGCTGCGTTGTAGGTAGCCGAGATCGAACCTGTTTTACCCGGCATAATCGGCTCGCGGGAGAACGTAGGTTTGGTACAGCCACAAGACGCTACCGCATCGGCAATCACTATCGGATCTGTACCTGCGTTGGTAAACTCAAATACATGCGTGACGGGCTTCCCCTGCTCTACCTTACCGAAGTCATGCGTTTCTTTCTTGAACTTCATGACGCCCTTCTGTGCGTAGCCAACTGCAATAAATACAAAAAGAGCTACGAATAGTGAAAAAAACTTTTTCATTGGTATTTGATAAATTTAGGTTTGGTTAATTAGTTGCTACACACTACAAATGTAAACTGCCTCTGTGGCTTAGCCAAACAAACATCGGCCGCCGACCTGTTAACAAAGAAACGTAAAAAATCGTTTTTTTGAAAGCTGCCTCTTTTTATATTATTTTTATACGGCTTTATGCCAGGCCGAATTGAGTAAACGGTATACGTTATTACTCGGAAAAGACGGCAACACCTTCATCATCAAACGTTAGTCAAACCCTTTAAAGGCAGTTCTGTGGTAGCAAACGAACACCTACGTACGGTTGATATACTGAGCCGGGAACTTATTCTGGCAGATTACCGACTGGCCTGGGAGAGCCGGCAGGTGAGTCTGTTAGGGCGGAAAGATGTAATGGGCGGACGAGCCAAATTCGGGATCTTCGGCGATGGTAAGGAGGTCGCTCAACTGGCGGCCGCCCGCGCTTTCAGACGGGGCGACTTCCGGTCGGGGTACTATCGGGATCAAACGTTCGTGGCTGCTCTGGGAGAGTTAACCTGGACCGCTTTTTTTGCCCAGTTGTATGCCCATCCTGATGTAGTACACGACCCTAATTCGGCGGGTCGCCAGATGAATGGCCATTATGCCACCCGCTGGCTCGACGATAACGGGCAGTGGCGGAATCAGACCGAACTGTATAACTGCGCCAGTGATATTGCGCCTACCGCCGGGCAGATACCCCGATCGCTTGGTCTGGCGTATGCCTCCAAACTGTATCGGGAAAATCCCGACCTTCACGCCTTTACCCAATTCTCCCGGCACGGCAACGAGGTGGTTTTTGCCACTATCGGCGATGCCTCTACTTCGCAGGGGATGTTCTGGGAAACCATGAACGCGGCCGGCGTACTCCAGGTACCGCTGCTGCTGTCGGTATGGGACGACGGGTATGGCATTTCGGTGCCGGTGAACCTGCAGACCACCAAAGCCAGCATTTCCAAGGCGATGGCCGGTTTCCAGCGGGATGCGGAGGATAAAGGCTTTGCCATCTTCACCGTTAATGGCTGGGATTACCCGGCGCTGGTCGAGACGTTTGAGCAGGCAGCCCGCATCTGCCGCGACGAGCACGTGCCGGTATTGGTTCACGTGCAGGAACTGACCCAGCCGCAGGGACACTCTACCTCCGGCTCCCACGAACGCTATAAATCAAAAGACCGGCTGGCCTGGGAGGCCGAACACGACTGCAACCGGAAGTTCCGGCAGTGGCTACTGGAAAGCGGCATGGCCACTACCGAAGAGCTCGACGAAATTGAACTGGCAGCTGTGCAAACGGCCAAAAAAGCGCGGGGCGATGCCTGGAAAGCGTTTCTGGAGTCGACCAAAAGTGCCCATGAAGAGGCCCTTGCCCTGCTGCAGCAGGCTGCCCGGAATAACCCCAAAGCGCCCGAGCTGATGGCTCTGCGGGAAGAGTTGCGCCGGGAGACTAATCCCCTGTACAAAGATGCCGTAATCTCCGTTAAAAAAGCGCTGCGGGTGCTGCGGCACGACCACTCGGCCGGTAAGCAGGCCCTGCTCAACTGGCTGGAACAGGCAGGGCAGGAGAACGAAGACCGGTTTAGCTCGCACCTCTACAGCGAATCGCCCGAATCCCCAATGCAGGTTACCCCCCTGGCGGCTCAGTATACTGATGATAGCCCGCTGCTGGATGGTTACCTCATTATGCAGCGGTACTTCGACAGCCTGTTCGGTCGTGACCCACGCGTCGTAGCGATGGGGGAGGACGTAGGCCGGATTGGCGACGTCAATCAGGGCTTTGCCGGTTTGCAGGAGAAATACGGCAAACTCCGCATCACCGACACCGGCATTCGTGAAACAAGCATTATCGGGCAGGGTATTGGCCTGGCCATGCGCGGCCTGCGGCCCATTGCGGAAATCCAGTACCTCGACTATATTTTCTACGCGCTGGCAACGCTGACCGACGATCTGGCGACGCTGCAGTACCGCACCAAAGGCGGGCAGAAAGCGCCGGTGATTGTCCGGACGCGGGGGCACCGGCTGGAAGGTATCTGGCATTCCGGCTCACCTATGGGTGCCCTGCTGAACAGCCTGCGGGGTATACACGTGCTGGTGCCGCGCAACATGACGCAGGCGGTCGGCTTTTATAATACCCTGATCAAAGGCGACGACCCGGCGCTGGTGGTCGAATGCCTGAACGGCTACCGGCTCAAAGAAAGACTACCGGCCAATCTGACGGAATTCTGTCTGCCCCTGGGCATACCCGAAACGCTCCGGCAGGGCACCGATGTGACGGTGGTGACGTATGGCTCTATGTGCCGCATTGTGCTGGAGGCCGTAGAGTCCTTGCAGGCACTCGGCATTAGCATAGAGATCATCGATGTGCAATCGCTGCTGCCCTTCGATAGGTACCACCACATTGTGGAATCGGTGAAGAAGACCAACCGCGTACTGTTTGCCGATGAAGATTTTCCCGGTGGCACAACGGCCTACATGATGCAGCAGGTACTGGAAGGGCAAAACGCTTATCGGTATTTGGATTCGGCCCCGCGTACGCTCACTGCCAAAGCTCACCGGCCTCCCTACGGCTCCGATGGCGACTATTTCTCGAAGCCGAATGTCGAAGATGTAGTAGATATAGTGTACGAGATCATGCACGAGGCAGAACCGCAGCGCTTTCCGGCTCTATATTAGCGGAGATTGCAGGGATGGCCTGGTTTGCGGGAACTCCCCTGCTATCCATGCCCCCCTGCCATCCCCGCCACTTTTACCAAAACGCTGAGCGTCATCTGCGTTTTTAGTTTACCATGAGTAGTTACTTCAAGGATATACAGCAAGGGATCAGTACGACACTCCAGGGGCTAAAGCTGACCCTGCAGCACCTGCGTGATGCCACCAGCCGCCGGAAGCCTATTGGCGTGGCCGCAGCTAACTATTTTGAGCAGCAGACCGGCCTGGTTACGCTACAGTATCCGCACGAACAACTGCCTATCCCGGATAACGGCCGCTACCGGCTCCACAATGAGATCGAAGACTGCATCGTTTGCGATAAGTGCGCCAAAGTCTGCCCCGTGGATTGCATTACTATTGAAGCCATTAAAGCCACGGAAGAAATTGGCCGCGCTTCAGATGGGTCGCCCATTCGCCTGTATGCCTCCAAGTTCGACATCGATATGGCTAAGTGCTGCTACTGCGGCCTCTGTACGGTGGTATGCCCGACAGAATGCCTGACTATGGAGAAGACCTTCGACTATAGTGCCTATGAATTGGGTAATCTCACCTACAACTTTTCCAACCTGAGCCCGGAAGAGGCTAAAGAAAAGAAGCGCTTATTTGAGCAGTTCCAGCTGGAAAAAGAAGAACTGAAAGCCCAGCAGGCGGCCGCCAAAGTTAAAGCCGAACAACCCGCTGAACCTTCAGCCCCCAAGCGCCCGGTATTCCGGCCTACGCAGAAACCCGCAGCCAGTGTGTCTGAACCAGCACCGGCCCCCGAACCTGCGCCCGCAGCCGCGCCGGTTGAGGACAAGACGGAAACGCCCGTACCGAAGCGCCCAGTGTTCAGACCTACCCAAAAACCGGCAGTAAAGCCGGCTGCTCCTGAAGACGGCCCCCCTGATACCGGCGCAGTAACCCCGGCCGAAAAGCCTGCTGCAGCCACAGAAGAAGCAAAAAAGCCCGCACCAACCAGCGAGTCAGCATCACCTGCAGCACGTCCCGGATTCCGGCCGACGATGAAGCCCAGGCCAGCCGCTCCGGAAGCGTCTGAACCCGATGCAGGAAAATAAGTTGGTACTAACTATCTTTGCCGGGATGGTTGAACTGGCTTTCTACGGATTTGCGCTTCTGACGCTGAGCGGAGCAGTGGCGGTGCTGCTCACCCGGAATGTTCTCTACGGAGCATTTTTTCTGCTGCTGACCTTGTTGGGCGTTGCCGGCCTGTTTGTAATTGCCAGTGCCGACTTTCTGGCCGTTGCCCAGATCATGATTTACGTAGGCGGGGTTCTGGTACTGGTTATTTTCGGAGTAATGCTGACCAGCAAAACGGCATCGTCGGTGCCCGAAACAGACAGTCGGCGGCCAAATTATATCCTGACCCGGCACCGAAGCTGGCCAGTAGCCCTGCTGGTGGCGGGCTCCCTGTTTGGGGCTCTTTACAGTGTCCTGGTACGATCAGACTATGTGCTGTTCAATCGGCCGGCGGTATGGCAGACCAGTGTGGATACGATCGGCCGGCAACTGATGACGGAGTACGTGGTGCCGTTTGAAATTGCCGGTATGCTGTTGCTGGCTGCCCTGATTGGTGCGGCCTATCTGGCTTACCCACGTAAACCCGGTATCACCAATGGAAACCATTAATCCGGGCTGGTATCTGCTGGTGGGAGCGGCCCTGTTCAGCATAGGGCTGGCTATTGTGCTGTTAAAACGGCATGCCATTATGGTGCTGATGGGGGTGGAGCTGATGCTTAATGCGGTGAACCTGAACCTGGTGGCCTTTAGTCAGTACGACCCCGACCATTTACAGGGCCAGATGCTGGCGTTATTTGTCATGGTAGTGGCCGCTGCCGAAGCCGCTGTTGCCCTGGCCATAATCATTCAGGTATACCGGCACTTCCGGACAGTGCAACTGGATGAACTGAATGAGATGAAGCAGTAGGATACCTGAACGCCGGAGCGTATTTCCGGCCGCAGTAACCAGCTTATGAATACGGTGGAAGAACTATACGAAACCCTAATACAAGGCATTCTTGAAAACGGCTACGGTGTTGCCGATGATTTCCTGACGGCAGACGAAATGCTGCCGTTGGCCAGTCGCCTGCGTGCGCGTCGGGCACAGGGGCAGTTTCGAACGGCGGGCATGGGTAATCAGCAGGTCGTTGTGGAAGCCCAGATTCGGGGTGACGAAATCCAATGGCTCAGCGAATCGGACCTGACGCCCGATGAGGCTGTCTTTTGGCAGCGGGTTCAGGCGTTTATGGACTATGTGAACCGCACCTGCTACCTGGGCCTGCGCGAGTCGGAATTTCACTATGCCCTGTATCCGCCCGGCACCTTTTATAAACGTCACCTCGATCAGTTTCGGACAGATTCCCGACGAAAGTTATCGGTAATCTGCTATCTGAATCCGGATTGGGAGGAGCACGACGGAGGGCAGTTAGCGATTTACCTGCCGCAGGCAGCAGGGCAGGAGCGGACCGAACTAGTAGTGCCGAAAGGCGGCCGGCTGGTTTGTTTCGAAAGTGGCCGGTTGGAGCACGAGGTGCTACCGGCCACCCGGGAGCGGCTGAGTCTGACCGGCTGGCTCAAAACAGCGTGACCCGTTAATAAGATTTGCACGTTTTTTTGCGCGAGGTCGCTAATTAACACTAGTATCACGTTTGAAAACAGAAGACATAAAAATTTAACTACTCATTACTTCTCTATGCAGTCTCATGTGTATGCCGAGTTTGCGCATATTGAACGCGTTCATTGGTGGTTCAAGGCCCGGCGTGGTATTCTGGATTCTATTTTATCGGCTTTTGTGCCTAAAAAAGCGTCTAATTGTTTAGATATTGGGTCCGGGCCGGCTATAAATGCAATCATGCTGAAAAGGCACGCTCAGCGGCTTACGTTGCTGGAGCCTTCCATTGAGGGCGTAACCATGGCCAAGGAGAATCTGCCCGAAGCTACCATTATTCATGGATTTTTTCCGCAGGATCGTCCCGACGCCAAGTATGAGCTGATTACGGCGTTTGATGTAATTGAACATATTGAGGACGACAAAAGCGCAATAACGGCTATTGCCGGTATGCTGCAGCCCAACGGGATTACTGTAATTACGGTTCCGGCCTATAACTGGCTGTGGTCGGAGCATGACGACGTAGTACACCACAAGCGCAGATACACAAAAGATGGTTTACAGGAACTGATGGAATCGTCGGGGTTGGTTGTCGAGAAAATCAGTTACTTTAATTTCCTGCTGTTTTTGCCCATTAGTGCTGCTCGTTTTTTGCTGCGGGCGTCGAAAAAGAAACGAGAGGCTACCGATTTTTCACTTACTCCCAGTTTTATAAATATCCCGTTGCAGTATATTTTTTCGCTTGAGCGCTACCTGCTCAAATGGTCGTCCCTGCCTTTTGGTATATCCATTCTGTGCGTGGCGCGTAAGAAAGCTGTATAACTCTTTGCTTTGGTATATGAATGCCGGATAACGGATAACGCATTGTCGCTGCTTACCCTGCTTACCACCGGAGTACTGCTTCTGCCGTTTTCTGGTTTTCTGATGTTGTTGCGGTTGCCGGCTCCCCACCGCGCCGGCCGGCTTGCGGCCGGCCTGACCCTAACGGGGTTGCTGGCATCTCTGTGGCTGACCTGGCTCCTCCCGGGTGCGCCGGTTCACCTTCGGCACGAGTGGGTAACCTTACCCGGTATGAAGGTTGCCGTCAGCTTTCAGCTCGACAGATTGGCGGTGCTGATGCTCCTGCTGGTTCATGGTGTAGCCTTGCTGGTGCAGGTTTATTCGATCTCATACCTCCGCGACGAACGCCGGCTGAGCCGGTATTTTGCTTACCTGCAGTTGTTTGTGGGGGCTATGCTGGGTATTATCCTTGCCGGAAACCTAATAATCCTGTATGCGTTCTGGGAATTGGTTGGGCTGGCCTCGTACCTGCTCATAGGGTTCTGGTACGAGCGCCCGGCGGCCGCGTTGGCAGCCCAAAAGGCTTTCCTGATGAACCGGGTGGGCGATGCGGCTTTTCTGTTCGGCATTATTTATACCTATCATCTGCTTGGTACTACAGAACTGGCAGCTTTGGGTATGGCGGTGCCGGCCGGCGGTATGCCCACAGTGGTGGGGTTATGCCTGTTTATGGGTTGTGTGGCCAAATCGGCGCAGTTTCCGCTGCTGACATGGCTGCCTGATGCCATGGAAGGCCCTACGCCGGTATCGGCGCTACTGCACGCGGCTACAATGGTGGCGGCCGGTATTTTTCTGCTGGCGCGTATTCACCCGGTTTTTTCGCCGGATGCGCTGCTGGCGATTGTCGTTATCGGAACAGTAACGGCGCTGTGGGGAGGCTATTCCGCCTTATTCCAATCGGATATAAAGAAAGTACTGGCGTTTTCGACCGTCTCTCAGCTTGGGCTAATGGTAGCCGCTATGGGTACCGGAAATGTATCGGGGGCTATGTTCCACCTGCTGACCCATGCGTTTTTTAAAGCAGGTCTTTTCCTGAGCGCCGGGGCTGTACTACATGCCGTGCATACACAGGATATGCAGCAGATGGGTGGTTTGCGGAAAGCGCTGCCTATTACCTTTTGGGCGTACACTATCTGCGCGGCTGCGCTGGCGGGTTTGCCCTTCTTCTCCGGCTTTCTGTCTAAAGAAGCCATACTGGCTGGGGCCTTTGGCTGGGCCGCCGGGCCACCGACCAATCTGGCCTATTGTATTCCGCTGCTGCTGCTGCTCTCATCCGGATTAACAGCCTTGTATATGGCCCGGCAGTGGCGACTGATTTTCTTTGGCAACTACCGGAATGAAGGGGTGGCCTACCGGCATCTGCACGAGCCGGATGCGCTCATGCGCGTTCCGGTGCTGCTGCTGGCGGGGCTGTCGGTGGCCTTCTGGTTTTCGTTAAACCCGCTTTCGGCGCATAACAGCTGGTTTTTTTACTGGCTATCGGCCAAAGAACCGGCAGCGCCCTGGTGGCTGGCGGTGGTGTCTGTAGCCTTAGTGTTGCTCGGTGGTTGGCTGGGTTTTCGCCTGGTTGAACCCCGCCCGGAAAAAGTGTGGGTACGGGCGTCGGTGGCGTATGGATTCCTCGACGAGTTTTACCAGCGGAGCATTATTAATCCGGTTCGTTTTGTGTCGACGCTGCTGTACCGTACCGACCGGCAGGTGATCGACGGCGTGGTCGACGGCACCGGTATGGGCTCGGTGGTGCTGGCTCATATCATGCATTGGGTAGACAGATGGTTTGTCGATGGTCTTGTCAATGGCTCTGTCTGGCTGACAGGTCGGCTGGGTCGGCTGGCGCGGTCGGTGCAGAATGGCCGGGTGCAGTCGTATATTGCGACCGCCGTGGCGGGTCTGCTGCTTTTTCTCTGGTGGTTGCTGTAAAGGCTTATGAATATACCCATACTCACTCTGTTAATTTTTGTTCCACTGGCGGGTGCGCTGCTGGTAACGGCCTTGCCCGCCGACCGGCCCGAACGCTTCCGCTGGGTTGCGTTGGTGGTTGCCGTTGCCGAAGTGCTGTTAAGTCTGATGGCTTACACCGCCTTTGACGGGCAACTGGCCGATTACCAACTGCTGGAGCAGGCCGACTGGATTACGCTGCCGCTGGGCAACTTCGGTATTGCCTCCATCGATTACCTGGTTGGGGTCGACGGCATTAGTCTGCCGCTGGTGCTGCTGTCGGCGGTGGTGCTGCTGGCCGGGGTTGTATCGTCCTGGTCTATACGCCACCGCGAAAAAGCGTATTTCTCGCTGTACCTGCTGCTGACGGGAACCGTGATGGGCTGTTTTATGGCCCTGGATTTCTTTTTGTTTTTTCTGTTCTTCGAGTTCATGCTGCTGCCGATGTACTTTCTCATCGGCCTCTGGGGCGGTCTGCGCCGGGAGTATGCCTCCATCAAATTTTTTCTGTATACGCTGCTGGGCTCGCTGCTGATCCTGCTGGTGATGATTGCCCTGTACATGTCGGTGATGGACCCGGTCAGCACAGCGGTGGCATCGGGCATGGTAGCTGATCCGGCGGCCGTAACCAGCGATATAATCCGGTTGGTGCAACTGCGACTGGCCAATTTTCAGCTCAGTTCGGCGGAGATTGTGCATACCTTCGACCTGCGGTATATGGCCGACGGCAGCAATTACCTGCCGAGCTCTTTTCTCAGCTTATCGGGCGAAACCATACTACTGGGCTTACCCACGCGGATGCTGGCATTCTGGGCGGTATTTATCGGATTCGCCATCAAACTGCCCATTGTTCCGTTACATACCTGGTTGCCCGACGCGCACGTAGAAGCGCCGACGCCCGTTTCGGTGGTTTTGGCGGGGGTGTTGCTAAAGATCGGCGGCTACGGTTTTCTGCGAATTGCCTGGGGATTGTTTCCGGACGGTGGTGCCGAATTTGCCCGTCCCCTGGCGGTTTTGGGGGTGCTTTCCATCCTTTACGGTGGCCTGAATGCCTTAGCGCAGGCAGACGTCAAAAAGCTGATTGCTTACTCATCGGTATCTCATATGGGTTTTGTGCTGCTGGGTATTGCATCGCTAACGTCCGAAGGTATTAACGGAGCGATTTACCAGATGGTCAGCCATGGCGTCTTATCCGCCATGCTGTTCCTGATTGCCGGGGTCATTTACGACCGTACCCACGACCGGCGCATTGATAGCTACCGGGGTCTGATCGCGCCCATGCCGCAGTACGCTACGCTCACGGCCATTGCTTTTTTCGGCTCATTGGGCCTGCCCGGCTTTTCGGGCTTTGTGGGTGAGCTGTTTACGCTGATGGGGAGTTTGCAGTCGTTCTGGCTACCCGGCTGGATGACCGCCGTGGCGACCCTGGGTATTGTGCTGGCGGCCGCGTATTTCCTCTGGACGCTGCAGCGAATGTTCTTCGGCCCGTATTGGTCGCGGCACGAGGCCACCCACAGCCTGAGTGACCTGACCAATCGGGAGCGCTGGCTGCTTATACCTTTAGGGGTTCTGGCGTTGCTGATGGGGCTTTTTCCTAACCTGATCTTCAACCTGACCAATGCCAGTGTAGCCCGCTGGCTGGAGAAGTTTGTGGTGGGGTAACCAGGTTGCCGTATGGGCAGTTGGATAAAAAGACTTTTTTATTCCGAAACCATGCTCCGGCAAAAACACAAACAAGCGTTATTTTACGCCGGACTGGCCGGCGCAGCCATTGCCGTGCTGGATGCACTGGTGCTGGAACGGTACTTCTTTCAGATCAAGCGGTATGCCATTGGCAACCTAAACGCTAAAGACGAAAACTCCCGGCTTAAACTACTGCTGCTGACCGATCTGCACCTGGAGAAAATAGTCGATTCACGTTACACGCGTCTGGCCGAAACCATCAATCAGATACAGCCCGACCTGATCCTGATGGCGGGTGATTCGGTGGATGCCGACGGGAAGAATCAGCCGCTGGACGAATTTCTGAATCTTCTGCCCAAACAGATTCCGAAAGTGGCGATTCTGGGAAATCATGAATACAAAGCCGACATCTCGCTGGACGCCCTGCGCAATGTGTACCGGAAGCATAACGGTGATCTGCTCGTTAATGAATCCAAAGCGTATGACATACAGGGCACCCGCTTTATGATTACCGGCCTGGATGACATGCTGAATGGTGATGCTAATTTGTTTCAGGCGCTGGAAAACGTCGGGTCGGAGCGTCACCACCTGGCGCTGATTCATAGTCCTCTCCAGCAGGAACAACTCAGGAAGGATTTGGCTCGTTTAAACGCCGGCCGGAGCGAGGCCGATAAAATAAGCATCAGCTACCTGTTTGCCGGGCACAATCATGGCGGGCAGGTCACCTTTTTCGGCCTGTTTACGCCCATACTGCCCCCCAAAGCCGGAGAATATATCAGCGGCTGGTATAACAAGGAGAAGCCGTTTCTGTACGTTTCCAAAGGGTTCGGTACCTCAACGGTCCCTTTCCGTTTCTGGGCGCGGGCCGAAATTACGCTACTGCATTACTACCCCTGACAAGTATAAACCTACCGTACCCGGCAAACTCATTTTAATGCCGCGATTGCCAACATTCTGCCGTATCCTGGGTTAGCATACAGGGAGGGCAGTGACTGTTTTCGTACGAATACTGCTCTTTTAATATGCTTAGCCTGTAGAAATTGTGTAAATCTAATTCGTATGGCAGAACATCAAAAAAGCGTATCGGATGTATTGGGAACATCCGCTATCACACCAGAACCAACTGGGTCGAGCCGCATTAATGTGGGCGACACGGAGCGCATTATTTCGGCCGCCGGCGGGGCGGTTATGACGGCCATTGGTGTACAACGGGGCGGCCTGGGAGGCACCCTGCTGGCCATCCTGGGAGGGTCGCTTATCTTCCGGGGCGTATCAGGCTATTGCCCGGTCAACGAAGCTGTCGGACGCGACAGCTCTACCAGTGACCAGGGTGCGGAGCCGCTGGAGATTAGCCGGAGTGTGACCATCAACAAACCCCGCGAAGAGGTGTACCAGTTCTGGCGGCAGTTGGAAAATCTGCCTATGTTTATGCACCATCTGGAGCGGGTAACCCAGCTTGACAACAAACGCTCGCACTGGGAGGCTAAACCGGTCAATGTTCCGGGTCTGACTGCTCTGGCCTGGGATGCCGAAATTGTTGAAGAGGAAGAAAACAGCCGCATCGTTTGGAAATCCGTACCGGGCGCTACCGTGGATAATGCCGGAGAGGTACGCTTCACCGATGCACCCAACAACCGGGGCACCGAGGTACATGCGACCATCCGTTACCAGCCGCCTGCCGGTGCGCTGGGTAGTGCCGTAGCCAAACTCTTCAATCCGGTCTTTAAGGATATGGTCCGGGAAGACATCCGGCGTTTCAAGTATTACCTGGAGACCGGTGATGTGCCCGTCAACAACCTGAAGAATCAGCCAACGACGCAGCAGCCGGCTACGGCCTTGGCCGATCAGGGACTGGATCAGCCGTCGACAACCCAGCCGGCAATGCCGTACGTAGATCCCATGCGGGGAACCGTGTAACAATAACAGTTGTGATCAAAAAAGCCTGGCTTTTGGAAGCCGGGCTTTTTTGATTTTAGAAACCGCCCCGGTCGTAGAACGTCCGGCGACGGCTCAGCTTCAGTTCCTGCAAAATAGCCGAGCGGGCACGCAGGTCGAATGAGTAGTTGCTGGCCCGGAACGAACTGCCGGCAAAGGGTGTCCAGTTGAAGTTCATCTCCCAGCAGTGCAGGTCGCGGCTGATGCCGATGGTGGTAAGCGAGGGTGACATAGCCTGAAAATCGTAGCCTGACTGGAAGGTGAATTTCCATTTTGGCGTCAGACTGAAATCGCCGGTCAGCGTCAAAGCCTGAATCACGCTGCTCTCCGTCGGAGTAAATTTATTGATACCCAGGGTATAGCTGACATTCAGCGTCCAGGGAACATTAAAATCTACGTACAGGTCCGGATTGGCGTTGATCGACCGCATGGTTGCATCGGAGGCATTGGGACTTTGCTTCGGCTTATTGGCACTTTTGGGGGCCAGCCGGGTGCTGAGGTATGCCTGCATATTTGTCATCCTGAGCAGCCCCTGCCCGGCCTGAATGGCGTAATAATTGACCCGCGTAAAATTTGGCTGCGTTATTATCGGTGACTGTAAGTATTCCGGAATAGCGTTTCCCGGAAACAGGTAACTGTAATTGCCGCCGAAAAGCCGATAGGCGTACGGATCGAAGGTCGACGAAAAGTTGAAACTGATGTTCTTAAAAATCTGCGTGTTGGCACTTAACTGAAGGGGCGACAACGGATACTCCTGCGCCAGCAGGTTATAACTGCCCGTCAGGCTAATGTTATCAAACAGGGAAATTTTGCGGAACGGTTGCCCCGTGGTATCGTCGCGGGTACGAACTTTCATCTCCAACTGGTTCACAATCCCGAACGAAATAAAGGCCGAGGCTCCCGGCAGGCTGCTGCCGGCGGTTCCGCCCAGACCCCGGAAGCGGGAGACCCGCTGCTGCGTCGGCCGCAGACCCGGAATCATGGACAAATCCTGGAAAAAGCCAAAGCTGGGGTCTGAAAAATTCGGTACATAACTAAATGAAACCGAGGGAGCCAGGGTATGCCGGATGGCTTCCAGCCGTTTGCCCCGCAGAAAGACTGTTCCGTACAACCGCGTGTTCATGCTGGCGCTGACGGCAAAATTGTATACGGTGTACAGACCTTTCGTTGTATCGACCCGCACAGAATCGCCCCCCAGGTAACTGTAGTTAAGTCGTTTGGTATAGATATCGCCGGAGAAGGAGAAACCGGGCGTCAGGTTAATATACCGGAGCAGCTTCAGGTTTGGCAAACCAATAGGGATACTGTAGCGGCCTTCAATCTGCGCGTTCTTCAGGATGGTTGGCAGGTTAGCCATATTAAAGGCAATCAGGTTTGGATCTGCAACAGTTTGGCCCTGTCGAATGGCCTCAACACGCCGAAGGCTGTCGCGTATGAGTTCAACCCGGCTTACGGCCTGGCGTCCGACCACCCTAAAGCCCAGGCCTGTGGTATCGAGTTGTCGCCGAATAGTATTACTAACTCCTGCCGAGCCACTGAAGTCAAAGCCTACCCGGAAGCTCTCATACCAGCGGCCACTGCCACCCCGCAAGGCAAACGGGGCAATCTGGTTGACTCCCAGGTTGAAATTGGTAGACGCATCGGTGCGGCCGAGTTCGCGTATATTCGTCACGCGATTTGTCTGACCAAACTGCTGGTTGACCCGCGCATTGGCGCTGGCCCGGACATACTGCCCAAACGAGCGGCTGTACTGGACCGACGAGCCTGCCACGTTGGAGATATAGCGCTGCTGATCGAATGAGTTGAACTGGTTAAAACTGTTGCTGCTGATGTTGACGTTGGCCGAAAACGTGCCGCGCTTGCCGATAGACTGGGGTGCGTGCGACCAGATAACGGCAAAGTCCTTGCGTGGGCTTTGGGTGGTATCGATCCGGTCGCCGGAGCGGTTGAGGTTGAAACGCAGATCTACGTTGCCGCTGAAACTATAGCGCTTGTTGTAGGCCGATGTAAGGCCCAGGCCCCAGCTTCCCCGCGAATAAATCTGCCCTTTGAACTGCAGGCCGATATTTTCGTTGACGGCCCAATAGTAGCCCCCGTCGCGCAGGTAGTAGCCCCGGCCGTTAGGTTCTTCGCCATACTGCGGCATCAGAATGCCCGATACGCCAATATCTTTTTTCTTGGGAAACGGAAAAAAGCCGAACGGCAGCCCAATGGGCAGGGGCACCTGATTGATAACGAGGTTAAACGGCCCCGCCACCACCTGTTTGTTATGGACAACCTTGATCTTGCCGGCGTTAATGTGAAAGTGCGGGGTAGCCAGATTACAGGTGGTATAAATAGCCCCCCGGATATAGAGGTTATCTTCGGCATCTTTCTTCACGTTGGTACCCCGGATATTGCCTTCACCCTGACTGGTGACCACGCCCCGAATAAGTCCTTTCTTAGTTTTGAAATTGTACCGGATTTCTTTGGTATCGTACTGGCCTTCTCCGTCTTTAAAGACGGGCAGGCCCACCATTTTCTTCGCGGTTGAGTCGTAGCGGCCCCTGGCAAACACCTCATTGGTGGTATAGTTGAGCCGGATGTAATCGGCTTTCAGCGAAATATCGCCGTATGTTACCTGGGCATCCCCAAAAAGCTCCAGCGTTTGGGTATTATTGTCGAAAAAGCTGGAGTCTCTGGATGAGTATTTAACTGTAGTCTGGAAGTCACTGGCGGCCTGCACCGAATCGCGGCTCACCGAATCTTTTCCGGTAAGCGGATTAGCCGGCAGGGTAACCGGTGCATTTTTGTCAATTAACGGCGCATTCTGCTTAGTTGATGCCGGATTGCTGTTGACGCGTCCGGGGCCGTATTGCGTATTAGGCGCTACCGGATTGGTGCGTGGAGTTGGTTGCTGAGCCAGGACCGGTATCGCTAACAGGCAGAAAAGCAGTATATTCGCACCTGTCCATAGGATAAATGGCGGAATGGATATTTTCCGTAAAATAAACTTGATATTTTCCAGTTTTATCAAAAAATTACATTTGTGGATAAGCGGCTGTGGCCGGATATACAAAGTTATTTCTAACTTTTTACCGATTACTGCCTTGAAACGTAATTCCTTGTTAAAAATTATTAAATCTGTGAAGATGACGCATGTAGGTCGCTTTATGCAATTGGTAGCGATTCTGCCCCTGCTGGCGTTGACGTTTCTACCAAAACCCACGCTTCAGGATGTAGTTCAGGATACCACCGCAACGGGCTATGGCGAATCGCCAAACCGGCTCCGGACCGTGGTGCTGGATGCCGGTCATGGCGGAAAAGATCCGGGGGCCATGGGCCGTAACTCCCGCGAAGCCCGGATAAACCTGCAACTGGCTCTGTTAATTGGCCAGAAGATTAAAAGCCAGCATCCCGACGTGCGGGTCATTTATACCCGCACTACCGACAAATTTATCGAGCTGGCCGAGCGGTCGAGCATTGCGAACCGGAACAAAGCCGATTTGTTTATTTCTATTCATTGCAACGCCAACCCGCATTCGTCGCGGGTGTACGGCACGGAAACCTACACCATGGGACTTCACAAAACGGAAGGTAACCTGGAGGTAGCCAAACGCGAAAACGCCGTTATTTTACAGGAAGCCAACTACCAGCAGACCTATAAAGGCTTTAATCCGGATTCTCCGCTGGCGCATATCATGCTGGCCAATTACCAGCATGCGTTTATGGGCAGCAGTATCAACTTTGCCCAGAAAGTAGAGCGTAGCTTCCGGACCAATGCCGACCGCCTTAGTAATGGTGTGAAACAGGCCGGTTTTCTGGTGCTCTGGCGGACCACAATGCCCAGCGTGCTGATCGAAACGGGTTACCTGACCAACCCCACCGAGGAGCAGTACCTGATCTCGGATACGGGTCAGGATCAGATTTCTACCGCAATTGTCAAGGCTTTCCGGCAGTACAAACACGAAATCGAAGCGGCCAATTAAACCGAATGTTGTAGTTTCGCGGGACAATCCGGCCGTAATAATGGTTATAAGCAGTAACCGGCACGGCGACGGTAGCCGACAGTCCGTAGTTTTTCCGCACAGCTTTACATGAAATTATCCAGGGAATCCAAGGTTGGCGTTCTGGCGGTTGTTACGCTGGCAATGCTTTATTTCGGTTTTAATTACCTGAAAGGTTCCGACTTCTTCTCCGGAAACCGGCAATACGTGGTCATTTACAACAGTATCGACGGGCTGGCCCCGTCTAATTCCGTCCTGATTAATGGGTTATCCGTAGGGCGCGTCAAGAAAATAGAAATCCTCCAGAAGCAGAATAACAAACTGCTGGTTACCCTTGATGTGCAGAATAAAATCCGGCTCAACGAAGGAACAAGAGCGATTCTGGCGGATGGAGGTATATTAGGAGGGAAAGTCATCCGGCTGGAGGTAAGCCAGACCGGACGGGAACTGGAAAATGGCGATACACTCCGGGGTACTCAAGAGTCGGGAATCGCAGATATGGTCCGGGAAAAAACGCTACCCGTTCTTAACAACATCGATTCGATGACACATAACATGAACCGTATTCTCCTGCAGTTTGACCAGACCGGCATAGTGCTGAACCGAACGTTACAGGCTGCCGAGGCCGCTACAGGTACGGTGCAGTTAACGATTGCCGAAAACCGGGCGAATATCCGCACATTGCTGACCACAATGAACCGCCTGTCGGCGGATCTGATCGAAACAGAGCGTCAGGTCAGACCACTGCTGACCAAAACCAGCACGTTTGTCGATTCGCTGAATGCCCTGCAACTGCGGCAGACGCTGGCAAACCTCAACGGTACTATTAACAATATGAAAGGTATGCTGGCCGATATTGAACGCGGTCAGGGTACCCTCGGACGCCTGGCTAACGATCAGATACTGTATGTGAACATGACCAATACGACGGCTAGCCTGGACCGGCTGCTGACGGACCTGCGCGAAAATCCGAAGCGTTATGTTCATTTTTCACTGTTTGGCGGAAAAGATAAGAACAAACAGGCCCCACCCGTGCCGCCGACTTCGTCAACAACAACAGTAACCACAACAACGTCGATCCGGGTAGATACTACACGGAAAGCGGCTGACCAGGAGTAGCAGCCGGCAAAGAATACCCCTGGACAGAACCAATCCCCGGCTTAGGCTGGGGTTTTGTTTTTTCGGATTTCCTGCCCTACTTCGGGCCCACTTCATCAACACCTAACAAATTATTGTCATGGTAGCAACCAACACCCCCATGCAAGCCCTTCTGGACGAACTGCACCACCGCAAACAACAAACTCAATTGGGCGGAGGCCCGAAGAAAATAGACGATCAGCACCGCAAAGGCAAACTCACCGCCCGCGAGCGCATCGACTACCTGACCGACGCCGGTTCGGAATTTCTGGAGATTGGCCTCTTTGCCGGTGAGGAGATGTATGCCGAACACGGCGGCTGCCCGTCGGGCGGGGTCGTCACCGGCATCGGGTATGTGTCGGGGCGGCAGTGTGTGCTTGTGGCGAACGATGCTACCGTAAAAGCCGGCGCCTGGTTCCCCATCACAGCCAAGAAAAACCTGCGGGCGCAGGAGATTGCGATGGAAAACCGCCTGCCGATCATTTACCTCGTCGATAGTGCCGGGGTATATCTGCCCCTCCAGAACGAGGTTTTTGCGGATAAGGAGCATTTCGGCCGGATGTTTCGTAACAACGCCCATATGTCGTCTATGGGTATTTTGCAGATTGCCGCCATTATGGGTAGCTGCGTGGCCGGTGGCGCTTACCTGCCCATTATGTCAGACGAAGCCCTGATTGTAGAAGGTACCGGTTCTATTTTCCTGGCCGGCCCGTATCTGGTGAAAGCGTCGATTGGCGAAGATGTCGACGCCGAAACACTGGGCGGTGCCGATACCCACTGCGAGATTTCGGGCGTGACCGACAATAAATACCCGGACGATAAGAGCTGCCTGGATGCCATCAAGCGCATTATGGATAAGACCGGCCACCGCGAAATCGCCGGTTTCGACCGGGTTTCTCCGGCTGCTCCCGCCAAAGCGCCCGAAGAGATATACCAGATTCTCCCCATTGACCGCGTGAAGCCCTACGATATGCGGGAGATTATAGAACGCCTGGTGGATAAGTCGGAGTTCGACGAGTACAAAGACGGCTACGGCAAATCGCTGCTGTGCGGCTACGCCCGCATGGATGGCTGGGCCGTGGGTATTGTGGCGAATCAACGGAAAGTGGTCAAAGCCAAAGGCCGCACCGGCACACCCAGCGAGATGCAGATGGGCGGGGTTATCTACGGAGATGCCGCCGACAAAGCGGCCCGGTTTATTATGAACTGCAACCAGAAGCGCATTCCGCTGGTGTTTTTGCAGGATGTTACCGGTTTTATGGTGGGCAGCCGGGCCGAGCAGGGGGGAATTATTAAAGATGGTGCCAAGATGGTTAATGCCATGGCCAATTCAGTCGTACCCAAGTTTACCGTGGTGGTGGGTAACTCCTATGGAGCCGGCAATTACGCCATGTGCGGCAAAGCCTACGATCCCCGGCTAATCGTTTCCTGGCCCACGGCGCAAATGGCCGTGATGAGCGGTAACTCGGCCGCCAAAACGTTGCTCCAGATTCAGGTAGCGGCCATGAAAGCCAAAGGGCAGCCTTTAACCCCGGAGCAGGAGCAGGCCCAGTTGCAGAAAATCACCGACCAGTACAACGCTCAGCTATCGCCCTACTACGCAGCCGCCCGGCTGTGGGTCGACGCCGTAATTGACCCACTGGAAACCCGTAAGGTGATCGCTATGGGCATTGAGGCTGCCAATCAGGCACCCATTACAAAGGCGTTTAATGTGGGGGTAATTCAGACGTAGTTCTGTACCCCGGAATGTAATTCCGGCTGTTTGTATACCGGAATTACATTCCGGGGTACGCGGTCACTTCATCCATGTCATCTTCTCCGGAATATCCTGCTCAATGGCCTGCCGGACCCGCTCGACAATCGCTTCTACGGGTTCTTCTAAACTATAGGCCATTGGTGGTTTAAAGCGAACGGTGAGCAGGGTATTCCGTTTTTTAAACCGAAGCCCTTTTTTATCAAAGGCCCGGCGGAAGCCATTAATGACTACGGGAACAACTATAGGTTCGTTGTGTTTGATAATATGCGCGGTGCCCTTCCGAACCGGCGCGTAAGGGCTGGTAGTACCCTGCGGAAAACTAACAACCCAGCCGTGCTGCAGCGCCGTGCCAATCTTCTCGTTGGCAGAGGTATCTACCTCCCGTTTCACCTCCCGCCCCTCGGCCCGCCAGGAACGCTCAACCGTGAGGGCACCGCCCATAGCAAACATACGTGGCACAACCCCTTTCTTCATGGTTTCTGAGGCCGCCACGTAGTAGTTGCGGGCACGGGGGGCAAACAAATACATAGGCGGTAGAATGGTGTTTTTGAAGCCCCACTTGACCGCGCAGAAGATGTGAAAAAACGCAATAACGTCGGCGAAGTACGTCTGGTGATTCGACAGAAACAGCACGTTATTGATGGGCAGATTCTCCAGATGCTCAGTTCCCTCGATCTGGATACGATTTACGACTGTGTAGCGGAAGTAGGTAAACCAGCCAATAAGGCAAATCAGAATCCGGCGCACCAGCAGTGAGTTACCGAACGGATCTCGTTCGAACAGACCCAGCACATCGAGCGCGGCCAGTGGTTTGGGTAAGTAGCTATATTTTGTGGGTTTGATGTATTTCATCGTACCATCAGATGAGACGCAAAAGGTAAAGCTACAATTTGCCTGCAATGTTTTCAATAAATAATACAAAAGTTGCGGCCTGTTATTCCCCTATTTACCGATTTGCCGTCTTTTCGTCTCATTCTGTTGACTTGCTCAATAGGGGTCAGAAAAATGTGAAGCTGATTTTCAGCAGCGTGCGCATCTTCCTGAAAAATATTTACCATTCCATTAATCCTTTGTCCGGCCGGTCTGTCAAAGAAACAGATTCCCATAAAGAACATAAACTGATTTTTAGCGAGTGCCTATGTCCGACGTTGTACACTAAATTTTTCACTTTTCACGCTGTAATTGCAACAACCATGAAACGTTTTTTTCTCACTGGCATCGCTACCCTCGGATTTATTGCCGTTAGCACCGTAACATTTGCTCAGGTTCAGGTGGGTCTCCGGGGCGGAGCGCACTGGGGAACCGTCTCGAAACCTGGCGTTTTCGAAAGTATGACACCAACCTTCCGGCTGTCGCCCGGTCCAACCGGAGCTTTGTTCCTGGAAGTGCCGGTGAGTGAGCGGGTCTCTATTCGCCCTGAGATTGCCTATGTGCAGAAGGGCTTTATGTTTAAAGAGAGCTATAATGTCAGCCTGGGCGGTTTCAGCCTGCCACTTGGGGCTCGCATTGCCTACCAGTCACAAAATATAGAAGTTCCCCTGCTGATGAAAGTAAACCTGAGCGATGGACCCGTTAGGCCGTACTTTTTTGCCGGGCCGGCGGTAAGCTACATGGCTGATAGTCGGGTGCAGGCCCGTGGTACGGCGCTGTTCCGCACGAAGCCCATTAACCTGGATGCCGATTTTGGCGGCTGGATGAATAAGTGGGACGTCAGCGGCATTGCCGGACTGGGCATGTCGGTCGATGCCGGAGCCGGTAAGCTCTTTGCCGAAGCCCGCTACGAGCATGGCTTTACGCGGCAGATTCAGGTGCCGGTGGTGAACCTGCCGGTCCGTAACCGGGGTGTCAACGTATCAGTAGGGTATTCCTTTCCGATCGGGCAGTAAGATAACAAAGTAGTATCTGTAGGGTGAATACGTATCCACCGTTTAACCTTGCCACCCGCCGTAACCATTTTTTTACCGTAACGCTGTAGGTACACAAAAGCCCGGTGCATGTTGACACCGGGCTTTGTTTGTAAAACGGAATATAATTCCGTTTTACAGAGCCGCAAATACGGCTTTGCCCTTGTCCAGAAACTCAACAAAATTGCTGACGTTCAGATCATAATTCTTGGGCTTGACCAGTAAATTACCCTGCGATCCAACAATACAGTAATGCGGCTGGGCATTGTTGTTGTACTTCACAATCTGCAAATCGGCATTCTGGGCCCCAATGGTCGTCTTCTGCTTATTGTCGTAGGTAGAGATATACCACTGTGACTCCGGCAGTTCGGTTTTATCGTCGACGTACAGAGCCGCTACCACAAAATCGTTGCGTAACCGCTCCAGAACCTGAGGGTCTGACCAGACGCGGGCTTCCATTTCGCGGCAGTTGACGCAGCCGTGTCCGGTGAAATCAATAAATAACGGCTTGTTTACTTTCTTCGCGTAATCCAATGCTTGCTGGTAATCGAAAAAGCCCTGGAGGCCGTGCGGTAGCTTAAATAAGCTGGCATACTTAGGTTTCTCGCCAAGGGTGTCCGGCTGATTATCTCGCGTACCAGATGCCATGCCCCCGCTGATGTTAAAGTCCTGCGACGTTTCCGGCGGCAGGTAGCCCGCCAGCGCTTTCAGCGGAGCGCCCCACAGGCCCGGAACCATATATACCACAAAGGCAAAGGTGATAATAGCCAGCAGCAGCCGGGGAATGCTTACGTGCTTAACGTCGCTATCGTGCGACAACCGGATCTTGCCCAGAAAGTAAAAGCCGATCAGAGAAAAGATTACAATCCAGAACGACAGGAAGACCTCGCGGTCCAGCAGGCCCCAATGGTACACCTGATCGGCAATGCTCAGGAACTTCAGTGCCAGTGCCAATTCAAGAAAGCCCAGGACCACCTTCACGGAGTTCAGCCAGCCACCCGATTTTGGCAGGCTTTTGAGCCACTGCGGAAAGGCCGCAAACAGGGAGAACGGAATGGCAAACGCCGACGAAAAAGCAACCATGCCTATAATCGGTTTCATCACCTCGCCACCTGCCGAGGCTACCAGCAGACTGCCCACAATAGGTCCCGTGCAGGAGAACGAGACCAATACCAGCGTAAAGGCCATGAAAATTATGCCTAACACGCCACCTCGCTCCGCCTGCGCATCGGCACTGTTGACCAGCGAACTGGGTAAGACAATTTCAAACAGGCCCAGGAAGGAAAGCCCAAAAACAAAGAAAATGGCAAAAAACAGCAGGTTAGGCAGCCAGTGGGTACTGACGAAGTTGGCAAAGGCCGGGCCGTTGATGCGCGACACCACCGTACCGATGAGCACATAAATGGCAATGATGGATACGCCGTATAGCAGCGCCTTCATGGCACCGTGGCTCTGTTTGGTAAAATAGCTCACGGTCATCGGAATAATCGGGAACACGCAGGGCGTTAGCAGCGCCACCAGCCCCGACAGGAAAGCTGCAATGATAAAACCGGTTAATGACTCTTCCGGCGCTTCTGCTTCCTGAATGGTATCCACATTCGAACCGGCTGGGTTTGTCACAACAGTTTGGGCGGCCGTGGCCGTGTTACTTGTACTGGCTACGGCCGACGGAGCCACCGCCGAGGCAACGGCAACGGAATCGTTTGTTACAGAAGTTGACGGTGCCGCTAACGGGGTGCCCGACGCTGGAACATTAGCCGCCACCGCAGTAGGTGCCGGAACCGGTGGAGTGGCAACGACTTGAGCCGAAGAAGCTGCTTTTATATCGGTAATTGAAAAGTCGTGGTTACCGGGCACACACTGCCCGTCCTTTAGTGTACAGGTTTGGTAATCAATACTACCCGAGATGATTGGGTTAGCCTTCAGGATCTTTACTTTTTGCGTAAAAAGACCTTTGTGGGTGAAGTAGGTAATATCGCCCTGCCAGATCTCATCAAATTTTTTCTTGGCCCCGACCGGTTTGATACCTCCAACCAACTGATATGTATCGTTCGGCTTAAAGGCAAAGGTGGTCGGAATCGGTCCCAGATTCGGATCAATGTCGGAGGAGTAGAGATACCAGTTATCGTCGATGGTAGCCGTAAAACGCAGTTCAATCACATCCCCGACTTTGACGGTCGGCTGGGTGGTCGAGTACGACCAGGTAGTCGGCTTTAGTATCTGAGCGACAGTAGCAAAGCTCACCAACAGCAATGCCAGGAGCGCAGACAGGTTTTTCATAGGATGACATCCAAAATGGTAGTTTACCGATTAACACGTTTTGCGCAAAATTATTTCCCGAACGGATGAATAAGGATAAAACCCTGTAAAAAAACACCGTCCCGGACAACTGTCGGGACGGTGTAACAACAACCAACCTATGATTGAAGTAAGATCAATAAGAGAAAAGAATAGGGTTTAGGGTACTTTCGGGTTTAGAGCCGACCGGGTAACTGGCCAGCCAGGTAGTCAGGTCATTCTGCTGATAGCTGTTGCGCGGCTTAATAATTGTCTGGTCTTTGTCCATATAAATCATTGTCATCACCTTCCGCGGCTTATCGGACAAATTCGGTCCGGCGCGGTGAAAGGTCCAGCCGGCATGGTAGCTTACTTCGCCGAGATCAAAGGGAGTGTCGTTCATGGAGAAATTAAGCTCCGCCAGCTTTTCGGCCAGCAGTTGCTCGCTTTCGTCGCTGATCTCCACATCACGGCCGATTTCAACGTTCTGACTCTTTTCGGCAAAGGCCAGCGGACCCATCTCCATTGGCGTATACTGGAAGGGAATCCAGACCGTAATGGTTTTTGGTGTAGCCAGCGGCCAGTAAAACTGATCGGCGTGCCAGGGGGTAAAGCCGCCCGACGGCTCCTTGTACAACGCCTGGTCGTGGTAAAGCCGAACGCCCTCCACGTCCATCAGATCAGTGGCTATCTTCGCCAGCCTTCGCGAAAAGACAAACTCTTTGGCTTCATCGTTTTCCCGCCAAAGATTCATAATCTGGAGAAACGCACGCTCATACGTCGTGCGCTCCTCCATGGGTTTGGTTAGGGTATTGAGTTTAAAAACTAAGTCTGTGATGAGGGTACCGTAATAATCGAGAACAGCAGGGCTTAAGACATCTTTTAGTTTGACATAGCCGTTCTCCCGGTAACAGGCAAGCGCTTCAGGACTTACAGTATAGGGTTCATCCAGTTCTCGAAGAAGAAGACTCTTATCAAGTTGGACCTCCATATAGGGGTAGGTTAAGGTAGTTTTAAAAGGTCTTGGGCTTAGGAACAATCAGATGTCACAAAATTAGAATAGAAAGTATCTGATAAATGCTATATTTTTTTCAGATTTGTGTAGTATTTTGACTTTACTAGCCTCTTTTAGGAAAAAAGCAGTTAAAATAATAAATGTTTTGAAAGCACTTTTTGAGAAAGTCACAATCGGAGAGCAGAATTCGCTGTTGGTAAAGCGGTTGCGGATGGTGGCCTTTGATGCTCCCTGGCATTATCATCCTGAGTACGAACTGACCTATATTATACGCAGTACCGGTAAGCGGTTTGTTGGTGATCATATTGGTAGCTTTGATACGGGTGATCTGATCCTGATTGGTCCCAACCTGCCCCATTCTTACCGCAATGACGACGGTATTACGGTGCCGGCCGAAGCGGTGGTGGTGCAGTTTCCGGCCGCGATTGGAGAAACGTTGTTTAATACACTGCCTGAAGCGGAGCGCATCCGGCAACTGATGAGTCGTTCTCAATATGGCATCCAGTTTAATCCGATCCTTAGCCAGCTTATCGGTCGGCGGATGGAGCGGCTGGCCAACCGCAGCGGTATGGAGCGGATTCTGGATATGCTCAGTATATTGAATGATCTGTCGGCCGATCCGGACTTTGTGCTGCTGGCGAGCGACGGCTACGAATTCTCAGCCAGCGAGGCCGATACCGAGCGGATGAAGCGGGTACTGGACTATACCCTTACCTATTTTCGGGACGAGATGCGGGTAGATGATGTTGCGTCGGTAGCCGGTATGGCTACGGCGGCTTTCTGCCGGTATTTCCGGCGACGTACGGGCAAATCGTTTATTGAATACCTTACCGAGCTGCGCATCAGCCACGCCCGGAAACTGCTGACGCAGGCCGACCTCAGCGTGGGGCAGGTTGGGCTGGAATGTGGGTTTAACAATATTTCGCATTTTCACCGGCAGTTCAAGCTACAGACTGGTACAACTCCCCTGAAATACCAGGCCGCTTACCGGGCCGGCTAAGGGCGTGCAGGCTTAAAAAACTTACCCGCTGTATTGGTTAAAGCTGTACCTTTGTGGCTTATTTTATCGGTAATCACGATTATTCGTACTATGTCAACCGCAACGACCACTATTGCCCGCGACACCCAGGTTTTTGACCTGATTGCCAAAGAGAAACATCGGCAGGAGTCGGGTATTGAACTCATCGCTTCCGAAAACTTTACATCGCCCCAGGTGATGGAAGCCGCCGGCAGCGTACTGACCAACAAATACGCCGAAGGTTTGCCGGGTAAACGCTACTATGGCGGCTGCGAAGTGGTAGACGAGATCGAACAACTGGCCATTGACCGGATCAAAGAACTGTTTGGCGCTACCTGGGCCAACGTGCAGCCGCACTCCGGGGCGCAGGCCAACACGGCCGTGTTCCTGGCCTGCCTGCAACCGGGTGATACTATTCTGGGCTTCGATCTGTCGCACGGCGGCCACCTGACGCACGGTTCGCCGGTGAACATCTCCGGTAAATACTTTCGCCCGACGTTTTACGGCGTAGAGAAAGAGACGGGTGTTATCAATTACGATAAAGTTGAAGAAACGGCGATGCGGGAGCGTCCGAAGATGATGATCTGCGGAGCATCAGCCTACAGCCGCGATTGGGATTACGTGCGCCTGCGGGCCATTGCCGATCAGGTAGGGGCCCTGCTGCTGGCCGACATCTCGCACCCGGCCGGCCTGATCGCCAAAGGCCTGCTGAACGATCCGCTGGAGCAGTGTCACATCGTGACCACCACCACGCATAAAACCCTGCGCGGTCCACGCGGTGGTCTGATCATGATGCGCAATGATTTTGAAAACCCCTTCGGCATTAAAACGCCCAAGGGTGATATCCGGATGATGTCGTCGCTGCTTGATTCGGGCGTATTTCCCGGCACGCAGGGCGGTCCGCTGGAGCATATCATTGCCGCCAAAGCCGTGGCTTTCGGTGAGGCCTTGTCCGACGATTTTGCCGACTACGCCCTGCAGGTAAAGAAAAACGCCCAGGCTATGGCCAAAGCCCTGCTGGATCGTGGTTACCAGATTATCTCGGGCGGCACCGACAATCACCTGATGCTGATCGACCTCCGCTCGAAAGGGCTAACCGGAAAACTGGCCGAAAATACGCTGATCAAAGCCGACATTACCATCAACAAAAACATGGTGCCGTTTGATGACCGATCACCGATGGTCACCTCGGGTATCCGCGTGGGTACGCCGGCCATGACTACCCGGGGCCTGAAAGAAACCGATATGGAACGCATTGTCGACTATATGGATACTGTGCTGATGAACCACGACAATGACGCCAAAATTGCGGCTGTTAAAGACGACATCAACTCCTGGATGAAAACTTTTCCGTTATACGCATAATCAATTGCGAAAGAGCGAAAGAATGAAAGCGTGAATTGCTGTCGCAGGAACAATCACTCTTTCGGTCTTTCACTCTTTCACTCAATTTATGTAAAGATGCCTTTAGATCAATCGTTTGAGGAAGAAGAGGAAGAGTTAATTGATGATAGTGGCAAAGAGATGACCTTCCTGGAACACCTGGAAGAGCTTCGCTGGCACATCATCCGGGCAGTGGCCTCTATTCTGGTATTCGCCATTACCGCGTTTATTTTTATCCGGGATATTTTTGAGCACGTAATTCTGGCACCGGCCCGGCCTGATTTCTGGACCTACCGCCAGATGTGTAAGCTGGCCGATTTTACGGGTTATGCCGATCTGTGCGTGAAGAAGCTCGACTTTGAGCTACAGGCGCTGGGGGTAGCCGATCAGTTTACCATGTCGCTTACGTCTTCCGTCATCATTGGTCTGTGTTTTGCTTTCCCGTATACATTCTGGGAGATTTGGCGCTTTATTAAGCCGGGTCTGCGCAGTACGGAGAAAAAAGCGGCCAGGGGGGCGGTGTTCTTTGTATCGATGCTGTTCCTGATGGGTTTATTTTTCGGGTACTACATTGCTTCTCCATTAGCTATCAATTTCCTGGCTAATTACACGGTCTCCGATCAGATCAAAAATCAGTTTGATATCACCTCGTATATCTCGATTCTGATTACGCTGTCGCTGGGGTGTGCCCTAATGTTCCAGATGCCCATTGTGGCCTTTGTGCTCTCAAAAGTAGGTGTGCTGACACCAGCCTTTATGCGGGAGTACCGGAAACACGCCTGGATTGTGATTCTGGTGGTGGCGGGTATCATTACGCCCTCGCCCGATATCTATAGCCAGATTCTGGTTGCTTTTCCGCTGGCGATGTTGTACGAAGTAAGTATTCTGGTCTCCGGCTCAGTGCAGCGGCAGCGGCTGAAAGAAGAGCGGGAGCTGCTGAATGATTAACATGCCATACGATTTTAAGAAATACCACTACCGCTCCATCAACGCGGCTAATGCGCAGGAGCGGGCCGCTATCAATCAGGAACTGAAGGACTTGTATGCCTCCCTACCGGAGAACGAGAAAGCGGAGTTCAATAAACAGCTTCAAACCTTTCTGGCCCGCGAAATGGGCCGGCTCAAATCCGACTACGAGTCTATCAGCGGGGGCTTTGGAGACAATTGATTTGGGAGTGGGGATGTCGGATTTTTGGTGGGACCTAGTTAAATCCGATATCCCCACTCCCAAATCGTTTAGCTGTTTTTCAGCAGCGTAGCGTAAAACCGAATGATCTGTTTGTAGTCGCTGATGGGGATGCGTTCGTTGGTGCCGTGTACGCTTTTAATTTCTTCGTCGTTCATCCGGGTTGGCAAGAAGCGGTACACATTAGGTGATAAGCCGGTGAAGAACCGCGAGTCGGTAGCGCCAACCACCAGGTAAGGGGTAACGATCACGTCCGGAAAAACGCTTTTGATGGTTTGGCTCAAGCGTTGAAAAGCCGGCGCCCTGGGGTCCGATACCGGCGATGGGTTGCTGGAGAAAACGCCTAATTCGGTAACGGTTACCTCTTCATTGTTAATCACCTCCCTTACCCGATTGGCGACAGTGGCCGGTGTCTCACCCGGCAGAATCCGAAAATTGATGGTGGCTTTTGCCTCGATGGGCAGCACATTGTCTTTGACCCCGGCCTGAAAAATAGTAGGTGCGGTTGTTGTGCGAATCATGGCGTTGCTGGAGTTGCCCTTGGCCAGAATCTGCTTGATAACCGGACCAAACAGCCACCGGTTGGCAAACACCAGCCGCTGCCCGAACGACATTTCCGGACCGACGTAGCTGAACAGGTGATTCGCTCCCGCATCCAGCCGGGCCGGAAACGGGTTCTTCTCCAGTGTGGCTACCGCTTCGGCTACCAGCCCGATACTGGTACGTGGAGGAGGCATAGACGAGTGCCCCCCTTTGCCTACTGCACTTAGTTCCAGGCTCACATAACCCTTCTCCGCAATGCCTATTAAGGCAACTGGCCGGATGAGGCCCGGCATGCCATCTGTCTTGATGGTGCCGCCTTCATCCAGCACGTACTCAAAGGTGAGATTCCGGCTCCTAAGGGCCTGGGCAATGGTGCGGGCACCCCGATTACCGCTGGCTTCTTCGTCTTGCCCAAAGGCCAGATAGATGGTGCGCTCGGGCTGAAAACCGGACTGCAGCAGAAACTCGGTGGCCTCCAGAATACCCAGCACGGTCGTTTTATCGTCCAGCGTACCCCGGCCGTAAATGTAGCCGTTCTCCACCAGGCCGGCAAACGGTGGGCGCTTCCACATGCGTTCGGTGCCCTGGATAACGGGCACTACGTCGTAATGCCCCATCAGCAAAACCGGTTTCAACGCCGGATTACGGCCAGGCCACAGGTATAGCAACCCGTATTGGTTGAACGTCTCGCGCTTAAGCCGGCTGTGGACCAATGGATAGGAGCGCTCCAGAAACCGGATAAATTGATCGAACTGCGTGGTATCTACCAGGGAGTAATCCGCGTAAGAAACGGTGCGTAGCCGCAACGCCTGCGCCAGGCGGGCAACGGCGGAGTCACTGACGGGTACGGCTGCAGCCGGGGAAACATTGGCCGGCTGTTTGGACGTGAAGAGGATGGTTCGGACCAGTAAAACTACGATCAGCACCAAAAGAGCCGATAGCAGCAGGCGAAGCAGGCGTTTCATCAATCAGGTTTGTTACGGATGGCGTTAAATCATGCCCCTGGCTTTTAGCTCCAGGTATTTGTTGATGGTATTGGCCGTCAGGTTGCGGGGGGCGGTCAGGATCGTCTGAATGCCGTACTGCTGTAGTTCTTTGACGATCTGCTTTTTCTCGTAGGCAAACTTCTCGGCAATCGTTTTCTGGTACACATCTTCGGTGTTGGTGGCCGGTTGGTTGAGCAGGGCAGCCATCTCGGTATTCTCGAAAAAAATCACCAGCAGCAAATGGTCTTTGGCCAGCCGGCGCAGAAACGGCAACTGGCGGTGCAGCCCATTTACGGTTTCAAAATTGGTAAACAGCAGCAACAGGCTCCGCTGACGAATATGCGCCCGCACGGTGGCGTACAGGGCCTCGTAGTCCGACTCCAGAAAGCGCGTTTTCTGCCGGTACAGCAGTTCAAGAATTTTCAGCATATGCCCCGGCCGGCGCTCAGCGGGCAGTAGCTGGCCGATGCGGTTGGAGAAGGTCAGGAGGCCGGCGCGGTCCTGTTTCAGCAGGGCGATGTTGCTCAACACCAGCGAGGCATTAATGGCGTAGTCGAGCAGGGTCAGGCCCTCAAATGGCGATTTCATCATCCGACCCTTGTCGATGAGGCAGTAAACGGCCTGCGAGCGTTCGTCCTGATAGGCATTCACCATCAGATCGGTGCCACGGGCACCGGAACGGCGGGCGGTGGCTTTCCAGTTCATGGTCCGAACATCGTCGCCCCGCGTATACGGCCGCACCTGCTCAAACTCCATGCTGTGTCCCAGCCGCCGGACGCGCTTGATGCCCAGTTCGCTCAGGCGGTTGGTAGCGGCCAGCAGCTCATACTGGCGCATTTGCAGGTAAGAGGGATACACCGCAACCTGTTTATCCTGCGAAAACTGGTACCGGCGCTTCACCAGTTGCAGCGGACTCATCGCGTACACGTTTACCGCCCCAAAACTGTATTCGCCCCGGCGCGTGGGCCGCAGCTCGTAGCGTATGGCCTTTGTTTCGTTTGGTTTCAGGCCGGCGCGGAACAGCACATCGCGCCGTTGAAACTGAAACGGAATTTCGTCGATAATCTCCAGGTAGACCGGAAGCGTATAGCGGTTTTCGAGGTAAATGGTTACCGGGTTCTCATCTCCGTTCGACAGGCGGTCGGTGACGTCGCGCCGGGCAAATATGCCCTTTCGGTGCCGGAACAGAATAACGCCTTCGATCAGGCACAGGGCCACAAAGACAAACAGGGCTATCCTGGCAACCGGAAACAGAAACGGCAGGGCATAAGCGGCCACAAACAGCAGCACCAGCCCGATCAGGGCCAACCAGAAGCGGAGGGAGAAATAAAGCGCTTTCAAGCAATACAGGGTCGACACGCAAACGGAGCTAAAATACAACAGATTGTTGAGGAATGAGCAGATTCGATAGAAGACGCTGCTCATTTAATCAATTCTGTCCGGTATTCGGTAAAAGCGGTTTCAAATCCGGTTATCTTAGCGTTTTTTCCGGCCTAGGGTCGGAGGCAAACCCCGGTTTGGGTGCCGGCAATCACCTGCTGAAACGGGTAGCGTACTGCCCTTTACTGTACCCCATGCTGTTTAATTCGCTTCAGTTTCTTCTCTATTTTGTTGTCGTAACGCTGACGTACTTCAGCCTTCCCTGGCGGGGCCGGTGGGTGTTGCTGCTGACGGCCAGTTGTTATTTCTACATGGTGTTTCAGCCGCCGTACCTGCTGATCCTGCTGCTCACCATCTTGATCGACTACATTGCCGGAATCTGGATTGAGAAGACGGAGGGGCGCACCCGCAAGTGGTTGCTGATTATCTCGCTGATCTCCAACATTGGCATTCTGGCTTTTTTTAAATACCTCGGCTTTTTCACCGAAAACATATCGGGCATATTCGATTGGCTGGGTATGCCCCACCTGGCGCAGGAGATCACCTCACTGGTGAACCGGGTCTTTGTGAAGGTGCTGCACGTATTCGGGCAGAGCGGTATTTCGTCATTCAAGGATAACATGAGTATTCTGCCCATTGGTCTGTCGTTCCATACGTTTCAGGCCATGAGCTATACCATTGAGGTGTACCGGGGCCACCAGAAAGCCGAGCGGCATTTCGGCATCTACGCGCTCTACGTTATGTTTTACCCCCAATTGGTGGCGGGTCCTATTGAACGGCCGCAGAATGTACTGCACCAGTTTCATACCTATTTTCCGTACAATTTTGAGAATGTAAAGGCGGGGCTGATGCAGATGGCGTTCGGGTTTTTCAAGAAGGTGGTCATTGCCGACCGGCTGGCGCTGGTGGTGAACCACGCCTACAATGACCCGGCCCAACACAACGGCCTGACGCTGCTGATTGCCACCTTTTTCTTTACGTTCCAGATTTACTGCGACTTCTCCGGCTACTCCGACATCGCCATCGGAGCGGCCCGCGTTATGGGCTTTACGCTGATGGAGAATTTCAAAGCGCCTTACTTTGCCCAATCCATCTCCGAATTCTGGCGACGCTGGCATATTTCGCTCTCGACCTGGTTTCGGGACTACCTGTATATTCCGCTGGGAGGGAACCGGGTAGGCGAAGGGCGCAAATACGCGAACCTGATGCTGGTGTTTCTGGCCAGCGGTCTGTGGCACGGGGCCAACTGGACCTATGTGATCTGGGGAGGGTTGAACGGCTTTTACCAGATAGCGGCTACCCTGCGCGATAAGCTCTTGAACCGTTTCGGCGGCAACCCACCAGGCGGACCGGCTACCGCAACCCCAGCCCCTAAAGTGGCCCGGCTGGGTTTTGCCGCTACGCCCGGTGCTATGGCCGCTCCCCCTGCTATCGTGCGGATTATCGGCAATACCCTGTTTACGTTTGTGCTGGTGATGCTGACCTGGGTTTTCTTCCGGGCCGCGAACACGTCGGACGCCTTTCTGATTCTGCGAAAAATAGCCGGGCTGTCGCTCAGCAGTACTGTTAGCACACCTCTGAACACAACCGAAATGTGGTTCAGCGTCTTCCTGATTGCCGCGCTGATGGTGAAGGAGTACTATTACCTGTATATTCCGACGCGTAATACCCTGCGCTTCTATGTGGTGATTACACTCATCGCGTTGCTGTGCTACTTCTTCGGGGTATTTACGTCGAATCAGTTTATTTACTTCCAGTTCTGAGGTCGCTTACTCGTTGCGGTTAACGCTGCGGCCGGTCTTGGTAGCAATGTGAATTCGGTACACTACGTGCTTCGGTGGCGCTACGGCTTCGCTACGACCGTTGTTGTACTGGGGCATTTCGTGGGCGTAAAGGGGGGGCGTGCGGGTGCCCAGGCGCTGCTCCACGTACGCCCGTTCGTCGCCGGCTAACTCTTCGTATGTACCCTGAACAACAACACTGCGCCAAATGTCGGGCGCGACCATCTCGTCGACCTCAAAGCAAACCGCCGGATTTTTGCGCAGCATGTCTATTTTGGTGCCTTCGCGGGTCTGGCCGTAAATGTAATAGCCGTCGAACAGGTAGGTAATAGGCTCGATGAGCACCCGTCCGTCGGCTGCACAGGCAATGCGGCCAAAATACTGCTGGCGGAGGATTGAATCGACTACCTCGGAAGTAAGTTCACGTAACATGGCGTATAGGGTTTAAACAGGTTATAAACTCGCTACCTTCTGCTGGATCAACTGATTCAGGGTCTGTCCGTCAATAACCCCTTCGTGCCGCCAGATTTCCAATCCCTGATTGAACAGGATAAAGGCCGGCAACTGCTGAACGTTAAATGTTCGGGTAATTTCCGGCTGTGCGTCGGTATCCACTTTCGTAATCTGAACGTAATTGCCTACCGCTTTTTTCAACCCCTCCACCACAGGTGATGAAGCCGGTTTACCGCCTATGCTCTGTGGTTGCCCAAAGGGAAAAACCAGCAGGACCACAGGAAGAGGGTATGGGCGTTGTATAGCCTTTTTTACCGATTCCATACTTTTTACTTGCTAAACAGAGGCCGTAGCTAACCCCTCCGTATCAATAAATCAAAATTACGGGGTTGGCGGACGGTATTCCATGACTTTGGTCAGCGTGTCACCTGATCGGAATTTGAATTTCCAAACCGTTCTGCTGACGCTGGTTTGGGAAAGTGGTTTGCAAAACGTCGGGAGTGATGAGGTGTTCCCTAGTACAACGGTTTTGTAAACCGTTTTTCGGGGGGCTTTCGGAGAACGGTTTACAAAACCGTTGTACTTAGCGGCCAATGGCTACTTTTCGGAGGATGGAGTCGATTACCTGTAGGGTAGTTACGCCGTCGGCCTCTGCTTCGTAGTTGAGCATGATGCGGTGGTTGAATACGTCGGGAGCTACCTCCTTGATGTCTTCCGGCAAGACATAATCGCGCTGGTCGAAGTAGGCGAGGGCTTTGGCGGCCAGATTCAGGTGGATACTGGCGCGGGGTGATACGCCGAACTGGATATACCGGGCTTCGTCGCGGAGGTTGGATTCCAGCGGCCGGCGGGTGGCAAACACCAGTTCGATGATGTACTGTTCGAGCGTTTCGGAGATGTTGATCTTGTTGATCTCGTTGCGGATATCGGTAATGTCTTCCTTGTCGAGAATGGGCTGTACCTCGTAATCAAAATCCATGTTCGACATCCGGCGCATCACTTCCAGTTCGTCTTCCTTACTCAGGTAATCCACAAAGACTTTCATCATAAAGCGGTCTACCTGCGCTTCGGGTAGCGGGTAGGTTCCTTCCTGTTCCACTGGGTTTTGCGTCGCCAGTACCAGAAACGGCCGGTCCAGCACAAAAGTCTCCTCGCCAATGGTTACCTGCTTTTCCTGCATAGCTTCCAGCAGGGCCGACTGCACCTTCGCCGGTGAGCGGTTCACCTCATCGGCCAGAATCAGATTGGCGAAGATCGGGCCTTGTTTTACCTCAAATTCAGCCGTTTTCTGGTTAAAAATCATGGTGCCGATCAGGTCGGCGGGCAGTAGATCGGGCGTAAACTGAATTCGCTGAAAGTCAAGTTGCATGGCTTTGGCCAGCGTATTGATGGTCAGCGTCTTGGCCAGGCCCGGAACACCTTCCAGCAGGATATGCCCGCCGGTGAAGAGGCCGATGAGCAGGCGGTTCAGCAGCTTCTGCTGCCCCACCACCACCTTGCCCATCTCGTTAAAGACATCCCGGATTTTGGTGTTATAATTTATCGTTGCTGATTGCATTTAGTAGTTTCAGGTTTCAGGTTTCAGGTTTCAAATTTAATAGTGAGTCCCTTAACGTGAGACTTGGAACCTGAAACGATAGTTAAAACGTCGCCCGGATGCTGCGGTCTTTGCCGTGAATATCCTTGTAAACCTGAATGTGGCGGAAACCACGTTCTTCAAAGACCTGACGGGTAGCTTCGCCGAAGCGTTCGTTTATTTCAACGTAACAGGCTCCGTCTTTCGTCAGATGCTGCGTACAAAAATTGGCGACGGCCTTGTAGAAAATCAGGGGATCGTTGTCGTCCACGAATAAGGCCACCTCGGGTTCATAGTCCAGCACATTGCGGTCCATATCGGCTGCTTCGGAGCGGGTGACGTACGGCGGGTTGCTCACTACGCAATCGAACCGTCGGGTTTCAGAGGCAGGAACGTTCAAAATGTCCTGTCGCTCAAACGTAACATCGGCTTTGAGGTTGTCGGCATTGCGCTGCGCCATAGCCAGAGCCTCTTCTGAGACATCCCAGCCGGTTACGTCCGATTGCGGCAGAAAACGGGCCAGCGTAACGGCCAGACAGCCGCTACCGGTACCGATGTCCAGCACCCGCACCACTTCTTCGCGGTCGGCAAAATCGTGCATGATGAGCCGCACCAGGTCTTCTGTTTCGGGTCGGGGAATCAGCACGTCGGGTGATACCTCAAATTCGAGGCCGCAGAAAATGGTGGTGCCAATCACGTGCTGAATCGGTTCCTGCCGGTTCAGGCGTTCGATAATCCGGAACCAGTCCGGTTCGGTCCGGTTCGGCGGCAGGGTTTTGTCGGCCAGTACGTCGGCTTTGCGCAGGCCGAAGTAGTGTTCCAGCAGCATAAAGGCCATCTCGCGGGCTTCTTCGGGCGGGTAGGCCGTAATGTTTTTCGATAGTTGTTGATATATTGGTCTGGCAGTAGCCATCAGTGTGCGCTTAATTTTGCGTAAATCTGGTTGTTTATAATAGAAGTTTCAAGCATAAAAAGTTTCAGGTTCCAAGTTTCAGGTTTCGGGTTGTATACGTTAATGCCAAATTCACTGGCAGACACCAACTTTAGACTTGAAACTTGGAACCTGAAACACTCGTTCTGAAACATGGAACCTGAAACAAATTTCATGCAGCGTGCGCTGGAGCTGGCAACGCTCGGGCGGGGGGCGGTTAGTCCGAACCCGCTGGTGGGCTGCGTGATCGTACACGAAGCGCCGGAGACCGGGCCGCGCATCATCGGTGAAGGCTGGCACCAGCGGTATGGCGAGCCTCATGCGGAGGTAAACGCCATGCGGTCGGTGGCTCCCTACGACGAAATTCTGCTGCCGGACGCTACCGTTTATGTCACCCTGGAACCCTGCGCTCATTTCGGCAAAACACCGCCCTGCGCCGACCTGCTGGTGGCTAAACAGGTGAAACGCGTTGTTGTTTGCAACGACGATCCCTTTCCGCTGGTGGCCGGCAAAGGACTTGACAAACTTCGTGCCGCCGGCATTGCCGTAGAAACAGGCATGCTGGCCAAACAGGGCCGCGAGCTAAATCAGCGCTTCTTCACCTTCGTGGAAAAGCAACGGCCGTATATCATCCTGAAATGGGCCGAAACCGCCGACGGCTACATTGCCGGACCGGATTATCAACCCTTAGCTATTAGTGGCTCCCTTTCCCGGCGACTGGTACACCGCTGGCGGGCCGAAGAAGACGCCATTATGGTCGGCACTAACACCGCCCGCCACGATAACCCGCAGCTAAATGTCAGGCTCTGGCAGGGCCGTAATCCGGTGCGGGTGGTCATTGATAAGCAACTCGCGCTACCCTCGTCCTTGCACCTGTTCGATAATTCGCAAACCACACTGGTGTATAATTTGCAGAAATCGGAGGTGACGGATCTGACCACCTATGTACGGCTGGCTGCCGAAACCGAATTCCTCCCTCAGTTGGTGGCAGATCTGTATCAGCGCCGGATACAGTCGGTGCTGGTCGAAGGGGGCACGGTGCTGCTACAGTCGTTCATGGATGCCGGGCTGTGGGACGAAATACGGGTGTTCCGCAGCCGGACCTCGTTGGGAGTCGGTATAAAAGCCCCGGCGGTGCAGGGCCGGTTAGTTGCTCAGGAATCGGTTGGGGAAGATGAACTCCGGCATTTCCGGCCGGCCTGAGGTGTCAGATTTTCATCACAATCTTACCCCGGCCACCCTGGATACGCATGCCAACCAGCAGTTGGCCTACCTCTTCCATCGAAACTACTTTAGTTACGGGAACCCTGATGGTGCCTTCTTCTATCAATTTGGAAAACGTTTCGCCCACTTGCCGGAGCAGGGCTTCCCCTCGCTCCCCTGCCTGATGCGCTGAACCCAGCGAAAACTGATGAAAGCCTAGGCCTCGTCCAAACGAATTTTTGTATTTGTCCGGACGGACCAGACCGACAAGGGCCACCATCTCACCTTCAAAGCGCAGGGCGTTAGCCACATCAATGTCATTGTCAGGACCAACGGCATCCAGACCTTTCGATACTCCCCGCCCTTCGGTAATAGCCAAAACCTGTTCGGCTACATGGCCCTCGTGGTAGTCGATCACATGCGTAGCGCCCAGTTTCCGCACGTACTCCTCGTTCTCCGGTGAACAGGTGGTGATAATTGGGAACAGACCGAAGTGTTTAGCTACCTGAAGGGCAAAGCTGCCTACTCCACCGGCACCCCCGGCAATAAAAATCGAATCGTCGCTGGTAATTCGCAGCTTGTCGACCAGTGCCCGCCAGGCAGTCCAGCCGGCGCAGGGGGTAGCGGCTGCCGTAGCGGCATCTACATGCGGATGCGGTATCAGGGTAGCGGCCTTGTGCAGGGCGTATTCGGCAAAACCCCCGTGGGGCCGTTGCAGATTGCCGTGGTACAGCACGCGGTCGCCCACTTGCCAGCCCTGCACCTCAGGGCCAACGGCTTCGACGTAGCCGGAAACGTCCAGGCCCATAATCCAGCCGGCTCCGTTGTTGGGCAGCGACTTTTTGCGTCGGTTTATCTTGGCATCAACCGGGTTCAGTCCGCAGGCCTCTACCCGAACGAGTACATCGTGGGCACCTGGTTGTGGTACGGATACCTGCTGAAGCTGAAAGTTATCCGTAGACGGGTCGAATACAACGACGTTCATCATTGCTGGTCTGGCTATGTGGATTAAGCGTAGGGCGGAAAGTTTTCCACCTTACATATGGCGGTAAAAATAAGCTTTTGTAATTTTAACGTTTACCTTGACGCTACACATGGTGGAAGAATAACAATATGTATGACTAAAATTTGTACAGTAGCGTAACATATGATACGATCTGCAAGAAATCGACTATGAAGCATAATCTAACAGAACTCTATCTGAAGAATGCCAAGTATATCACTTATGTGTTTCTTATACTGCTGTTTACACTTAATTTGTTTGCGCCAGCCTCTATGGACGCAAACGATAAGCAATTGGTGATTCTAATCTTGGTAGGATTAGCTATTGTTAATGCCATTATATACAATCTGATTCCGAAGCAGCTCGCACCCGAAGAGATAAAGCGTCGATACAAGCGGATGGTTTGGGTCATGCTAATAATCGCTATTGCAACGTTAGTGGTTCTTGCCACGGATACCTTTTACTTTAGGCCAAGAGTGAAAGCACTAATTGAAAGGGCAAGCCAGAAATAGCCCGATGATATAAAGGCTAAAGCAGAAAAGCCAGGAGAATGACTATAGCGCCCAGCCATACAAAACGATGCCCCCGTTGCGGCAAAGCCTTTGCCTGCCAGCCGGAGCGTATCCACGAATGCCAATGCGCGGGTATTCAGCTCTCCAATGCCCAGCGCCAGTACATTAGTGAACAGTACGAAGGCTGCCTGTGCCGCCAGTGTTTGCAGGAAAGCCAAACGACCGATCTACCCGCTCAGCAGCCTTTACCCAACTAGCGGATCAAGCCGTCAGCACTTGCCGCACTCTTAGCGCCTGGTCAAGCACCACCAGATTTGCTGCATAGCCGGTCTGCACTTTGCCCAGCGTATCACCCAGGCCAATGATCTCCGCCGGTGTCGTCGATGCCATGCGTAACGCTTCCGGTAGCGGCAATCCTGCTTTTTCTACACACACCTTTACGGCATCAAGAAGGGTGATGGATGAGCCGGCCAGTTTACCTTCCTGATTGGTGTAGCGCCCGTTCTCGTACCGAATAATGAAGTCTTCGTAGGCTAGTTCCGGCCGGGGCGGGTTAGCAAAGGTGGCGTCGGAGATCAGGAACAGGCGGTTGCCCAGTTGCTGGTGCGCAATCCGGATGGCTACCGGGTCGCAGTGGAAACCATCGGCAATCAGGCTGGCCCGGACGCTGGAGTGGTCGAAAATTGCCCCAACGGTGCCCGGCTCCCGGCTTTCAAACCCCCGCATGGCGTTGTAGAGGTGCGTGGCTAATGGAACGCCGTTGTTAAAGGCGTCGGTGGCCTGCTGATAGGTGGCGTTGCTGTGACCAAGGGATAGTAGCGTTCCGGCATTTATCAGTTTGTCAAGTTGTTCTTCCGTGAAGATCTCAGGGGCAATGGTGAGCAGTTTGATAACATCCCCGCCTTTGGCAAATAGCTCCTCCAGCTCGGCCTCATTCGGCCGGCGCACGTAGTTCAGACTGTGCGCTCCCCGTTTTTCCGGATTGATGTACGGCCCCTCCACGTGCAGGCCCAGTACACCCAGCGGATTCTCCTGCTGCACGGTCCGTACGGCGTCAATCGCCTGTAAAATCACCTGATGCGAGGTTGAATACAGCGTCGGCACGACCGAGGTGGTGCCGTTTTTTCGGTGGGTTTCGTAGATATGCCGGACCGTCTCTGCTGTTGGGTGTTCATTCAGGTAGTGCGCTGAGCCGCCGTACAGTTGCAGGTCCACAAAACCGGGTAGCAGGTAGTTACCTTGCAGGTCAACAACCTCATCACCGTCTAGCGGTGCGGCCGACATTTCCTGAATACGGCCGTTGGCGATAGAAACAGACAGGTTCGGCAACAACTCGCTGCCGGTAAAAATGGTGGCGTTTCGGAATGTGGTTTGCATAGTTGTGCCGCCTTAACCATTCCAAATCTCCCACGATTTTTCAGCCTGTAGCACCAGCATCCGGTGGCCGTTGTGGGTGGCGGCTCCGCGCTCGCGGCCCTGGCGCATGAACAGCGTTTCGGCGGGGTTATAAATCAGGTCATACAACAGGTGCTGGGCTGTGAGTTGGTCGTAAGGCAGATTAGGACATTCGTCCGTATGCGGGTAGGTGCCCACGGGTGAGGTGTTGATGATGAGCCGGTAATCAGCGATAACCCGGGGTAACTCCTCATAGGTAAGCCTATCGGCAGATGGGGTGCGGGATACCAGCCGGTAGGGAATGCCCAGGTCGGTTAGCACCACAGTTACGGCTTTGGCGGCTCCACCGGTACCCAGCACCAGCGCCTGCAACCCTTCGGTATTCACATCAAGGTTTCGGAACCATTCTTCCAGCGACTGCCGGAAGCCGTAGTAATCGGAGTTGAAGCCGGTGCGGGTACCGTCGTCCTCCAGGCGAATTACGTTCACCGCGCCTACTTTCTGGGCCGAGCTGTCCAGCCGGTCGAGGTAGGGGAAGACGGCCTGTTTGTGCGGAATGGTAACGTTCAGGCCGCGCAGGTTGGGCGTTTGCAGCACGTCCGGCAACCGGGTAATGTCGGGTAGCTCGAAAAGATCATAACGGCAGTCGGTGATGCCTTCGCGCTCGAATTTATCGGCAAAGTATTTTTTGGAAAAGGAGTGGGTCAGCGGGTAGCCAATCAGGCCAAATTGTTTCATCAGATGGAATGGGGTTGCTTCCGATACAAAAATAGCCCTGCTGCGGGTTTAGCGGAGCAGAGCTACTAATTATTCAGCAAAACGAACGGATTAAACGGCTGCCCGGCCCATTTTCCGCTTCAAGGCCTCAACTATCATTGGCACAACCGATATTCCCACAATGCCGAAGACGACGAACTCAAAGTTCTTTTGTACAAACGGAATATTACCCAGGAAGTAGCCAAGCATAGAAATACTAACCACCCACACGATGGCACCCACGATACAGAAACGAATGTAGCGGCCGTATTCCATACTACCGGCACCAGCTACGAAGGGCGCAATGGTGCGCACAATGGGAATAAACCGGGCGATGATCACCGTGCGACCACCATGCTTGGCGTAGAACTTCTCCGTCTCTGAAATGTATTCCCGTTTGAAAAACAGGATACGTTCCCGCATTTTGATCTTGTTGCCCAGAAACTTGCCGACAAAGTAGTTAACGTTGTCGCCCAGCAGGGCTGCCCCGATCAGCAGCGGAATAATTACCCAGACGCTAAGATCATTGGTGGGACGGGCAGCCAGGGCTCCGGCCGCAAACAGCAGCGAATCGCCCGGCAGCAGCGGCATCACAATAAGCCCCGTTTCCGTAAACACGATCAGAAACAGGATACCGTATAACAGCACACCATATTCGTTTGCCCAGGTATCCAGGTAACGATCCAGGTGCAACAGAAAGTCGAGGAGCGAATGTATGAGTTCCATGAACGTTTGAGGTTTAAGGTTTGAGGTTTAAGGTTTAATGTTTACGTTATAGCAGCTTCTAACGTCAAACTTCAAACGTTAAACCTCAAACGACCTTAATGTTTTCCGTTTAAAAAGTGAGTAAAAGTATCGCCACGCAGGCCGAGCCGGATGGTTTCGAGGGGAATGATTTCGTGGGGAGCAATGTTGCCGAGGTTCACATTGGCACCCAGCAGCTTCACAAACCAGACCTGCTGTTCTTTCTGCGGAGCTTCCCAGATAATGCTTTCCGAGGGTATCTGAGTCAGAATTTCTTCGACCAGCCCCTGCCGCACTTCGCCACTGGCGCGGAACAGGCCGACGGTGCCACCCTCGCGGGCTTCGCCGATTACTTTCCAGGCTCCGGCTTCCAGTTCGGCCCTCATCAACTGAATCCACTTATAGGGCGGAATGATTTTGGCCTCGTCTTTAGAACCCACTTCAGAAAGAACCGTTACCTGCTGCGCCAGTTGGCGGATGTATTCGCATTTGGTATCCTGCTGCATCTCGATCGACCCGTCCGAGACTTCGGCGTAGGCCAAATCGTAGGTATCGATCAGCCGCCGGTAGTCGTCAAACTGATCCCGGACAACAAAGGCTTCAAACAGGGTGCCGCCAAAATACACCGGAACGCCGGCTGCCTTATAAATAGCCAGTTTTTCTTTCAGGTTCGGGGTAACAAAAGAAGTGGCCCAGCCCAGCTTTACTAAGTCAACGTAATCGGCAGAAGTAGACAGAAAATCCTCAACCTGACGGAGGCTCAAGCCTTTATCCATCGCCATAGTAAGGCCATTCTGACGAGGTTTTACAGTACGGTCGGGTATCTGAGTAAGCGTGTAATTCATTCGCTTGTCATGAGTAAGCTATTCCAAAAATCCCCCAAAGCTAACACAAGTCGATAAAACCTCACAGGAAAGTCCACAAAATATAGCATCTGAACCAGCAGCGACTTAGTTAAATGCTATTTTTACGAGCGTATGAACGAGACTACACCCACAAACCCCCGGCTGGAGTTTTTCCGTTCGCAGATCGGGCAGAACATGAGCCAAAGTCCATCACCCCTGGGCCGGTGGCTGAACGGAACCATCAGGGCAGTCGATTTGCGTATGTTGGTGGTCGAATACACCATTCATGAAGATATGACCAATCCGCTGGGGGTACTCCACGGCGGAGCCGCAGCCGCCATTCTGGATGATATTGCCGGCTCGCTGGTTTTTGCCCTCGGCCGCGAATACGGCTACACTTCCGTTAACCTGACCCTGGATTTTCTGCATAGCGCCCGACTTGGCGAGGTCATTACCGCTACCGCCGAGATTATACGAGCCGGCAGGAACATCATTCACGTGACAGGTGTGATTGAGGCCGCCGACGGTAAAATCATCGCCAAATGTTCCACCAACCTAATTCAGACCTCGGTGAAGCTGCCGTTATAAGGATATGTAGCCGATAGTCGCTCCGCCAGTATTTACCAACGAATGACGACTATTTACTATCGACGCCTAATTATTGACTAACAGCCTATTGACTATCGGTTAAAGATTCCGTATTTTTGCCCCTCATTTCCAAATTATAGGTCTAAAATCATGTACGCAATCGTAGAGATCGCAGGTCAGCAATTTAAAGTAGAGAAGGGCCGTACCGTCTACACCCACCGGTTGGAAGGCGACGCGGACGCTGCACTTGTGTTCGACAAGGTACTCCTTGTTGATAACGACGGAAGCATAACCGTAGGGGCTCCGCTCGTTGAAGGTGCGTCGATCTCAGCCAAGATCGTCGAACACCTGAAAGGCGAAAAAGTAATCGTCTTTAAAAAGAAGCGTAGAAAAGGCTACAAAAAGAAAAATGGTCACCGTCAGTACCTGACTAAGGTGCTTATCGAAGACATCACCCTTTAAGTTTCAAGTTTAGCGTTTCAATGTTTCAAGTTGTCAAAGACAACCTGAAACTTGAAACTTGAAACCATAAACTCTTTTACAGAAAATGGCACATAAGAAAGGTGTAGGTAGTTCCAAAAACGGCCGTGACTCGATCAGCAAACGGTTAGGCGTGAAGCTGTTCGGTGGCCAGAAAGCAATCGCCGGCAATATCATTATTCGCCAGCGTGGCACAAAGCATCACCCCGGCCAGCATGTAGGCCTGGGCAGAGACCATACGCTGTTTGCGTTGGTCGACGGTACGGTTCAGTTCCGGAAAGGTCGTGATAACCGCTCTTACGTGAGCATCGTACCGTTCGAAACGACCACCACGGCTGAAGCTCCCGCTCCCGTAGCGGCTGAGTAAGCAGAAACAAAAACGTTGCGGTTTACTAAATGTGGGTTTTGGTCTGACCGTAAAGCGTAAGCAAGTAAAAACCTGTTCCGGCACCTGCGGGAACAGGTTTTTTGTTTGCCGTAAACTAAAAGTTTTTGCAGTCTGTTAAACCAGCATACTCCTCTAAGCGATACAAAGGAGCTACTCAGACGATTTAACTAAGCAGATTATATGAACTCACTACTGCGTCCCCCCGTCATGTTGTACACGGAGTCGAGTCCGAACCCGAACTCCATGAAGTTTGTGCTGAACTTCCCGCTGGTACCTGAAGGCTTGTCTTTCGATTATGCCGAGCCGGGCGATGCCCTGCTGGAAGGCAAAAACTCTCCGCTGGCGGTAGCCCTCTTCGGTTTCGAATTTGTCCGCCGGGTGTTCATCTCCAGCAACTTCATTACGGTTACCAAAGACGACGCGACCGACTGGAACGATGTGCTGTTTGAACTGAAACTCTACATCAAGCAGTATTTTGAAGAGCAGAAGCCGGTTTTTACCCAGCGCACCATGGAGACTAACTCCACCAAAGTAGACGCTGACTCCGAGACGGTTCAAAAGATTAAAGCGGTGCTCGACCAGTACGTGCGACCGGCGGTAGAATCAGACGGTGGAGCCATCAACTTCTATTCCTTCGACGAAAATTCCGGCACCGTTAAAGTGCTCCTGCAGGGTTCATGCAGCGGCTGCCCGTCCTCCACACTCACGCTGAAAGCCGGCATCGAAAACCTGCTGACCCGCCTGGTTCCCGAGGTGAAGCAGGTAGAAGCCGAAGGCGTTTAAGGTTAGTGGGCCGCAGGCAGGTTGCAGCAGGCAGACTACAAAATTTAGCAGCGAGGCCCCTTTGAGAGGGGCCTTTTGCTTTTGTAGGTTGCTTATCCTATTCTGCCACTGCAACCTGCCATTAACTAAAATATCTTCGCTTCTGCCAACGCAGGTGGTAAAATAGCGTTTAATTAGCAAATTCACGCTGTTTTCAACCACATCCTTGCATGAAGCATATCCTGTTGGTTGTGTCGGTCGGGCTGCTGTCGGTGGCCGGACAGGCGCAAAATCTGCTGGGCATTACCACCAGTCCGTATGGTGGAACCCACCGCACCTACCTCAATCCGGCCCTGGCAGCCGATTCTCCGCTCGCCTACGATGTTAATTTGTTTACGGCTAATGTCCACGTCGACAATAACTATGTGGGCTACAGTGCGCCGTACTCGCTGCTGACCTTGCTGGCCCGGAACGTTCCCAACCGGTTTCGTAGACCGGATGGATCGCTCCAGTTTCAGATGGATTATACCCGTGAAATTCTGAATGGAAAGCCCAAAAATGGTACACTTTGGGGCGAAGTACGGGGTCCGGCCCTGCAGTTCAAGACCGGCCCGAGGGGAGCCGTCGGGTTTTCGTCGCGGTTGCGGGCGGCCGCGCAGGTGTCGGGTGCCTCGGAGCGGTTGTTGTCGGCGATCCGGGCCAGCCTCCGCGACTCTGCTTTCTTCAGTATACCCAGCCGGGATAACCAATTCAGCATTAATACCAACACGTATTCCGAGGTGGCGCTCACTTTTGCGTACACCTTACTGGATGGCAATGGGCAGAAGCTATTGGGCGGTGTTACAGTGAAACGGCTGTTTGGCTATACCTCCGGATACCTGATTAACCGGGGGCTCGATTATCAGATTGCGTTTGACCAGACAGCCCGTGATGAAGGATACCTTCAGGTAAACCGCGTCGATGCCGATCTGGGTTACACTACGTACTTGCAAGGCCGTACCCTCTCACCCCGTACATTAATCAACACCGATGCTCCGGGCAGCGGCTGGGGTTTCGACCTTGGGGTTTCGTATATAGCCCAGGTGGATGAAGACGCGCCGTTGCTTCGGCTAAGCGGTTCACTCATGGATGTAGGCAGCATTCGCTATGAGGGGGAGGCCTATGATGTGCAGCGGCAAAATGTCCGGTTCTACCCGTCTGATTTTGACCAGGTCAGTGGTAGTGAAGATATTGCGGGCGTGCTCCGGCAGAAACTGGGTGTAGAACCAGCAACCGGCCGACGAAATTTTCGGTCGGGCTTACCCACGGCCCTGAACCTGGCGGCCGAATGGCAGGCTCCTTCTGGTCTGGCAGTAAGTGTTATGTGGTTTCAGGATATGCGGGGGCTGAAGGCCATATCGATGCACCAGCCTACGCTGATCGCCGTGACCCCTCGCTTTACGACCCGGCTTATTGAATTATCGATTCCGGTTTCCTACCTGAATCGTGGATTACTGGTTGGGTTGGCTGGTAGGCTGGGACCATTCTGGCTGGGGTCAGACAATATAGTGGGGCTGATTGGTAGCGGCCAAAACGGCTTTGCCCCTCGTGGTGTTGATGTGTACGGTGGCGTCGCTTTTGGCCTGAACCGAAAAACCTTGTAGTACGCAAATTTCTCTAAATTATGTAGATTTGGGGGTTAGCAGTAAACACAGGACTAGTTTCGGGCGCATGACCAGGCACGTATGACCGAACGAACCACCTTTTTTGACACCCGCATTGAATTTCTGAAAGGCGTTGGGCCGCAACGGGCGGAGCTATTGAACAAAGAACTCAATATCTTCACCTACGGCGACCTGATCCAGTACTATCCGTTCCGGTACGACGACCGTACCCGCTTCCATACCATCAGCGAACTGGACGAAAGTCTGCCGGCTGCGCAGGTACGCGGCCGTCTGCGCGACTGGTATTTTGAAGGAGAAGGACCCAAAAAACGCATGGTCGGTACGTTTACCGACGGCACCGGCACTATGAACCTGGTGTGGTTTCAGGGGCTGACCTGGCTGGAAAAGAACCTGCGCCGGAACGGCGAATACATTGCTTACGGCAAACCACAGCCCTTTGGCGGGCAGTTCAGCATTGTACATCCCGAAATGGACAATATCAGCCCGGATACGGAGATTCCGCGGGGCTTTTATCCCGTTTACAGCCTCACCGAAAAACTTCGCAAGCGCCACCTCGACAGCAAGGCCATCGGCACCATTATGCGGAACTTGCTGGAGGGCGCGTATCCGCACATCCGCGAAACCCTGCCCGACTCACTCGTGCAGCAGTTCCGGCTGGTGTCGAAGCGCGATGCCCTGTGGAATATCCACCTGCCCCAGAATCAGGCCTGGCTGGTGCAGGCACAACGGCGGCTGAAGTTCGAAGAGTTGTTTTATAATCAGCTCCGGCTCATCAAGAATAAACTGCTCCAGAAAAACGAAAATCCGGGGCAGGTATTCCGGAATACCGGACTGGTAACGGCGTTCTACAAAGACCATTTGCCCTTCGACCTCACCAACGCGCAGAAGCGGGTGCTAAAGGAAATTCATGCCGATTTTGTCAGTGGCAAACAGATGAACCGGCTGCTGCAGGGCGATGTCGGTAGCGGTAAAACCATTGTGGCTTTCATCGCCATGCTCATGGCGCTGTCGAACGGTGCCCAGGCCTGTATGATGGCCCCCACCGAAATCCTGGCCGACCAGCATTACGAGGGGCTAAAACTGTTTGCTGACGTCCTGGGCCTGAACATCGGTATTCTGACGGGTTCCACCACCACCAAGCGTCGGCGGGTGCTGCACGAGGAGTTGCAGACGGGTAAGATGCAGATCATTGTAGGTACGCACGCGCTGCTGGAAGATACCGTGCAGTTCCAGAACCTTGGCTTGTGCATCATCGATGAGCAGCACCGCTTTGGGGTGGCGCAGCGGGCTAAAATGTGGGCGAAGAACGAAGAGACACCCCCGCACATCCTGGTCATGACGGCTACGCCCATTCCGCGCACGCTGGCCATGACGCTCTACGGCAACCTGGATATTTCCATTATTGACGAACTGCCGGCCGGCCGGAAACCCATTAAAACAGTACATAAGTTTGATAAGCACCGGTCGGAAGTGTTTGGTTTTATGCGCCAGCAGATTGAGCTGGGCCGGCAGGTCTATGTGGTGTACCCACTGATTGAAGAGTCGGAGAAGCTGGATTACAAAGACCTGATGGACGGTTTTGAGAGCATTCAGCGGGCGTTTCCCCGGCCGAAGTATGAGGTGGGCATTCTGCACGGCCGGATGCTGCCCTACGAGAAAGACGACGAGATGAAGCGCTTTCAGAAACGGGAAACGCACATCATGGTTGCCACTACGGTTATCGAGGTAGGGGTAAATGTACCTAATGCCAGCGTAATGGTCATCGAAAGCGCCGAGCGGTTTGGTCTGGCCCAGTTGCATCAGTTGCGGGGTCGCGTAGGCCGGGGGGCCGACCAGTCGTACTGCGTGCTGATGACCGGCTACAAGCTTAGCAAAGATACGCGCACCCGCATCGAAACCATGGTGAAGACCAACAACGGCTTCGAGATTGCCGACGTAGACCTCCAGCTCCGTGGCCCCGGCGACCTGACCGGCACCCAGCAAAGTGGCGTCATGGACCTGATGATTGCCGACCTGGCCAAGGATGGGGCCATTCTGACGGTTGCCCGCGAGTCGGCCCAGAAAATTCTGGACGACGACCCGCACCTGGTGCTACCGCAGCACGCGCCTATCAGGAATCACCTGGATGCTCTGCGCAAAGAAGAAACCAACTGGAGCCGGATCAGCTAGTACCCCGGATTTGCCATCCGGCCGGCGCAAGCCGAACTACGCAGCCGCACCCGGACGGCAGATCCAGGGTATTTACTTACGACTATGTATTAATAACTTCCGCCTTGGCCCGCACAAACATAAAGATACCATAGCAAAGCAACCCAATGGCTACTGCCCCTAACAGAAACGAGCCATAGCTGGAGTTTTCCAGAAAAACAAAGGCACTGCTGCTGCCACCCGCTTCCTGAGCATTGGCGTTGATGGCCGCTTTCATAAACAGAAAACCAATAATACCCCAGACAATACCACGCGCAGTATAGCCTATTTTGCCAGTCTGAATGAGCAGATGTTGCTTATCGGATGGCAGCCGTGACGACTGAATTTTTTTCAGATACTTTTCCGAATAAGCCCGGTAGATCTGGTATATACCCACACCGATTATGCCCAGCGCGACAGCCCCCGCCAGCCATTGACCAAACGGCTGTTCGAGAAGTTTACGGGCCAGGGTTTGCCGGCTGTTACCCCCTCCTGAACCGGAAGAGCTGCCCAGGACCATCTTAGCCGCGTAGAAAGCCAATGATCCATAAACCAGGCCGCTGAAGGCATAACCGATCCGGCGGGCGATGCCTTTGGCATCAGTCCCTTTTTGTTCAGTATCCATAATCGCCTGCGTCAGCCGCCAAAGGGCGTAACAAACCAGGCCAATCGCTACCAGCGCCAGCAGAACCTGCCCGAATGGCTGCTGTAGTATAAACCGGAATATATCCTGCTTATTCAGGTTCTGCTCCGAATTACCGCCGAGTTCAAAAGCAGCCATGAAGGCCAGGATTCCCACCAGACAGTAGACAATACCTTTGGCAGCGAGGCCAAAGCGGGCGAAACGCTGTACCCACTCGGGACGCGAGGATGAGATAGTGGAGGAAATTGCTGAAAAAGCCATCGTCTAAATCGTTATTATCTGTTGTCGTTGAGTAGAGGACCTATTAAACAACAAAATAGATTTAAGGCGATGAATGTTTAGTCGTTCTATTCTGGAGGTTTGATCTGACAGTCAGCCTGTAGTGAATGTGAAAGCTGCTCAGGCGTTTGGTTGAACCACCAGTTTCCGGCTGATGGCTTCGCCAATCTGCATCAGTGCATCGGTCTCTTCGTCCGTAAAATCATAGGGTATAGATTTGGCAATGCCGAGTGTGCCGTACAGCTCTCCGTCCAGCATCAGCGGGGCAGTCATAGAGCCCTCTACTTTCGTGTCGCGGGCTGAGGGGCGGGCTACGCCGGATTCGTCGGTTTGCAGGTTGCAGATCTGCACCGGTTGCCGGCGTTCGGCGGCTACACCGGCCATGCCTTTACCAACCGGGATAACGGCCATCTTAGTCAGCAGAAACTCAGGGATACCCTGATAAGCCTTCAGATGAAGCAGATTGGTATTGGGGTCGAGGGTATGAATGGTGCCGGTAGTACAGTCGAATGCGGTCAGGATCTCAGTTAAGAGCTGATTCCAGTCAACGGTTTTGGTTTGGCTGTCTACCAGCGTAAAAATAGGGGTGGTATTTATCGGCATTGTTGTCGTCGTCAGGTTCAGGGCAAATAACGCCGAACCCGGCGATTCCGTCAAGAAAAACTGAGCAAGATCATACCTTATGGCCGATTTACCGTTCAACCAGCCAGGGCGCGTTGGCCGCAATGGCTTGCCGGGCTTTCTGCGCCTGTAACACATGACGGATCTCATGGGCGACGAAAAACCGGAAGGTATCGCCTAGCGACAGTTTTATCCAGCGGGCAATGGAAATGGGTATTTTCAACCGGCCCATGTCGACCGCCTGGGCCTGCTGTAGTAATTGGATCAGATGATGTTGCTGCCGGAGAAATTCGGCCAGCACAGCCTGGGCATCTAGTTGGGGCTCCGGCCGGTGGTTCTTAAACGCTTTGGCTTTGTAGCCGATAGAGCCGTCGGGCTTGGGGAGCATGGCCCTGGTAAAATAATCGCCCAGCCAACTGCTCCGGAAGGTACGGGTTGCGGTTAACTGCCGGGTTTCTCCCTGCCGGATGGCCTGCTCCATCAGGGGCAGGTAGTAGTACCCGTAGGTGTTCAGGTGTTCAAAGCACTGGGCAATGCTCCAGTGTCCGGCTGCGGGTGCCTGTAGCAGCTGATCGTTGGTTAAAGGGGCAAATTCGGCCTCTACCGTTTGGATAAGCTCGTCTACTTCGTGTTTCAGTTCGTGAAGCAAGCGTTGGCTGTCAACGTATTTCATAGCCTGAGTGATTTTTAAGACAAAAGTACCGGAGCCGTTCCGCAAAAATCTTGGTGCAGACCAAGATTTTCTGCACTCCTCATAATTTCACCGACGCCATCAGTTTGCTGAACGTGGTGGGGTCAAGGCCCAGATAGGAGGCAAGGTACTTGTGGGGAATCAGTTGCAGCACGTGCGGGCTGCGGGTTAGTAACACCCGAAACTTCTCTTCGGCGGAGTAGGTAGCAATCTCAATGTACCGGTCCATCAGTCCCGACATGGCCTGGGCCGTGGCTAAGTGGGCCCATCGGCAAATAGCGGGATAAGTATCAATCAGGCGGGCAAAATCAGTATACGTCATCCGGAGGAACCGACTGGCCGTCAAAGTTTCAAGGCAATAGCGGGAGGGTTGCTGGAGCTGAAACGAGTTGGCAATCCCGGAAAAGGAGCCGGTATAGGAGAAAATCAGCGTTACTTCTTTGTTGCCTTCGCCCAGGTAGTAGGCCCGCTGCACGCCGTCCAGCACAAAGTACAGGTACCGCTCAATCTCTCCGGCTGCGGTCATGACGGTCTTTCGCTTAAACTCGACCGGATGCCAGCAGGCGGCAAAGGCCTGCCATTCGGGCGCTGCCAGCGGTATCGTTTTAAAAACCAGTTGTTGTAAGGCGTCTGTTTCCAAGCTGCCGTTCGTGTAATTCAGGGTTTAAAACTAATGATTCAGCGTTAACTTGTACCTTTAACCGGCTGACAAACCGTGTAAACGTCTTATTCTGCTCCTGTTCCTGTGAAACGCATCGTAAAAATGACCGTTCTCGTCCTGATCTCCGCTATTCTCCTCCTGGTTCTGGTAGGCTATTCCTTTATCCAACTGGCGCCCCAGGTGGGCAGCAACCCCGCCGACGACCGGCTGAGCCGCATCGAAGCCTCGCCCAACTACCGTAACGGTAAGTTCCAGAACCTGGTAGAGACCACCATGGATATACCCGGTAGCAAGATGCTGAGCGTGATGTGGCGCTTCCTGCGCGGAGGTGAGGACACCGAACCTGCCGAAACGCTGAAAACCGTGCCCTTCGACGCGAAACGGTTTGCGAGCCTGAGGCCGGAGGAGGTAGCCGTCTGCTGGTTTGGCCACTCGTCGCTGTTGATCCGGATGCACGGCAAGACCTTCCTGACCGATCCGGTACTGGTTGGCGAGCGGGCGTCGATGTTCTCGTTTATCGGGCCAAAGCGCTTCGACTACGACCACCACATCCGGGTTGACGAGCTGCCGCCGATTGATGCTGTAATCCTGTCGCACGACCATTATGACCACCTCGATTACCAGACCATGCTCCAACTGAAAGATAAGGTAAGCCGGTTTTATGTCCCGCTGGGCGTAGGCGCTCACCTTATCAAGTGGGGTATTCCACATAAGACCATTACCGAACTGGACTGGTGGAATGCCATCACCTTCGACGAAAATATCACCCTGATTTGCACCCCCGCCCGGCACTTTTCGGGGCGGGCGCTTACCAACCGCAACACAACCCTCTGGGCCTCGTGGGTACTGAAAGGCAAAGAAAAACGAGTGTACTACGGGGCTGATTCAGGCTACTACCACGGTTTCGGACAGATTGGGGAGAAGTATGGCCCGTTTGACCTGGCGCTGCTGGAGTGCGGTGCCTATAACGAAGACTGGGCCAATATCCATATGATGCCGGAAGAAACCGCCCAGGCCGCCGTGGATGTAAAAGCGAACGTGATGATGCCCATCCACTGGGGCAAGTTTAATCTGGCGCTGCACGCCTGGCGCGACCCCATCCGGCGCGTAACAAAAAAGGGTCAGGCACTCGGCCTGACCCTGACTACTCCCCGCATTGGTGAAATGGTGGTGCTTAACCAGCCTCTGCCTCAAGGGCGCTGGTGGGAGGAGTATCGGTAAGATTAATTCCAGCCGCCACCCAATGCCCGGTAGATATTTACCACGGCATTCAGTTGCTGCATTTTGGTTTCTACCAGGTCAAACCGGGATTCCTGCGCATCGCGCTGGGTCAGCAGGACTTCCATATAGTCGGCCCTGGCCGAGTTGAACAGGCTGTTTGAAATCCCGATCGACTGCGTAAGCGCCTGCACTTCCCTCGACTTCACATCGTAACTCTTTTCCAGGTTACCGATCTTGGCCAACTGATTAGCCACCTCGATATACGCGTTCAGGATGGTCCGCTCATAGTTGAAAACGGCCTGGATCTGCCGGGCGTTGGCGCTGTTGTAAGTGGCGATGATCGCGTTTTTGTTGATCAGCGGCCCGGCCAGATCGCCCGCCAGCGAAAAAATCAGCGATTCGGGCGTTTTTAGCAAATAAGCCGGATTAAAAGCCATATAGCCGAGGTTAGCCGAAATGCCCAGCGATGGATAGAACCGGGCTTTGGCCACCTGAACATCCAGCTTGGCGGCTGCCAGATCCTGTTCGGCCTGCCGGATGTCCGGACGGTTGGCCAGCAGCTGCGAGGGCAGGCCGACATACATGGTAGCGGGTACCAGGTTGTTGAAATCCTGTGAATTCCGGGCAACGGGCTGCGGGTAGCGACCTACCAGGAAGTTGATCCGGTTCTCGGTTTCGATAATGCGCTGCTGAATGCCGTACTGGAGGTTCTGGGTATTCAGCACCTGCGCTTCAAACCGGCGCACGGCCAGTTCAGTTACGCGGGTCGCTTCTTTTTGTATCCGGACTATCTTCAGGGCGTTGTTCTGGATCTCGATATTCTGCCTCACAATTTCCAGCTCATTATCCATCGCCAGCAATTCATAATACGAGTTGGCGATTTCGGCAATCAGGTTGGTAATCGTAAAGTTTCGCCCTTCTACGCTGGCCAGGTACCGGTGTACGGCCGCTTTTTTGGCGTTGCGCAGCTTATGCCAGATATCGATCTCCCAGGTGGCATACGCGCCCCCGTACAGGTTGGGCAGCGGATCGGGCGTGCTTTTGCCCGGCTTGATTTCGGTAGCTTCTACCGTGGCACCCGGCAGCGTGTAGCGGCCCACCTTGTCGACACCGGCCCCGCCCCGCAGGCCCACAAAGGGCTGGTATTCCCCTTGCCGGGCTCTGATCTCATTTTGGGCAATCTGGAGTTCCTGCTGCGTAATATTCAGCTCCTGGTTGTTGCGCAGGGCCGTATCAATCAGGGCTACCAGATTAGGATCGGTAAAGAAGGCCCGCCAACTGACTTTCCCCGTGTTGGTAGAGTCCGACGCGCTGCTAAACTGCGCCGGGACCGTCCGGTTCTCGGTTCTGGAAATTATAGCCGGGGTTTTGCAGGCAGCAAGCGCGAGGCACAGGCCGACTACCGGTACGCCGACGCGGCCCAGGCGCTTGTAGATGAATTTATTGGACATGGTTCGTACTTTCTTCGGTTACAGGAAAAGCGTCTACCTGGTGGACGAAGTTTTCGCTCAGCGGCTCATCTTCTTCGCCTTTGATCATCTTCCGGCCATCGGCCAGGTTGCCAAATATGTAATACAAGCCAGGGATGATGATGACCCCGAAAATGGTTCCGAACAACATACCCCCCATGGCAGAAGCCCCAATGGTACGGTTCCCGATAGCACCAGCGCCCCTGGCCAGAATCAACGGAATCAGACCGGCCACAAAGGCGAAGGAGGTCATCAGGATCGGCCGGAAACGCACTTTGGCTCCTTCAATAGCCGCGTTCAGAATGGTTTCGCCCTGCTGGCGTTTCTGGACGGCAAACTCAACGATCAGTACGGCGTTTTTCCCCAACAGACCAACCAGCATGATCAGACCGATCTGGGCGTAGATGTTGTTTTCCAGCCCCATAGCTTTCAGCAGGAAAAACGAACCAAATATCCCGACCGGCAACGACGTTAATACCGCCAGCGGAATGATAAAGCTTTCGTATTGGGCGGCCAGCACCAGGTACACGAAGGCAACCACGATTAGGAAAACATACAAGCTCTCGTTACCCCGGATCGACTCGTCATACGAAAGCCCTTCGAAGGCAATGTCATAGCCTTTAGGCAACGTCTTGGCGGCCACTTCCCGAATGGCCTGAATCGCTTCGGCCGTGGTATACCCCTTAGCCGGCTGGCCCTGAATAGCAGCCGAATTGTACAGGTTGAACCGGGTAATCTCGTTCGGGCCCTGGCCTTTTTTGAGCTTCATGAATGCCGAGTACGACACCATTTCACCCGCATCGTTTTTGACAAACAGGTTCAACAGATCGGAGGGCAGTCGTCTGAAACTCGGATCAGACTGTACGTACACTTTAAAGAACTGGTTGAACTTAATAAAGCCCTGTTCGTATGTACTACCAATCATGATGTTGAGGTTATCCATCGCTTTTCCGATCGATACGCCCTTCTGCATAGCCAGGTTATTATCAATCTCCAGCTCATACTGTGGATAATTGGCGGCAAAGAAGGAGAATAAGGCGGTCAGCTCTTTCCGTTTGGCCAGATTATCCATGAACTCCTTCTGAATATTATCAAATTCATGATAATCCGTTTCGGTGTTTTTATCCAGCAAACGCATCGAAAAACCGCCCGAGGTACCAAATCCAGGAATGGCCGGTGGTTCGAAGAACTCGACCGTCGCTCCGAGCCCTCTCGATTTCTCTTCCAGTTCTTCCATGATTTCCTTCACGTTCTTTTCCCGCTCCGACCAGGGTTTGAGGTTGATCAGACAGGTACCCGCATTGGAGCCCCGCCCTTCCGTCATGATCTCGTAACCAGCCAGTGAGGATACCGATTCGATTCCGGGAACCTCTTCGCAGATTTTCTGTAGTCGTCGGGACACTTCATTGGTTTTTTCCAGCGTAGAACCCGGAGGAGTCTGGATGATCCCGTAAATGGTACTCTGATCTTCGTTCGGAATAAAGCCGGCCGGCAGAATTTCATTCTCGTAGGCGATGCCGGCACAGAAAGCGCCCAGGACGAGGAACGTTACCACCCGGCGGTTGACGATGAGTTTCAACAAGCCTACGTAACGACCGGTCATTTTTTCAAAAGCGCTGTTGAAACTATCAAGCGCCCTAGTAAACAGGTTTTTCTTCTTAGCGTGGCCGTGCGGAGTGCCGCCCAGATGATTTTTCAGCAACATGGCGCACAGAACCGGGGTAAGCGTCAGGGCGATCAGGGCTGAGATCACAATAGAGCTGGCCATCGTGATCGAGAATTGGCGATAGAATGTACCGACCGGCCCCGACATGAACGAAATGGGCAGGAACACCGATACCATCACCAGCGTAATGGCAATAATAGCCCCACTAATCTCACCCAGCACCTTTTTTACTGCTCCGTAGGGAGAAAGATGCGGCTCTTCTTCCATCTTGGCGTGTACCGCTTCCACCACCACAATCGCGTCGTCGACCACAATACCGATGGCTAGTACCAGTGCGAAGAGGGTAATCAGGTTGATGGACAGGCCAAATGCCTGTATCACAAAGAAGGCCCCGACCAACGATACTGGAACCGCCAGAATCGGAATTAGGGTCGATCGCCAGTCGCCAAGGAAGATGAATACAACCAGGGCCACCAGAATAAACGCGTCGCGCAACGTATCGATTACCTGCTCGATGGAGGCATCCAGAAACTGCGATACGTCGTAGCTGATTTTATAGTCCATACCCGGCGGGAAGGACGCTTTCATAACCTCCAGCTTCTCTTTAACCTCGTCAATGACGTCACTGGCATTACTGCCATAGTTTTGCCGCAGAACAATAGCCGCCGACGCCTGGCCATCCAGGTTCGAGTAGATATCGAAAAACTCACTGCCTAGCTCCACCTTGGCAATATCCCGTAAATGGATACTTTCCCCTTCTGAATTTGCCCGGATAATAATGCCTTCGTACTCTTCCGGCTTATTGTACCGGCCTTTGTACGTAAGCACATACTCCAGCGACTGAGCCGCAATACCGGAGCTTTGACCAAGCCGGCCCGGCCGCCCAATAATGCTTTGTTCGCCAATGGCCTTCATCACTTCTTCCGTGGAGATGTTATAGGCCCTCATACGCTCAGGATTCAGCCAGACGCGCATGGCATACCGGCGGCTACCCAATATCTGAGCCCTGGCAATCCCGCGGGTCCGCTGGATCTCGGGGATCATCTTCACCGTAGCGTAGTTGAACAGGAATTTTTCGTCGATGCTCTTATTCTTGGAATAGAGGTTGACGTACATCAGCATACTGGGCTGGATCGGCGTAATAATAACCCCTTCCCGCTGCACCAGTTCGGGCAGGAGCGGCATCACCTGGTCTACCCGGGTTTTTACCCGGATCACGGCATCGTTGGGGTCAGTACCCGGTTCAAAAATGATCCGGAGGGTAGCCTCACCCGCACTGGTAGCATCGGTTGCGATATACCGCATGTCCTGTACCCCGTTGATGGCCTGTTCCAGGGTAATCAGTGTGGATTTAACCAGCACATCGGCACTGGACCCGGGATAGGCAATAAAGATATTGACGGTGGTGGGGGCAATATCCGGGAATTGAGAAATAGGTAACTTCTTGATGGCCAGTACTCCGACGAAGATGATCATAATGGATATGACAATCGCGAATACCGGTCTGCGTATGAATTTACTAAACATGGGTTCTGCTTTTTGGCCTATTCGGCATATAGATCCAGGTGAGAGATAACAGCGTCAGGCTGCTGGAACCTGTAGTGGATTTTCTGATTTTCCCGTACCTGACGTAAGCCTTCCAGCAGGATCTTATCGTCTTTTTTCAGACCGGATTTGACCACAAAAATGTGCGGCAATTCGGCGGCTATAGTGATTTCCCGGGACCGAATCGTATTGTCTTTGTCTACCACGTAGACATACTTCTTTTCCAGGACCTCAAAGGTGGCTTTCTGCGGAATAATCAGCGCATTGCTCAGCGGCACCGTCATCTGGATATTACCGGTTTCGCCGTGCCGTAACAGCCCTTTGGGGTTGGGGAAGGTGGCCCGGAAAGCGATATTACCGGTTTCGTTGTTAAAGTCTGCTTCAATAGTTTCTACGAGACCGGGGTAGGGGAACAGCTTATTATTGGCCATGAGCAGATTTACTTTAATGGGGCTGTTGTTTGCCGTGGCTTTATAATCCAGGTATTCGGCTTCCGGTACGTTGTAGTACACCCACATTTTGCTGTTGTCCGACAGTGTCGTCAGCAAATCGCCCTCATCGAGCAAACTACCCAACCGAACCTGGAAATGGTCCATGATGCCGGAGAAAGGCGCTCTGATCTGGGTGAACTGCAGATGGGTCTGCGCCAGGGCTAATTCGGCTTTGGCCTTGTCCAGTTTAGCCTTGGCCAGCGCGAGTTCATTTCTGGATACGATATTGCTGTCGGCCAGTTTTTTGGTGTTCTGGAACTCAATACCCACAAAATTGACTTCAGCCTCCGCTTTCTGGCGTTCGGCCTGGTACATCATGGGCATAATCTGGAACATGAGTTGTCCTTTCTGGACGTACTGCCCTTCGTCTACATAAATCTTTTGCAGGTAGCCTTTCTCCAGCGCCCTGAGTTCGATGTGCTGGATGGAGTGAATCTGCGCTACGTAATCTTTGGTAACGGTCGTGTCTTTTTGCAGCGGACTGGTCACCAGAAATTCGGTTTCTTCTTCCTTCGTTTCTTCTTTATTGGCATAGCTTGTGCAGCCCCACATGGCGCACAAGCTGATGACGATGAGAATTTGCTTCATGGGAATGTTCGTTTTCGGACGAGTTGAATTGGATATATTGTAAATGGCCATGCGTTAGGCGGTTTTGGCAATCTGGAGATGGTTTGGTGCGTTGATAATCAGGGTGAACCGCCGTGCTGAACGGCGACTGCTTTACCCGGCGGGGCGTTCGGTGCCTGCTCCAGCTGGCGTATCAGGCTGTCTTTCTCTTCGTTGGCTTTTATGCATTCCGAGAGCTGCTGCTGGTAAGCCGCCCGGTCTACTATATAGATTGAATTACCTGATTCGTAGTCATTAAGGCTGGGCTGCCGGCTTTGTTCGTACAGCAAAAAGCCGTTGAACATCAGAGAGAGGGTCAGTGTTAGTCCAAAGCCGTAGAGCAAAATCGATTCGGACCGACGGGCGGAGAAATTCCGATGTTGCATACCTTGTGTCTTCATTTAGTGACACAAAGCAAGCCTCAGGACATTAGAACGGTGTGAGAGGGAAATTAGAAAACATTAGAAAGGTACCAGTCTGTGCTTAAACTGCTTAATTAAAACAGGCCTGCCGGTTAGAAAAATCATATTATTTGTCTTTATTGAACAACGTTTGGTGCGTTTACCAGTAGATCTTTGAATGCCTACCCCTATTTTGGTTAAACTACTCCTGCAGGCGGCTTTAGCCACGCTGCTGATGCTTATGCTTTGGATTGGGCTGGATGCCAGCCTACCGGGAACGGTCTGGTCGGTCATGACCATCAGCAAATCGGCCCTGACGGTGGAGTATTGCGAGTTTAATCACCCGCAGCGCTTCTTTCACCAACCCATCAATACGTATTCCAATTTAGCCTACTTCTTTTTCGGCATACTCATCCTGCTCATTGCCAGGCATGATTACCGAAACCGGGTCAATCGCCAGGCCAACCGCCTGGCAGACTTTCCGCTGCTTTCCGTGCTGATGGGCAGTTGCTTTGTGTACCTGAGTATCGGCAGCGCGTTTTTTCATGCGTCGCTTACGTATGTCGGTCAGCGCGTCGACATGAACGCCACCTATAGCATCCTGATTACGCTGCTGGGCATTACGCTGTATCACCTGGTCTACCGCATTCGGTTGAGCCGGCTTCAGCAAAGGCTGTGGGTGGCTGCCTTGGTGGCCGTTATCGGCTTGTTTTTGCCGCTTGCACTCCTGGTACCCAGCTCCCGGCTGGTGCCCGCCCTGATTCTGCTGCTGAACGCCGGAATGGTGATGCACTTTGTGCAGTTCAGGGCGCAGCGCTCCATCGGGCTGGTGCTGCTCAGCCTGACGCTGGTTGTCCTGGCCATTTACATCCGTACGCTGGATGTACAAAAGGTGGGCTGCGATCCGTACTCGTTCTTTCAGGGCCATGCACTCTGGCACCTGCTGACCGCCCTGAGCAGTTTTTGCAGTTATTGGTTCTTCCGGTTTACAAAACGCCGGCCCCCCCAACTCGGTTAATAGCCGTTTGCCCAACGGGGTTACCCTCATAGCCATTCCCAGGCGCTATAGTAGGTGTTCAGCGCTTCGGCATAGGTAACGAAGTCGGCATAGAACGGGAGACCGGCCAGCGTAGCGCTATCGCCAACAATAACCAGTTTTTTGCGGGCCCGCGTCATGGCTACGTTCATGCGCCGGATGTCTGCCAGAAAACCGATCTCGCCTTCGGTGTTGCTGCGCACCAGGGAGATGTACACAATATCGCGCTCCTGCCCCTGAAAGCTGTCGATGGTGTTTACCGAAAGGCTAGCTCGATACGGCTGTAGCTCCGGGGTGTGCTGTATCTGGTCTTTCAGGATGGCAATCTGCTGTTTGTAGGGTGAGATAACGGCAATGGTCGGAAAGTCCGGCGGGGCATAGTACTGGCTGAGGCCGGCTACCAGTTGGGTCAGATGCCTGACCAGCAGGGCTGCTTCTTCGGGGTTGGTAGAGCTGGTGCCGTCAGGCTTTTCCTCGAAGCCGCAACCGGCCGTATCCACAAACACCAGCGAGGGATCCCCTTCGAACAAAGCATGGCGGGCCACCGACGTATGCGCCTTCAGGTTGTTCTGGTAAAACACCTGCGATGAATAGCCCATGATGTGCTCGTGCATTCGATACTGCTCATTGAGGAGCGAAACCGCTTGGGGGTGCAGGGCTACGCCTTTTTCCAGCAGGGTCGTGTTCAGGCCCTGCCGGGCTGCTTCGGTCGATTTGATGGTTGGCGGCAGTTGGCAGTGATCGCCGGCCAGTACCACTTTCTGCGCTTTCAGAATCGGAATCCAGCAGGCGGGTTCGAGGGCCTGCCCGGCTTCGTCGATAACGACGGTATGATAGGTCAGACCCCGAACGGTATAGTGATTGGCACCCACCAGCGTAGCGGTAATCACCTGCGCTTTAGCGATCAGGTCGTCGGTGACGTACTGCTCCGAAGCAGCCACGTCTTTCAACAGGCGGTGGGCTTCATCAAATAAGGCTTTGCGCTGGTCGCGTTCGGCTTTACCGAAATTGCGTTTGTATTTATGCGCCATCGTCCGGAACTCATTGGCCTGCTTTTTCAGCTTTCTGGCTTCCTTCATGTGCGGATGCTGGCTCACTTTATAATCCAGCGTGAGCGCCGTGAGCCGTTCCGACACCCGGGCCGGGTTCCCGATCCGGAGCACATTCAGACCCTGCTCGTGGAGTTTTTCGCTCAGCAGGTCGACGGCTGTGTTGCTGGGCGCGACCACCAGCAGTTTCTGGTTATTTTGCCGGATGAGGGCTTTAATGGCCTGCACCAGCGTGGTGGTTTTACCCGTGCCCGGCGGCCCGTGCACAATCGCCAGCTCGTTGGCCGACATAATCATCTGCACGGCGGCTACCTGACTGGGGTTGAGCTGCGGCATGAACAACTCAGGCTGCTCGGAGTGAAAGGTGGGAGATTGTTCGCCCGTCAGGATTTTGATGAGCCGGTGATTCGCTTTTTGGCTCAGGGCATCCGCCGTTTTAAGAGCCTGCTCCATCTCGTCGTAGCTGTTGTCGTCGAACAGCAGCTCAACGCCCAGCTTGCCATCCCGCGACCAGTCGGGTAACTCATCGACCCGCAGGCTGAGTTTGAGCCGGTCGCCACTCTGGTGCGAGATGGTGCCTTCGACCCGGTCGTTTTTGGGGTCATGGTTGCTGAACAGTACGGCCGGAACACCAAACCGGAATTGGTGGGGAGTATCCTGATGCGTGGTGCGTTCCACCTCCACAGTCAGATAATCGCCCCGGCCCAGTTCAGAACCACGGATGGCAATGGGGTACCAGGTGAGGCCGTTGGCCCGGCGCTCGGTAATCGAGGTGGTTTCGGTCAGTTTCTGGTATTGAATCCGGTCTTCTTCCCGTTCGCGCTTCAGTAACTGAAGCAGGTTTCTAAAGTAATCCATGTGAGGTGTGGATGATGTTAGACGTTGGACGTTAGTCAGACGTTGGACGTTAGACATTAGATGTTAGACGGCTAATAGCTAATGTCCAGCGTCTAACGTCTAACGTCCAATGTCTAACGTCCAGATTCCACTACTTCACCGTGCCGGAAACGGGTATCAGTTTGGCCGATAAGTCCGGCGTTTTCATGTCTTTGTCGAAGGGGAACATGGGGCGCTGAATCCGCTTGTAGGGCAGGCGGAACAAATCCTGATCGACACCGCCGGGCGTCAGGGCCATGATCCAGTCTTTTTGCATTTCGTAGAGTTCGGGCTGGAGATAGCCGATCTTCACCACAACAATGTCGGCGGTGCGGGGGTTGAGGCCCAGGCGGGTAAAATCTTTTTCTTCGTGGTAGGGTTTGCGTTTCCGGGTTACAATAACGTGGGCGCTGCCTACCTTCACCACCACTTCTGCTTCCGCGTCTTTGTCGCCTTCATGAATGGCCGTTATGGTACCGCTGAGCCGAACGGGCGGGGCAAACCGGTGATCGACCAGCCCCCCGGCGGTTCCGTCTACGTGGCCCCCAATGCCGGCCACCATCGCTTTGCCGACAAACGCCGGGTCGGGCAGGGACGCATAAATCAGCGTTGGACCGTCCGGTTTTTTAAATTCGGGGCGTTTGAGGATTTCCGTAATCGTCCAGGTTACGTCGCCGGCACCTCCAGCCGTAGGGTTATCGCCCGTATCGCTGATGTAGAACGGCCGTTTGGGGCTGGCAATGGCTTTGGTTAATACCTCGTTCAGCGTACCGGTGGGGGCCACAAAATCGAACTGGTGGCGGGCGTTCCAGAAGTCGCGGGCCAGTTTTTCGGCGGTCTGCGTCACCTTGCTTCGATCGTCGCCTACCACCATCACGGCCGCGTGGTTACGTGGCTCGTCGGCCCAGGCGTACCCGATCCAGATGCCGGCATCCACAACGCCCGGCTGCTGATCGGCCAGCGGGGTAACCTGCTGGTAAAGGCTTTTGCCCGGCTCAATCCGGGTGCTGGTTTTTTCGCCCGGTAGCAAAATGGGCACGGTAATCAAGGCCTTGTAGGCGGGTTTGCCTTTGCCGCTTTTAAGCCGGTTGAGCAGGTTGACCACGGCCCGTTCTTTGGTTTGCATGGCGTCTTCGTGGGGTGCCATGCGGTAACAGGTCATCAGGTCGGTGTTCTGCGCCAGCCGTTCCGAGACATTCCCGTGCAAATCCATCGAGGTCGACACGAGGGTTTTGTAGCCGATCACCTGCCGGATTCGTGCCAGCAGATCGCCTTCAGGGTCATCGAGTCCCTGCACACTCATCGCCCCGTGAATATCGAAATACAAGCCATCATAAGGGGCGTATTTTTTAAGCGAATCCAGCATCTTACCCACCAGCGATTCGTACGCCTGCCGGCTTACAATACCACCCGGCAGGGATTTGCCCACGACCGTCGGCACCCAGCGGGCCTGCTTCCGGAGCGGGGCCGTACCCATCATGAACGGATACGCGTTGAAGACCTCGCCACTGTAGCGGGCGTGAAAAGCCGGCTCCAGCGTAACGGCGGGCGAAAACGTGCTCGATTCAATACCCAACCCGGCAATAGCAATACGCGGTAAGGCAGAATTTGTGGGCTGCGACCAGGCACCGCCAATGAGGCATAAGCTGGCGGTAAGGCAGAGGAAAAACTGTTTCATGGCGTAAAATAATGCATTCTCCCAAGACAGCCAACCGGCTGTGGGCCGATCAGGGTATTCTTTGCCGGCGTTGCTCTACACCAGACTGGGCAAACTAATGGTAACCGTAGTGCCCTGGCCTACTGTAGAGGTGATCTGCAATGTACCCTGATGCAGGTCAATGATTTTCTGCGTCACGGCCAGACCAATACCATAGCCGGGCACGCCCTCCGCATTTTCTCCCCGGTAAAGCGGATTGAGAATAAAGGCGGCATCGGTTTTGGTGATGCCCTGTCCCTGATCGGTTACGATTACATCGATCTGGCTGTCTGTCGCTTGTAGTTGCACGGCCACCGCTTCGCCGGAATATTTGCAGGCATTATCCAGTACGTTCAGGAACGCCGTTGTCAGCAAGGTCGCATTGCCTTTCACCGTAAACGGCTGGTCTTCACTCGTCATAAACTGGAGCGGCAGGTTCCGGCCCGGATATTTGGTCTGCACCTGCTCGATCGCGGTGAGCAGGCAATCGTCAACCTGAACATCTGCCAGCGCCACGGTGCCGTCGGTGACTTTGGCCAAACCCAGCAGGCCGTTGGTCAGGGCAATTACTTTTTTGAGTTCGTCCACGGCTACCTCCATGCTCTCGCGCCAGTCGGCCGGGTTTTGGTCGTACCGCAGCGATGTTTCCAGCGTACCCAGGGTATTGGTGAGTGGGGTGCGCAGTTCGTGGGATGCGTGGGAGACAAAGCTGCGCTGGGACACAAAGGCATCTTCCAGTCGGAAGAGCATCTGGTTGAAGGTCATGGCGAGCTGGGCAATTTCATCGCGCCGGTTGCCTTCATGTACCCGCTTGTGCAGGTCCCGGGCGGTAATCTGCTCTACCTCCTCCACGATCTGGGAAATAGGTTTCAGCACTCGTCCGGAAAAATACCAGCCGGCCAGCATAATCAGCGCAAAGCCGAACAGATTCGCCAGCACCAGAATCTGCTGTAGTGTACCCAATTTGGCCAGACCGATGCGGTCATAGCCGGAGGCAAAAATATAAAACTGTTGCCCCCGGTCCTGATACGGTAAGACAATCGATTCGAGGTGACCGCTTCTGAATTCAAACAGCGATTGGTTGGTCAGCAGCGGTATTTTTTCTTTATAAAAATCAGATTCCTTCAGGTTGCGGTTCGTAAATACCAGTTTATGCCGGCTGTCGAAAATACTGATTTGTTCCTCCACGATGGTAAGCAGGTCGGTACGCACCATGTTCTTAAAAAAGTCATCGTGCAGGTGCCGCCGGGAAATCAGTACCCGTCCGGCCACGCGGGCTTTTGACTCCAGCCGGCTATAAAATTCTTCCTGCCGGAACAGCGAATAAAAATACCACACCAGCAGCGAGAGCGTGATCTGGATAGCCGTTGCCAGCAACGTAAATATGAGCGTCAGGCGATTGCGAATCAGCATGGCTGGTTGATTAGTTCAGTGGTTAATTGGTTGATTAGTTAACCAGCCAACCAGTTAACCAATCAACCACTCAACCAACTACCCTTCCCGCAGGACGTACCCCATGCCCACAATGGTGTGCAGCAGCTTGGGCGAAAATCCTTTGTCTATTTTTTTGCGAAGGTAGCTGACATATACGTCGATGATGTTGGTGTTGCTGTCGAAATTCAGGTTCCAGACCCGTTCGCTGATGTCTACTCGCGAAATAATTTTCCCCTTGTTGAGCATCAGGTATTCCATCAGGGAGTATTCACGGGTGGTGAGGTCGATGCGCTGGCCGGCGCGGGTTACGGTTTTGGTATCCAGGTTCAGTTCCAGATCGGCCAGCCGGAGTATCTGCTTCTGTTTGGGGCCATGCCGGCGCGTCAGGGCCCGGAGTCGTAACAGCAGTTCCTGAAACTCGAAGGGTTTAACCAGATAATCGTCGGCCCCGGCGTTGAAGCCATCCGCCTTATCGGCCAGACTGTCCAGGGCGGTCAGCATCAGCACGGGCACATCCTCATTCTCCAATCGGATCAACCGGCATAGTTCAAAACCGTTCATTTGCGGCAGGTTGACATCCAGAATGACGATGTCATACACATCCTTGCGGAACAGCGACAGGCCGGTTCGTCCGTCGTACGCGACGGTAACCTCGTAGCCTTCGGCCGATATGCCTTTGCGAATAAAGGAGACCACCCGCTCTTCGTCTTCAACTAACAGCACTTTCATGAAAACGAAATTGGTTAATTATTGCGTTCGGTGGTATTGATTTGGAAAATACTATTTTTCGATCCGTTACCAACCTCCGGTTAACCTCAAACTAAAGAAGTCTTGTATCTTAGAACGATCCGCTCTAATTTTATCCTCTGCCTGGCTTAAACTGGTAAAGGCTACGGCCGTGCCCGGCTGGTTTACACACCAGCCACCTGTTTTTGATTTTCACAACGTTATTCCAGCCAGGGCTTTAAGGATGACCACACCTGCTACCAGCAGCCATAGCTTGGCTTTTCAGTCGCTACTACTTAACGCTATACCGGGCAAGCATCTGGTGCTCTTACCCGATGCGCCGATGTTTACTATTGCCGCCGTATCCGACGAGTACCTGGCCGCTTTTGAGCTGCAGCGGGAGAACCTGTTGGGCTGTAGTGTTTTCGAGGTGTTCTTTACCGATGGGCGCAACGATGCCGTTGCCCGGCACCTGCGGCACTCGTTGACTGAGGTAATCCAAACCAAAAAGGTCCATCCTATGGCCGACCAGTCACACCAATGGCCCAACGCCAAAACGGGTGAACTGGAGTGGCGGGTCTGGCGACCGGTCAATAAGCCGGTGTTGAACCCCGGCGGGGAGCTTTCCGCTATCATTCACAGCATCGAGGATATTACTAACTCCGTACAACTTGTAGAGGCCACCCAGGCCAACCGGTATCTGCAAACCATCATCAATGGGTTTAAAGAACCCCTGCAGGTGTTGCAACCCGTTTTCGAAAACGGCACTATCGTAGACTTTCGCTTCAAGCTGACTAACCAGGCCTACGCCAGCTACGCCAACTCGACGCCGGAACAACTTCAGGGTAAACGCGTGGGTGACATATTTCCCGGTTATTTTCAAACGCTAAGCTTTACCCGGCCGGTTGAAACCTACCTGACGGGTCAGCCGCTTACCTTCGAAATTCACTATGATCAGGACGGGCTGGATCTCTATAATCTGATGAGCACGGCCCGGCTGGATGATGAGGTCATTATCCACTTTACTGATTTTACGCACTTACGGCAGTTACAACGCCAGCTCGAACGGAAGATTGACGAATTGAACCGCTCCAACGAGAATCTGAGTCGGTTTGCCTATGTGGCCTCGCATGATTTGCAGGAACCCTTGCGGAAGATCCAGCAGTTCGGGGACCTGCTGAGACAGAATTACGGGCAGAACCTGGAGCAGGGGCTGAATTACGTGCAGCGCATGCAGCAGGCCGCCGGCCGCATGTCGCTGCTGATTCAGGATCTCCTGACGTACTCCCGCATCTCCACCTCGCAGGTTAATGCTCAGCCGGTGGCCCTGGCCAATGTGGTGAGCCAGGCGATCGACAACTTATCGGTGGCCATCGAGGAGAGTGGGGCTCAAATTGACGTGGATGACTTACCCACCGTGCCGGGAGATGCCCTGCAACTGATGCAGCTTGTTCAGAATCTGCTGTCGAATGCGTTAAAGTTCCGCCGGAAGACCCATTCGGGGGAAGCCGTAATCCCACAGGTAAAGGTGCGCACCAAACGACTGCTGCGGAGTGAAATGCCGGTTCCGTTACCCGCAGCCCGGCAGGCCGAAGCCTATCAGCTTATTGAAGTAAGTGACAATGGCATTGGCTTTGATCCCAGACATGCCGAACTCATTTTTGGCGTGTTTCAGCGCCTGCACGGTAAGCAGGAATTCTCCGGCACAGGTATAGGTTTAGCCATTGTGGAGAAAGTAGTAGCCAACCACGGGGGAGTGGTTACCGCCACGGGGCATCCCGACCAGGGTGCCACCTTCAGCGTGTATCTTCCTGTATAGGAATAGTTAAGGCCAGAACAAGATTCACTGACGTTCCGGCTTTATCATGCATAAAAACGTAAATAGCGGATAAGCTGGCTGACTGGTATTCTCCTGATAGTGCCTCCAGCGAGTAATAAATTCTTTCTGGCTGTCAGGACGCACAACCTACAGGGCTATGTATACTTTTCGCTTACGGTGTTCCCCCAAAATATCTATTTCGGCTTGTTTTGCCATTGCCTTACCGCTTTGGGCAGGTATGCTTATCGCCATCACTCCCGCCTGGGCACGAATTGTGCGCATTGATATTACCGGCCGGCAATCCCCCACATTCGATGGCCGGGTATTCGGGCGGGTAGGGGCTTACGAAAAACTGCGAGGCCGGGCCTATGGCGAAATTGATCCCAATCATCCGCAAAATGCCCTGATTACCGATATAACCCTGGCCCCCCGAAATACAAAAGGCCTGGTGGAATACGCCATGGATATTTACATTCTGAAGCCCATAGCGCTGGGTAACGGTAACCATAAGCTTTTTCTGGAAGTCAACAACCGGGGTGGTAAACTGTTTGGCGGTCTGAATAACAGTAAAGGCGGCAATGATCCGACCACGGCGGCCGATGCCGGCGAAGGCTTTCTGATGAACCGGGGCTATACCCTGGTCTGGAACGGATGGGATATATCGGCAGCGCCCGGCAACAATAACCTGACTATAACGGTTCCGGTAGCTGCCAATCCAGACGGCTCTCCCATAACCGGACCCTCGTATGAGTATATCGTGTTTGATAATCCGGGAGCGCAGACCTACACCCTGGCTTACCCGGCGGCTACCCTCGATAAAGCCGGGGCTACCCTGACGGTGCGGGACCGGTTGACCGATACGCCTGTGACCGTACCGCCGGGCGGCTGGGAGTACGTCAACGAGCGTGCGATCCGGTTGCTGCCGGCCGGCACTCCCTTTCGGCAGAGCGCCATCTATGAGTTTACGTATACGGCGAAAGACCCGCTGGTAGCGGGCCTGGGGTTAGCCGCTACGCGCGATTTTGTATCATTTATGCGCTACGCCACCGCCGACGATTTCGGTAATCCGAATCCGCTCGCGGGTGATGTAAGGTATACGTTTTCGTACACCCTCTCCCAACCCGGCCGGTACCTGAACGATTTCCAGACGCTGGGATTCAACGCCGATGAGCAGGGCCGTCGGGTAATCGACGGAATGGAGAACTGGCTGGGAGGCAGCAGCGGTGTGGCTGTTAATTACCGGTTTGCGCAGCCGTCGCGGACCGAGCGGAACCGGCAGAATCACTTGTACCCCGAAGCCGTTTTCCCGTTTGCGTACCCCGTGCTGACTGATCCGTTGACCGGTAAAACGGCCGGTCGCCTGGCCCGTTGTCAGGCCGGCAACACCTGTCCAAAGGTGTTCGAGATTAATTCGGCCAACGAATACTGGGTCAAGGCCGCATCGCTCCTGCATACCGATTTGTGGGGAAACGACCTGCCCGACCCGGAGAATGTGCGGTTCTTCCTGATTGCCGGAGCCCAGCACGGCACGGGTAACGCCACGAGCCGGGGTATATGCCGGCAGTTGCAGAACCCGACCAATGCGGAACCCGTGCTGCGGGCGTTGTTTGTTGCCCTGGACGAATGGGTTACCAAAGGCATTGAACCGCCCGCCAGTCGGGTACCCCGGCGGTCCGACGGCACCGCCGTCATGGCCGTTGCCCAACCCGGCTCCCCAACCGGCATGGTTCCCCCGGCGGCTCTCGGCTGGCCGGACATTCCGGGTGTTACTTATACCGGCACCATCACCACCCGGTACCAACTCGACTTTGGCCCTCAGTTTGACAAAGGCATCCTGACAAATTATCCGCCCAGTCTGGCGGGTCGACCCGTATACCCCAATTTTGTGTCGAAAGTAGACCGGGATGGAAACGAAATAGCGGGTATCCGGCTGCCGCCGGTAGCTGCCCCGGTTGCCACCACAACGGGCTGGGCCCTGCGCCGGGAAGGCTTCGGCGAAAACGACGGTTGTGAATCAGCCGGTCAGTATATACCGTTCAAAAAGACTAAAGCCGAACGGTTGTCTGTATCAAGTTCCGGATTAATTGACCCCCGTTTGTCCCTGGAGGAACGCTACAAAACACACCAGGGCTATATGAAGGCTGTTCGGCAAACCGCACAAACGCTGGCCCGCCAACGCCTGTTGCTCGATGAAGATGTGCAGAAGTATATTCAGGAGGCTGAGGCCAGTGACGTGTTGAAGTAAATGGAAATTGGGCTGAACAAGACCAGGACCTGAATCTTGGTTATGAATCATTCCTGCTCCCTTTGACTGTATATTACAAACTATTTATGCCAATCCAATAGAATACCTGTTCTTTATTCATATGGTCGCGGTGAACAACATCATGATCTACATTACACAGGGTAATCAGATTTCCCTCTTCATTTTTACCTCCTGCCGCATGATACTCTAAATGATGGAGTTCAAGCAGCCGTCTGGGGTCTTCGGGTCGTTTTTGATTGCGATTCCAGCCACACTTTCGACAGCGGAATTCATCTCGCTCTAAAACCGCTGCCCGCACACTATCATCAATTTTACGGTCGTGCTCCTGTGCCTGCTTATCTTCTTCCAGTAAATAAACGCCTACTGGTAGATCAGGTCTTCCCGAGGTTTTTGTTCTGACCGGCCAACCTTTCTCAGTACGTAGCTCCCGAACCCGGCGTGCCCAATCGGTTGCGCCATTGGCGAGATAAGCCAACTCCTCTCCGGTTATGTGACGACCCACATTAAGTCGAAGATAATTGATGATTTTGTCCTGAACAGAAATATTCTGTTTTCGGATTCGATTAATCGTACCCCATCGATGAGCAGCATCACGGTCCTGTTCGTTCTCCAGAAGAATATACTGGTCAGGTCTCATACGGGACACATCGATTGCTTCATCTTCCCATTCGCCTGCATCCAGCATACTTCTTACAGTTTGCCCGCTAAGAATAGGCCAACCATCCTGAACACGTAGTTCCCGAATCCGACGGGGATACTCACTTATACCGGAGACAATCATTAATTCCTCGGTATCGATAATGGTCAGCAGGTTCTGCCGAAAGTAGATAAGAATCCGTTCACGAGCTGAATATTCACTATAATTTGGTATTACGGACATGCCTACTTCGCTAAGTAGTCGGAAGGCCGGAATTAACGTAAGCACCTTCGACCTCAAATCTGAGGTTGAGGAAAGCGTAACGAAGTTATCCAGCAAATCAATTAACTGATTCCTTGCTTCTTCAACATTAAACGCTCTGCGCTTTGCCATATCAGCTTTGCATAAAGTCGGAAAGGAGTTGCTGCAACTGCTGAGATGATTTTGTCCAGCACTCCCAAATGATGAGAACTTTCCAACCGGCAGTCGCTAATGTGTCTAAAGCTAACCGATCTCTTTCGATGTTTCGATCTATTTTGGCGTTCCAGAACTCTACTCGGGTGGTTGGGCGTTTACCACGAACACAATCATGTCCATGCCAAAAGCAGCCATGCACAAATATGACTTTACGGTGTCGAGGGAGTACAATGTCGGGCGAACCGGCCAGCTTTTTGTCGTTCAGTTTAAATCTGTAACCCATCCTGTGCAACAATCGTCTGACGAGCAGCTCAGGAGTGGTATTTGCATTTTTGACTTTCGCCATTACCCGGCTTCGCTCATCCGGGGTGAGCTTATCCATTATAAATCTCCTCAATTGAACCAACTATGGGTTCCTTCTCCATAAAATGATAGTTGTAATGTCGCCAAACAGCATCAGCGATTCGCCCGGCGATTCCTACAGCAACCGCATTACCGATTTGGCGGGCAATTTCAATTTTACTGCCCTTGAAAATGAAATCATCCGGAAAGCCCTGAATGCGTGCTGCTTCCCGGTGCGTGATTGGCCGGTGTTGGACCGGGTGTAAATAGCGCCCCTTCTCCGGTTTGAAAAATTCGGTTCGTATCGTTACGGAGGGTCGATCCCACCAAAGCCGACCGAATAGATCCGTGCCTCCGTTCTTTTTATTAATCCAGCATTTAGGCGTAAGGTGTGGCGCTCTTCGCTGGAGGTCAAAACGATTCATTCCTTCTTCCGGAACGGCGCGGTAACGTTCCAGACTCATTTGGGTGGGAGTTCGACCGAAATGTAGGGCCTCCGTGCCTCGCTCACCTCTAATCTCCGTACCGACAGGAGCAGGTAAATCCCCAATGGCGGTGCGGAGCGTCACCCAGGGGCGTACATCCGGATGATAAAGAGAGAAATCCAGCGGTTTTTTGTTTTGGGGGTCACGGTGCGTACGTAAGGGGGGAAATACATCGATAGGATCAGCTAGGCGAGAACCCATAACAAATGCCCGCGTACGCACTTGCGGTACCCCATAATCGGCGGCTACCAGCTTTGCCCACCGCAGGGTGAACCCCATTTCTTTGGCTACTTCCCGAATTTGTATGAATTCTTCCGAGGCCAGCAACTCAGGGACATTCTCCATCACGAACATGGAAGCCCCTGACCGCTCAACTACATCCATATACGGCAGCCATAGTTGCTTGCGGGGGTCCAGCGTTCTATTCTTATTGAGAAGACTAAAGCCCTGACAGGGGGGGCCTCCAATTACAACGTCTGCTTTGGGTATAACAGTGGCCGGATCTTCAAGAATATCGACAATATCGCCTGAATGACAATGGTGACCAAAATTAGCATTATACGTATTGGCGGCATATTTGTTAAAATCATTAGCCCAGACTGGCTCAAAAATTTTCTCTCCGGTACGTTTGGTGTATTGCACAAAGCCTAGCGTGAAGCCGCCTGCTCCTGCAAATAAATCGATTAATTTCAACGGCATGTCGTCTCTTGAAGTAGCAATCACTTTGTGAAGTAAGCGAATTTAAGGTTTATTCGGTACCTGAACAAACACCAACTGGCCGATATTCGTGCACTTATGCCGTGATTTTCGGACGCTCCGCTTTTGATTCGTAGTGAGTGGAATAATACGTTATATTACCACTATGGACAGCATTGCCAAGTTTGTCAGCGTTGCCGGACTATTCATTAGCCGGTTACCTACTCCCGCACATGTATCGGACTCTGCCTTAATCGCAGAAACGAGCCATCCCGATTCGAGAAATCGGCGCGGATTTCGGCGGCTAGGGATAGGGCGATCTCTTCCGGGGAGACGGCGCCGATGTCCAGGCCTACCGGTGCGTGGATGCGCTCATATTCGTCTTCGGTTATGGCGTAACCCTCTTCGGCCAGTTCGGACCAGATGCGTTCGGAACGGACGCGTGGCCCCAGCATACCAACGTAGGGAACTCCGGTTGCCAGCACTTTGGGCAGGTTCGCTTTGTCGGTTTTGTAATCATGCGACATCAGCACTACGGCGGTGTGTTCGTCGAAGAGAATGTCGGTGTAGTTTTCGGGGGGGACGATGGCGTCGGCGAGGGCGGCAATTTTCCGGTTTACCTTTAGCGGATTGGCTACGATGGTAACCCGCCAGCCTAGTTCCTTCACCAGGCGCGTGAGCGGATACACATCGTACTGATGCCCCCACAGCACCAGATGCGTTTCGGGCGCTAATATCTCAATAAAAGCCTCCAGCACCTGCCCCTCCGGACTGTCGAACCGGTAAGGAGCCGATACCCCTTTTTCAAGGCGGGCCTGAATTTTCTCCTCCAGGGCTGCCTGAATGGTGGCGTTGTCCAGCACGTCAAGGCTGCCGGCGTCCTGGTAGCGGATAACATCGCCTTCTTTGACGGACGCCCAGTCGCCTTCCAGGCCGGTAATGGTAATGAGTACGTGCGTTTGGCGACGTTCGTTCATGCAGCGTTTCAGTATTTCAACGGGATTATTCGAATCGGCAAAATCGAGGGGGGTAAACAGCACGTCGATGATGCCGTTGCAACCCAGCCCCACGCCAATCTGGTGCTCGTCGTCGGTGGTGGTATCATACGTGATTTTAGAGGCCGACGCTTTGGCAATGGCCAGCCGGGCGCGTTTGAGGGCGTCGCCTTCCAGACACCCGCCACTGATGCCGCCAATCCAGACGCCGTCGCTCATAACCAGCATCCGGGCACCCGTACGCCGGTACGACGACCCCTCTACCCGCACTACAGTGGCTAAAGCCGCCTGCGTCGTCTGGCGGTCAATCTGGTCGTAGCCGTCGATGATGGCTTTTATCTCTTTCATGCCTGCAGATACTTTTCGGGTTCGGCCTCAAATTTCACTTTGCAGCCGTCGCAGCAAAAATACACGTTTTCACCCTTATACGTAACAATGTGTTTGGGCGCGGTTTTGTCGACCGGCACACCGCAAACCGGGTTGTTGTAAAACCGCTCCTCGGCCGGCAGGTTCTGCGGGGGAGCGGGCTGCGTCTGTTCGGTCCGGACGGTCTGGATTACCTCCGCCAGAATGCTGATGGCCACTTCGGCGGGCGTCCTGGCTTTAATGTCGAACCCGGCGGGAGCTTTAACGGTGTCCAGTTCGCTGTCCGATACCCCCGCTGCCCGCAGGTAGGCAAACACGGAGTCGCGCTTCCGGCGACTGGCCACAAACGCGAGATACGGCAAGGAGACTTTCAGCGCGGCTTTCAGGGCCATTTCGTCCTGCTCGCCCTGGGTGGCTACCACCACAAACGTATGCCGGTTAACGGGTATTTTCCCGAAACTGAACGCCATTTTAACATCGTCGACCCCGACAAAGTCGGCTTCGTTGACGCCCATTGCCATCACCGTAACCCGGTAGTCGAGGAGTTTGGCCATAGTGGCCAGCGCTTTGGCAATGGCCGATTTACCCATGATGACCAGGTGCGTTTGGGGCATAACCGGTTCAATGAAAATATCGATGCTGCCGCCACTCTGGCAGGTCATTTTATAGTCGATAACGCCTGCCTGCTGCGTTTCTTCGGCATCGGGGCGGATCCGCACCAGCCGGGCCGTTCCGTCTTGCATGGCGGCAGCGGCTTCTTTCAGCACAATCCCTTTGCTGCAGCCGCCACCAACCCAGCCCCAGATTTCACCGTTGCTGCTGATGATGGCCCGGTTGCCAACCTGCCCCGAACTGGGCGCTTCGCGCCAGACAACCGTTGCCGTGGCAAACAGCTCGTTCTGCCGGCGACGGCGCGTATATTGGTCTAAGAATTCGTCAAGCATGGGCTAAAATGGTTTCAAGTTCTACCAAACTGTTCAGGTTGTGCGCCGATTTGAACGTATCCACCATCGGCAGCGCAGCCGCCATTCCCCGCGCAGTGGGTTCGTAACCGGGCATCCCTTTCAGGGGGTTGAGCCACACTACGCGTTTGGCCCGGCGGTGAATGCGCTGCATCTGCCCGGCCAGTTTCTCGACACTCCCGGTTTCCAGCCCGTCGCTCAGGATAATGACGGTAGGAGAGCCGTTCAGAAATCGGTTTCCGTACGTATCGCAAAAGGTCTCCAGACAGGCCCCGATTTTGGTTCCGCCCGACCAGTTATCGGCCTGTTGATGCAGCAGCGCCAGTACCGTTTCCAGGCGGTTGCGCTGAATGGCTTTGCTGATGCGGATGAGCGTCGTGCTGAACACAAAGGCTTCCAGTTGCCGGAAGTGTTCGCGCAGGGCGACAATGAACCGCAGTAGAAAAAAACTGTATTTGTCCATCGAGCCGCTCACGTCGAGCAGCACAATCAGGCGTTGTTTTTTTGGTTTTCTGGCCCGTCGGTACAGTTCCAGCGGTTCGCCCCCGTAGCCGATGCTCCGCCGGATGGTCCGGCGCAGGTTTACCCGACCGTCCGTCTGGCTTTCCTTCATTCGACGGCGCAGCCGCAGAGCAATTTCTTTGAACAGCTTCCGGGCAATGTCGTCCAGTTGCTGCGCGTCTACCTCGCTTACTTTGGCAAAATCGGTTTTCCGCAGGCGCTCTACCTCATTGGCTCCCGACACGGTTTTGGCATCTTCCAGGGAATCGGCGGTTTTGCCCGCGCCCATCAGCACCAGCGTGTGGTTGGTCTTTTTCCTGACCGATCCCTGCACCGTGGTCTTGTTCTTTTCCTCGCGCAGGTCAATCGGGTTGGTATCCCAGAACAGGCTGAACAGCCGGTCGAATACCTTTCGCTCTTCGGGCGAAGTGCAGAACAGGGCTTTGAGCGAGTACTTCAGGCTCTGCCGGGTGGTCAGCAGCGACTGACCGGCGGCTTCCAGCGCGTCCTGCGTTTCCTGAATACCCACGTTGAGGCCGTGACTCCGCGCAAACTGCGCAAAGGCAACAAGGGACTCCGTGAGGCTATTCGTGGCGAATGCTTGCAACTTCATCTTTCACCAGTCTGATGTCATCTACCGATTTTAGCAGGCTGCCCAGCGATTGCTCAATGGCCTTCCGGTTCAGTTCGCGGTAGCCCAGCGCCATCAGCGACTCGGCCCAGTCGATGGTCTCCGAAATACCCGGCGTTTTGGCCAGTTTCCGTTGCCGCAACTCCTGCACAAAGTCAACTACCTGCGTCAGCAGCTCGTTTTCAATGTCCGGCAGGCGCTTGCGGATGATCGCCATCTCCTTGTCGAGCGACGGGTAGTCAATCCAGTGGTACAAACACCGTCGTTTCAGCGCGTCGCTCAGTTCGCGGGTGCGGTTGGAGGTCAGAATGATGTAGGGCTTGTGCGTGGCCTTAATCGTCCCGATTTCCGGAATGCTGATCTGAAACGCCGAGAGCAGTTCGAGCAGAAAGGCTTCAAACTCTTCGTCGGAGCGATCCAGTTCGTCGATCAGCAGCACCGGCGACCCACCCTCGTGGGTAATGGACTGCAGAAGCGGGCGTTTGAGCAGGTAGTCGGTGCCGAAAATATGCTTTTCTTTTTCGGCCACCGACAACCCGCTGCCTTCCTGCAACCGGATACCCAGCAGTTGTTTCTGATAATTCCATTCGTACACGGCCGCGTTGACGTCCAGACCCTCGTAGCATTGCAGCCGGATAAGCGGGGTCTGCAACAGGTCGCTCAGTACCAGGGCCACCTCGGTTTTACCGACACCCGGCGGGCCTTCCAGCAGCAGCGGTTTACGAAGCCGGAGCATCAGAAACAGGGCCGTCGCCAGTTCTTCATCGGCCACGTACTGATGCTGGTCTAAAGCCGCGAGTATCTCAGAATAATTTTTTAATGAATCCACCAATACCGGATTTTGATTCGTCCGCAGCATCGTCGGCGGCCGCTTCGCCCGGTTCGGTACCCGCAGTAGCCAACTTCTTCCTGAAATTGTTAACAAACTGGTCGAATACCTGGTTCGATACGTCGTTGACCAGCCGGGAACCGAACTGCGCCAGCATACCCGTGATGCTGATGTCCATGGTGGCCTCCACATGCGTCATGCCGTTGACTTCGGTCAGGTGGGCATTCATCAGCATTTCGGCATTGCCTTTTCCTTTGCTGTCGATGCCCATGCCTTTCAGGGTCATCTTCCTGTTCACCGCATCGCGTTCCACGAAGGTAACCAGGCCATCATACCCCGCCTTGACCGGGCCAAACTTCAGCCCGACATAGCCTTTATAATTGTCGGCGTCGACCTGCTCGGTCAGCGACGCGCCCGGCACGCAATCCACAATCTGCGGTGGATCAGTCAGCGTTGCCCAAACCAGATCTATCGGCTGCTCGACATCGAATGATTTTGTGAGATTAGTTGTCATAATGATTTCGGATTGAGGATTTCGGATTGGGGATTTACGGTGCAGGTCCTGACAATCCGAAATCCCCAATCCGAAATCCGAAATTTTAAATCGCTCCTTTCTCCTTCAACGCCTTCCACACCTTATACGGCGTAATCGGAATGTCCAGGTGGGTGATGCCGTAGGGTGACAGGGCATCGACGATGGCGTTGGCAATGGCGGGTGGTGCGCCTACCGTTGGCGACTCGCCCACACCTTTGGCTCCGATGGGGTGGTGGGGTGAGGGCGTAATCACGTGGCCGGTCTCCCAATTCGGCGACTCAACGGCCGTGGGTACAAGGTAATCCATCAACGTACCGTTCAGGATATTGCCGGCTTCGTCGTACACCAGGGCTTCGTACATGGCAGGGGCGATGCCCTGCGTGAGGCCGCCGTGTACCTGTCCCTGCACAATCATCGGGTTGATGATGTTGCCGCAGTCGTCGATGGCCACGAACCGGCGTACATGGATACCGCCCGTCTCCTTGTCGATGTCGACCACGCAGATATACGCGCCGGAAGGGAAGGTCAGGTTCGGGGGGTCGTAGTAGTGGGTGGCTTCAAAGCCGGCTTCCATCCCCTGCGGGTGGTTGGTGTAGGCCGCAAACACCAGTTCCTGAATGGTTTTGGCCTTTTCGGGTGCTCCCTTCACGAAGAATTTGCCCGGCTCCCACTCCAGGTCGTCTTCGCTTACTTCCAGCAGGTAGGCGGCAATCTTGCGGGCTTTGTCGCGCAGTTTGCGGGCGGCTATGGCGGCTGCCGCACCGGCGGTCGGTGTACTCCGGCTGGCGTAGGTACCGAGGCCGTAGGGAGCCGTGTCGGTATCGCCTTCTTCGACCTGAATGTTCTCGGCGGGGATACCCAGTTCCTCGGCAATAATCTGGGCGTAGGTGGTTTCGTGCCCCTGTCCCTGCGATTTGGTCCCGAAGCGGGCAATGGCTTTGCCGGTGGGGTGTACTCGAATCTCGGCGCTATCGAACATCTTGATGCCCAGAATATCGAAGTCTTTCGACGGACCGGCACCGACCACTTCGGTAAAAGTGGAGATACCAATACCCATCAGTTCACCTTTGGCGCGTTTCCCGGCCTGCTCCTTGCGCAGTTCGTCGTAGCCGATAACATCCATCGCCTTGCGCAGACCCGCTTCATAGTCACCGCTATCGTACACCCAACCCGTTGGCGAAGGCCACGGAAAATCTTCTTTCTTAATAAAATTCTGGAACCGCAACTCAGCCGGATCTTTACCGATTTCCAGCGCAAAGCGGTCGGTCATCCGCTCGATGGCGTGAACCGCTTCTGTCACGCGGAACGAGCAGCGATACGCAACTCCTCCCGGCGGTTTGTTGGTGTAAATGGCATCGGCCTCCATGTAGGCGGTATCATAATCATACGAACCCGTCGCGATGGAGAACATACCGGTCGGGAATTTCGACGGGTTGGCCGAGGCATCGGTATAGCCGTGGTCGGCCAGGACTTTGAAGCGCGTCGCCAGAATCTTGCCTTCTTTGGTGCCGGCCATTTCGGCGGTGATGTGGTAATCACGGGCGAAGGAGTCGGCCTGCAGGTTCTCGCTGCGGTCTTCAATCCACTTCACCGGTTTACCCACCAGGAACGAGACGGCAATGGCAATGACGTAGCCCGGATACACCGGCACTTTACCGCCGAAGCCACCGCCAATATCCGGCGAAATCACCCGCACTTTTTCTTCCGTCAGGCCCACGTGACCGGCCACCAGGGCAATCACCGTGCGAATAGCGTGCGGAGCCTGCGTAGTCATGTACATGGTGAGGTGGTTGTTCACCTTGTCGTAATCGGCCACGCAGCCGCAGGTCTCAATGGAGGCTACGTGAATGCGCGGGATGTGCATCTGCTCCTTCACCACCACTTCGGCTTTCGAGAATACATCGTCGGTTTTGGCTTTGTCGCCTACTTCCCAGTGCCAGATATGGTTGTCGGTTTTGCCGGGTTTGTCGGTCCGCAGCACGGGGGCCTCCGGGTCCAGCGCCTTGAAAGGGTCAATCACCGGCTTCATCGGCTCATAGTCCACGCGCACGGCTTCGCGCCCGTCGCGGGCGGCATAGCGGCTGGTGGCAATCACGGCGGCTACTTCCTGCGCCTGGTACATGACGGTATCGGTCGGCAGCACCATCTGGGTATCCGACATCAGGGTCGGCATCCAGTGGAGGTTATACTGCTCCAGGTCCTTGCCGGTCACCACGGCCACTACCCCTGGCACTTTCAGGGCCGCTTCGGTGTCTATTTTCTTGATTTTGGCGTAGGCATACGGGCTGCGGACAATGTCCATGTAGAGCATTCCGTCGAGCTTGATGTCGTCAACGTAATGGCCCTTGCCCTGCACAAATCGTATGTCTTCTTTGCGCTTGATGGAATGTCCCATCCCGCCAATCGCCTTTGAGGTTTTACACTGTTGTGTCATCTTTATTTGGGGTCGATTTTAGGGTTAGACAAACTGGGGTTCGGTGGAAGGCGTTTCTTCACCCCGGATTTTGGCACCTGCATACTGGATCGCTTTCACGATATTGTTGTAGCCCGTGCAGCGGCACAGATTGCCCGAAATACCCCAGCGGATTTCTTCTTCCGTCGGGTTGGGATTCTGCTCCAGCAGTTCAATGGCCCGCATCATCATGCCGGGCGTGCAGTAGCCGCAGTGCAGGCCGTGGTTTTCCTTAAAGCCCTCCTGAATGGGATGCAGGGCCGCACCGGGGGCGCAAAGGCCCTCGACGGTTGCCACGGATTTGCCGTTGGCCTGTACCGCCAGTACGGTGCAGGATTTAACCGACTTGCCGTCGAGCAGAATAGTGCAGGCTCCGCAACTGCTGGTGTCGCAGCCGATGTGGGTGCCCGTCAGGTTCAGGTTTTCCCGGATGAAGTGTACCAGCAGCAACCGCGGCTCTACCTCGGCCGTGTGGGGTTGTCCGTTGACAGTGACGGTGATTTGTTTCATGGGTATGTAATGAGTGAATGAACGAATGAGCGAAAGAGTGAAAGACCGGGCTGGCGGCCCAGCGAAAGAGTGAATGGTCGAATCTGGCGCATCACTCAGCCGTACTAGGCCATGGCGCGTTCGGCGGCTTTGTGAATCATACGTTTCACCAGCACACCCACCATGGCGCGTTTGTATTCTTCGTCGCCCCGCAGGTCGGCTGATGGATTGCAGTCTTCCGAGGCATACCGGGCGGCTTCGGCAATGACCTCGTCGGTGAGGGTTTTGCCCCGCAGCGCTTCTTCAGAGCGGGTGGCCCGCAAGGGCACGGGGTTGACGTTGGTCAGGCCGATACCGGCATAGGTACAGACTCCGTTGCTGTCGAGCGTGAGTTGCACGGCTACGCCGGCGGTGGCGTAATCACCCACTTTGCGCTCCAGTTTGTGGTAAGCGCTACCCGTACCGGGACCCGGCAGCGGAATCCGGATTTCGGTCAGGATCTCGTCGGGCTGGAGAGCGGTGGTGTAAAAGCCGTAGAAAAACTCGTCGATGGGAATTTCGCGATTGCCTTCCGGGCCGGTGGCTACTACGGTGGCGTTGAGGGCCATCATCACGGCCGGGTGATCGTTGGCTGCGTCGCCGTGGGCCAGGTTACCGCCGATGGTTCCCATGTTGCGCACCTGCGGGTCGGCAATGAGTTTGGTTACGTCGCCAAAAATCGGGAAGTGCTGTTTGAGCAGGTCGGAGTGCTCCAACTGGGCTTCGCGGGTGAGGGCTCCGATTTTGAGCGTCTCATCCTCGATGTTGATGTCGGCCAGTCCGGGAATTCCGTTGATGTCGATGATGTGTTCCGGCGAAGCAAACCGGAGTTTCATCATGGGAATCAGGCTGTGCCCGCCTGAGAGAATTTTGGCCTCGTCGCCATACTTCTGAAGCAGCGCAATGGCCTCATCGAGTGTGGTGGGGGCTTCGTAATTAAATTCTGCAGCAATCATGTGGTAGGTAGGAATAATTAGAGGTTCTGGTTAAATACGGGTATTTACAATTAATGCAGCTACATATAATAAGGCAACCGACAGCGGTTGCAATGGATAGGTTTTATAGCATAGGCTTCGGGGTTAGGGTTTATTGGTTTGTTGACAGGGGGAATCGGCGTGCCAGACGTGTATGGTTCAGCCATCGATAGCCGGGACCATTGTAGATACTGCTCAAAAGCAGGAGGATTGCTCCTGTGTAGTACCACCCCATAGCGTTGGGTGTAAGAAGGCCAAAAAGCAGAAGAGATAACCCCAAAAGCGCAGTGAGGATGGCGGTTCGCGTTCCTCTGCCCCGGTAGTTTCGGGTAATAGTATACAGACAAATAAGCGCCAACGCCACCGCCAGCCACGCACCCCAGTCAGTGTGATGCTGCAACGCAGACGGCGCTCCGCAGATGGCTATGGAACTGGTATAGGCTACTACGCAGAATGGGCACTTGGGTAAAAACAGGATGAGGAGCCCCGACGATGTGGGAGACCAGCGGCTGGGAGGCTTGCTGTGCGTTGAAGCAGCCTTACCGCATGCGTTGCATGAGGGTTCAGTTAAAGGTTTCATCAAGTTACGTAGGTAGACGGTAGGGGTCAAGCTGCCTGAGAAACCACTAAAAATAGCTGATTGTTTATGTTTTCTCTAGAATTATTCAAATTTTTTTCACGGGCCGGCTGATTGCCTGTTCACCAGTAGGCCAGGGGATATAAACGGTTTGCCTTTAATATGTTTACTTACAGAGGTGTTTCCCGGCTAGGCAAGGCGGTTAACGACAGTAACGACATGCCGGATGGCGGTGTTCACGTCTTCCTCCGACGTGAACCGGCCCAGGCTGAATCGCACGGAGCTATAAGCTAAGTCATCGGATAGGCCCATCGCTTTTAATACGTGCGAGGGGAGGGTGGTAGCCGATGTACAGGCCGAGCCGTTGGAAACGGCAATCTCATTCAGGGATAGCAACAACAATTCGCCATCAACTCCCGCAAAGGTGATATTCGTAGTATTGGGTAACCGGTACTGCCGACTGCCGTTAACGGTCGCCTGTGGTATTTGGCCCAGAATACCGGCTTCCAGTTTATTGCGGAGGGCAGCGATACGGTCTTTTTCGGTAGGCAGAAGGTTTTGCGCCAGTCGAGCCGCTTCGCCCAGGCCGACAATGCCCGGCACGTTAAGCGTACCCGACCGTCGGCCCCGCTCGTGCCGGCCGCCGTCCTGCTGGGCCGTCAGCGCAACGGATTTGCGGGCCAGCAAAGCCCCAATGCCTTTGGGGCCGTAGAATTTATGACCCGACAGACTCAGTAGATCAATCGGACTGCCGGCCCACGAAAGCGGAATTTTTCCGACAGCCTGTGTCGCATCGGTATGGAAAAGCACACCCTGTTTGTGCGCCACCGCCCCAATAGCCTGAATAGGTTGCAGTACGCCCGTTTCGTTGTTGGCGACCATCACCGATACCAGCAGCGTATCGGGCCGGATGGCGGCTTCCACCTGCTCTGCTCTGATAAGTCCTTCCGAATCAGGGGTCAGATAGGTGATCTCCGCACCCAGATGGGCCAGGTGTTCGCAGGTATCCAGCACCGCTTTGTGCTCCGTGCTGACGGTGATGAGGTGATTGCCCCGGTGGCGGTTGGCTTCCCAGACGCCCTTCAGCGCCAGATTGATTGACTCCGTGGCTCCGCTGGTAAACACCACGTCTTTCGGGTCGGCGTCCAGCAGGCGGGCAAGCTGCTTTCGGGCGGTGCTAACCGCTTCTTCGGCTTTGGACCCAAATACATGCGTACGCGAAGCCGCATTGCCGAAGTGCATACTGAAATAGGGCAGCATCACCTCCAGCACCGCCGGGTCCACGGGCGTCGTCGCGTTATAATCGAAGTAGGCGGGGTAATTCATGGCAGAGCTAGGTTACGGTCGATGGGCAATGTAAAAACGAAAATAATTCGCTCTGGGTTTCTACTCCCCCTTCGCCTTTTGCCACCTCACGCGGGCGACCAGCAGGTCGTACAGGCTGTTGAGCAGGTTGGTTTCCGCTTCGTTCAATGATTTTTCGGTATCCAACAGCTCACTGTACAGCAGTGAGCCAAGCTCGTATTTGGCCTGGCTGACCTGGTATACCTCTTCGGCAAGCTGGTAGTTCTCGCGGGCGTATTGCAGGTTTAGCCGGGCGTTGATGAGTTCGGTACGGACGGTTTCGAGTTCGTCCAGTACGGCGCGGCTCTGGCGGCTGAGGTCGTTCTGGGCAATCTGCTGCCGAAGCTGGTACTCCAGCCGCTCGCGCCGGGTGGCGTTGCGGTCGAAAACAGGGACAGTGAGCTGGACACCCACGTAGTTGAACGGTGACCAGCCACGGTCGCTGAACAGGTTGAGTTTGTTGCTCTGGTATTGCGCTGAGTAGTTGCCATACGCCTGCAGCGTCGGGCGGAGACCCAACGCAGCCCGGTCAACACGCAGCCGGGTGAGTTCGTTGTTCAGCGCGGACTGACGGATTTCGGAGCGGTTTTCCACCAGCGCCGATACATCCGTGGGTAAGTCGTTGACCAGCGGCTCAGCGGTCAGGCTGTCGGCGAGGGCCAGCGGTTGCCTGGGGTCGATAAAGAGGGCGTTAGCGAGTTGTTGCAGGCGGAGTTGCAGTTCCTGCCGGACGCGTTTCCGCCGGATGTCGGCGTTCTGGTAGTCAAGCTGAATGCGCTTCAGGTCGTTCTCCTGAATGGTGCCCAACTGTAGTTTGGCTTTTGATACGTCGACGTACTGCTGCGCCCGGTTAACAGACCGCTCGGCCAGGGCAAGCTCTTCCTGTTTCAGCAAGGCGGCATAGTAGACTTCGGCGATGTTCAGTTTGACGTCGGCTTCGACCTGGCGCAGACTTTCCTGTTCCAGGGCTACGTTCTTCTCGGCAATCTTCACCTCCTGCCGGAGCGCCGGGTTGTAGATATTCTGCGTGGCATCCACCGCCAGCACGTGGTTGAATCGCGTACCAAACCGAATCCGCTGCGGGGCCGACGTTCCGCTTGGGAAAAAATCGCTCGGCAGTACCGTTGTAGGTAGTTGCGTATTCAGCCGAAAATTAGCTGAGCCGTTGACCGCCGGCAGCCACTGATCGCGGTTTTTCCGGACGTTATTTTCGGCGACCTGAACCGTCAGCCGCTGATTTTGTAGTTCCAGCCGGTTTTTTAGCCCCAGGTCAATAGCCTCCGGCAGCGATAGCCGCAGCGGTTGCGCACCAGGGGTTTGGGCGTGAACGACGGCAGGGACTGAACCGAAAAGCAGGGATACAAAAACGAGGGTAGCTTTCATCCGAATAAGCGCTTACATCCTGAAGATTTGAACCGGTTCGAGTTTGGTGATTTTGCGCATGGCAAACAGGCTGCTGATGATGGAGATGAACAGCGTAACGCCCACCAGAAAGGTCAGTAGCCCCGGTGTCAGTTGAATATCCAGCGCCTTTTTCGTTGCCTGTACAAAAAAATAGAGCAGGGCAAAGGCGATGACAAAGCCCACTACGGAGTAGATAATGGCCTGCATCAGAATCATTTTCCGAATAATGGCATTGTTGCCGCCAATGGCCTTGATGGTGCCGTAGTCGCGGATGCGGTCGTTCACGGCCGAGTACATGGTCAGCCCCACAATAGCCAGACCGGTGATGATGGCAAAAATGACCAGTAGCCCAAATGAGGCCACAATACCGCTGGTTTTAGCCGTGTAGCGGAAGGTTTCGTTGGTGAATTCCTGACCCTCCCAGGCCCTCACGCCGGGTATTTCGTGGTTGATGGCGTCGACTACCTGCTTAGCCTCCATACCGGGCTGCCATTCGACCAGAAAAGCCGAGGCTTTGGTGGTCGATATGCCGCCGAGGCTGCGGGCGCGGTCGATGGTGGTGAAGCCATAGGCAATACCCAGCCCTCGTGCGCCCCGCGTCTGCCCAACCAGCACCGACCGTTGACCATTAATTTCAAAATAGTCGCCAATCCGAATGTTGTTGAGCGTCGGCGCGTCGTATTCGTCGGTAATCACGGCTCCGGGCTGCAACAGATCAAAGCGGTTGCCTTCAACCAGTTTCCAGGGGCCTCCGGCAAATGTTGGGGGTTTGGTGCCAATCAGCGTGACCGTCGCTTTGGTGCCATTGCTGAATTTAACATTCCCCGGCGCAACTACTATCGGGTTTACCCGCGTTACTCCCCGAACGGTATACAGTTCACGGGCTATGCGCATATCGAGCTGGGGCAGATCGTTGACCTGCTGTGTTTTGTCACTCACCACCCAGATGTATTCGGTATTGTTTTTCGCCAGCGACAGGATGCCTTCCAGCAGGCTGAAACAGATCCCTAATTGTTGCCCGATCAGGAAAACCGACAGCACGATACCGAACAGGATACCGAACATCTTGGGTTTGTCGTACCATAAGAACCGGAATGCTTCGGATAGCATGGCGTTACTGGACTAGGATTAAACAATCGACGCGGCTGCCGATGAGTGGCATTTTTCCTTTTTCGAGCCGGACGTGAACTTCGCGCACCCGGCGGTCTTCCAGTTCGGTTGACTGGTCCTTGAAGAGCGATTTCTGCTTCAGGTAATCGGCCGCAAAGCTGACCGTACCCCGCGCCAGGGTGTCGCCGGTCGTCTGCGAGATAATGACGGCGGGCTGGCCTACCTGCACCCGTTCGGCGTATAGTTCGTCTATTTCGGTTTTGGCGATAAGGGTACTTCCGGCCGCCAGTTCGGCAATTTTGGTGTCGCTGGTAACGTAATCACCGGGGTCGACCAGCACATTCAGGATTTTGCCGGCTTCGGGAGCCGTCACTTTTTTCTGGCGGACCAGGGTCTGGTAGTAGTTAATATCTGCCTTTAATTCGCCTAACCGGCTTTGCGACTGCGCCAGCGTTGCCCTGGCTGCTTCTACTTCTTTTTCCAGCCGGTCTACTTCGGCTTTGCTATCCTCCAGCGCCTGTTTGGTCTGGGCTTTAGCCTCGTACAGCTTGATGTTGCGCGCATAGGTATCGCGGGCGTTTCGCAACTGGACGCGCATGGCTTCCAGGTTGGCCGCGTTGGACCGGATAGCCGCCTGCTGTGCGGCTAACTTGCTCTGGGCCTGCGCCAGTTGCGCCGTTTCAACGGCTACTTCAACCGTCAGGAGCGACTGCCCTTTCTGCACCGGCTGGTTCTCGTTCATCAGCACGCGGACAATGTTACCCGTAGTACCGGCGGTGATGTTCAGAATTCCTTCTTCGGGCTCAATACGCGCTACGCCCAGAATGCGCTTGCTGGTAGTGGGTGTTTGTAGAGAATCGGCTGTGGCTGCGTCGGCTTTATCCGCATCTTTGTTACAGGCAATCAGCCCGGCCGCTAAAAGGCTGAGCCAAAACCCGGTGGTCCATCCAAGCAGACCTGTTTTTTTGGGGATGGTAGTTTGCATGGTGATCAGATCGTTTGTGCTTATTCGCCAAAATCAATGGAATGCAGGTCGAGGGGAGAGACAATTCCGTTTTTTACTTCTACCGCCCGGTCGGCGTATTTTTGCAGGCGCGGGTCGTGGGTGACCACGGCTACAGCCTTGCCGTTGCGGGCCAGCATTTGCAGTTCTTCCATCACCACCGACAACGAATCTTTATCGAGCGCAGCCGTAGGTTCGTCGCACAGCACAATTTTAGGGTCGGCTACCAGGGCGCGGGCAATGGCAATCCGCTGCTGCTCTCCACCCGACAGCGTTTTGGGCAGGTTTTTCCGGCGGTGGGTCATCTGCACTTTTTCGAGCGCTTCGTTGGTCAGCCGCCTGACTTCTGCCGCTGGTCGTTTCTGCATCAGCAGCGGAAAAGCCACGTTCTTTTCGGCGGTCAGCGGGGCCAGCAGGTTAAACTGTTGGAACACAAAGCCGATGGTGTTGAGCCGGATGGCGGCCATTTCATTGGCCGAAAGCTGGTTGACCTCCTGGTTGTCGATGAAGAGCCGGCCTTCAGTTGGATTGATCAGGCAACCGATTAGGGAGAGCAGGGTGGTTTTTCCGGAACCGGAAGGCCCGATAATCAGCAGGAGTTCGCCCTCGTTCAGCGACAGGGTCGTCTTGTCTAGGGCAGTAATCGTCTGGTCGCCCACTTGGTATAGCTTGTTAGCCTTCTCTAACTGTGCAATCATTTTACTACTTTTTAGTAGTTAACAGGGCAAATCTATTATGGTTTAGTAATAATTACAACTTTTTGGTAATTTTTATTTTATATTTGCTACTATTAAGTACGAATGTACTGACAGACACTGAATGAAAAAGCGAGAGAACCCGGTTGTAGCCCTGGTAAAAGCCTGGGAGGTATTTGAAGACAGCCACCCTACCGGTACGGTAGCGGAGTTTTGCCAGGATTACCTAATGCGGCATCAAACGGGTAACACAGAGGAGAGAATCAGCCATCAGGACGTGGCTGACATACCCGGCATGCGTGTATCGGATGCGCTGGTGGTGACAATGGCGCGGGTGGTAAAACATTCCAATTTTTATTCCCGCAAGGTAATGCAAAAGCTGCCGGTGGATAACGGCGAAGATTTTGCGTACCTGGCTACCCTGCACTTTCACGGCCCGATGCGAAAAAGCGAGCTGATTCACCGCAACATCTCAGAGTTTACCTCCGGTACCAACGTCATCAACCGGTTGTTGAAGCAGCACTTGATCGATGAATACAACGATCCCGACGATGCCCGGTCGAAGCAGGTGAAGATCACGCCAAAAGGTGTGGAGCGGCTCATGCATTCGCTGCCGGATATGGCCAAGGTTAGCGATTTGTTGCTGGACGGCGTTTTGACGGAAGAAGAAAAAAAGCTGGCCGTGCATATCCTGCTGAAAGTCGACCGGTTCCATTCGGAGCACCACCCGGCCATCCGGAACCTGAGCATAGAGGAGATTCAGGAGCGGCTTAGCGAAAGAGCGAAAGAGTGAAAGAGTGAAAGAGTGGCTTCGCATCATTGTCACTCATTCAGGCAACGCACCCACTCTTTGACTCTTTCACCGTTTATTTTTACACATGATGAACGTCAAAGCCATAAAGTCCCAACTCTACGCCCGCTGCCTGGCGTATGTAGATCAGCGTATCGAAACGGCCCGGACGGCTATGGAGGCTGCGCAGGAGGCTGCCAACTCCGAAACCAAAAGCAGCGCCGGTGATAAGTATGAAACTGGCCGCGCTATGGCCCAGCGGGAGCGCGACATGAGTGCCGCCCAACTGGCCGAATCGCTGAAGCTGAAAAAAGAGCTGGAGCAGATTACTGCCGATGCGAGTTATGAAACGGTGCAGCGGGGTAGCCTGGTCATGACCGACCAGGGGAACTTCTTTATCAGCATCAGTGCGGGGAAGATTACGCTGGAGGGTGTCGATTATTTTGCGGTTTCGTTGGCTTCACCGCTAGGAAATGGGTTGATTAACCGCAAGGCAGGAGAGGAGGTTCGGGTTAATAACCGGTGGTATCGGATTATGGAGGTGGGATAAAGGCGTTATTACACAGCGCTACACAGAGAAGCACAGCGCTACACAGAGAATTTTATGCCGTCAGTAGCGAGAGGAGTTTCCTGATTTCGCCGTGGTCGGTTAAGGCTTTTATGGGGGACAGGCCGAGTATTTGCGTACGGACGTTGTTGACTTCAGGCAGGCTAATTGGCTGGTTTTGCTGGCGGGAGATGATGAGGGCTGCGATGGCTGTTTTTAGTTGGTTGGCTTTGGCCCGGAAGGTATGGGGTGAGTACCGGCCGGGATGCAAATGCACAAAGGCTGGTGGCAGACTCAGGCGGAGGACCCAGCAACTGCCGTCCGACAGCGTAACGGCTCCGTAGCCGTTCTGCCTGGTCAGCCACGCTGCAAAGGCCGGCTGATCTGATAAGCCGTTTGCCCGCAGCCAGCGCTCTACTTCATCAACAATCTGTTCTATGTCCAGCGCACCGGTGTAAATATCCATCTGCGAAGCACCCAGTGGCAACAGGGCACTTCGCAGGTGGTCTGAATCGGTCAATTGATTCTCGGCAATCAATGCCTTAATAGCCGGCAGGTAGTGCTTGAGGGTGTTGAAGGTGATCAGGCCCGTCATTACAACGCTTTTATAAACTCCTCCAGGGCATTCAGATGGTCGGAAAATGCTTTTTTGCCCACTTCGGTGGCTGTATAGGTGGTGTTGGGTTTGCGGCCGATAAACTGTTTCTGCACTTCCAGAAAGCCCTGTTCTTCCAGCGCCCGCAAGTGCGTAGCCAGGTTGCCGTCGGTGAGGCTGAGCAACTCCTTGAGCGTGTTGAAGCTCAAGGACTCATTCACCATCAGCACCGACATAATGCCGAGCCTCGCTTTACTCTCAAATGCTTTATTAAATCCAATGAGCAGTTCTTTCATGAAGCCGGTTTTTCGTATTTGTAATACATGACCGTTCCGTAGGCAATATTCAGCAGGCCGAAGCCGATAGCCCATGTCAGCAGGCTGTATCCGGTCAGAAACAAGGCCACCAGCCCCAGCGCTATCTCCGACATACCCAGGTACTCTACATCCCGGTGCGTATGCTTGCCGGCATTGAGCAGGGCCAGCCCGTAAAAGATAAGCGTAGCCGGAAAGATGAGCCAGATCAGGTTGTGATACACCATGCCGATGCAGAAGACCCCACCAGCAACCAGCGGCACGGCCAGCGCCCACAGCAGTCGTTGAGAAGTTGCGTTCCAGACCGTTTGCCCGTGCTGCCGGGCCTTGCGAACGGTGAAAAAGATGCCGGTTGCCAGTGCTAACACTAGCACAATGAGTCCATCGGCCAGCAGAAATATCAATAGTTCCCGGCGCGACGAACTACTCAGGCTCGATTCGGCATCGGGGGCTAACAAACTGAGCCAGTCGGTTTGTAGCCGCACATAGGCGATACCCGCCCCGATCAGCGCAATAACACCGGCCGATACACCGGACAGTCCGCTCAGGGACAGGAATTTGGAGGAGCGCTCCATCAGGCTCCGGATCTCGGTCAGGGTTTGCAGATGCTCCCGGTTTTCGTACATAGTGGTCCAGAAATAGCAATAACAGGTTTAAAAGAATAATGCGTAAAGGCGTCCGCCGAAAACAATAAGCCCCACCAGTACCGCCATAATAACCACCATCAGCACACCACCGGCGGCCATGTCTTTGGCCGCTCCGATACCCGGATGGCGTTCCGGCGATACCACATCGGCCAGCTTTTCGAGGGCGGTGTTAAAGGCTTCGGCCATCCAGACCAGTCCTATCTGCGAAAGTATTATGGCCCACTCCAGCGAGGATAATCCCAGCCAGAGACCTAACACCACTACCGCAACGGCGGCTACCAGATGTACTTTGGCGTTGTTTTCGTATAAAAAGAGGGCAGCAATGCCCCGCATGGCAAAGCGAAAACTGCGAAAGACCTTACGAATATTAATCATGCAGGGGGGTATTGTCGAACCAATGACGCATCGGGCGACCGGTCGCGTGAGTACGTAAGCCATACAGATAAAAGGCTACGTACAGACACGCCAGCGTAACGCCATACGTCAGCGTCAGCGTCAGTACCATCGGATCACGCATGGCGTAGCCAATGGCTTTCAGCAACGAACCCGGATGGGTTAGCACATCCCAGCTATTCCACCGGCCATACCGGCCCAAATATATACCAAAGCCTGCTAATCCCTGCGCGGTCAGTACCACCAGCCACGCCAGCGCCGGCTGGGTCATATCGTTCAGTAGCCGGTGAACCAGCAGGGTAGCATACAGGCCAGCCAGCAGACCCGTCAGCGCAAACAGAAACAAGGTCAGCGTATCAAACCACAGCAGCGATTCGCCGACGCTCCGGATATGGAACAGGTCGGTGATGATGTAGGGTGCATTCGGCAGAAATACCAGCCATCCGGCCAGCGCCGAGCCAACCAGCCACCGGTTAGCCACCTGTGCCTTCGTCAGATCACGCAACACCAGCATAATGCCTAACGGAAACCACGCCAGCGCCAGATTCCATGTCAGCATCGTGAAGAACCACCAGTTGCCGGTGATGAGCCCCCGTGCCGTGACCATGCCCAAACCTGTAACCGTAAGCAGGGCTAATGCCGTAAGCCCCTCGCCGGAGGAGCGCTGAAAGGAAGCACATGGGATATTCTTCATATCTTAAAAGAACTTTGTTTTGCAAAGTAAAGGAATAAAAAAAGTTTTTGTCAATTCTTTTTTAGGGTGCGCTTTTTTGATATGCTGACGAAGGATGCATCCCATGCATCGTTTACCCGTAAGATACTTTCTTCGGCAGCATGTCAAAAAAGCCTGTCTCACAGATTAGCCTCCTCAGCAAGTTCTTCCGGATCGGTGGGTGGACTAGCCGGTGATTGGATAAATCGGCGAAAGAAATACCAGCCGACAAGCACCATAAAACCCGCTACAGTGATGGGCAGATATATACTGATGGTATCGATATAAGCCGCAATGATGGGCGGCACGGCAAAGGCGGCCGATAAAACCGACTGATTAATGCCCATGATTTTCCCCTGTTCCTGCGTAGTGGCACTCATGGAAACCAGCGAGGTTGAATTGGGCGAAGTTAGGCCCTGAAAAACAGCGAGCACCGGCACAATCAGAAACAACTGCCAACTCTTCTGGGGTAATAAAAACAGCCACAGCGCAAAGCCCAGCCCCAGCACACTTACCCGCAAAATCTGCTGTGGACTGTACACCCTGGCTACCCGCCGGACTACCGCCCCCTGCATAAAGGCGACCGACAGCCCGACAAAGGCAAAATAATTCCCGATCTGCACCTGGTTGAAGTCGAAGCGCTTGACCAGAAATACCTGAAAAAACTGCGTGTAAAAGTTGAAGCCCAGCGAATAGAAAAACACGCCCAGGAACAGGATGCGCAGCCTGTCGTTGGCAAAGGCTTCCCGCAGGTTTCGGAAGCCTGTAAGTGCGGTGACCGGACGATAAACCGGCTCTGGCAGAGTTTCGTGGAAATTAAGATAAACCAGAATGATGTTGATGAACGACAGCAGAGCAGCCGCCAGAAAAGGCGTTTCAAAGCTGAACCAGGAGACAATATCGGAATTGGACAGCACACCCCCCAGAAACGGCCCGATGATAAAGCCCAGACCGAAGGCTACACCAATTAAGCCAAAATTTTTGGTTCGGGTCTGCTCATCACTGCGGTCGGCAATGGCCGATTGGATGATGGACACGTTGCCCCCGCCGAGGCCGTAGATAATCCGGCTCAGAAACAGAATGGCAATGTTGCGCTGGTGAATGCCGAGTGCAAAAATCAGATACCCGGCCAGCGTCAGCACCAGCGAGAACTGTAGCAATGGCCGGCGACCGTACCGGTCTGATAAGGCACCCAGCAACGGCCCCCCAAAAAAGCCGGCTATGGAAAACGAGGCAATTAGAAATCCCAGCAAAATTGTCCGCTGCTCCTCCGAATAGGTAGCGGGTAAAATGCCTGATTCGGGCCGGATCATAAGTGGGGTGATAATTGGAATAGCAATCCCCACGCCAACCAGGTCCAGAAAGACCGTAAAAAATATGGTCGTCAGCGAAAGCCGGCGCGCTGAATTCCCGTTACGCATCTGTTCAGGGTTTGGAGTCGATAGTGGATAGTCAATACGGGTCCGCCCGGCGGTCGATAGTAACTGGCGTCAGCACTATTGACTATCCACTATAAACTATTTTTCTGAAAAATCGGCAACTTTGTGCCTTATGACGAACAACCTGAAACAACAAATAGATACGATGCCGCCCCGTCGGCAGGAGCAGTTGCTGGCCTTTGACCGGCTGCTGACTATTATGGACGAACTGCGGGAGCAATGCCCCTGGGATCGCAAGCAGACGATGGACACCCTCCGCCACCTCACTATTGAAGAGACCTACGAACTTTCCGACGCCATTCTGGAGAAGGATCTCAACGAGGTAAAAAAGGAATTGGGTGATCTGATCCTGCACATGGTTTTCTACGCCCGCATTGCCTCCGAAACCAACAGCTTCGACATTGCCGACGTGCTCAACGGCATCTGTGAAAAGCTGATTGCCCGGCACCCGCACATCTACGGCGATGTGGTAGCTGAGACTGAAGAGAAGGTCAAACAGAATTGGGAGCAGCTCAAACTAAAGGAGGGCAATCGCTCCGTATTGGGTGGTGTACCGCAGTCGCTGCCGGCGCTGGTGAAGGCCATGCGTATCCAGGAAAAAGCGCGGGGTGCCGGCTTCGACTGGGAAGAGAAACAACAGGTGTGGGAGAAGGTTGAGGAGGAGATGCAGGAGTTCAAGCAGGAGTTCAACCTCAACGGAGGACCGGCAGATGATACCGAAGCAATTGATCGTCAGAAAGCCGAAGGTGAGTTTGGTGACCTGCTGTTCTCGCTGGTTAACTACGCCCGCTTCATTGATATCAATCCCGAAACGGCGCTGGAGCGCACCAATAAAAAGTTTATCAAACGCTTTCAGTACCTGGAAGAGCAGGCAAAGGCGTCCGGCAAAAATTTGAAAGACATGACCCTGGCCGAAATGGATGTGTACTGGGAGGAGGCCAAACGAGTCTTATGAGAATTGCCTTTCTGACGGACCTGCATATCGGCGCAGAAGGAGAAAAACCGCAGGGCGTTGATGTGCGCCAGAACTTTCTGAACGCGTTAGCCTTTCTGCCGGAAATCAAACCAGACTGTATCGTTCTCGGCGGAGATCTGTGCTACCAGACCGGCGAGCGGGCTGTTTACCAATGGATAAAGACGCAACTGGACCCGCTGCCTTATCCGGTTTACGCCATCGCCGGCAACCACGATGATCCTGTGATGATGGCTGAAGAACTGGAGTTGGCGCACGATGTCTGGGGTGACGAATTATACTTTGCGTTTCCGCTGAACGGTTATCCGGTGGTTTTCCTGGATACGGCAAAGGGATACTGTTCGCCGGGGCAGATGACCTGGCTACAGGAGCATCTGCACGCCATCGGCCGTAATATTTTACTGTTCATGCATCATCCGCCGGTGTTGGCCGGGGTGGGGCATATGGATGCCCACTATGCCTTCCAGCAGCGCGATGAAATCAAATCTATTTTCAACTCCCTTTCCGGACGCATCACCGTTGCCTGCGGACATTACCATGTGGAGAAAACTATTCTTCAAGATAATCTATCAGTGCTCATAACCCCCTCGCTGTTCTTCCAGATGAAGCATGATCCCGAAAAAATGGTTATCGACCACTATCGCATTGCCATTCGCGAGATCAACCTCTCCCCGGACGGGGTGACGAGTACGGTGCATTATCTAATGGGCGAAAGAGTGAAAGGAGTGAAAGAGCGAAAAACTGCGAAGCCACTCTTTCGCTCTTTCACTCATCGAGCCGAATAATTCGGCGCTTCCTTCTGAATGGAAATATCGTGCGGGTGGCTTTCGCGGGAGCCGGCCGTCGTGATCTTTACAAACTTAGCCTGCTTCAGGGCGTCGATGTCCCTGGCCCCGCAGTAGCCCATACCGGCTTTCAGACCGCCGACCAGCTGATACACGATCTCCGACACGCGGCCTTTGTACGGGACCCGGCCGACGATACCTTCAGGCACCAGCTTCTTAATATCATCTTCGGCATCCTGGAAGTAGCGGTCTTTGGAGCCTTCTTCCATCGCTTCTACCGAACCCATGCCCCGGTAGGTCTTGAACCGGCGGCCTTCGTACAGCACCACTTCGCCGGGTGCTTCTTCGGTACCGGCCAGCAGCGAGCCGATCATCACTGTGCTGGCACCGCCGGCAATAGCTTTGGTAATATCGCCGGAGAAACGGATACCGCCGTCGGCAATCACCGGAACGCCGGTGCCTTCGAGCGCCTTGGCGGCTTCGTATACGGCCGTCAACTGCGGCATACCAATACCGGCAATAATGCGGGTGGTACAGATACTGCCCGGCCCTACGCCTACTTTCACCCCATCGGCACCGGCATCGGCCAGCGCTCTGGCTCCTTCACCGGTGGCTACGTTACCGGCAATCACATCCAGTTTCGGAAAACGCTCTTTAATGCCGCGTACGGCATCCATAACGCCTTTGGAGTGCCCGTGGGCGGTATCGACGCTGATAACGTCTACCCCCGCCTTCACCAGCGCTTCGATGCGCCGGGTCAGGTCGGGCGTTACGCCGACGGCCGCGCCTACGCGCAGGCGACCCAGTTCGTCTTTGCAGGCGTTGGGGTGGCTGCGCTTCTTCAGAATGTCTTTGTAGGTAATCAGGCCGACCAGGTGGTTCTGGTCGTTTACGATGGGCAGTTTTTCAATTTTATATTGCTGGAGAATACTTTCCGCTTCGTCCAGGGTCAGGCCTTCCCGCGCCGTAATCAGGTTGTCGCGGGTCATGATCTCCGTGACCGGCTTGCCCATTTCCCGCTGAAAGCGCAGGTCACGGTTGGTCAGAATACCAATCAGCTTGTTGGAAGCGTCAACGACCGGGATACCGCCGATTTTGAACTCGCGCATGATCTGGTGCGCATCGGCCAGGGTGGCGCCCTCGCTGAGGGTAATCGGGTCGATGATCATGCCGCTTTCGGAGCGCTTCACTTTGCGGACCTGCTCGGCCTGCGCTTCAACCGACATGTTTTTATGAATGATACCGATACCGCCTTCCTGAGCCATAGCAATGGCCAGTTCATACTCCGTAACAGTATCCATAGCGGCCGACAGCAGCGGGATGTTCAGCTGAATGTTACGGGTAAGCTGGGTAGTGGTTTGCGTATCGCGCGGGAGAACCTCCGAGTAGGCAGGTAAAAGAAGAACGTCGTCGTACGTGAGTGCCTCGTAGAGAAACTTGGCGGAGTCTAAGCTCATGGCAAATAATCAGGTTGTCTTATTTGCCGGTCAAAGATACGAAAAATTCTAAACTGGATTTAGTTGGATTTTTCAGATTTACAGGATTTTTCGTTCCTTCTCTCCTGAGTTGGCGTCTTAAAGAAGATTGATCGAGATCTGTTTCCCGGTATCGCCAATGTTTACCCGGCAGTCGGCGAAAGAGGGGCCGGAAAAGAGGGGTTTGAAGTTGTTGCTGAAGCCGTACGGCTCTTTCGGAATACCAAACGCTTTTTTGTCCAGCTTTCCGTTAGCGTTCACATCGTGGAAGACGGCCACGGCATAGTCGCCGGGCTCAACCATAAACGTGACGCGAATATTTTTCTGGTTCGCCGAAACAACCTGGTTTTCGGTGGGGGTACAACTGCCGGGAAAATCCTTACAGGGTTTGAAAACGCCAATATGAACACTGCCAGCGAGTTGCCGGATATTCTGTACTTCGACCGTAAACGCGATTTTTTGAGATGCCGGTATTCTGGTGGGTAACAGTGTACTGAGGAGCGCAACGAAAAAGAACATGAGACAGGCGGTTTTTCGTAAAACGAATTTATCTTAGCATTTATGATTGCACAGCCCGAGCCAAAATCCAAACGCTGGATTCTGAAACCCTTTCCGGATGCACCCGCTCAACGGAGCGCCATTGAGGAGCTAACCCGGTCACTGGGGGTGAATCCGTTTCTGGCCAGTCTGCTCGTGCAACGGGGGGTACATACCTTCGATGAAGCCCGGACGTTTTTCCGCCCCGAAATTACGCATCTGCACGATCCGTTCCTGATGAAGGATATGGATAAAGCGGTTGAACGCCTGCAGTTTGCCATGATCCGCCAGGAGAAAATCCTGGTGTACGGCGATTACGACGTCGACGGTACTACCTCAGTGGCTTTGTTTTACGGCTTTCTCAAACAGATTTATCCAAACATCGACTATTACATTCCGGATCGTTACAAAGAAGGCTACGGTATTTCGAAACAGGGTATTCAGTGGGCGTCGGAAAACGGCTTTACGCTCATCGTCAGCCTCGATTGCGGCATCAAATCCATCGACCGCGTCACCGAAGCTTCCCAACTGGGTATCGACTTCATCATCTGCGATCACCACCGGCCGGGTGCGGAGTTGCCGCCTGCGGTGGCCGTGCTAGACCCTAAACGCAACGATTGTTCCTATCCGTTCAAAGAACTAACCGGCTGCGGGGTTGGTTTTAAATTGCTTCATGCCTTTTGCGTTTTCAGGGAATTTCCGCTGGATGACTTGTACGCGTACCTGGATCTGGTCGTGGTCAGCATTGCCTCGGACATCGTACCGATCAACGGCGAAAATCGGGTGCTGGCCTATTATGGGCTTAAGCAACTGAATTCGTCACCGCGTCCCGGTCTGAAGGCCCTGATCAGGATTGCCGCTATCAGCCGGGAGCTGGACATCAACAGCGTGGTGTTTGGTTTAGGGCCCCGCATCAATGCCGCCGGGCGCATCGAACACGCCAAAGCGGCCGTGCAGCTCCTGCTGGCCCAAAACGATATAGAGGCCGACAATTTTGCGCTTAAAATCAACGAGCATAACAAAAGCCGTCAGGGCTTCGACAAAGATATTACCGATCAGGCGCTGGCCATGATCCTGGGTGATGAGATGTTGCTGAGCGCCAAAAGTACTGTGCTGTTTAACCAGGGCTGGCATAAAGGCGTTATTGGTATTGTCGCTTCCCGCTGCATCGAGCGTTTTCACCGTCCCACGATCATTCTGACCAAATCGAACGAAGAGAAAGCCGCTGGGTCGGCGCGGTCGGTGCCGGGCTTCGATGTCTACGAAGCCATTGAAGAATGCGCCGATTTACTGGAACAGTTCGGGGGCCATACCTTCGCGGCCGGTCTCACGTTGACCATCGACAACATTCCGGCGTTTCAGAAGAAGTTCGAGGAGGTTGTTGCCGGCCGCATCCGCGAGGAGCAACTGACGCCCATGATCGAGATTGACCTCCCGCTCGACTTTGCCGCCATTGACCGGAAGTTTTACAATATCGTCCGGCAGATGTCGCCTTTTGGTCCGCATAACCTTCAGCCCGTGTTTATGACCGAGGATGTGTATCTGGCTGGTCCGCCAATGCTGATGAAAGAAAAGCACATCCGGATTAATGTGCGGCAGGGGCGGTCCGGGCATGTGATGACAGCAGTCGGTTTCAATTTGTCCGGCTGGCACGAGCCGCTGGTGCAATGTCTGCGGCACGGGCAGCCCTTTTCTATCTGCTATCAGGTTGAGGAGAACAACTACAACGGTAATTCGACGCTACAACTGCACCTGAAGGATATAAAATGTAGTCAATAGCGTTTAGTTGTTAGTCAGTAGTCAATACGGGGCCAACCGGCGGTCATTAGCCGATCCCGCAACAACACTATTGACTATCGACTATCGACTAAATCACCTATGATTTTAAGAACCGAAAGTTTAGTTAAAAAGTACGGCTCCCGGCTGGTCAACAATAACGTATCGTACCAGGTGGCGCAGGGCGAAATTGTGGGGCTGCTGGGGCCAAACGGAGCGGGTAAAACGACCTCCTTTTACATGGCTGTGGGCCTGATTAAGCCTAACAGCGGTAAGGTGTTCATCGACGATATCGACATCACCGCCCTGCCCATGTACAAGCGGGCGCGGCTGGGGCTGGGATATCTGGCACAGGAAGCATCCGTCTTCCGGGACTTATCGGTAGAAGAAAACATTCAGGCGGTGCTGGAAATGACCAGCCTCCCCAAAGCCGAGCAGCGGGAGAAGGTAGAAAGCCTGCTTGAAGAATTCCACCTGACGCACGTCCGGAAAAATAAGGGTAAAGTCCTCTCCGGCGGAGAACGCCGACGTACCGAAATTGCCCGGGCGCTGGCTGTCGACCCAAAATTCATTCTACTGGATGAGCCGTTTGCCGGCGTAGACCCCATTGCGGTGGAGGATATTCAAAGCATTGTGGCTAAGCTCAAGCACAAGAACATCGGCATTCTGATTACCGACCATAACGTAAACGAAACCCTGTCGATCACCGATCGGGCCTATCTGCTGTTTGAGGGCCAGATTCTGAAGCAGGGCAGCGCCGAAGACCTCGCCAACGACGAGCAGGTCCGCCGACTCTACCTCGGCCAGCACTTTGAACTGAAACGAAAAATTTAATTAAGAGTTAAGAGTGATGAGTTAAGAATTGTCGACGACTGGTAATTCTTAACTCATCACTCTTAACTCATCACTCCAAAGATGCCTACCTTACTTGCACAACCTACGATCATTGAAGCGGCCGGCAATAAGCCGAAGCGGATTGAAGAATACGCCGGCCGGGTGAATAGTAACCACAGCCACGTTAGTGTGGCCCGGATGGTGTCGCCCGCTGGTTGGGAAGAGCCGGGTCAGCGACCCGAGTTTGAAGAAATCACCATCGTGCTGAAAGGCATGGTGCGAGTGGAATACGAAGGCGGCCATTTGGATGTACGGGCCGGACAGGCCGTGGTGGCGCACCCCGGCGAGTGGATACGCTACAGCAGCCCCGAGCCCGAAGGGGCCGAATACGTGGCCGTTTGCCTGCCTGCCTTCTCCCCCGATACGGTGCATCGCGACGCGTAGGCTGGGTGGCCCTCAGCGCAAGAATAAGTTAGACAGGGTTAGGCCTACGCAACAATCTTTAAGGCCTCCCCCTGATTATGGAGGGCTATAAGCTGCTCTCCAGACATAGAAGTATAACTATAACGTTGACTTATCTGACTACAAATACTTCAAGGTCAGATTGAAATTCTCTTTACCCCAGCACCTCCCGCAACACCGGCAGGGATTTAACTTCGCCAACGCTGTCGATGTGGAGACGGTAGTAGGCAACCAGGGCGTCCAGCAGATCGGCGCGGTCGGCGCGGGTCAGGCGTACCGGGGTGCCGAGGGGCAGACGCAGAAAAGTGTTGAGGGCTGCCGTGGTCGATTCGTTGCCCAGAAACGGGTAGGAGTGCTCCTGGAGCTGCCCTTCAAACTCGCGGGCGCTTTCGGGTCCGAATCCCAGAAAAAAAGATAGCTTCAGCAGAAAAGCCAGGTGAAAGTTTTCGTAGTTGTTCTGCGCTTCTTCCAGATACATTACCGAATCCTCCAGAAACCGGAACAGCACTGGATTGCCCGCTTCTTCTTTCAGCGATTTTGTCAGAATCTCCGTCACGAACAGCGCCATACTCGATTTGGCCACTTCAAACGGAATGCTCTGGAACGGGTGGATAGTTTTCACCTCCGACAGCCGGTGCAGGTCACGGTCGTCTTTGTAGTAAACGACCATATCAAGCAGGGTCAGCGGCTGAAACAGGGCGATCTTGTTGGTCTTGCTTTTGGCCGAGCGCACCCCATTGATAATGTAACTTTGCAGGCCATATTCTTCCGTGTAGACGCGGGCAATAATGGATGTTTCGCGGTAGCGAATATAGCTTAGGGCAATTCCTCTGGTTTTTTGTAGCATAGGCGTGGCGGTCCGTCGTTATGGCATAAGGCATGGGGTACTGAAATGCGCCAGGTGCTAAACTACACAGTTTTTAGAGAAGTTTCCTTTAGATATTTGCTAACGTCCAGAGCCGTTTGCCGCGCCGACCGGTTAACACCAATCAGGGTGGCGGAGGCAAAGCCGGTCCAGCCACCATAGCCTACCAGCCACAAGCCGGGCTGGTGAATGGCACGCGTGCCCTCGGTTGCTACCTTGCCATTTTCTTCCACTATGCCCAATGATCTCAGGAAGCGAAGTGCCGGACGAAACCCTGTACACCAGATAATGGCGTCAATCGTCTCTTGAGAACCGTCCGGCCATACTACGCCATCAGGCGTTAAGCTGGTAAAGGGACGGCGGGCGTGCAGCACATCGCGCCGGCGGGCTTCTTTGACGCTATCGACCATCACAATACTTCCCAGACCCGTTAATGGTGGAATAGCTGTTCCTTCCTGTGAAGCATTGTATTTAGCCGTGGCCGCCTGAAACAAATGGCGACCATCGATTTCGTCGGGCAGAAACAAGGGCTCCTCCAGGGTGACCCATTGGGCAGTGGCTACGCGGGACACTTCGGCCAGAATCTGGGCGGCAGAATTGCCGGCGCCGACAATCAGCACCTTTTTGCCCTGTAACTCATCGGGTGAGCGATACTGAGCAGAGTGCAGTTGCGTGCCGCTGAATAGCTCCTGACCAGGATAGTAGGGCCAGTAGGGATAACTCCATGTACCCGTAGCGCAAATCAGCGTCTGGGTAACGTACTCGCCCTGGTCGGTGTGCAGGACAAAGTGGCCGTTCTGTTGTTCTACTGTTTCCACCTGCACCGGCCGCTGAATGGGTAGCTTGTAGCGCTGTTCGTACTGATTCAGGTAGCTGATTACCTCGTCGCGGGTAGGATAGCCAGCCCCGGCCGAAGGCATCAGCCAGCCCGGTAGCGAACTGGCCTCAGCGGGTGAAAACAGACGGAGAGAGTCCCAGCCGTGTTGCCAGGCACCACCCGGCTGAGCCTGATTGTCTAGAATAACATAGTTGTCTGTATACCGACGCAAGTGGTAGGCGATGGCCAGTCCGGACTGACCACCGCCAATAATGATGGTATCGAAAACCCGTTGTCGACGCATTTTGCCTGAACAGAGTTGGTAAACCCGGATCGCTGTTTTAGGGCGACATTCACCAGCAGAATCAGCACCGGCACTTCAATAAGTGGCCCGATAACGGCGGCAAATGCCGCGCCTGAGACTTAATGCCGAACCCCGCAATAGCAACCGCAATACCCGATTTAAAGTTATTGCCGGCGTAGAACAGTACCTGGAACACGCTGTTGAACGCTCTTCAGACCCGCTATGTATTCCTGATCACCCAGGGCCATGGCCAGAAAGATCCATAGCGTCAGGTTCCGGTCCAGAAACGACGATCTGGGTTTTAGGGCAGCCGCGACGGTGCTCATGCGAGGTGCTCGTTTACGAATTGGTGGCTATATTGTTTAATCTGGTCCCGTACAGCGCGGAACTGGGTGATTACCTCCTCCGGTGTGCCGGTTGCCTTTGCCGGGTCCGGAAAATTGTAATGAAAGTTCTGAGCCGTAGTGGGAAAATATGGGCAGCGCTCTCTGGCGTTGTCGCAGACGGTAATCACAAAATCAAAATTCACCTGCTGGTACTCGTCCACGTGGTTTGACGTATGATGCGAGATGTCGATACCGTCTTCCGCCATGACCTGCACCGCCTTTGGGTTCAGACCGTGGGTCTCCACGCCGGCGCTGTATACGGTAGCGCGGTCGCCGGCGAAGTGTTGCAGATAGCCGTGAGCGATTTGGCTGCGGCAGGAGTTGCCTGTACAAAGGACCAGAATATTCATGCGTGGTTGACTTGGGTATAAGATCGATTAAGGGCTACTTTTCGGCGTAGACCGTGACGCTGAAAATTCCCTTTCCCTGCTCCCGATAGGCCTGTATGTCGGCGTCGCTCAGGTAGTTTCGCAGCACCTCTTTCGGCAGGTGAATCTCCCGCTTTTTTTGTAAGCGGATGTTTAAGAATCCGGCTTCGTCAACCACCGACAGATAATCGACCAGTTGAATGGCCCCCGATACGCAGCCGGCATACAATTCGGCATCGCGTTGCAGCCCCTCCGGCAGTTCGCCTTCCAGCACAATGTCTGAGATGCTGAAGTGACCACCCGGCTTCAGAATCCGGTACGTTTCCGCAAACGCTTTTTGCTTGTTGGGTACCAGGTTCATCACGCAGTTGCTGACCACCACATCGGCCAGGTTATCGGGCAGGGGCATGGTTTCGATGTCGCCCAATAGGAATTCCACGTTAGTGTAGCCAAGGGCGTCGGCATTTTGGCGGGCCCGATTCACCATTGTTTCGGTAAAGTCCAGGCCAATTACCCGGCCGTTTTCGCCTGTTTCGGCGCGGGCCACAAAGCAGTCGTTGCCGGCACCGGAGCCCAGGTCAACCACAAGGTCGCCGGGTTTAATCTGGGCGAACTGCGTGGGTAAGCCGCAGCCGAGCCCTAAATCGGCATTAGCTACGTATCCGTCGAGTTTTTCGTAACTCTCGGCCATCTGTATCCCCTCCAGCAGGTCGGTAGATGGACTGCAACAGGAAGTTGGAACGCTGGCCTGGGAGTTACAGCCGCAGCCGCAATTGCTGACTGTGCCGGAAGCGGGTTCGCTTTGCGCGATGTCGCTGTACTTCTGCTTAACGATTTCTTTGAGTTCAGTGGACGTTGCCATAATGAAGGTTGTTTTGGGGTGGATAGAAACGATTAAACTAAAGACTTTTTCATGACGACCGCCGAGGCCGGGCACAACTGGCTAAACTGCTGCGTAGTGGCAACCGGGGTCGGAACGGTGCTACGCTCGACGCAGGTGAAGCCGTACCGCTCAAAATACTGGTCGGCGGTGGTGGTAATCAAATAGGCTTCGCGGATGCCCTGCTGACGGGCATTTTCCAGGACGGCATCGACCAGCCGGCGGCCCAGTTTGTGGTCGCGATAGTCGGGGTCAACGGCTACGGAGCGGAGCAGCCCAACGCGGTCGTAAGACTCAACTCCGGCGGAGCCGACGAGCCGGTCGCCGTCGAAGGCCAGAACAAAGCCCGGCAGGCCGGTGGGCAGGTCGTCGGTGGGAAGATTAACGTGTTGAAGCAGGACGGCCACCTGGTGCTGGTTGGCCGGTTCGGCAGTGCGGATGTCGATGTTCATAAAAATGGTCATTGTTTAAAATTGTACTATCGTAATATTGCGATTGATTTGGGCAAAAAAATTTAGCAGCACGTACTGCCGGTAAAAGCCTCCAGAAACTGCCCCAGCGTGGTTTTGGCTTCTTCCCAGACATCTTCGTTGATGCAATAGCAAACCCGTGGCGGATTTACGCTTCCTTTGATCAGCCCCACCCGGCTCAACTCCTTCAGGTGCTGCGATACGGTCGCCTGCGCAATGGGCAATTCATCGACCAGGTCTCCGCACACACAGCTCCTGGTGACGATCAGATACTGTATAATAGCTACCCGCGCCGGATGTGCCAGCGCTTTAGCCAGTTCGGCAATGCGGTTCTGCTCCGCTGTAAATACTTCTGTTTTCGTGACGCCCATTCTTTTCCTTACCGGCCCCTCTGCCGGCGATCTTCGTTTCTGCGAGCACCAGAGTAGCGGTGTTCGTTATAAATATATCGCAATATTACGATGAATAGTTTTGCAATGTCAAGTATATTGCCGAAAAAATTTCTTTACCCTGGTATGAAGCTTTACAAAACCCGCTCCGGAATTGTGGTCGAACACGATTCCCGTTACTTCCGTGCCCCCTCCGACGATTGGGATTACCTGGTCAACGAAGACAACCTCCACGACTTTCTGCAACGCGAGGTCCTTTCTACGGCTGCCTCCGACGAGTACCGGCGCTGGACGGAGCAGGAATTGTTGCCGCCCATCGGCCAGCAGGAAATCTGGGCTTCGGGGGTGACGTACCTCCGTAGCCGCAACGCCCGGATAGAAGAATCGAAAGATGCCGGGGGAGGGGATTTTTACGAGCGGGTGTATGATGCCGACCGGCCGGAGTTGTTCTTTAAATCCACCGCAGCGCGGGCCGTTGGTCCGGGCGATGCCGTCCGGATTCGGAAGGATTCTCAATGGAATGTGCCGGAGCCGGAACTGACCCTGTTTATTACCAGCTCAGGGAAGATTGTGGGCTATACCTGCGGCAATGATATGAGTTCGCGTGACATTGAAGGGGAGAACCCGCTGTATCTGCCCCAGGCCAAGACCTACGACGGCAGTGCTGCCATCGGCCCCTGCCTGTATGTACCCCAGGAACCTATTTCCTCGGACACCACGATCCGGCTGGAGATTCTGCGCGACGGTCAGTCCGCCTTCGACGAAAGCATCCGCATCGACCGCATGAAGCGCAAGCACGACGAACTGGCTTCGTACCTGTTTCGGGAGCTATCGTTCCCCTACGGCTGCTACCTGATGACCGGCACCGGCATTGTTCCGCCCGATCATTTCTCCTTGCAGGCCGGCGATGTGGTGCGGATTGCGATTGATGGGGTGGGAACGCTGGAGAATAGGGTTCAATGATTTCAGGTTCCAGCGGGGCCGTCCCGCTGGAACCTGAAACTAATTAGAAACCACCCGAACCCGCTGCTTCACCTCCGCCACCTTCTGCCGCAGCCGCTCCAGGTCGGTATCCATGACGGTGACGTGGCCCATTTTGCGGAAGGGTTTGGTGACGGCTTTGCCGTACAGGAACGGAAAGACGCCCGGCATACTCAGGATTTGCTCGAAGCCTTCGTAGCGGGCAGGGCCGGTATGGCCGGGTGCGCCCAGCAGGTTGACCATTGCGGCCGGTTGGTAGGCCGTGGTATCGCCCAAAGGCAGGTTCAGAATGGCCCGCCAGTGCTGTTCGTACTGCGAGGTAACGTTGGCCCGGATGGTGTGGTGGCCGCTGTTGTGTGGGCGGGGCGCTACTTCGTTTACCAGTACCTCGCCGTCTTTTGTCAGGAACATCTCCACGGCCAGCAGACCTACAATGCCGAAGGCTTCGGCCGTCCGGCGGGCGATGTCCTGCGCCTGCCGGTCAATAGCCTCGTTGATTTCGGCGGGGGCAAACAGGTATTCTACCAGATTATGCTCCGGATGAAAAACCATTTCTACGGTTGGGAAGGTCATAAGCTCACCCTGCTCGTTGCGGCCGACGATTACGGCCAGTTCTTTCGCGAAATCGACGGCTTTTTCCAGTACCCCCGGCGCGTCAAATGCCTTGCCGACATCGTCGGCGGAGGCTATGCGCTGTACCCCCCGGCCATCGTAACCATCTCTGCCTAATTTGTGGAAGGCCGGCAGAAACTCGGTGTAGCGGGCTACGTCCTCGCGGTTATCCGTCAGGATAAAATCGGCGGTGGGCAGGTTGTGGTTGCGGAAAAACTGCTTTTGTAAGCCTTTATCCTGGATCGTCCGGATCACGGCGGGCTGTGGATACACCTTTTTGCCTTCCCGTTCGAGAGCTTCCAGTGCATCCACGTTTACCTTCTCGATTTCGATCGTCAGCACATCGACCGACTGACCAAACTGGTAAACAGTATCATAATCGGTGAGGGAGCCTTGCCGGAAAGAGGTAGCCAGATGGCGGCAGGGCGCTTCGGCATCGGGGTCGATGATATGGATGCGGAGGTTCCAGTCGATAGCGGCCTGGAGGAGCATCAGGCCGAGTTGCCCTCCGCCTAAAATACCGATAGAAGAAGTTGTAGCTGTCATGCGGGTGTTGAATCGTCCCGCAAAAATAGGCATAAGCCTTATTGCGCCACTTCCTTTCTGATTAATTCCCGCACTTTCAGGCTGGTGAGCCAGGTATCGCCAAAGGAGGACATCGTAAAAATAATCCCGGCGATTTTCTGCCTGCGGTTTATCCACGGGTGTACGCCGAATATGCCGGGCGAGCTAACCTCGGTAGGAACACTGGCATTGGGGTCGGTTACGTCCCGCCAGATACCAATGCCGTACCGCAGCGGAGCCTGAATGCCGGTGGGGGTATACGGGTTTCGGGGATATACGGTATAGGTCATTGTGGCCCCATTGGTCTGGTCTTTTTCCATTTCCCGGATAGCGGCTTCGCTCAACACCCGCTTTCCTTCGTATACTCCATTGTTGACGAGCATTTCCAGGAAGTTCAGGTAATCGGGTCCCACCGAAGCGGCTCCAATGGCAATGCCGGGATTCGTTTCGCTGGTATACACGGTATACCGCATTTCGCAGGGGTCGGCAATTTTCTCTCCGAAAAGGGTATGCCAGCTTTTGCCGGAGGCTACTTCGGCCATGCGGCCGGCCACGTGCATGCCCAGATCACCGTAGAAGAAAGCGGTACCGGGCTTGGACAGCAGTTTGGTGGTGCGGCCAATGGAGTCGACGGCCTGCGCCAGCGTGAATACCCGGCGCGACTCAAACCCCTGTGGGGTGTTGGCGGGAAGCCCCGACGTATGCGAGAACAACTGCCGGAGCGTAATATGGCCTTTGCCGTAGCGGGTAAAGTTGGGCAGGTACTTGCCGACGGTATCGTTCAGCGAAAGCTTTCCCTCATCGACCAGCGCCATGATAACGGCCCCCGACAGCCATTTGGTGGCCGACGCCAGCGGAATGGCCTCCCGTTTGCCCATTGCCAGCTCGAATTCGTAAACCGGGTTTTCGGCCTGACTTACCAGCACCAGCAAATTGCCCCGGTACCGGGCAATACTGTCGAGCAGGACATCTGTAACGGGCTCAAAGTTGTATACCCTGGGAGTAACGTCTTTGGGAGACCGGCAGGAAACAAGGGCGGCCAGTAATACGAATAAGCAGACCAGACGTACCATAACAGCGCTGTTTTACCACTAAAGGTAACCGATGCAGCCGCCAAAATCAAGCCGTATTCCAAAGCCACTGTGCTGATTCGGATACGTATACACCTAAAAAAGCCGCACCTTATCCACAGGGTGCGGCTCCGGTACGGCAAAAATGGCTGCCGGTTATTTTACCTCAAAGTCAGACTCTTTCAGACCTTTGTTGACCTCGATATTCTTCACATTCAGCGTCAACTGCATCGGCCCCATCGATTGCTGAATGGTGTACGGAAATTTGATACCGTTTACTTCCTTGTAATTACTGAAGCTGACCGGCACCTGAATGGCACCCTGCGGACCCTGCTGCGTCGTAATCTGCTGAACGCGCAGGCCCGACTCGGCATCAAAGAAATCGGTCCAGGTGATTCCCTCATCGGTGGTGTACACGACTTTGTAAGCGTCTTTGCCGTTTACTTTTTCGGTGCCGGCCAGGGTAGCTTTTACACCGTTCTCGGCCATCCGTAGTTCGGGGAAGGTGCCGCTGGTCAGGGTAATCTGCCGCGCGTCTTTGCCCTCCAGGGTTTGACCCTGTCCCATCTGCATCATAGACACTTTAGAGCCGTCGCTCACCATCTTCACCACCTCCATACCCATCGCCGTCGCTACCATCGATGATTTATTGGGGGCCATCGACTTCCGAACCATTTCCATGGCCTGCCCCTGAATTTCGGTATTCAGCGTAACGGTAATGTCTTTTACCTTCGTCAGCGCGTCTTTCCCACCGACGGCGGCAATGTATTTATCGATCACCTGCTGGGCGTTCATTCCCACCGGAGCCGCTTTAGCCGGTGTCGGCGCATCAACCTTATTTCCCTGGGCATCGTAGTACTCAATATCGCCGAAGCGCTTCAGCTTATCGGCAATGTCGGCCCCTTTGCCGACCACCACGATGTACACCCGGCTGGGGTCGATAAACTTCTGGGCCATCTGCTTAATTTCGGCATCTGTGACTTTCTCGACGTTTTTCAGGTAATTGGCGTAGTAGTCGGCGGGCAGGCCGTACTGCGCCGTCCGGATGGCGTAGTTGGCAATGGTCTGCGGGTTTTCCAGCGAAAAGACGTAGTTGCCGGAGAAGATGCTTTTGGTCCGCTTCAGCTCTTCGTCGGTCGGTACGCCTTCGCGAATTGCTTTTAGTTCATGCATCAACTCAGCCACGGCGCTGTCGGTAACGGCGGTGCGCACACTGGCACCGGCGCGAAAACGACCGATCAGCTTATCGGAGGTCAGCGAAGAGTTGGCACCGTAGGTATAGCCGTGTTTTTCGCGCAGGTTCATAAACAGCCGGGCGGTAGCACCACCTCCCAGAATATCGTTCATGAGGCTGGTCCGGATTGCGTCGGGGGAGCCGGGTTTCAGCTCCGCCGGCGACACCACCGCAATCACCGACTGGGCGGCACTGGGCCGGTCGACCAGCACGATTTTGGTTTTCTCCGGGGCTTTTGGCATAGCGTAGGTGGGTTTGGGGACATCGCCCCGCTGCCATTTGCTGAAATGCTTTTCGACCAGTGTCCGGGCTTCGGCGGGCGTAATATCACCCACCACAGCCAGGTAGCCGATATTCGGGCGGAAATAGGTAGTATAAAACGTCCGGGCGTCTGCCAGCGTCACCCGGCCGACGGTTTCCTCTGTTTCTGTTTCGCCGTACGGATGATTTTTACCGTACATCACGGCATTGCTCACCAGCGAGGCAATGGCGTTGGGATTGTCTTTGCGGGATGCGATGGCCGAAATGTTCTGCTTTTTGAGCCGGTCCAGTTCCGCCTGCGTGAAGTTGGGGTTTAGCAGCACATCAGCCATCAGTTCGAGCAGCTGATTGGTGTGCTTCTTCAGCGAAGCGGCATAGATACCCGTCGGCGACGTATTCAGGGTGGCCCCCATAAAATCGACTGCCTCGTCAATCTGGTCTTTCGTCCGGGTTTTGGTGCCGGTCTTCAGCAGCTCGCCGGCAATGCTGACGTAGCCCGCTTTGTCGCCTTCCAGAATGGGCTCATAGTCGAGCAGCAGGTTAAAGGCTACGCGGGGCAGCTTGTTGTTCTGCACCACAAAGACCCGCAGCCCGTTGGCGAGGGTAAAAGATTCCGGGTTAGCCAGCCGGATAACCGGGGCCGGCGCATCGGCCGGCAGTTTGGTACGGTCGAGCTTCTGCGCAAAGCCTGTGGTAACCACAATCGCCAGCGAAGCCGCCATGAAGGTATGCTTTATGTATGTTCTCATTGTTTCTTCAAACCTCAAACTTCAGACTTCAAACCCTACTCCCCTTTACTTTCCGTTTTCTTCGGTTCCATCGACTTTGGCAGGTAGTACAGTACCACGCGGTTTTCCCTGGTCAGGTACTTGTTGGCCACCCGGCGGAGGTCTTCTTTGGTGACCTTGTTGTAGCGTTCCAACTCGGTATTAATCAGATTGGCATCGCCGAAATACATCTTGTAGTTGGCCAGGTTTTCGGCAATACCGGCAACCCGGGCATTGCGCGTTACGAAGTCGGATTCAATCTGATTCTTCACCTTCTGGAATTCCTTATCCGAAACCAGTTCTTTCTTAACGCGCTCCACTTCGGCATCAATGGCGGCTTCGAGCTCTTCGGCCTTTGTACCCATATTAGCAATCCCGATGGTGATAAACAGACCGGGGTCTTCCAGCGCCAGCGGGAACACACTGGTTTGCAGCGCTTTCTGCTGCTTATCCACAATCTCTTTGTTCAGGCGGGAACTCTCGCCATCGGCCAGCAGGGTAGTCAGCACGTTCAGGGCGTAATAGTCGGGCGTACCCTGGGCCGGCATATGGTACGCCTGGAACACGCCGGGTAGCGTAATGTTGTCGTACACGATATCACGCACCTCCTGCTTCGACTCCGGTTCTTTTACGTTCGGGCGGTAGATGGGTTTGGTGCCTTTGGGAATTTCCGCAAAATACTTCTCGATTAACTGCTTCGTCTGATCGATATTAATATCGCCGGCAATGGACAGAATGGCGTTGTTGGGTACGTAAAACTCCTGGTAGAAGTCGCGGAACTCGTCAATTTTAGCCGCGTTCAGGTCTTCCATGGAGCCGATGGGTGCCCATTTGTAGGGGTGGACTTTATAGGCACGCTTCAGCACTTCCGGAAAGAACGAGCCGTAGGGCTGGTTCTCGTAGCGCTGCCGGCGTTCTTCCTTCACCACCTCGCGCTGGGTGTTCACGCCGGTTTCGTCAATTTTGGCGTGCAGCATTCGCTCCGACTCCAGGTAAAGCCCCAGCTCCAGTTTGTTGGACGGCAGCACTTCGTAGTAGAACGTGCGGTCGTTGGAGGTATTGGCGTTTAACTGCCCCCCGGCCCCTTCCACCGTTTTCATGTACTGGCCCCGTTTAATGTTCTCCGAGCCTTCGAACATCAGGTGCTCAAAAAAGTGGGCAAAACCCGAGCGGCCCGGTTTTTCGTTCTTCGAGCCGACATGGTACATCACCGTCACGGCTACCAGGGGTGTACTGTTATCCTGGTGCAGGATCACGTGCAGGCCGTTGGGCAGATCGTATTCGGTAAACTGGATGCGGCCCTCCGCTGGTGATGACGCGGTAGCCGGGGGCCTGACCGGTGACTTCGAGGCTGTTTTGGGCGTTTGCGCTACAGCCGACCACAACAGGCTTTGGCTGAGCGCTACGCATAACACTATTTTTCTCATAGTAAGCAGACTTACAGGTTAGTTACTAGTCCAGAATTGTTCAAAATTAACGATTAAACCGGCAGATTAGTAGAGAACCGCACCAATTGCCGGATCAACGGCACTATACCTACACCAGTGGCAGCTACGCTCAGCCATGCGGAAGAATGGAGTAGAGCGCCAGGTAGGTAATGGCCCCGGCCACGTAGCCGATCAGGGCCAGCCAGCTTATCTTCCGGATATACCACATAAACTCCAGCTTTTCCATACCCATCACGGCTACACCGGCGGCTGAGCCGATCACCAGCAGACTGCCGCCCGTGCCGGCGCAGTACGCCAGAAACTCCCACATTTTGGAGTCGACGGGGTAGGTCGACAAATCATACATGCCCATAGCGGCCGCCACAATGGGTACGTTATCGACAATAGCCGAGACAATACCGATCAGAAAGATGATCAGATCCAGATTACCCACGGCGTTGTCCAGCGAAACGGCCAGTGTACGCAGCAGCCCGATAGCCTGCAACGCACCCACCGCCAGCAGAATGCCGAGAAAGAACAGGATACTGGGCGCATCGATCTTGGAAAGGGCATGAGCCGCCGAAAAGCGTTTTTTGTCCTCGTCGTCTTTGTCGGCATGGATGAATTCCGAAATCGCCCAGACAACACCCAGCGACAGCATCATGCCCATATAGGGCGGCAGGTGGGTAACCGTTTTAAAAACCGGCACAAACAACAGCCCGCCAATACCGGCGGCCAGCATGATGGCCCGGTCCCGGCGTTTCAGCGGAGAGACGTACGGGCGGCTGATGCCGTGTTTTGCGGTGCCGACATCGCCCTGGGCACCGGGTTTAAAGCGGTAGGTAAGTACCGATAGCGGTACGACCATGCAAACCAGGCTGGGCAGCAACAGCGTTATAATGATGTTGGTTGTGGTAATCTGCCCCCCTATCCAGAGCATGGTGGTGGTTACGTCACCAATGGGCGACCAGGCCCCGCCCGCGTTGGCGGCAATGATAATCATGCCGGCCATCAGCCGGCGCTGTTCGGCATTACGTACCAGCTTGCGCAGTACCGAGATCATCACGATGGAGGTGGTCAGGTTATCGAGCAGGGCCGACAGGAAAAACGAAAGGATACTGATAATCCAAAGCAGCACGCGGGTATTCCGGCTGGATATACGGTCGGTAATAATGTTGAAGCCCTCGTGGGCGTCCACCAGTTCGACAATGGTCATGGCCCCCAGCAGGAAGAACAGGATTTCGGAAATTTCGGCCAAATGCTCGGATAACTCAGTTACGGTATGCTCGATATTTCCGGTAGAAAGGGCGTAAATTGTCCAGCAGACAACACCTGTAATCAGGGCAGAAGCGGACTTATTCAGGCGGATGGGATGTTCAAGCGCAATGAGCAGGTAACCGATTACAAAAACAGCAACGATGGATATAAGCATGGTAAAATGGGTGTGGCCGGTTGAACCAACCTTGGTTATGGCGGGTTAAAATTAGGCCGGGATGGACGGAATAGGTAGAATTAGAATAAAAATAATTGTCGATGCTGGTTGTTCGGGTGCCTTTCTTGTGGGTTGAGGGTATGGCCTTGTTTCCGCTGGTACTGGTCCGGCGGCCGAATCCTAATCCGGTCTTAATCAATCATGAGCGGGTACACCTGCGGCAGCAGCTCGAACTGGGTATCCTGCCGTTTTACATCTGGTACCTGGTTGAGTACCTGATCCGGCGCTGGCAGTACCGGGATCATTATACCGCTTACCGCAACATCAGCTTCGAGCGGGAAGCGTTTGCCAACGAAAAGAACCTGCACTACCTGCCGAAACGCCCCTGGTTTACGTTCCGGCACTATATCTGATCAGAGGCAGGCTTGTGGGTAATCACGCCGATCATCATCACCAGCGCCGAAAAGATCACCACCAGCATCAGAATGCCTTCCCGAAAGCCGGTTATCTGTAATTGCCTGGGTATGTTCAGGTAAAGCAGGATGGTGATCAGCCCGCGGGGTGCAATCCAGATGATGGGGTACACAGAGCCCCGGAACGTAGCCTGCAGGGTAAGGAAGCGTACTCCTACCACCACCAGCACAAAGATAAGACTAACGATCAGCGCGTCGATGTCGAGCAGCGCTCTGGCCTGGGCCGTGTAGCCAAACAGCAGGAAGAAAAACGTACGCACCACAAAAGCACTTTCGGTGGTCAGGTTTTTAAGCTGGTCCAGTTCCCGTTCAAACAGGTCGTTCTTAAAAATCAGGTCCAGTCTTCCCTTGATAAACAGTTCGGTATTGTTCAGAAACAGGCCAAAGACCAGGATCAGCAGTAACGATGATAGCTGGTAAATTTCGGCAATGGCATACACCAGAAACAGCACCGAGATAATGGGCAGGAACTTAACCGGGTGGCTAATCCGGCTGATCAGGTACAGCAGCAGAAAGCAGCAGATCAGGGAAATAACGGCCATCAGCAGCGTATCCCGGACAAACACAAAGGAGGCATTGAACACCGATGACTCGTTGCTGAGCAGCAGAAAGTTGAACAGCATCACCCCCAGAATGTCGGAAAACGACGATTCGTAGGTGACAAATTCCCGTTGCCCATAGGCCAGATTACGGATGCTCGGAATGGCCACGGCACTGCTGATGACGGCAAAGGGCGTAGCGTTGACCAGGCACTTATAAAACGACTCTTCCAGCAGGAGGTAGAGTGTAGTGGCAATCAGAAGTGACGTAATGACGATGGATGAAAGTGCCATCAGAAACGTTCGTCGGATCAGGCCGTATCGTTCCGGCTGCAGTTCCAGATCCAGCCCGCCTTCCAAAACGATCAGAATCAGACCTAAGGTACCCAGAATAGACAGCGTAGGGGCAATAAACGGAATTTGTACGTCGAAATAATTGGTAATCTGACGTATAATCATCCCCAGCGCCAGCAGCAAAATGACGGATGGGGTTTTATATCGGCTGCTAAGCAGGTCGAACACGTACGAAATCAGGACCGACAGGCTCAGAATAATAATCCAATAGGATGAATCCATGCGGTTGAGCGGTGGGCTACAAAAACAACTATACGCGCAAGATAGGCATTTTTGGTAACTTGCCGGTAACGTTCACTGCTACAGATGTATTCATTATGGAATTATCTCCGTCGCAATCTTCGCCGATAACAGACACAACGGAATGCCTCCGCCCGGATGCACACTGCCGCCTACAAAGTACAGGTTATCGAACTCCCGCGAGAAGTTGGCGTGGCGCAAAAAGGCCGCAAAGCGGTTGTTGGAGCTGTTGCCGTAAAGGGCACCCTGCGAACTGGATGTTTTGAACTCAATACTGCGCGGGTCCAGAATGGCTTCGGTTTCAATCAGGGGAGCTATATCGACGGCCAGGTTATGGCTCAGTTTGCGAATGACATTCTGCCGCGCTTCGGCAATGATGGCATCCCAGTCCTGACCGGTGTTGTTGGGGGCATTCAGCAGGATAAACCAGTTTTCGCAGCCGGGAGGAGCATCGTCGGGCTTGTGCTTGGAGGTGATGTTGAGGTAAATGGTCGGGTCGTGGTATAGCTCATGCCGCCGGAACAGGTAGTCGAACTCAGTTTTGTAATCGTTGCTGAAGAAGATGTTGTGCAGCCCTAGCTGCGGAAACGTCTGCCGGATACCCCAGTAGAAGATCAGGCCCGAACTCGACTTCGGCTGTTTCAGAATCCGCTCCGGCTGCCGGGCGTTTGGCAGCAGCTTCCGGAAGGTATTCACCACGTCCATGTTGGAGATGACTACGTCGAAAAGCAAGGGGCCTGGGGCAGGGGGCAGGGAGAGACTGGTTGTTTGGCCTCTATGCTCCACACGAAGCTCCACCACACGTTTTCCCTCCGTCATAACCTCCGTCACGCGGGTGTTGTAATAAAACCGCACGCCCAGGTCTTCGGCCAGCTTAACCAGGCTGTTGGTGATGCCGATCATCCCTTCTTTGGGGAAGAAAGCGCCGATGTTGTACTCCAGATGCGGGATGATGTTCATCAGCGCGGGGGTCTGGTACGGATCGGAGCCGTTGTAGGTGGCGTATCGGTTGAAGAGTTGCACCAGCTTAGGGTTCCGGAATCGCCGTTCGTTAGCTCCATTCATGGTCCCGAACACACCCAACCGGGGCAGATGCCAGTAGCCCCGCAGGGCATCCCGGTTGAGCCAGGTGGAGGCTTTATGCAGCGACCGATGCAGGAAAAGTTTTTCGGTTACGTCGAATTTGCGGGCGCTATCCTGTAGGTGGGCATGCAGGTGTTCGGCCGGCTCGCCCAGCTTTTCTGCCACTTCCCGGCCGAAGGCGTCGTGATTGGCCCAGGCGGTCAGGTGGGTACCATCGTCCCAGAAATAGCGGCAGGTTTCGTCAAGCCGGATATAGGAAAAATAGTCCTGAGGATTGCGGCCGGCCAGCCGGAACAGTTCATCGACCAGGTGCGGCATGGTAAACAGGGAGGGGCCGGCATCAAACCGGTATCCATTCTGGTCAAAGCTGGACAGCTTACCGCCGGGGTAGGTGTTCGCTTCAAAGACATCGACCGAGTAGCCTCGCACAGCCAGCCGGATCGAAGCCGCAATGCCGGCAATCCCGGCACCAATTATGGCAGCATTCATTTTTGAGTTATGAGTTATGAATTAAGCGTGAAGAATTAAGAATTATTGGATGACTGGTAATTCTTAACTTTTAACTCATAACTTATCATTATTTCCGTGGGTAGTAATACAACGAAACGGCGGCCGCATTGTTCCGTTCGCTCAGGGTAAAATAGCCGCTTCCCAGCCGGTCGAAGCAGACGGCCTCTCCCTGAGGCTCAATACGGTAGGGCAGCGTGCGGTATGAGCGCTTTTGCAAAACGTCGGCCAGCAGTTCATTGCCCTGCCGCTTCCAGTACAGAACGCCCAGGTAGGTTCGCAGCAGGATCTCGCTGCCATCGGGCGAAATGTCTCCGCCCGTAATACCCGATACCAGCGGGATGGCCCCGTAAGCCTGCGCGGTAATCACGTCTGTTGTGCTTTGCGGATAGGGAAGCCGGTACAGATGTACATTTTCTTCCCGTTTGGTAACAATCCATAGATCACTGGTTTTAGGGTCCAGCAGCAGGGCCTCGGCATCGCGGGGACCGTCGGGGTAGCGAAACGTAATCCGGTCTACCTGGGTCACGGCGTCGGTCAGGCTTTTGGGTTCGGGCAGCCGGTAGATGGTGCAGGTTGGATATTGAGCGTTGTTATCCCCAATATCGCCAAGGTAAATGTAGTTGACTCCCGACTGTGGGCCGGGTCCCATAGCCATATCCTCCCAATCCCGGTTTTGGGCGTTTGGGACGGGTACTCTGCCCTTGATCTTGCCATCGTGACCCAGAAGTACCAGGTCGTTTGGATTACCGCTGTCTTCCTCAACCCACAGATTGCCGGGCATACTGCGGCTGTCGACAACACCCGATGCTTCGTCGATCTGACCGGGCTGAATCGCCGAAATAGTCGGATTGCTGGAAAACTGCGCTTCCTGCGTCTGGACACCCACCAGGTTGCAGGACTGGAGCAGTACGGTGAAAACGGATATCGTGAGGGTAAGGCGCATGAACAGCTGATGTCAAAAGAGTCGCTAAATAAAGTAATCTGGGCCGGTAAAGGTTTACGTACCCTATGAATTTTATACAGAAGTAGAACGGAAGGGCAGACTTCTTATCCAAAGGTAGCGCGTAAAGTCCGTATCTTTGACTTTCAGAAGCGTTACCGAACCTAATCTATGCAACGTAAATCTTATTTCATCGACTCTATGAAACGCCTATTGCTGCAACGGGCAGGCTGGTTCCTGCTGCCGGCATTGCTTTCGGCACCGGCTTTACAGGCGCAGGACGCTGCCGGCTACCAGACACCCCCCAAGGCCCTGGCCGATCTGGTGAATGTACCGCCGACGCCGACCGTCAGTGTCACATCCAAAGGCGACTACCTGCTCATTATGGAGCGGGCGGCCAATCCGACTATCGCCGAGCTGTCGCAGCCGGAACTCCGGCTGGCTGGTCTGCGCATCAATCCGGCTAATAACGGGCCGAGCCGCGTTAGTTATATAAACGGCCTGACACTAAAGAAATTATCGGGTAAAGATGAAGTGGCCATCAAGGGGCTGCCGGCCGAGCCGCGTATCAGCTACGTGCAATGGTCGCCCGATGAAACCCAGATTGCGTTTGCCCAGTCGACCGACAGTAAAATTGAGCTGTACGTGGCCGATGTAGCCTCAGCTACCGCCCGGCGCGTGACCAATCTGGCCCTGAATGCTGCCTATGGCGTACCCTTCCGCTGGGTCTCCGACAGCAAAAGCCTCGTGGCCAAAACCGTACCGACCAGGCGCGGCCCGGCTCCGGCCGAAAGCCGCGTGCCGACCGGTCCCACCGTCCAGGAGAACCAGGGCACCAAAGCCCAGGCGGCTACCTATCAGGACATGCTGAAGAACCCCTCCGACGAGAAACTATTTGAGTACTACGCCACGGCGCAGGTGGTCCGGTTGGGGCTGGACGGCACGGTACAGGCTATTGGGCAGCCGGGTATGGTGCAGGATGCCGCGCCCTCGCCCGATGGCCGGTTCGTGCTGATCGAAACCTCGCATCGGCCGTTCTCGTACCTGGTGCCGGCATACCGCTTCCCGCTGAAGTCGGAGGTGTATGCCATCAACGGCACTTTACTAAAAACGTTGCACAATAGCCCGTTGCAGGAAAATATTCCCTGGGGACCCGATGCCGTACAGACTGGGCCGCGCAGCTACGAATGGCGGGCCGATGTTCCGGCTACCATCACCTACGTAGAAGCCCAGGACGGGGGGGACCCCAAGCGCAAAGTAGAGGTTCGCGATAAAGTATATATGCTGGAAGCGCCGTTTACCGCCCAGCCCAAAGAAATCTACGCGGCTGCTAATCGCTTTACCGGCTTCGAGTGGGGGAACGAAACCACCGCCATCGCTACCGAACGCTGGTACCAAACCCGCAAATCCGTAACCCGGATTGTCAATCCGGCCACCTGGCAGGCCACCCCATTGTTTGATCGCTCCTCGGAAGACCGATACGGTAATCCCGGCCAGTTTGATACCCGCAAAAACCAGTTCGGCCGCGAGGTGCTGAATATCCTGCCGAACAACGAGATCCTGATGGTGAACGCCACCGGTGCCTCACCCGACGGCGACCGCCCATTTGTGAGCGTATTGAACCTGAGCACCAAACAGACACGGCCACTCTGGCGCTCCGAAGCCCCGGTGTTTGAACGCCCAATTGCCGTGCTGGATGCCGCCAAAGGCCTGATTCTGACCACCCGCGAAACACAGGAAGAAAACCCGAACTACTATGTCCGGAACCTGAACGCAAAGAAAAAGACCAACCCGCTCACGCAGGTCACCTCCTTCCCGCACCCGTATCCGCAGTTGAAGGGCATTCAGAAGCAGCAGCTTCGGTATAAACGCAACGACGGTGTCGATCTGACGGCTACGCTGTATCTGCCGGCCGGCTATAAGAAAGAAAACGGACCGCTGCCAACCTTCCTGTGGGCCTATCCGGCCGAGTTCAAGAGCAAAGATGCCGCCGGGCAGGTAGCTGGTTCGCCCTACCAGTTCAACCGTGTGTACCCGATGGGAGCCGCCATTTTTGCGGCTATGGGGTATGCCGTGCTGGATAATGCGGCTATTCCCATTGTAGGCGAGGGTGACAAGGAGCCCAACGATACCTATGTAGAGCAGCTGGTTGCCAGCGCCAAAGCGGCCATCGACGAGGGCGTCCGGCTCGGCGTAGTTGACCCCAGCCGGGTCGGTGTCGGTGGGCACTCGTACGGGGCGTTCATGACGGCCAATCTGTTAAGCCACAGTAACCTGTTCCGGGCCGGGATCGCCCGCTCGGGTGCCTATAACCGGACCCTGACGCCGTTTGGCTTCCAAAACGAGCAGCGGACCTACTGGCAGGCGCCGGAGGTCTACAACCGAATGTCGCCGTTTATGAACGCCGACAAGATGAAAACGCCCCTGCTGTTGGTGCACGGCGAAGCCGATAACAATACGGGAACCTACCCCATTCAGTCGGAGCGGTATTACAATGCGCTAAAAGGCTTCGGGGCTACTACCCGGCTGGTGTTCCTGCCGTACGAAAGCCACGGTTACACGGCCAAAGAATCTCTGCTGCACATGCTGTGGGAGATGAACGGCTGGCTGGATAAGTACGTGAAGAACGCTGATGCCTCAACGACCACTAAAACGAGTACAGTAGGGGGGAGTAAGTAGGCAGTGGGCAGTTTGCAGTCGGCAGTTTTGGCGGGAGGGCGAGAGTTCTCCCGCTTTGTTTTGAAAATTAATCAAAAAAGCAAAATGGATGTAGTCTCAGTAAGGACAGCGGCTTCAGAACCGGATTATTCTTTTGCCTGTATCCTGAATTAGCTTTTCCAACTTACCACCAGGGCTAGCATGAGCAATCAGAACTTCATCGGCCAATTCAATCATAAGTTGGTTGCGAATAAGAGCAGTCTGTTCTGTAACTCGGGTAACAGTCTCTTTAAAAGGAGAAATTATTAACAAGCGACCCTGATTTAAAGCCATTTGAAAATCTGGATCAAGCTGCTTTTTCATTCCACGGGCTAATACCAGAATGATTGGTTGTGTACCTTTAAGCAAATAGTGCAGTACGTCCTTTTCTATTTGGCTATGAAAGCCAGAGATAATGCAACGACCTGCTTCCCGTTGCGCTATAGCCCAATCGTAAGACCGTAAGACTACACTAGCCGGGTACCGTTGGGAGCATAGAAAAGCGGTTTTGGGCAAGGATATTAAGTTTGTATTGCCAAGTTGGGAGACGATACTTATCATTGAATTTGAAAATAGCACCTTCGCGTTCCCAATTGGCTAACGAATCAGAGAAGAACTGATTAAAACAGAAAAGCTTCCGGACGACTAGAAGCTTTTAGGGAGAAATTTCATCATTCCGGTTGAGTGGCTGCCTGCTCTTCTTTTCGAGACTGTTTAGCCATTGCAACAAAGTTAACTGGTTGTAGCAAAACGGGTCTTAAGCCTGCTTTGACTGAGGCTGAGGCAAAGGCCTCTCTCACAAAAGGGAATAATATAGCTGGTGCATTTATATCACAAAAGTCACGAATAATTGTTTCGTCAATCTCGCCGGTAACCCGAAAATCACCCACTAAGTATACTTTACCTTCTATAAAGGCTGAACTTTCAACTGATTGCTTGAATATTGTATTTAGATAGACTTTACACAAATCATTATCGCGAGAGGTAGACAGTTTTATGTCAACTTCAGCGCCATTTTCATCGTAAGCTTCTGGCAGAACTTCATCACGCCTAAAATGACTCTCTAAAGTAGTGATGCTTTCTAAGCTAAATTTTGTAGGGCTCATTTTTTTACACTATTAGGCTGCCATGGCATACTTGTAGTCACCTGCCTCAAGTTGATCCTTACTTTTGTTAGATACAGTTTGTAAGCCTTTTAAACCGTAACTTACTAATTGGCTTTGCTCCAAACACGCATAAATATCGCCCGCACCCATTGTAGGGGTACTCAACTCGTGGGTTTCTGCTACCGCTGTGAAAATGGGAGTTGGTGTCCGGATATAAGGATTATTACACGTAAATAAAAGACCTTCACCTGGGAACTCCTTAATAAATTCAACTACTGTATCACCTTCTGCTTCCAAATACTCATCTGATTCATATAATTCAGCAGGAGCAACCTCTACGATATGCTGATCGACCAACGCATCATAACCATATATGAAGGACATATGTGGAAATCTGGAGGCCAGGTTTTGTAAAAGGTTAATTATTTTACTTTTTGCTGCTTCCATAGTTGGTTGGTGTTAAGTTATATACTTCTGTGAGCAAATTTCGTGCCTTGAGAGCTTCATCATAAACGAATTTGCTGGTCCATTCGTCTATCTCTTCTTCTTGATAGTCAGCTTTGTGACGTAGGTTCCGTAAGGTCTCCATATGCCGGTTTAGTCTGCCAGCAAATTTTGTGCTTGGCTTTTGTTTCTGATCAAGCTCTCTAAGTTTTTCAACAAATTGGTTAGTTGTTTCTTCATGGCTACCTTTAGTACTACCCAAAGCACGCCATTTGCGAGTGTCATTTATGCCAAATTTTTCTTTTAACAAGAAGATAACCAGTTGAAAACAAGCATAGTAAGCGCAGTGAACACTTGCAGCGTAACATTTGTGTTGATTGATTAACTCGCTGGCGGCCCGGATGTTTTCGTCTGATTTGGCGCGTAAAATGCTCATAAAGGTCACGAATGTACTACAACTATTCTAAATATCTATGAACCAGTTCCTATATGGTAGAATTTGGAATAGCGTAAGCATCAAGCCAGCACCAGGCTTGGTTTCAGTTGAAGTTTGTCTTTTAGCTCCTGCGGTAGGGAGGCCCAGTGCTCAATCAGCAAATCGACCAGTTGGCGGCCGTTGACGGTACCAATGCGCGGGAAACCGGGTTCTGTAGCTGCTTCTAATGCCGCAGGGTGGAAGTTGCAGGTGGTTACGAAAGCTCCCTGCGCCCCAGTGGGGATACTTGCCCTGAGTGCTTTCAGAACATTTGCTTTGATGCGGTCCTCAAGATTTTGGTGGCGCTTTACCTGCACAACTAGCGTAATCTTGGCTAAATTGGCAATATTAAGCTCTCCCCGGATGTCAACACCACCGTCGTGGGGCTTACCCGTGTGCTGGGCCTCAAAGCCAATGGCGGTAAGTAGTTCGGTTACCAATAACTCGAACTCGGTAAAGTCAAGTTCTACCAGCCGCTTTAGAATGGCTTCGTCGTGGCTTTGGGTCTGGGCCACAGCGGCCGGAGGGGCCAACTGGGGTTTGTTTATTGCCTCAAAGAACTCAGTAGCCTGACTTACTTCAAATACCGCCAACGATGACTTTAGGGTGCTTTGCAGCGGAACCGATAACGTGCTGCGCCGGATGGGTTGCGGTGCCCACTGAACTTTCTTGCGCTGCACAAAGGGGCAGCCATCGCTTGCATCTCCCAGATAATACGGCTTTGGCTCAATGGTTCCGTAGTGCAGCAGCTCGCTGTTGGCTGCCGGGGTGATAATGTAGTCACCAGGTTGTATGTCGAATAGAAAGCGGGCAATCTGGCCGACCTGCTGGCCCACAACCAGGTTGCTGATGTCTTCTGGGTTTTCCTTCCGGTAGAGAGGGTACAACTCTTCGCGGCTGGTGATGGCAGACAGGTCTGTGGTAAGCCAACCGATAGCGGCATACCCTCCATTGATAAAGTGATTAGTGTATTGGCCGCTATTGGCGCGGAGACAGTAAATTTTAGGCATATTTGGGAGTATAGCGGAGATAAGCCGTTAGTTAGATTATGGATGTGGTTAGGCTACTCTTCGTCACCTTCGGCATCTCTACCCATGCGGTACTTTATGTCGTAGTTGATAATAAAATCCATCTCTTCCGGCGTGAAGCCGTAATGTTCTGCCAGTACTTTGTCAATCTCGTCAATTATGGTTTTGGAGTATTTAGGGTAAATGCATTGAATATTTAGCGTACCAATGTTACGGTAAGACATAGCCTGCATTTTAGAGTTTTGTCTAATGTTCGCCATCAAGTCTGTTGACAGTTCTTCAAATTTTTTTGTCAGGGATTGCTTTATCCTATCAAAATCAAAATTGATACCTTGAACTTCTCGATGATTCAAGTTCCGACAATCTGACCATACAGTTAATAGCCAATAGAACAGTGATGAATTAAGTAGGCATAAAAAAACTGCTTTCTGTTGTGCGGTATTTAAGCAAATAGCTTTTAGTTCGGATGGTTCTCTAAGTTGCCCAGTGCCGTCATATATCTCTGGAATGAAATCCAAAATCTGTACAAAGCCACTAAGTTTGCGGGTGTAATATATTTTATGGCTACCCGAGACACTTATATAATTTGCTAGCTTCGGCTTGTTACTGAGGACTTTTGTATAGATACGAACAGCAGTCAATGTGCCCATCTTGGGAATCATGCCTCCTCTACTTAACCCAGATACTTGTTCGTACGATATGAGCGGAAACAAGTTTTGTCTTACTTCGGTATGCCACTTCAAGTAGTTAGTTGAATAAGCAGTCTGCTGCTTTTTGCCTGTTTTCTGCACAAGAACAATAGTGAGACGTATGTGTTCCAAACCCTCAAATAACTTACCTGGCCGGTCGTTAAAACAGCTTATTATTAACTCGCCTTTGTTTGTCCAGAGGGATTGCAACGATTCATAACGTTCTGTACAGACTGAAGCTACAGGTATGATAAATCCTTTTTTACCACCTATTTTCAATATCGCTAATGAACGTTCACTGCAAAAGGCGTAAAGATTTCCGCATTCAATAGTCTGATAATTTAACAGCTTGTACAATTTGATGTCTTTGTATTCCACATAGGGTGGATTTCCAATAATTACATCAAACCCTCCACGGCTTTTTACAATCTCGTAAAACTCAGCAAGCCAGTGAAAGGGTTTATGGCTGGCACACCATTCCGTAAACTTTATACTGGCATACTGCTTATGCAGCAATTGATTCAACGATTCGTTCAATTCTCTCAGCCGGTCACGCAGGTCGTGCTTCGCGTAGCGCAGGTCTTCATAATCGTCCTGGCCGTGGGTTAGCTGAATGTCTTTATAGCGGTCAAAAGCCATAGAGACCAGTTCCATTTTCTCCTCAATGCCTGGCTTGGCTATGACTCCATCAATGGTGTACTGCAAGCCACGGTCCAGCTCACTTTCAGTGGCAAAACCGATAAGGGTGTTTCCAGTGCGGATGTTAAAATCAACGTCGGGTAGCGGTTCGAGGCCAAGGTTATCTGCTTCGTAGTCGGGCTCTACGGTAGCTACCAGTTTCAAAAACAGCCGGAGTTTGGCAATTTCGGTGGCCTCCCGCATAATGTCTACCCCGTAGAGATTTTGCAGGATAATGCTTTTGTAAATAAAATACCGCAGGTTAGGATGCTGCGGATTGCGCACGTAGCTCAATATTTTTCGGAACTCATCGAAGCTGTTGCGGAACGTTTGGCGGTCGGCGGCATTCAGGCGGTCTTCCTCCTCCACAAACGTCTGCATTCGCATCAGACAGGTTTCGTAGAGCGGCTCCAGAATGTTAAGGGCCGCAAACAGAAACGCTCCCGAGCCGCAGGTAGGGTCCAGTACGGTTACGGATTCCAGCGCCCGGTAAAAATGAAGAATCAGCTTAGGGTCGGCCGTGTTTTCGAGCACATCTTGCGCAAACTGCCGGATGTTCAGGTTATACGTAATGAAGTCATTGATGGAATTAACATCGCCGTTGGCAATACGAGCCGACACCTCGGCGTAGCGCTTACGCCGTTCAATGACCTCGCGCCAGATTTCAGTCGGCAGTGCCACCTCAGCCGGAGCCGGCTTATTCCACTCCCGGCGTTTCTCCAGCAGGTCAGGCTGGTTGGGGTTCAGCCCCTGTTCTATGTTTGCCGGTAAGTTATGCTCAACCCCATGTTTAACCGCTTCGTAGATATACGTATCACCTGATAGGCGAAGCTCGGCAAACGCATCGGTAAAGGAATTGGCGTACCGGCGCTGAGTTTCATCAAACAGATACGGGATAATGCAATTTTTACCGATGTAGTCGGTAATGTCTTCTTTGGTGTAATAGGCACCCATTCCGGCGCGGTCGTTGATGTACCGCTCAAAGATGTAGCCGATTACATCGGGGTTTATTTGTTTTCCATCGGCCGTATGCCGGTCATCGAGGTGCCAGTTCCATTGGTCAAAGAAACTGAATAGGCCTTCAAACGCTTTATCGTCAATCTGAATAGTGGGGTAAGCTTCTTCTAATTCGTGTTTATCGAAGAAGCCGCCATTCAGGTACGGAACGAGACCAACTTCCTCGAATAATTCCGGAGTACGGTCAGGCGCACCGAGTCCGTGATGAAACAGCACCAGCAGAAAATCCCGGTAGAAGGTATAAAATTTATTTTTACCGCGCTTTTCCTGGCAGCGTTTCAGGCGGCTGCTGAGGTAGTTGAGGTCACTATCCAGAAAGCCTTTCTTCTGGATGAAATAACAGAACATCAGCCGGTTGAGCATAAGCGAAGCATACCACTCCCGGTTTACCTGGTCTTCAATGCCTTCTATAAATTTCAGGAAAGCGGTGTGTTCGCGTTTAAATCCTTCGTAGAACTTCTTGGTAACCTTCTCGGCATTCTGTTCAAAGTTAGCCGCCACCCGCTGGCGGATGTCGACAATGGTAATGTTTCCTTCTTCATCGAGGGAGATAAACAGGCCGGCCGCCCGCTGGTAGAGCAGTTCGGGAGCCTGGTTTTTGTTCCAGCGTGTTTCGACCAGCCGGAGCGGCTGCCCGGCCCGGCGCACCGGTACCTGCCAGAGCTGCTCATGCTGGCGAGCGTCGGTATAAATAATAAAATGCTCCTGATAAAGCTTAACCACTCGCGTATGAATCTGCTTGCGGGTAGCATAATCAGGAATACGGCCATCGGCCTGTGGTGAGCAAAGCAGAATTTTAAAGCCCTGTTTCTCGGTAATGGGCGTAATCACAAAGGTTTCTTTGCCGATGACGACAGACGAAGGGTTAGTACGGTCGCGGTTCCAGCCTATATCGATAAACAGCTCTTTGAACCGAAACGCCTGAATATATTGGGTAAACTCCTGTTTAGTAATTGACATAAGGAAGGTTAGGATTCGGGTATTAAGAAGGTTGAGTAAGGCCCATTGAGCAAACAATATAAGGGTCTTTCCGGACGGGGCCATCGTCGTCCGTCAGGCATAATTTCGCTTCTTCGCGGAGCGACACGACCAGATTGACCAAATCCATATCGCTGATGCCGTTACGAAGCTGCCGGTTTATGGTTTCCCGCGCAAACTCGGTAAGTGGGTACTGGTAAATATCGTCAACGGCCCGTTTTAAGGCATCGTTGATAAACAGCGTACCTGCGTACTCCTGGCAGTAGCGGTCGAGCTGCATATAGGTCCGGTACCGAACCCCCGTTTTCTTGCCAAGTGTACCGGCCGTGCTGGCATCAGCGGCCTGGGCCTGTTCGAGACTACGTTCAACCAATTCGTAGTGATTGTCGGGCCGGGGCAAAGCGGGGGTGTTTGGTTCACACTCTGCCAGCCTCAAAATGCGGTGTTGCGACTGAGTGAGAACGTTACCCTCCTGGTCAATATACGTCAGCACATCATTTTCCTGCGCGGTGCGGGTGTAAACAATGGCTCCGGAGCGGGTTTGGTCCATTCTGTTACTATTTAAAAGCTTGGTAGAATGCACCACGTTGGGCAGGTCCGGAATAATCTGGTTCAGCTTAGGGTTAACCTCAAGCGCATCTCTCCAAATCTGGTAGGCATACGAGGCCAGGTCAATCTCGGTATCGTCTTCGTTATCGTCGAGTACACCGGCCCGTTCGGCATAGAGGTCATGCAGCGCAACCGGGTCACCGTCGAAGAACACCTCATCGGAACCGACCACCTCAGCGTTCTCCTGAATGCGCTGCCGCAGCCGCCCCCGAAGGTTAATAATTTGTTCGATACCGTCTTCGGGCAGAAACGAGTAGCACAGGATTTGCTCTGCCTTCTGACCAATTCGGTCTACCCGGCCTGCCCGTTGAATAAGCCGGATAATGGCCCACGGCAGGTCGAAATTAACTACGATATGGGCATCCTGAAGGTTCTGCCCTTCACTCAGTACATCACTGGAAATCAGGATGCGTAATTCGTGGCTGGTACAGGTAATCTCAGGTCGCTCATTGCTCTGCGGGCTGAAACGGTGAGCCAGTTCGGTAGGGTTATCGCTTTGGCCTGTTACATCCATCAGGTTCTTAATACCCCGCTTTTTTAGCTCTTCGGCTACGTAAAAAGCAGTATCGGCAAATTGGGTAAAAACCAGGATTTTCTCGTTGGGATGTGTTTTGATGCACAAATCGCAGAGGGCGTTTAGCTTACGGTCATTCTCCGCTTTCCAGTCGCTGCTTCTGTTTAGGATGCTCAGCAAGGCCCTGACATCTTCAACAAGGTGGGTTCTGAGATTGGATTTGAAAACACCGGGGCGAATCCAGTTGAATTTTTTAATGAATTGGGGAGACGCATACAGGTTATAAACCTCTGCCGCTTTTTGTTTATAGCCGTCCTCTCTGTACAGAATAACCGGATATTCGTTACCGGCATCATCCGTATCTGTGTCCTCCAGGTAGCCATCAAGCTGATTCACTATAGACTTACCAATAGGCAACGGCAGATTATTGTCAATGGCGTGAATAAACACGGCGTTGCGCAGAATATGCCGGGCCAGCGAAAGCAGAAATGCCTGACCGCTGCTTTCGAGCCGTTTGAACAAATTGGTGCGACTGAAGCCCATCAGCCGGCGTCCGGCACGGGATAGATTACGTACAATCCGTTCCTCATCTGGTTTGAGTGGAAACGGTAGTATGGCAGCCTTATAGTTATCTAAGCCGTATCGGGGTAAATTCAGTTGATTGATAACATTGACCACATCGGCTGAGTACAATCTGGCGTACTGGTCTGTTGCGCTTGTCGGGTCGAACGGAAATTGGACAGCTTTGGGTATCCTGTCCGGGAAGTACGAACGTCGGCCATCGGAGAAGGTCAGGTACGACCGGCCATTTGTTGGGTCAATAGTGCCGTACTTATTTTTAATAAAGCTTCGGGTCCGCCGGACTGTATAAAGGCGCATTAATTCCTGCCAGTCTTCGGCAATATCGCTTTGCTCAAAAGCCTTAATACTACGTAGTGGTATATCAGCGTGACTTAAGGCAAACTGCTGTGGCCCCCCAAGCCTCCGAATGTAATTTTCTGGGCTAATACCCAAGTCGGAGTCATCGTTGATGAACAGACCAAACTGATTGGCTAAATCGAGGTATGTTTTGTTGTAGGGGGTAGCAGAAAGCAGCAAAATCTGACTGTCGTTGTGCCGGATGTATTCACGAATTTGCTGGTAACGCCGTCCCTCACGGTTACGCAGGTTATGACTCTCGTCAATAATAACCAGCTTATGACGTCCTTTAGGCATTTGGTTTAACACCTTGCTGACAGACAAAATCTCAGCTTTCAGACTATACTTGTCCCGGTACTTTTGCCACATAGGCACGAGGTTTTTCGGGCAGATAATAAGGGTGCTGGCGTAGCCTTCCATCTCTATGATTTTGGCTACCGCACTGGCTGTAATCGTTTTCCCTAAGCCAACTACGTCGCCAATCATAACTCCGCCCCGCTTCTTGAGCGTATTAGTCGCCATTTTGACGGCTACCTGTTGGAAGGGCAGCAGCTCTTTCTCAAAAACGGGTGGAATACTGAAAGCACTTAAGCCTGCGCGGGCATCCTGTGAGAGGTGGTAAGCAATTTTCAGATAGATGTAGTAAGGGGGGAGGAGTTTAGCACTGGCCCAACTCTCGTCAATAATGTCGGCTAAATCGTCGGTAATATCTAAGCACCAGCGTTCTTTCCAACGGTCGTTAAACCACTTCTCCAGTTTCTTGGAGGCATCCTGATCGGTAATGTCAACATTCAGTTCGCCTTGCTTAGCTAAACCGGCCAGCGTTAAATTACTACTGCCGAGATAGCCGATTTTGGGTGTGATCGTATCATGGCGAAAAGCCAGATATAATTTGGCGTGAAGCTGGTGTTTAAGAAACAGTTTGACGACTACCTTTTTGTCGCGCAACTGCTGACTGAGGAGACGCAGATACTTTTCGTCGGTGGCAGTTGGCAGACCAATAGTTAACTGGTCTTTAAACTCCCGGGCCAGGCTGCGTTTAATTTTGACAATCTCTGACTGGTCTAACTCGTCTTCGTGTTTGTTGAAGTGTTCCCGTAAGACATCGATAGGTAGCTTCTGCATACCCACCAGCAACCGACAATAGCGAAGAACAGGCTTATTGTTTTCTATTGCAGTGTCGCCAGGAAGCTTTTCTACTTTCTCGACGACTTCTTTCCAACCCCGGAGATTAAAATATCCGACACAGAAATCCGCCCTTTTAGAAACGTCCAGTACATCGTTTAAGCCCTTGGTTAACCAATTTTCAATATTATCGTAAATAGTAGGCATTGGTAATTTGTAGTGTGGAACAGAAAAGTGGTTACAATCTAAAGCATGTACTACAAAACTCAAAATATTATCTTTTGTAAATACTTTTCAGGTTACAGGGGTAGCTGTCTGTATAGACGAAGTTGGCTTATCACAGACGGTATCTCCCTACGTAATCCACGCTCTACATTGCTGAACTTCCGGTTTTGGTGTAGCTTTGCGGCACCAAAACCGGCAAGTTCGCCGGGACCACCACGACTTTTTCCGGCAGCAATGCCGGCTTACCGATATGCTGCGAACGCACACCTGCGGAGAACTCCGCCTTGAGAATGTAGGTACTGAAGTGTCGCTGACCGGTTGGGTTCAGCGCATCCGCGACAAAGGCGGAATGATCTGGATTGACCTGCGCGACCGCTACGGCATCACCCAATTGATGCTCGAAGAGAACCAGACCGCGCCTGAGGTCATCGAAACTGCCCGTGCGCTGGGTCGCGAGTTTGTGGTGCAGGTAACCGGAACGGTCATTGAACGCAAGTCGAAGAACCCTAACCTGCCGACCGGTGATATTGAGATTCAGACCCAAAGCCTAACGGTGCTGAACCCCGCCAAACTGCCGCCTTTCCTGATCGAAGATGATACCGACGGGGGTGACGAACTGCGGATGAAGTACCGCTACCTGGACCTGCGCCGGAACAGCGTTCGCAAAAACCTGGAACTGCGGCACCGCATGGCGCAGCACACGCGTATTTACATGGATGCCCAGGAGTTTATTGAGGTTGAAACGCCGGTGCTCATTAAGTCGACGCCGGAGGGGGCGCGGGACTTTGTGGTACCCAGCCGGATGAACCCCGGCGAGTTTTACGCCCTGCCGCAGTCGCCCCAGACGTTTAAGCAGTTGCTGATGGTATCCGGCTTTGACCGGTACTACCAGATTGTGAAGTGCTTCCGCGACGAAGACCTGCGGGCCGACCGGCAGCCGGAGTTTACGCAAATCGACTGCGAGATGTCGTTTGTGGAGCAGGAAGACATTCTGCAAATGTTTGAAGGGCTGATCCGCCACCTGTTCAAGATGGTGAAGGGCATCGAACTGGGCGAGGTGCCCCGCATGACCTATGCCGACGCCATGCGGTTCTACGGCTCCGATAAACCCGATACCCGCTTCGGGATGCAGTTTGTGGAGCTGAAAGGTACGTTTGATACCGTCGACCTGACTTCCGGCAAAAACTTCGGCGTGTTCGACGCAGCCGAGCTGGTAGTGGGTATCAATGTGCCGGGTGCCGCCGGCTACACCCGCAAGCAGATCGATGAACTAACCGAGTGGGTGAAGCGGCCACAGATCGGTGCCAAAGGCTTGGTGTATGTTCGCTACAACGAGGACGGTACTATTAAATCATCCGTCGATAAATTTTATTCGGAAGAAGACCTGAAGCACTGGGTAGTAGCCTTCCAGGCGAAGCCCGGCGATCTGATGCTGATTATCTCCGGCGATGCCGCTAAAGCCCGCAAGCAGCTCAACGAACTGCGGCTGGAGATGGGTAGCCGTTTGGGCCTGCGCAAGCCGGATGAGTACAAGGTACTCTGGGTGCTGGATTTCCCGCTGCTGGAGTGGGGCGAAGAGGAAGGCCGGTGGTTTGCCATGCACCATCCGTTCACATCGCCCAAGCCCGAAGACATTCCGCTGCTTGACAGTAACGACAACATTAAACTTGGGGCTATCCGGGCCAACGCCTACGATATGGTTATCAACGGCACCGAGGTAGGCGGGGGCTCCATCCGGATTTTTAACCGCGACCTGCAGGCCAAAATGTTCAGTCTGCTTGGCTTCTCCGACGAAGAAGCCAAGGCTCAGTTCGGTTTTCTGATGGATGCCTTCGAATACGGTGCTCCGCCACACGGCGGCATTGCTTTCGGTTTCGACCGGCTGTGCTCGCTCTTCGGCGGGGCCGATTCCATCCGCGACTTCATCGCTTTCCCCAAAAACAACTCCGGGCGCGACGTCATGATCGACTCCCCCTCGCCGATCTCCCAGAAGCAGTTGGATGAATTGAGTATCGGGGTGGTGAAGAAGTAGAACGATGAATGATAAACGATGGATGGAATCACTGCGAAGCTCATTCATCGTTTATCATTCATCATTCATCGTTAGAAAAGCTTCTCGTTCGGTGGTTTGATGCCTTTCATCCGGATGTAAATGGTGGTTTGCCCCCGGTGGTGCGTCTGGTGCTCAAAAGCTTTGGCAAAGGCCAGTTCGCGGGGCATGTCGCGGTTGAAAACCTTTACGGTTTCGCCCATCTGAGTATCGTTCATCCCTTTCAGCGCGTCGATGGCAAAGTCGTAGCTTTCCAGCACCACTTTCGACAAAGCAGCTTTGGTTTTCATGTCGTCCATCTTCTCCAGGTTTTTGCCCTGGTACGGATTGGCTTTTCCGCTAGCGGCCGCCACAAAGTTGAAGTTACCGTTGGCCAGGTGCAGCATCTGCTCGGCAAACGTCCGGATCTCCGCATTAGGCTTGTAATTGACACCGTCTTCGGGCATGGTATCCAGGTACTCCTTCGTAAATTCTTTGGCCCGCTGCCAGTCGGCAACCATCTGGCTGACGGAGCCAAGGGGCGTAAAACTGGTTAGCGTGAGCAGCACCAGCGTAAGCAGGCCGGTCAGGGCAGGTAAAAATTGGCGTTTCATTCGATCTGTATAGTTAACAGGTTGAACGTCAAAGTAAGATATTCTCCCCCGAAAAAAGAAGCTATTCCCTGAGGAATGTTTTATCGGCTCCGTTTCCGGCTTGTATTCCGACCGTTGCTTCATCTTACGAAATCTGGTATAACGGTAAATAAATAAGTGGCAGAACGTGACACCATTCTGAGTATATTTAATGGTAAATTACGTAGGTCATAAACTAAAACGAGTAAGATAAACGTATTTACGTCTAAATCTGCTCCCAGAACATGCTTCTTCCGTCTGAACAACAGCGTTATCAGAAACACCTGAACCTGCCTGAATTAGGTGCCGAGGGTCAGCTTAAGCTTAAAAATGCCAGCGTTCTTGTCGTTGGCGCGGGTGGCCTGGGCTGTCCGGTATTGTTGTATCTGGCAGCCGCCGGCGTGGGTACCATCGGCGTTGTCGACCCCGATACGGTAGACATCAGCAATCTCCAGCGGCAGGTGGTGTATACAACAGACGAAGTAGGGCAGCCTAAAGCTAAAATGGCGGTTGGGCACCTGAAGAAGCTGAACCCGGAAATCTCGTTTGATACCCATACCCTGGCACTGGATCACAGCAACGCCCGGTCTATCGTACAGAACTACGATATTGTGGTCGACTGCACCGATAACTTTAAAGTTCGCTATCTGGTCAATGACATTTGCGTGGTTATGAACAAACCCTTTGTGTACGGGGCCATCCACCGGTTTGAAGGGCAGGTAGCCGTGCTGAACGCCGACCTGGGCGACGATCGCCGGGGGCCTACCTATCGCTGTCTGTTTCCCGAATACCCCAATGAGATGGAGATACCGAACTGTGCCGAAACCGGGGTGCTGGGTGTGTTGCCGGGGGTAATTGGTACGTATCAGGCTAATGAGGTTATCAAGCTCATCACCGGCATTGGCAAGCCGCTCTGCGAACAATTGCTGACGGTGGATCTGCTGGCCATGACCTCGCACAAAATAAAAGTGAAGCGCCGGCCCGATGCCGATGAACTGGCGCATCAGGGCATAGCTGCCGGTATGCGGTCCACGACAACGGTGACGGGTCCACAAAAAATGTCGGTTCACGAGCTCGCCGACCGGCTGGCCAAGGGCGAAGACATCTTTTTGCTGGACGTTCGCGAGCGTCTCGAATACGAAATGTGCCACCTGGATGGGGCCGTTCTGATTCCCATCAGCATTATTCCCCACAACATCAAGCGCATTCCAACCGACCGGCCGGTGGTGGTGTACTGTCACCACGGTATGCGCAGTGCCAACGTTGCCAGCTATCTGTTTACCCAGGGTGAGTTCACCAATCTGTACAATCTGGACGGTGGCATCAATGCCTGGGCGCGGGAGATTGAACCCGATATGGCTGTCTATTGACAGCAGGTGGTTGGCGGGCACAGTATCGTGATGAACCATTTCCTCATTTCCGGTCTTACCTGCTTTGTTTTCCGGAAAAGTAACGGTAGATTAACCTCCCTTTATAGTTGAACAAGTGCGGCAATTCAACGTTATAGAGAAATATGATGTCAATCACACAAATTATCAATCTGGTTCAGCGGGCCGATACGCCCCCGGATAAGGTAAGGCCGGCACCTGCCAATCATACCGCCACCAGTGCGGCTTATGACGACGAAGACGGAGCCGTTATGCGGGCCATTGCCGAAGCCGCCCGGCTGTATCAGGAGAAAAGGAGCAGCGGGTATCAGCCGGATAAAACGGAGTAAGTAATAAAACCTCTACTATAGCAAATGCCCTCAGTGTAACACTGAGGGCGTTTCGTTTTTACGAGAGTTCCGGTTGTTATTTTTGATACGAATACGTAGCGTTCATGGTACCGCCTGCGCCGGTTGTGCGTCGGGTGAGCGGATAGCCGTCGGCGTTGTAGGTGTACGAGTACTGCTCGCGGCCAGTCAGTTCATAGCCGTCGCGGTTCTTCAACACTTTCAGACCGGGGTTATTTACCTTGAAGACTACACCAGGCAGATACGGGTTAACCTCGGTCAGGTTTTCTACGAACTTTTTATCATCGTAGTTGCTGTACAGAATGCTGAAATCCAGTTTGTACTCGCCCGTTTCGAGGTTGCGGTTGAACAGGCTCCGGTTGGTCAGGTTACCCTTCGTGTCGTACTCGAACGTGGTTTTGCTTTCAAAGCGCCTATTCTGCGACACGTTGATGGTGACATCGTACGAAGCCGTCAGCCGGTCTACGGCGTACTGGTAGGTGTGCGAACCAATCAGCTCATTATAGCTATTGTACTCTTCGGTTTTCACCACTTTATCACCTTCGTAGAAATACTTTACATACGAACCGTGGTTCCGGTTCAGCCGTACCAGCCGCTTGTTGGCATCGTACTGGAAGTCGGACGTAAATTTCTGGATGTAACCGTCGGCCGGGTTGTACAGATACTGGTTGTGGTAACGGCTTATTGCGCCATCGGCATTGTAGGCTACTTCGTGATAATCATTGGCGCTGTACGACAGCTTTTTCAGCTTCAGCACCGTGCCGGCCGGATACTCCGGGTCTTTCGTTGGATCGGTTTGCTGATTGCCGGTATTGCTATCCGGCTTACTGATTGGGTCCGGTTTGGTAACATCCGGCTGCTTAACGGGTACCGGTTCGCCCTCCGGTTTGCAGGAACTGAGCAGAAATAAAGCCACGATAACTCCCATCGCGGGCTTTACGAGTGATGTTGAACGAAACATGTGTTGTGTGGATAGTGTGTTCTTCCAAAGGCGTCAGGTGCAGATAAACAGCCTGCGTCCTTTGAATAATGCAAAGGTAAAGCAGGTTTTGACAAGGAAAAAGTCAAAACCAGGCAATTGAGTAAACGGTAAGACTGATTAGGCCAACGGCAGAAAAAAGAGGAGTAAGGCCGTAGAGGCTCAAATGAGTAAGAAACGCTTTTGGGCGGCCTGTGGGTTTATTGCTCCTCAACCGTATTAGCACCTAATTCATTGAACAGCGTCTGCCAGTACTGCGTCACGGCTGGGTTGTTCTCTCTCACAGAAGCATTCGGCTCAAAGGGCAGAATCATAGTAATGTCGGGATTACCCAGGGTGTACCGCTTTAGCTGTTCCGCATCGGCTTTGGCCCACTGCTCAGCCTGAGCATTATCGCGGGGCGGATTGGTATGAAAATCGCGCCGGCCGGTGCCCTTCATGCTCTCGACCATATCGCTGAGGTAGTAGACTTTTACCATTGCCCCGCTTTCGCCGGCTTTGGCAATCACGGGCAGACTGGCCCAGATGTCGGTCTGCTGGTTCGAGGTATTGGTATTCTGCTGCGCCAGTTTCGACCATACCTGCTGTCGCATATTGGTACGCTCGCGCTGCAGCGACAGGTCAAAGGCGGTTTGGGCGGCTTCGCGGTCGGTGGCATTAGCCTGACCTATATCGTCCATTTCGGTGCGGGTTGTCAGGCTCAGCGCCCGGCCTTTGGCCGTATTTTCGTGAATGAAGTAGACCTCCAGCTTGTCACCCTTGTCTTTTATGTTTTCGTCGATAATGGACGTAACAGCCTGCCGGTATTTCTGGTCTATATAGGCCTTATTCGTGCTGACACTCTGACTCTTATCAACAAAAATAAGCGTATAAGTAGGCGTTAACGGGCTGCCTGCCTGACCAGCCTCTTTATCGCTATCCGAAGAACAACCGGTCAGGAACAGCAACAGGGCACAACCGGCCAACATCTTTTTCATGGTCTGAATCCTAGTAGATTTTAGATGCTGGACGTTGGACCTTAGACTTCTGACGGCTCTACCACCTTATCGTTGTTGTCTACATCCAACGCCTAACATCTAATGTCCAACGTCTAAAATCTTACTGCACCCCCAGCGATTGCCGAAGCACGGTATCGGCGGGGGTATTATGGTTCCAATAATCTGTTTGAATAGTCTTCTGTAAAACCGCCCGCGACGTCAATGGTTTATTCCGGCTCAGGGAGGTTTCCTCCCAACCTGCAATCCGGTGCGGAAAGGCATTTTCAAAAAGAATGGTCAGGGTATGGCCGTCTTCCTTGTAATCGACCGTGTAGCTTTTCAGGCCGGAACCGGGAAATGTGTTGCCGGTATAATCGGCCAGGGTAGCGGTCGCATCCAGCACGCTCAGGGTCTTGTGCCGTAGCCGGGCCGATTGCGTTGCGGGGATGAGCTTGATGGCACCCACCGGTAGTTTGTCCGGCGTCAGCCGGATCAGCGTCCAGAGTTCATCTTCCAGCAGCGCTTTGCTGACCCGGTAATCGTCGGTTACTTCGTTCTCGAAATACGAATGGCCGCTCACCTGATAGCCACTGCTGCGGTAGTTGAGCTGTAGGTAGCTATGCCCGCACCACTCCTGCACCGAAGTACTTACTTTGAGCGTGTTGGGGAAAAGCTTCCGGTCGATGGGCGTAAAGACGGAGGTGTACACCGAATAATCGTAGATGCCCGTCACAAACTTCCGGATCGCGTTCAGCTTTAGGACGTTGGTAGCCCGGCCTTTGCCCTCGTCGGTTTCGGCTTTTACCTGTTTGTCGGTGCGAAAATCCTCCGTTACAAACACCAGTACGGCTTCGCCGGGATTGATGGCCCCGTACTGCGCCTGTTGCAGCGTATAGCGGTTCAGCTCCGCCTTGCCCGTATGCCAGTAGGCGCTGAAATCGGCAGGGGACTGGGCCGTAGCCGTCGGCGCGGCCGGCGTAGTCTGGTAAATCGTGGCCCGCATGGCAACGGCAAATACTACCGACAGCAGGACGATAATCAGCAGGAAATTCTTTTGGATGAACATAGATCAGTTTCGACGTTCAAAGTACCGATGCTTTTCGCTATCTTACAACTCCTTATTGTTCTCTTTTGCTTAGCCGTTACTTATGTTAAAACGATTTACGCCTTACTTTCTGCTACTTACCGTACCTGTATTGTTGAACGGCCTGTACCAATCGGTTTTTGCCCAGGTCGAAAAAGCACCGGCCCGCAAGGAAGGTGACGGCCCCTACAACCGCCTGGTGATTCGGGGCGTTACGCTGATCAACAGCACGGGTGCGCCCCCCGTCGGCCCGGTCGATATTGTGGTGGAGAAAAACCGCATTACCGAGATAAAACAGGTAGGCTACCCCGGTGTGCCCGTCGACGCCCGCAACCGCCCGAATGCGGGTATCAACGGCAAAGAACTCAACTGCGAAGGCATGTACCTGATGCCGGGGTTCATTGACATGCATGGCCATATCGGCGGACAGGCGCAGGGAGCCGGTGCCGAGTACGTCTTTAAACTTTGGCTGGGGCATGGCATCACCACCATCCGCGATCCGTCCTGCGGCAACGGCCTCGACTGGGTACTCGAACACCGCGCCAAAAGCGAACGCAACGAAATTACGGCCCCGCGCATTAAAGCCTATACCGTTTTCGGGCAGAGTGCCAAAGAACCCATCTCCACGCCCGAACAGGCTCGTGCCTGGGTGCGGGAAAACGCCAAACGGGGAGCCGACGGTATCAAGTTCTTTGGCGCAGCTCCGGAGATATTCCGGGCAGCCCTGGACGAGAACAAAAAGCTGGGCCTTCGCTCGGCCTGCCACCATGCCCAACTGGAAGTGGCCCGCATGAACGTGCTGGCTACGGCCAAAGCCGGCCTGACCTCAATGGAACACTGGTACGGCCTGCCCGAAGCGCTCTTTGAAGACAAGACCATCCAGACCTACCCCGCCGATTATAATTACAACAACGAGCAGAATCGCTTTGAAGAAGCCGGCAAACTCTGGCAGCAGGCGGCCAAACCAGGTACGGAGAAGTGGAACAAGGTGCTGGATGAGCTGATTGCCCTCGACTTCACCATCGACCCGACTTTCAATATCTATGAAGCCAACCGCGAACTGATGCTGGCACGCCGGGCCGAGTGGCATGATGACTACACGCTGCCGTCGCTGTGGCGGTTTTACGGGCCTAGCCGCATTTCGCACGGCTCCTACTGGCACAACTGGGGTACCGAGCAGGAGGTGACCTGGAAACGCAACTACCAGCTCTGGATGCAGTTTATCAATGAATATAAGAACCGGGGTGGTCGCGTTACTACCGGCTCCGATTCCGGCTTCATTTACCAGCTCTACGGCTTTGCCTACATCCGCGAGCTGGAACTGCTCCGCGAAGCTGGTTTCCACCCGTTGGAGGTGATACGGGCCGCTACGCTGAAAGGGGCCGAAGCGCTGGGCATGGCCGACCAGATTGGCTCGGTAGAGGTAGGCAAGCTGGCAGATTTTGTGATTGTGGAAGAGAACCCGCTGGCCAACCTGAAAACGCTGTACGGCACCGGTGCCATCCAGTTGAACGACAAGAACGAAGTGGTGCGGGTAGGTGGCGTAAAGTATACCGTAAAAGATGGCGTAGTGTACGATGCCAGGCAACTGCTGGCCGATGTCCGCCGGATTGTAGCCGCTGCCAAGCAGAAGGAAAACTTTGAAATTACCCAGCCGGGTGTTTCGCCAAAAGCCGGTAAGGTGTCTAGTGGGCGGAATTGAGGTTAGACCGTGTAACAACTAATTTTTAATACATAACTATCGAATTAGTTAGCAGGATGAAGGCGGATTTCTTATCTTAACGGTCTAAATCTCGTCACTTCATCATCATGATTGCGCACGCACCCTTACACCTGGCTGACTTTCAGATCAGCCCCCGCACCGGCTTTTTACCCGAACTACCGGTCGAAAAGCCGGCCCGGACCAATCAGGCCTGGTACCACCTCGCCGACGACCTGCCCAAACTGCTGCCCACCGGCACTGTCCGGCAACGCATAGAGGCCCTGCCGGCGTTTGTGCCGGACAACACCCCTCCTGAGCCGGCCATGCGCATGCTCAGTTACCTGGGGCATGCCTACCTCTGGGGCGATAAAACGTATGTGCCCGACCGGCTACCCCGCAACCTGTCCGATGCCTGGGTGCAAGTCGCCCGGCAGGTGGGCCGGCCGCCGATCCTGTCATATCCCTCGTATTGCCTGTACAATTACCGGTTAATTGATCCCGCGCAGCCACCTTACCTGGAGAATGTGCAGATTAGTCAGAATTTTCTGGGAGGGGTAGATGAGGACTGGTTCATTTTGATTCACGTAGACATTGAAGCCCGGGCGGCCCAGGCCATCCGGGCTGTGCCCGGCCTGCTCGAAGCAGCCGCCCAGCACAACGGGCAGGCGGTTCGGCAGGGACTGGGTGAGGTGCTGGAAAGCCTTCGCCGGATGAATGCCACCCTGAACCGGATGCCGGAGTACTGCGATCCGTATATCTACTACACCCGCGTCCGGCCTTATATCTTCGGCACCAAAAACAACCCGGCCTTACCGCAGGGACTGATCTACGACGGCCATTACGACAATCAGCCCCAACTGTTCCGGGGCGAAACCGGTGCCCAGAGCGCCATCGTGCCCACGCTCGACGCACTGCTGGGCGTTACCCACCGCAACGACCCCCTCAAAGAATACCTGCTGGAGATGCGCAGCTACATGGTACCCGCCCACCGGCAGTTTGTCGAATATGTGGAACAGAACGCCCAAATCAGAGCCGTCGCAGCCGCCGGCAACAATGATGCTTTAAAAAGTCTGTACAACGAGTGTGTGGAAGAACTGTTCCGGTTCCGCGCCAGACACCTGGAATATGCAGCCTCCTATATTCACAAGCAGGCGCAGCAGGCCAACAACAGCAACGTGGTTGGCACCGGCGGTACGCCTTTTATGGAATACCTCGCCAAACACCGGGACGAAACCAAACTGGCTGTGTGCTAAATCAAACGGGCCGGCATCAGATGCCGGCCCGTTTGATTTAAGGCTTGTTGCTGTCTACAACCAGCCGGTTATCCCGGTTGGCGATCTCCCAGGCGGTGTAGAAAATCAGCCGGGCTGTTTTCTCGGCCAATGTAAAATCCATTTTTTCTACATCATCCGTTGGCTGGTGGTAATCTGCGTGGAGACCGTTGAAATAGAAGATGATGGGTATTTTGTGCTTGGCGAAGTTGTAGTGGTCTGAGCGGTAATAGATCCGCTCGGGATCTTTCGGGTCGTTGTACTTATAATCCAGCTCCATCTTCGCATATTGTTTATTGGTTTCTTCGCTGATGCGGTGCAGTTCCGACGACAGCTTATCCGACCCGATCACGTAGATATAGTTGTCCGATTTGCCCTGGTGCAGATCATCCACCCGGCCCACCATGTCGATATTCAGGTCGGCAACGGTGTTTTCGAGCGGCAGCACGGGGTCCATATCGGCATAGTACTGTGAGCCCAGCAGGCCTTTCTCCTCACCCGTCACTGTCAGAAACAGCATACTCCGGCGGGGGCCATGCCCATCGGCTTTCGCTTTGGCAAAGGCCTGCGCAATTTCCAGCACCGATACCGTACCGGAGCCGTCATCGTTCGCGCCATTGTTCACCTGACCGTTGGGGCTGATGCCGATATGGTCGTAGTGCGATGACACAATCACGACCTCGTCTTTTTTATCGGTGCCCTCAATAAAGCCCAGCACGTTTTCCGTCTGAACGGTTTCTTCCTTCCGCTCCGCTTTCACACTCACTTTGCCTTTCAGGCCGGCCGATACCGGCGCACCGGCTTTGGCAATCTGCTCTTTCAGCTTCTTAAACTGCTCCGGCTTCGTGTTCAGCAAAGCCGCTGCGGTCTCCTCGGCAACCAGAAATGTGCCGACGGAACCCAGTTGCTCCGTACCCGGCCGCAGCGTCAGCCGGTTGAAGCGGCCCTGTAATGCACCCCGCTGCGATACCACCTGCCGGAAGCCTTCTGCCGACTCGGCCGAGATGATAAAGACCTGCGCAGCGCCTTTGTCTTTGGCCAGCGTGGTTTTGGCCCGCCAGCTGTCAGCCGTCCCCCATTTGGAGGGCTCCGACGTGCCGCTGATCAGCGACTGACCGTTTGCTTTTTTCGGTTCACCCTCCAGCATCACAACCGCTTTGCCGGTCACGTCGAGCTTGGCGTAATCATCGTATTTACCGTCGCTGATGCCGTAGCCGACGAATACCGTTTCGTACGACGTTTCCTGCGGCACGCTCAGCAGGCCGTTAGTGATAAAGTCTTTCAGGTAAGCGAACTGCTTATTGCCGGCCTTGACATAAAAATCGCCCCAGGTTTTCCGGTACAGACTGAACGGCTGAAGGTAAGCCCCTTTTTCGCCCCCGTTTTTGACGATGGGCACCAGGTTATCGGCCGCAAACTGTCTGGCAATGTATTCGGCGGCTTTTTTCTGGCCGGGGGTACCCGTTTCGCGGCCTTCCATATCGTCAGCGGCCAGCACGCGGAGGTGCTTTTCCAGATCGGCGGCCGTAATGGTCTGGGCGTAGGGAGTCGGGTTTCCCGGCGACTGGGCCGGCAGGAGAAAGGATTGAAGTAAAAGCAGACCGGTGAGGCTGCTGGTTATGGCGTTTCGCATTACTGGTAAGTAGATAAACAGGGGATGCAATGCCCTGGTCCGGTTAGTGGTAACGAAGGTACTACTTTAGAAAGTATAGACGCCGGAAAAATGTTCCCCGGTCACCCACTGGTTAGTTATCTTGTTGGGCGCTGGGCTGCTTGTTATTAGCTCTGGCGGTTAACAGATAAGGAACGATCAGAAAGCTCAGACTACCCAGCAACAGTCCAAACCCGAACCCAACGGCGTGAAGGAACGTAGCGATAATGACGCCATTCGTTGTTGTGAAGCCGTAAAGCACCAGCACCCGGCTGGCCAGAAAGTGAAACGTACCCACACCTCCCTGCGTAGGAAGTATAATACCTCCAATAGAACTTACGGTAATTATTGTCAACGCGACGGTTGCCGGTAATGTCCTGGTGCTTTCCAGGGCTAGTAGTGACCAGTAGGTTGCCAGCCAGACCAGCGTCTGATTTAACACGGTAAGGAAAACGAATAGCCAGGGGTGGGGTAACTGCCGAATAGCTATAAACCCGGTCCACAGCCCATTTACCGCCCGGATTATTTTCTGAGCAAAGCGGTTTTGGGAAACCGTATGGGTTTGGAGTGCCTTTCGGAGCAGCCACAGACCGAGCAATCCGCCAATGGATACAAGAGCAATAAGCCACCAGCCTATTGTACCCGGACTCGCCAATGCCAGTCCGGAGAAATAGGCCTGCATACGTCGGACTTCCAGGGCAAATGTAAGTAGCAGCAACAGGCCGAGCATGAACAGATCAATAACCCGCTCCGCCACGACCGAACCAACACCCTGAGCAAAAGGAACACCATCTGTCCGTTGCAGCGTAGCGCAGCGGGCAAGTTCCCCCGAGCCCGGCACGATCATGCTGGCAATAACACCCGCCTGGAAGGCCACCGTAGCCCGAAAGGCCGTAGGTTGATAGCCTAATGCCAGCAGCACCTGCTGCCACCGCATACCCCGAATATAAAAAGTAAGCGCCATAATGAGTCCGACAGCGGCAATCCAACCGTAATTGGCCTGCCGGAACTGACCGGCGATATCAGCAACCGAAATGCCTCTAAGCGCATACGCGAGCAATACAATGGCTAACAAGGCTGGGAGTAGTCGCTGGAGGATTCGCTTCATGCAGGATTAAAATGGGCTTAAAGATAAGCCATCCCATTGATTAAATGTCAGCTATCTGTTTGGAGGAGGTAAGGTAAGTGTTTAATTTTGACAGTATTTAGGTGTGAAAAAGTTAGTGCCAAGCCATAAAAGATTAGTATTTACCACTGTATGTCCAAGTCCTCCAAGAAGAAGTCAACAGGTACTTCGGTAAAGCCAAGACCAGTCGCGGCTACTGCCGAAGCGGCTAAACTGATAAATATAAATTCAGCCAAGAAAATTGAAACGCCCAAATCTGTTACAAAAAAAGCTGAAACTGCTTATGATTTGATTCTTTTTGATAAGAAAGTTAAATGGTTTCTGACTATTTGTATTGGACTTTTCTTCTTTTTAGTGCTGGCGAAGATAAACGGATTGTCAATAGCTATATGGGATCAATATTTACCATCAGGTAACCAGCCAAATAGGACTATTTTGTACAGTACACCTAAACCTATCAGGATGGATGAATGGGCCCTATCTACACCTGGTCAAATGTCTCAATACGCAAAGAGCTTCCCCGTTAAAAACTTTACTAGCGGAGGTGAGAAAATCCAATTAACTGGTGGTCCGACAGGACATTTCTCCGTTATATTTAAACCAAATTTTTGGGGCTACTTTTTTCTGGATTTGGAGCGAGGTATTTCTTGGTACTGGAATTTTAAGGCATTCGGAATGCTGATTGCCGGAATGTTTCTATTGTTAGCCCTTACAGATAATAATTTCTGGTTATCCCTGTTCGGTTCTCTTTGGTTATATCTCTCATCAGGTACGCAATGGTGGTTTTCCATCTCGCACCCCGAAATTTTTATGAGTGGCTGCGGCCTGTTTGTATGTTTATGTATGTTCTTATACAGCCGCAATACCCGAACCATTATTATAAGCGCGCTATTGGGTATAGAGTGCCTGATGATGTTCCTGTTGCTGTTATACCCTCCTTATCAGGTTCCTTTTGGCTATTTTCTGCTCATTTGTGCTGCCGGTCTGCTCATTAGAAAAGGGGCTTGGGGGCAGATCAGGGAGAAAGGTATGGTTAAGTTGGGCACTGCGGCTGCCGGTTTGATAGTGGTAGGGCTAATTTTGTTCTTCTATTATCGAGATGCCAAAAGCACCTATGAAGTATTGGCTAATACTGTTTATCCAGGTAAGCGGAGCGAACTGGGTGGTACGGGTTTTATTGCACACTGGTTTGTCGAATTCTACTCTTGGTGGCTGACAGATACAAAACATCCACAAAACTGGCTAAACATATGCGAACTGTCACATACCCTAAACTTTATTCCAATTGTTCTGATTGGCTCGGGCTATCTGTTTGTGAAAGAAAAGAGGGTAGATTATCTGCTGATATTACTGGGAGCTTTTCTGATTTTTAACCTAATCTGGATTCTGGTTGGGTTTCCGGAGTGGCTGGCCAAAATAACCCTGTACAATACCAGTCCCACCCGACGGACTCAGATCCCGTTTGGCCTGGCCAGTGTTGTTTTTACAATTGTTTACATTGACTTTGCCGTCAAGCGTCAGCAGTTTACCAATGCTACCCTGACCGCAGTAGTAGCCGTGTTAGCGGCTGTTACCGTGTATTTTGTGAACAGCTATTTACAGGAATCGACAAATAACTTTTTCAGATTTAACCAACTGCTGGTTTCCTCTCTGCTGTTTATCATACTGAATATCCTGCTGTTTTCGGGTACTGGCATTCCGTATAAATTTTCGGCTTTTGCCGCTATCGTATTGCTGGTAATTCTGCCGAATTTTAAAGTTAACCCCGTGAATAAAGGGCTGGGAGCTATTACGGAGCATCCATTATACCAAACCGTGAGAGGGATACATCAGACAGACCCCAAGGCCAGATGGGTAGTAATCGGGAATCAATACATTTCTTACATGGTTTCGGCTACCGGCGTCGATCTGCTTAGTGGCTTGAAAGGTATCCCCGATTTTCCGACACTGCATACACTCGACCCCAGTATGAAGCAGGATTCGGCTTATAATCGCTACGCGCATACCGCTTATTATAGCTATATTGACGGCACAGGTTCAGACACGGTCGTGTTCCGGAATAACTTTGAAGATGCCTATTCGGTAGGTATTGACCCATGTTCGCCAAAGCTAAAAGCGCTGAACGTACGCTATTTCATATTCGATAAGCAGCCCCAACCTGTAGAGGTGCATTGTATGCGTTTAATTTCAACATTAGGGAGTCTTCAAATATATAAGTCCAATGATTAGCGAGTTAGATAGAGACTTTTCGGTTGAATTGAGCGTAGTTATGCCCTGCCTGAACGAAGCCGAAACACTCGCGGCCTGTATTCGGCAGATCAAGCGCACATTTGAGGCCAATCATATTCCAGGAGAGGTGATCATTGCCGATAACGGGAGCACTGATGGCTCGGTTGAGATAGCTGTGCGCGAAGGAGCCCGAGTGGTTCCAGTAAGTCAGCGTGGGTACGGAAGCGCCATAGACGGGGGCGTAAAATCGGCTTTGGGTGAGTATATAATCATGGGCGATGCCGATTCTTCCTATAATTTTGAAGAAATACCGGTATTACTGACTCAGCTTCGAAAAGGCTATGAACTTGTGATGGGCAATCGGTTTAAAGGGGGCGTTAAAAAAGGGGCTATGCCATTTCTACACCGCTATCTTGGTAATCCGGTTCTGTCGTTCTTCGGCCGGTTATTCTATAATATTCCAATAGGTGATTTTCACTGTGGCTTGCGTGGGTTTAATCGAAAAGCTTATTTAACCTGGGGGCTCAAAACTACCGGTATGGAATTTGCCAGCGAAATGGTTGTCAAAGCCGCTTTAAAAAAAGCGCATATCGCTGAGGTGCCGGTGACCCTTTCGCCGGACGGCCGTTCCCGGCCTCCGCACCTGCGGACCTGGCAGGATGGATGGCGCCATTTGCAGTTCCTGCTTATTCATAGCCCGCGCTGGCTTTTTGCCATCCCCGGCTTTTCGCTATTTGTGTTTGGGTTAATTTTAATGGTACTGGTACTGCCAAGTCCCATTCAAATCGGCCGTTTTGGGTTGGATGTGCACACGCTATTGCTCGGTATGACAATGGTTGTGGCCGGTTTTCAAGCATTATCGCTCGGAATTGTCAGCCGAATCTATGCGATAAAACTAGGAACTAAGCAGCCTAACAACTGGACTAATTTTTTTACAAACGGCCGGATCATCAACACCATGATTTTTTTAGGGGCAGGCCTGGTTTTACTAGGTTCCTTTGGCTTTGTATATAGTTTTATCCGGTGGGAAAAGCAAAGCTTTGGCGGCTTAGACCCTAGCCGAATGATTCGCGTTCTTGTGCCCTTTATGTTATCGTTCCTAATGGGCTTTCAACTGATTATTGTCAGCTTCTTTATCAGTCTGGTTAATCTGGAACGAATAAACCTTGTTCAGCAAATAGTAACCCCGGAGGCTAATTCAAGTGCAGAGAGTACTGTTTATTCTTGACAACTACTATCCACATATCGGTGGAGCCGAAAAACTATTTCAAAATCTGGCCGAAGAATTAGTCAGGCGTGGGTATAGCGTCACCGTTTTTACACCCCAAATATTACCAAGTTACAAAAAAGAAGAGATCGTTAATGGCGTACATATTGTCCGGCAGTGGGTACCTACGTTTTTACAACGCTACTTTTTTACGTTCCTAAGTATTCCGAAAGCTATAAAATTGGCCCGGCAACACGATATTATTCATACGACGGTTTATAATTCAGCGTTGCCTGCATGGGTTGCTGCAAAAGTAACAGGTACTAAGTCTATAATAACTGTTCATGAAGTCTGGGGGAAAAGTTGGTTTAGATTTGTGGGTAATAAACTCTTAGCCACTCTCTTATTTGTTTTGGAGCGTGCTGTGCTCTTTCTTCGATTCAGTAGGACGATTTGTGATTCAGATAGTACGCTAAAAGAATACAAAAAAGTAAACCCGTTGAGGGAGGTAGTAAGAATTTATCCAGGTGTAGTTTATGAGGAATTATTGGTTTCTCCAAAAACTGATCCAGAGAATGAAGATTGGAAGCGAAAAGTAGGATTCACTGCTAAAGACTTTGTTGTATTAGCCTTTGGCCGTACTGCTTTAAATAAGGGCTTCAAATATTTAGTAGAAGCAATTCCTTCCGTAATTAAGCAATTGCCTCAGGCTAAGTTTTTATTCATTTGGCCGGAGGCAGAGAACTTTATAAGTGTTCGGGATAAATTGGTTCGAAGTTTACAGGAGAATGTTAATGAGCAGAATTATAAAATTGTTGGTAAGAAAACCTGGAGTGAACTTTTAGAGTGTATTCAACTATCAGATTGTATAGTTATTCCTTCTTTATCAGAGGGGTTTGGTTATGCAGTAGTTGAGAGCTGCTGTATTGGAAAAAGAGTTATTGCGTCGGGTGTTACATCTATTCCTGAAGTGGTTGGAGGTAATTATATACTGTCTGAACCTGGGAGCTCATTGGCACTGTCTAAAGCTATCATTTCAATGAGTAAAGATTTGTATCAGGTTAAACCCAAGCCCACGCAATTTACAATAGACCGAATGATAAATGAACATTCTGAACTTTACACTAAACTAATGTCAAGTGAAGATCTACGTTAATGCTACCTTCCTTTGTTCAGAGTATCTGACAGGCCTCGCTCGTTTTGCAATAAACATTTGTCTTGAGCTAAAAAAATGTTTAAAAGACGATTTGATTATTGTTGCTCCTAATGCTGTTCCTCATTCAGATATAGCTGATAGCTTGGGGGTGAAGAGAATAGGAGTAAATAAGCATCGAGTTCTTTGGGAACAAATAGACTTGCCTTTTTATTTAAAAAGTAAAGGAAGCCCTTTATTATTAAGCTTAGGAAATACTGCACCTTTGTTGTATGACAATCAGGTTGTTTCTGTACTTGATCTTTTCTTTCAAAGAGTTGATAATGTACTTCAAGAGAATCAAAAAGCTTACTCTTGGGCAACCACACAATACTTTAAAGTTACAACGCCTATAATAATTAGCCAAGCCAAAAAAGTTATTACAATTAGTAATTATTCAAAACAAGATATTGTCAATATAATAAAGTGTGATCCTGAAAAGATAGAAATTGTTTATCCTTATTTGTCAAATTCCTTCATTCATAAAAATGAATCTTTTTACGAGAATAAGTATGGTAAGTATATACTTGGGGTTAGTGCATTAACTCCGAGGAAAAACTTTGATGGTTTAATAAAAGCTTATAAAATGGCATCTTTCTATGATACCAAGTTGGTTATAGTTGGCGCTTATGAAAAAACTATGAAAGACTACCCAATTTTTGATTTATGTAAAAACGACCCAAATATTGTTTTTACTGGGTATGTAACAGATGAAGAGTTAATTTCAATTTATAAGAATGCGCTATTTTTTGCTTATCCGTCTTTCCTTGAAGGTTTTGGCATTCCTCCCTTAGAAGCGATGGCATGCGGTTGTCCCACTTTAGTTTCAAACGTAACAAGCCTACCCGAAGTTTGTGGTGATGCAAGTGTATATGTCGATCCTTATAATGTTGAAAATATTGTTGAAGGTATGAAAAAGCTTTACAATGACAAGGTTTTAAGGGAGACCCTAGTTTTAAATGGATATAAAAGATTGCCAATTTTTGATAAAGAAAATACTATAAAAAACTTGATTGACCTACTTTCATCAGTTAATAACTAATTTTTAACAATATTTTCATCGAAAGTGAAATTGCTTTACTAACTGTAATTGGTTAGCTTGACTTATTTTTCTAATAAAAACATCTCAGGATTTTCATGAAGAATCTTTTTAATAGAATTTTTGATTCGCTTCATAGGATAATTTACACAAATGCATCCATTTTAGACCAACAAGAGTTGTGGCTAAATCCAAAGTATGGTGATGAAAAACATTTGAATCGGTTTGAGTATTCTATGTTCTCTCAACATGGTGAAGATGGTATAATCAATGAGATTTTTAGGAGAATAGGTACAACTAACAAGTTTTTTGTTGAGTTTGGGGTCGGAGATGGAAGTGAAAATAACACTGCTGCTTTACTGCTAAGTGGATGGAGAGGAGTTTGGATTGAAGGGTATAGTAAATATTATAGTATGATTATTAATAAATTTAAAGAACTAATAAAAAATAATGTATTATATGTTCGCCATAGCTTTATTACTGCTGAGAATATTGAAGAACTAATTCAATTGTATAATGACGTTCCAACCGAATTAGACCTTTTATCAATAGATATCGACGGTAATGACTTCTGGGTTTGGCAATCAATTAATATATTTAAACCTCGTGTCGTTATTGTTGAGTATAATCCCTTCTTCGGACCTAATGTAGATTGGATAATGAAATATAATCCCAATCATAGTTGGGACCATTTAACTGTATACCATGGTGCAAGTTTGAAGTCGCTACAGCTTTTAGGTGAAGAAAAAGGGTACGCTCTGGTTTGCTGCGACTTATCGGGAACAAACGCCTTTTTTGTTCGTAAGGATTTACTTTCTGATAAGTTTATTAAAGCTGACTCAACTGATTTTTTATACCAACCCTCAAGGCTTTATCTACGAAAAAGGTTTGGACATCAAAAGTCTTTTAAAGTCTTTGGTAATTTTACCTCTTATAATAGTATTTAAGTACATACTGTTAAAATTTATAATAGCTCTCTTTTAAACTCACAATTCTAAAAATAGATTGGAGTTGCCAAGTCCTTGTCCTGAAAGGCTTAAGTCAAAAGTTAAGCTTGACTTGAGCTTTGGGCTTTGTTTTCATTTTAACGTCTTCTCTTTCGCACATTTTCCCCTAACTTTGTGTTTTCTTCGGTATAGACGACTAGACTACGCTGTTTCATCTCAAACTCATGAAGTTAGATCTTCGCGCGCAGGAGGCATTTGAGAATCGCCATAATGGCCTCGATGCTTCCCAGATTGCTGACATGCTGCACACCATCGGCGCCGGCTCGGTGGATGAACTCATCGATCAGACCGTACCGGCGGCTATCCGGCTCAAAAAACCGCTCAACTTACCGGCACCCCGCTCGGAGCATCAGTTTCTGGCTGACTTCCGGAAACTGGCTCAGAAAAATAAGGTGGCCAGGTCCTACATCGGCATGGGGTACTACGATACCCTCACACCCAATGTAATTCTTCGCAATATACTCGAAAATCCGGCCTGGTATACGGCCTATACGCCATATCAGGCGGAAATTGCGCAGGGACGGCTCGAAGCGCTGCTGAATTTCCAGACCGTAGTCTCTGATCTGACGGGTATGGAATTGGCCAATGCCTCGCTGCTGGACGAGGCTACGGCCGCTGCCGAGGCTATGCACGTGCTGTACGCCATGCGTCCGGCGGCCAAGAAAAATGCGGCCGTCTTTTTTGTCTCGGAGCTGTGCCACCCGCAAACCATTGATGTGCTGCGTACCCGCGCTACTCCGCTGGACATTGAACTGCTGATTGGCGATCACCGCACAGTAGACCTGACCAATCCCGGCATTTTTGGTGCGCTGCTCCAGTACCCGGCGACCAATGGTGAGGTCTTTAACTATACCGATTTGATCTCCGCAGCCCACGAACTGGGTATTCACGTAGCCGTAGCGGCCGACCTGCTTAGCCTTACGCTGCTGACCCCGCCCGGCGAAATGGGAGCCGATGTGGTGGTTGGCTCGGCGCAGCGGTTTGGCGTGCCGATGGGCTTTGGGGGGCCGCACGCGGCTTTTTTTGCCACCCGCGATGCCTTTAAGCGGCAGATACCCGGCCGGATTATTGGCGTGTCGGTGGATGCAGAAGGTAAACCGGCGCTGCGGATGGCCCTGCAAACGCGGGAACAGCACATTCGTCGGGAGAAAGCCACGTCTAATATTTGTACCGCCCAGGTTTTACTGGCGGTGATGGCGAGCAGCTATGCGGTGTACCACGGCCCCAACGGGCTGCGGACCATTGCCGGGCGGGTACATGGCCTCACCAGGCTGTTTGCCAAGGTACTCGAATTGAACGGCGTTGAAATCCTGAATAAAACATATTTCGATACGCTGACCGTCCGGGTAAGTGATGTAACGGCCTTGCGGAAATCGGCGCGGGCGGCTCTGGTCAACTTGCGGTACTTTGACAATGATTGCGTGGGCGTGTCGTTCGACGAGGCTAAGACTCTGAATGATGTGGTGGAGTTGATGGATGTCTTCGGCATCTCGTGCGCCGATCTGGATATTCTCATCGACAGCCTGGAACTGGACCTGCCGCAGGGGCTGCTCCGCACATCCGATTACATGACGCATCCGGTCTTCAATCAGTACGATACCGAACACGAGATGCTGCGGTACCTGAAGTCGCTGGAGGAGAAAGACCTCTCGCTGGTGCATTCCATGATTCCGCTGGGTAGCTGTACCATGAAGCTCAACGCCACCGCCGAAATGATTCCGGTGACGTGGCCGGAGTTCGGGCGGCTGCACCCGTTTGCCCCCAAAGAGCAGACCGAAGGCTATCAGCAGCTGTTTAAAGACCTCAGCGCCTGGCTGAGCGAGATCACCGGCTTTGCCGATGTGTCGCTGCAACCCAACTCCGGTGCCCAGGGCGAATATGCCGGGCTGATGGTGATCCGGGCCTACCACGAAAGCCGGGGCGAGCATCACCGGAATGTGGCCCTGATTCCGTCGTCGGCGCACGGTACCAACCCGGCCAGTGCTGTAATGGCCGGAATGAAGGTAGTTATTGTGAAATGCGATGAGCGGGGCAATATTGATGTAGCAGACCTGAAAGCCAAGGCCGGGCAATACAGCAGCGATCTCTCGTGCCTGATGGTTACCTACCCCTCCACCCACGGCGTGTTTGAGGAGAGCATCAACGAGATCTGCGATATAATCCACCAGCATGGCGGGCAGGTGTACATGGATGGTGCCAACATGAACGCCCAGGTTGGGCTGACCAGTCCGGCGACTATCGGGGCCGATGTCTGCCACCTGAACCTGCACAAGACGTTTTGCATTCCGCACGGTGGTGGTGGTCCGGGTATGGGACCCATCGGCGTAGCGGCTCATCTGGTGCCGTTCCTGCCGGGCCATGCCGTGGTAGAACTGGGCAGTGAGCAGGCAATCCATGCGGTGTCGGCGGCTCCTTACGGGAGCGCCAGCATCCTGACGATCTCATACGCCTACATTGCCATGATGGGTGCGGAGGGGCTGACCAATGCGACCCGCATCGCTATTCTGAACGCTAATTACATTAAGGCGCGGCTGGACGGTCATTACGAGGTGCTGTATACCGGTACTAACAACCGCTGTGCCCACGAGATGATTATTGACTGCCGTCCGTTCAAGCTGTCGGCGGGTGTTGAGGTAGAAGATATTGCCAAGCGGCTGATGGACTATGGTTTCCATGCACCGACGGTCTCCTTCCCGGTAGCCGGTACGATGATGATTGAGCCCACCGAATCGGAGTCGAAGGAAGAACTCGATCGTTTCTGCGATGCCCTGCTGAGCATCCGCGACGAAATCCGCGAGATCGAAGAAGGACAGGCCGACAAAGCTAATAATGTGCTGAAGAACGCCCCGCACACGGCCACCGTGGCCTTATCAGATAGCTGGGACCGGCCGTATAGCCGCGAAAAAGCGGTATTCCCGCTGCCCTATGTAAAGGCCCGCAAGTTCTGGCCGAGCGTCAGCCGCATCGACAACGCTTACGGCGACCGTAATCTGGTCTGCTCCTGCGTGCCGGTAGAGGCCTACGAAGAAGCGGTACATACGGAAGCGACGAGTTTGTAAGTGGGCATTGTGTAGCTCGTTCGCGATACAATTGCGGACGAGCTACCGCCCTGTTACATCCGTTGAACTCGGCACCGCTTCCGGCTGCTGCGGGGTAGAGGCATCATTCATGGCAAATGGCGTGAACCGCAGGATAATGTAACCAATAATTCCGGCAATGGCCGAAGCCGTCAGCACCGTTATTTTGGAGCTTTTAATGAAGATTGGGTTATCAAAGGCCAGAATGGCGATGAATATAGACATGGTAAAGCCGATACCGCTCAGGAAGCCGGCCCCAACAATATGCCGCCAGCCGACAAATTCCGGCAGCGATCCAATCCGGAACTGAACCGCCAGCCAGGTCATCAGCACAATACCTACGGGCTTACCCACCAGCAATCCCAGCAGGATACCCTGACTATCGGGGGTAGATAAACTCTGCACAAACGGCGATTGTAGAATGATGCCCGTATTGGCCAGCGCAAACAGTGGCAGAATAAACAGGTTAACCGGTTTGTGAAGACGATGCTCCAGCCGGATCAGCGGGGAGTGCTGATAGCCCCGGCCCAGGGGGACGGTAAGCGCCAGCAATACCCCGGCCACGGTGGCATGAACCCCGGATTCCAGCATAAAGAACCACAGCAGAACGCCCAGCCACAAAAACGGTTTAAAGCTTTTTGGCCGAAGCCGGTTCAGAAAGATCAGGACGCCCAGCACCGCCATCGCGGCCAGAAAGAAGGGCAGCGAGAATGATTTGGAGTAGAATAAGGCAATCACTGCAATGGCTCCCAGGTCGTCGATCACCGCCAGGGCCATCAGGAAAATTTTCAGGCCGAACGGTACGCGGGAGCCGAGCAGAGACAAAATGCCCAGGGCAAAAGCAATATCGGTGGCCATCGGAATACCGGTACCGGGCGAGGTGGGCAGCCCATAGTTAACCCAGGCGTACAGACCGGCCGGTACCGCCATACCGCCTACTGCCGCCATTAGTGGCAAGAGGGCACTGCGAGGCTTCGAGAGCTCGCCCAGCCGCATCTCCCGCTTGATCTCCAGACCCACCAGCAGGAAGAAAACCGCCATCAGGGCATCGTTGATCCAGTGGGAGACAGATTCGACCAGCTCAAACGTACCTGCCTGAAAACCAAATTTTGTCTCCCAGAATGCCAGGTAGGGTTCCGAAAAAACAGAGTTCGCCAGAAAGAGTGAAGTAGCCGTACAAATAATCAGGATAATACCCGCTGCCTGACCACTTTTCAGCAGTTCACTAAATATTTTTCTCCGCTGTTTTCTTGCCGGCATGGATTGGTTGCTTGGTTAACTGGTTGATTGGTTAACTGGTAGAATGGGGAATTGGTTAAAAAGTCCACCAATTTCCCCATCAACGAATTCACCAATTCTCCGAACAACTAATCAGCCAGCTCCGCCAAAACAGTAACGCCCCCTTTGGTTTTTTCACCGATGCTGACTTTAACCTCGGCATCCAGCGGCAGAAAAACGTCGATGCGGGAGCCGAACTTGATAAAGCCCAGTTCGGTGCCCTGCTCTACGGTTTGCCCTTCCTTCACATACCAGACGATCCGGCGGGCCACAGCCCCGGCAATCTGCCGGAGCAGTACCTCAACGCCGTTGGCCAGTTGCAGCACAATAGTGGTGCGCTCGTTTTCGGTGCTGGATTTCGGATGCCACGCCACCAGATATTTGCCCGGAAAATACTTGAAGTAACGAACAGTACCGCTAACGGGGTTGAAGTTGACATGCACGTTCAGCGGAGACATAAAAATGGAAACCTGCCGGCGCGGACTCTTGAAATACTCGCCTTCATTTGTTTCTTCAATCACCACCACCGTACCATCGGCCGGGGCAATAACCTGTCTTTCGTGGCGGGTCAGGGTTCGGTGGGGTACGCGGAAAAACTGTACAATCAGGCCGAAAACAAGTAGGCTCACAATTAGGGAAAGAAGCATTGTGACCGTATTCGGAAACCAGTACAGATAGCCGACTACGTTGAAAGCCAGCAAAAAGACGGCCGTAATCAGAATAATGATGTACCCTTCGCGATGGATGTGCATATGCTACGTTGACGTTTGTACGAAATTAAACCGGGTGCGCACACCGGGTGACGAACCGGGTAAAACTACTAAACAAACCGGAAACACCCCAAATCTGTTTATGCGCTCTACCCCGTCCGGCAACCCCGTGTGCGACACCCGATACGTTTGTCGATGATGTAAGAATTAATAGCCGCCCCGGTACTTATACGTACTGGCAACCTTGTCGATAGCCACAATGTATGCCGCCAGCCGCATTGAGACCTGGTATTTTTTCGAGGTCTCAAACACGCGGTCAAACGCATCCTTCATGATACGGTCGGCCCGGCGGTTGATGCGATCAAGATTCCATTTATACCCGATGCGGTTCTGCACCCATTCGAAGTACGATACGGTTACCCCGCCGGCATTGGCCAGGATATCGGGTACTACCAGAATACCCTTGCCGTTGATGATCTCGTCGGCACTGGCCGAAGTAGGGCCGTTGGCACCTTCCACAATCATGCGAGCCTGAATAGAGGCTGCATTATCCTGGTTGATAACATCCTCCTTAGCCGCCGGCACCAGCACATCGACCGGCAATGACAGCAGTTCTTCGTTCGAGATGCGTTCTGCTCCGTTGAAGCCCTCCAGCGATCCGTTGTTAGCACTCCGGTAAGTCATGGCGGCCGTAATATCGATACCCCGGTCGTTGTAGTAGCCGCCCGAAATATCGCTGATGGCCTGCACCGTTACCCCCCGCTCCTGAAGCAGATCGGCCGCGTGCATACCCACATTGCCAAATCCCTGAATAGCGGCCGAAGTCCGGTAGGGGTTCATCCGAAGTTTGTCCATAGCCGACAGCGCTGCCACGGTAACGCCCCGGCCGGTCGCTTCGGTACGGCCCAGCGAGCCGCCCAATACCAGCGGTTTACCCGTTACCACGCTGTTGACGGTCATGCCCTTAGCTTTTGAGTATTCATCCATGAGCCAGGCCATTTCGCGTGGGCCGGTACCCATATCCGGGGCCGGAATATCTTTGTCGGGGCCAAACACATCCAGCATCGCCACCGTATACTGCCGCATCAGCCGTTCCATTTCGCCCACCGACATCTCGCGGGGGTTGCAGGCAATTCCGCCTTTAGCACCCCCGTATGGAATGTCAACCACTGCGCATTTCCAGGTCATCCAGGCAGCCAACGCCCGCACCTCGTCGAGGTGAACGCCCGGATCAAACCGGATACCCCCTTTGGCGGGGCCGAGAATGTTGGAGTGGATAACACGGTAACCCTCAAATACTTTAATTTCCCCACTGTCCATCGTAATGGGCAGTCCCACGATTACCTGGCGGGCGGGGACCTTCAAAATGTGATACATTTCTTCGGTGATGCCCAGCAGCCGGGCGGCTGCGTCAAAGCGGGACATCATCGATTCAAGCGGATTCTCCTTATCTTTAATTGGAGCTGGTTCTATATATGCCATACCCATAATTATGTCCTTTCAATTACTCGTCGATGAAGTGCAGCGCAAACTTAACAAAACAAAAACGTCAAAGCTAAAGAACTATTTTTTCTACATATTGTCTAATTTTTAAGCCTCTGCTGATTTCTTTTGATATACGTCGTATCTCAAAATAGTATAATTGCAGATAGGCATTTTACCAAACAAAAATTGGTAAAATATAAAAAAGACAGTTTACTAAATTTTCAAAAATTGTCCTAAGCGGTCCACCTTTAATGGTGTATTAATTGAAAAGAACTATAAACGTGCTTACTTTTGTTTTTTAGTTAATAAACAACCGCCTTTCACTTTAACCAACTCTGTTCTCTATGTTGATGGAAGAGAAAAAAAGGTACTCGGAAGAAGAGCTGAAGGAATTTGAGGCACTTATCAATCTCAAGCTGGAAGCTACCCGTAACGAGTTGAATTACATCAAGGAAGCCCTGAGTAAACGGAACGACAGCGGTACGGACAACACCTCCGGGAACTCCAAGCTGCTGGAAGATGGGGCCGACAGCAGCGAACGTGAGAACTTGAGTCAGTTGGCGGGTCGCCTGCAAAAGTTTATTACGCAACTGGAGGCCGCTCTGGTACGCATCAAAAATGGCACATATGGTATCTGCATTGATACCGGTAAGCTGATTCCGAAAGAGCGCCTGCGTGCTGTACCGCACACCCAACAAACGATTGAGGCCAAATTGAAAAAAGGAAGTTAACGCATCACTCGGAAAACATGACCGAAAGGCTGCCCCCAGAGGCAGCCTTTTTTGTTGGTTCCTCATGGCTATAGCCCTTAACCTCCTTTACAACCCGCTGGTCTCTACCGCTAGGGAAAAACTTCTACAATGCTGTAACCAAACAGCAACTGCAAACAGGCAGCTTGCGTACAAACCGAACGCCTTTTGTTGCGATATGGCTATATACTTTACGATAAATGTTTATAAATTAGAGATTTATCATTTACCTATGATGAATAATGCCATAAACTCAATTTGGCAAACAAAATGGATGAATTTTTGTAAACAATATACTGTGCTCACTAATTATGGCAACCATGTTAGAGAAATTAGACGAAATACGGGAGAATATTTTTCGGTACCTCGAAGCCCGGATTGAACTCTTCAAACTGGAGACGCGCAGCAAGGTTGAAGAAGGTGCCGTTACGGGCACATATTTTATGGGGCTGGCCTTTCTGTCGCTCATTACCGTCATATTTATTTTTTCGCTACTGGCCGCTTTTCTAAACTATGTCCTCGATAGCCGTTACCTGGGCTTTCTGATCGTTGCCGGATTGTTTATGATTCTGACAGCAGTCTGGTTTTTTGCCAGAAAAGGCATCGAAAACTGGATTCGGAATACGGCATACAAAGCAATAAAGGCCCGGCAGGAGCATAAAGCAGAAGAGAAATCGGAGGCTATTCGCGAATTGATGGACCAGACACGTGCCTCCATGCAGGAGAGCGGACGAAGTTGGGAGCAGGAGCAGCAGCGGCCAGGTATACACTAACGCAAAGGATTCCTTTCACAAATGAATTTTTTACTAATTTAGACCTGCAAAATCAATGCAAGACCCGAACATACCTTTTGCTGATACCTCAGCCAGAAGGGCTCAGTTGCAGGAAGCAACCGAGCAGTATAAGTCGTCGATCGAAGACAATGTACAGTCGTTGAAAGGCGATGCCAAAGAAGTAGGTAAAACAGTTGCTTTTGTGGCCGGTGTTGGTTTGGCCGTTTTTCTGATCGCCGACGCTATTCTGCCGAAGTCTGACGAGTACCGATATGCCGACAAATATGGCGAACTCGACGAGGATGATGAAGACTACGATGCTGAGAATCATACAAATGCCGTAGGTGAGCACGAAGACGAAGATGCCAGACACATAAAACCGAAGTCGAAAAAGCAATTGACCAAAGAGTTGAACGAGCAACCCAGAAAATCGGCCCTGATCGGTATGCTGGGTGGTCTGGTCACTTCTATCCTAACGAATCTGGCTAAGCAGCAGGCTTCGGAATTTTTATCGCGTTTACGTCAGACTAATGCAACCAACCCATCCGCATCATCTTCAACAGGGTACCGGGGCTCCTCACCGGGTTCTGGATACACTAATTCATACTAAGCAACTTGGTAAAAAAGCGTATGCCGTCTTGCTCGATCCCGATAAGGTCGAGCAAGACTCGTTTATAGAGCTGCTCACCCGGACAAGGCAATACAACGTCGATTTTTTTCTGGTGGGAGGGAGCCTTATCACTAATTATGCTCACCGCCGGCTTATCGATACTATCCGGCAGCATACGCAAACGCCAACTATTCTGTTTCCGGGAAATTGCCTCCATATCGAGCCTGGCGCCGACGGTATTCTGCTGTTGTCGCTTATTTCCGGCCGCAATCCTGAGTTTTTGATTGGCCAGCACGTAATTGCGGCTCCCTTACTAAAAAGCAGCGGCCTTGAAATTTTACCAACGGGTTATATGCTGGTTGATAGTGGAGCCCAGACCACCGTTTCGTATATCAGCAACACCACGCCGTTACCGCACGATAAACCCAGCGTGGCCGCCTGCACGGCCATGGCCGGCGAAATGCTGGGATTGAAGCTTATTTATCTGGATGCCGGTAGCGGAGCCCGCCGGCCGGTGTCTCCGCAGATGATTGCGGCCGTTCGTCAGGCCGTCGACATACCCATTATCGTAGGAGGGGGGATCAACACCGCCGAAAAAGCCCATGCGGCTCTCCAGGCCGGGGCCGACCTGATCGTTGTCGGTAACGCCATTGAACAGGACCCCGACTTTTTACCGGAGCTGGCAACGGTTGTTCACGCATACAATCAGGTAGCGGTTTAGGTATAAAAGATAAGCCGGCAATTGCCGGCTTATCTTACACATTCATCAGCGACTCCCGACGGCGCATTTTGCCGGCCGGTATACCAAACATCATCTTGAACCGGCGGCAGAAATAAGCGGTATCCTTATAGCCTACCTCAGCACCAATGGCCCGGATGCTTTTTTTGCTGGTCCTGAGCAGCCCCACAGCCGCTTCCATCCGCTGGTATTCGATATAATCCTGCGGGTTAATACCCGTTAGCATCTTAAAATACTGTCCTACATAGTCTTCCGATACATTGGCAACGTTGGCCAGGACTTTGTTGGACAGATCACCCCCAAGATTTTCCTTGATGTAGGCGAAAATGTCGATCAGGCGAGGGTCTTTAAAGTAGGTGCTGTTGGTCACCAACTGCTCCACAAAGAGCCGGTGCTTCAGGATGTACCGGATCACTTCGATCACGATCTCTTCCGTCTTGATCTTAATAATCCGGCCCTTGCCGGCAGAATCGGTCATGTCTTCGGCCAGGATATGATTGATCGTCTTCGCCAGATGTTCTTCGGCCTTGATAATAAACGGCGGAATATCGAGCGAGGTAAAGAAGTTGACCGAGTCAAATACTTTGGCTTCAAAAGAGACATAGCCGAAGGAGTTGGGCAGGTTACCAATCCGTTCGGGGTCACGGTTTGCTTCAAAGTACAGCTCACGGTGAGTCATAAACTCTTCGTTGCTGACCGTTTTGGGATTGCTGCCATCACCGTAGGTCACGGTGATGTGCTTTCCGCCCGGGATGAAAAGCATATCGCCTACATCTACTTTCTGTTTTTCTTCGCCGAACGAAACTTCGCCATCGTACAAAATCGTCAGCGAATTCTCTACATCGTAGAAGTTTTTTATGGTAATAGGTTGTAGCACCCGAATATTTCGAGACTTGATAAACTTAACTCCGAGAGACTCTATAATCTTGTTATAGTCTTCCATATACCAGATAATTTAGGGCTGGTGGCAATGATCTGTTGTTTATTGCACAAATCTAATAATTTGTACAAAACTAATACAAGTATAAAAGTTTCCGGCTAATAAAAAAAATAGCGCGGAAACGACAAATTTCCGCGCTCGCATTTTGAAAAATTTACTTTTTACCAGAAAACCGCTACCGGGTTATCTCCCGGGCTATCACTAATTTTTGTATTTCAGAGGTTCCTTCATATATCTGGGTGATCTTGGCGTCGCGCATCAGGCGTTCTACATGATACTCTTTTACGTAGCCGTAACCACCATGTACCTGAACCGCTTCTACCGTTGCCCACATCGCTACATCCGACGCAAAGAGTTTCGCCATGGCGGCAGCCTGCACATAATCCTTGCCTTCATCTTTCAGCCGGGCGGCTTTGTACACCAGCAGCCGGGCGGCTTCAATTTTGGTAACCATTTCGGCCAGCTTGAACTGAATAGCCTGATGCTCGAAAATAGCTTTGCCGAACGCCCGGCGCTCCTGCGAATACGTCAGGGCCAGTTCGTAAGCCCCGGCGGCAATACCCAACGCCTGCGCGGCAATACCGATGCGGCCCCCGTTGAGCGTCGACATGGCGAACTTAAACCCAAACCCATCGTCGCCGATGCGGTTCTCCTTCGGCACTTTCACGTCGGTAAACATCAGCGAGTGCGTATCCGACGCCCGGATGCCCAGTTTATCTTCTTTTTTGCCGATGGTAAAGCCCGGTTGACCTTTCTCCACGATCAGGCAGTTGATACCCTTATGCTTTTTACCTACGTCAGTTTGGGCCATGACGAGGTAAATCTCGGCGGAACCGCCGTTGGTAATCCAGTTTTTAGTCCCGTTGAGCAGGTAGTAATCGCCCATATCTTCGGCGGTGGTATGCTGCGAAGTAGCGTCGGAGCCGGCTTCGGGCTCCGACAGGCAAAAGGCCCCGATTACCTCGCCGGAGGCCAGGCGGGTCAGGTATTTCTGCTTCTGTTCTTCACTGCCGTAAGCCTCCAGGCCCCAGCATACCAGCGAATTATTGACCGACATGATAACCGAGCAGGAAGCGTCTATTTTTGAGATTTCCTCCATCGCCAGCACGTACGACAGGGTGTCCATGCCGCCCCCACCATAGTCCGGCGACACCATCATGCCTAAGAAGCCTAGTTCGCCCATTTGCCGGACCTGCTCTTTGGGAAATTTTGCTTCACTGTCACGCTCAATCACTCCGGGCAGGAGCGCATTCTGGGCAAAATCACGGGCAGCTTCCTGTACGGCCAGGTGTTCTTCGGTCAGGTTGAAATTCATGCCTTGTAGTTCCAGTGTTGCCGATGCCATGTTTTTAGTTTCTGTTTGTTAATGATGTAGTGATGGGTAAATTTAAGAAATTATTGCAAAATTCGTATGCTTGCATACTGATTTTGCGCCGGCTTTATGACGCCTGATCCGGATATACAACGTATTGTTTATAACAACTATCACCTGGCTTACCGACAATTAGGCTATGGCCCGGCTATCCTGCTGGCGTTTCACGGTATAGGGCAGAATAGCGCGTGTTTTCTGCCGCTGGCGGATACGGTTGGCCGGCAATTTACAACCTACAGCTTCGATTTGTTCTTCCACGGGGCCAGTCCGGCCCCGGACTCGGCTACCGGCGAATTCGTACTTACAAAAACGGACTGGACCCGAATTGTTTCGGAATTTCTGAAAGAAAAAAACATTAGCCGGTTTTCGGTCATCGGCTTCAGCATGGGCGGGAAGTTTGCGCTGGCTACTGCCGAAGCCTTCGCCGACCGCATCGACCAGCTTATCCTGCTGGCTCCGGATGGCATTACCGTCAGTCCCTGGTACCGGCTGGCGACAGGTACGGCAGTAGGCCGTCGGCTCTTCCGTTATTTTTTACAGCACATGCTTCTGTTCCGGCGGGTGGGTAACACCTTAGCTGCGGTAGGCTTACTCGACCGCAGCGCACTCCGGTTTGCACAGCGTACACTGGCAACCGCTGAGCAGCGTGAGCGAGTGTACCGGTCGTGGGTAGGGTTTCGTAAGCTGGGAGTTCGTCTTGATATACTAGCCAGTTTGCTGAATCATCACCCCGTTCGTACGCGGTTTATCCTGGGGTATTTCGACCGGGTGTTGCCGGCTGATTTTGTGAAACCGCTCACCCGGCGCTTATATACCTACGAGCTGCACATGTTGAAAACAGGGCACCACCGGCTGGTGGAGAAAGCGGCCGACGTTATTTAGTGCGGGACAGGGCACGCTTCAGCACGGAAAACAGGCCGACAATGGATACCAGCAGCAGGACGGCGAAGGCTATTTTGGTTAAGTTCCCCTCATTTGGGTTTTCCAGCAGGGTGCGAATTTCCCGCGCCTGACTGCCGGTCCAGATTGCCAGCACCGTACGCGGAACCATGCCTAGAAACCCGCCAATCAGGATGTTCCGCAGCCGGGCGCCCGACAAGGCAAACACAATGTTGGTAACGGCAAAGGGCAGAATAGGGGAGAGCTTGGCAAAAAAGATGAACCGCATCTCCTGCTCCCGAATCCGCGCCAGCATATTTCGGACTTTAGGGTTTCGTTCCAGCACCGCCCGCACCTGATCGTGGTCGAGCCAGTGAACAATGATGTACACCAGAATAATGGCCACCATATTCAGGAACAGCAGGGGGGCCAGGGCGTTCCAGCCCAGAAAATACCCGAAGACCAGGGCCAGAAAGGTGGGTAAGGTCAGCGAAATAGTAGAGGTAATACTGCACACTATGGTAGCAATAAGCCATTCCCAACCGCTGAAGGCCGCAATAACAGGTTCGTGCGTGACGATGTAGTACACGACCAAAGAGGTCGTAAACAGGGGGATAACCGTTAAGACAATACTGGCAATAGCCGGATAGGTTAGTTTTTCTGCAACTTGCTCTTCCACATTATACGTAACAAAAAAGTCGGGCAAACGTTGGGTTCGCCCGACTTTGCGGTAATATAGTCAATTAATTCCGCAGTGGCTTGCCGCCCTGCAGCAGGCTCTGAATCCGCTCCAGCGTTTTCTTCTCGCCGGAGAGGGACAGGAAAGCTTCGCGCTCCAGGTCGAGCAGGTACTGCTCGGTAACGGTTTGCGGGTAGCTCAGGTCGCCCCCGCAGATAACGTAGGCCAGCTTATCGGCAATCTTCACATCATGGTCGGAGATGTAGCGGCCCATGCGCATAGCGGTAATACCCGCTTTGAACAAGGCAATACCGGTGCGGCCCTGCACTTTGATATCGTTGCGCGGCTTGGGTTGGGTATAGCCGTTATCGGCCAGTTCCATAGCGGCCTGCTTGGCTTCGGCAATCAGGCGGCTGCGGTTCAGCACAATCTGGCTGGTCGGCCGCAGGTAGTTCATTTCTTTGGCCTCCTGTGCCGAGGTAGATACCTTGGCCGTAGCGATGTTCATGAAGATACTCTGCAGGATGTTCAGCTCCGGGTCGCCGGTCTGGTACAGGTCGGAGGCACGAGCCGCCATCTCCTTCGTACCGCCCCCGGCCGGAATCAGGCCGACGCCTACTTCGACCAGCCCCATATAGGTTTCAGCATGGGCCACGGTCTGGTCGGCGTGCAGGTTCAGTTCGCAGCCACCGCCCAGCGCCAGGCTGTGCGGTGCCCCAACTACCGGGATAGATGAGTAACGCGCCCGCATCATGGTCTGCTGGAACTGCGCAATCATCATATTGATTTCATCGAACTCCTGCTCGATGGCAAACATAAACAGCATGGCCAGGTTAGCCCCCGCCGAGAAGGCTTCGGTCGATTCATTGCCGATGACCAGCCCCCGGAAATCTTTTTCGGCAATGGCGATGCTCCGGTTGATGCCTTCGAGTACCTCCGCCCCGAAGGTGTTCATTTTGGTATGGAACTCCAGGTTCAGGATACCGTCGCCGAGGTCATACAGCGTGGTGCCGGCATTTTTCCAGACCACATTGTTCTTCAGATTCTCCAGAATAATAAAGCTCTCGGTGCCCGGAATAGCCTTGTAGCTCTTTGATGGAATGTCGTAGTAGTTCCGGACGCCGTTCTCTACTTTATAGAAGGAGTCGGCTCCACTGTCGAGCATCTCGTACACCCATTGGGCCGGCTTCAGGTTCCCGGCCTCCATCATCTCCAGCCCTTTCCGTACCCCAATGGCGTCCCACGTCTCGAACAGGCCCAACTGCCAGCCGAAACCGGCTTTAATGGCTTCGTCGATGCGGTACAGCTCATCCGACACCTCCGGAATGCGATAGGTGGCGTAGCGGAAGCCATCGGCGAAGGTCTTGCGGTAAAATTCGCCCGCTTTGTCCTGACCGGCCAGCAGCACCGAGAAGCGCTTTTTCAGGTTGTCGATGTTTTTGGTGGTTTCCAGGGTTGCGAATTTTACCTTCTCCGAAGGCTTGTAGTCAAACGTTTTCAGGTCGAGCGCCAGAATCTGCGTCTGTCCCTTTTCGTCTTTGGTCTTCTTGTAAAAACCCTGACCGGTTTTGTCGCCGAGCCATTTGTTCTCCATCAGCTTCTGCATCACCGACGGCAACTGGAAAGCGTCCCGCGACTCGTCATGCGTCAGGGCCTGGTAAAGGTTGTTGGAGACATTGACCGTGGTATCCAGCCCCACCACATCCGACAGCCGGAAGGTACCCGACTTGGGCCGGCCCACAACCGGTCCCGTCAGCTTATCGACTTCTTCAACCGTCAGGCCCATTTCTTCGGCTACCCGGATGGTCTGCACCATCGCGTAAATACCAAGCCGGTTGGCGATAAAGGCCGGGGTATCTTTGGCTAGCACGGTGGTTTTGCCCAGGTACAGGTCGCCGTACTTCATCAGGAAATCGATAACGGCCGGGTCGGTATTGGGGCCGGTCGCGTCGGCGAGCGGAATAATTTCGAGCAGGCGCAGGTAGCGGGGCGGATTAAAAAAGTGTGTCCCGCAGAAATGCCGCCGGAAATCGTCGCTGCGCCCTTCTGACAGTATATGAATGGGGATGCCTGATGTATTGGAGGTAATCAGCGTACCCGGCTTGCGGAACTGCTCTACCCGCTCGTACAGCGACCGTTTGATGTCGAGCCGCTCCACAATGGCTTCGATCACCCAGTCGTATTTGTTGATTTCCTGTAGGTTATCATCAAAGTTGCCCAGCTTGATGCGGTCGGCAAATTTGGGACTGTACAGCGAGGCCGGAGAGCCTTTCAGGGTGTTCTGGAAGGCTTCATTGACAATCCGGTTCCTGACCGCCGGTTTCTCCAGCGACAGTCCTTTGGCCTGCTCGGCGGGGGTTAGCTCTTTCGGGACAATATCGAGCAGCAGCACCTCCACGCCGATATTGGCGAAGTGGCAGGCAATGCGGGAGCCCATGATACCGGAGCCCAATACGGCTACCCGGCGTATGCTGCGGTTCTTGATAGCGGTTTTCTGTTGTTCGAGGGTTGCTTCCATACACTATACTGTGGTTCTGTAGTTTGTGGCTTAATCGGTATTTTGCTGGCGGTCGGCAATCTTTTTCAGTTCTTCGGCATCGGCCAGGTCTTTGGTGCGGCCAGTCGCCGGCTTCTCCTGCAACAAATCGTGCAGGTGAATGACCCTGAACGGAACACCATCGAGTTGAGCATCCATCGCCCGGCCGTAACAGGCGTCGAAATCAATATCCCGAAAGGCTTTCAGCGCATGGCCCATATTTAGTGTAAAGCCCGGATGGCCTACCTGCACGGAGATTTCCGTCACAGTTGCCATGGCTTTTTCAGGTAAACTGGAGGCTACTCCATGGTTATTTCTTCCGTTGCCGGGGAGGAACTTTCTTTGATCCGGCCGTTTTCTTCTTCCACAATTCGGTTTATGTCTTTAATAACATCGAAAAAGACCACCAGTTTATCCAGCGGAATGCGTTCGCGGATCATGTTGTTAAACTGGATAACACCGTCGCGGGCAATTTCGCGCTTCTTTTTGCCTTCTTCCGTCAGCAGAATCCGGACAAAGCGTTTGTCGTTTTCGTCGGTCTCCCGGCGAATCCAGCCCCGGTCTTCCAGGCTTTTCAGCATCCGGACCAGGCTCCGGGGCTCCATGCCCAGCAGCGGGCCAATTTTGGTGGCCGGTGTACCCGTTTCGGTATCGATGTTCAGCAGGACGTAGCCAATGGCCATCGTCATATCATATTGGGCGGCATAGGCATTGTACATCCGTGAAATGGCGTGCCAGGCCCATTTAACATGAAAATCAACCGTCTTTTCCTTCTTCATACCAGTCTCGCTTCTGTTTCCACGTTCTTGTCAAGGTCGGTAAAGCTACAAGTTTTTGCTAATATTATGCAAGCATACTATTATTCTTGAGAGGCCATTTTGAGGACAAAAATTTTACCCCAGGTCATCTGTCGCTTTTTAGCACCTAAAAAGCTATTCAGAGGACCTGGGGCAGAGCGGGATTTATTCGGCAGGAACTGCTACGGGGGCCTTGTCGACGGCCTTAACCGTCCGGGCTATAAAGATGCTCAGGAAAATAAGGGTGACGGCCATATAGCCGACCCAGTTGTAGTGAAGTAGCTGACCGGTTGGGGCTTTTTGAATAATCAGACCTGCCCCATACGTAGCCGCAGCCTGGGCCAGCAGTTGCACTGAGGAGTTGAAGCTCATAAAACTCCCCCGCTGCTGGGGCAACACTACCGACGAGACCATTGCCTGCGTGGGAATCATGCGGCCGTTGGTGAAGATAAAAAAGATACTTGTCACCGACAGCACATAGGCCATCGACGAAGGACCCATATTGGTGATGAGCAGAATGGGAAGCAGCGACAGGATGGCAAAGACCGTAAAAACCAGGTGCTTGCCCCGACGGTCGGCCAGTTTGCCAACCAGCGGAGCCGAGAAGATGGTCAGGAAGCCGCCGATGAAATAAATCAGGTACAGCTGCTTTTCGCTGAAGCCGGCATTGGAAACCAGCGCGGGGGACAAAAAGGGGATTAAACTAAAATGACCCAGCATCAGTACGGTCGTCAGCAGTAAGGCCCGGAGTTGGTTCGGTGTATGCAAGACGGTCGTAATGGCTTTTAGCGGATGCGGCCGGGTACCGCGCTGCTGCACATGGGCATCCAGGCGGGGCACAAAACGAACAACCAGCCCGGTAACGAGAATTCCCAAGCTGCCTACCACCAGAAACGGTGCATGCCAGCTAATCTCCGTTGCCAGGTACAATCCCAGCGGAACGCCCACCACCGAAGCCACCGAAAAAGCAGCCATCACAAACGACATCGCCTGCGCCCGGCGTTCATAGGCAAACGCATCGCTGACAATGGCCATTACCTGCGCTCCCAGCAGCCCGCCAAATAAACCGGCTACGGTACGGGCCGCCACCAGTAAGCCATAGGTAGGGGCCAAACCACAGGCCAGCGTACCGGCGACAAAGCCGATATACCCGAACAGAATAACCTTCTTGCGGTCGAAGCGGTCGACCACAAAGGCAGCCAGAAAACCGGAGATACCGGCGCTCAGGCTGTAGGCAGATACCAGAAAGCTGAATTGCTGCGGATTCAGGTGAAAGTACCGCATCAATTGCGGCCCCATCGGCATCATAATCATAAAATCGACAATGTGCGTGAAGTTGATGCACCCCAGCACAAACAGCAGTAGTTTTTCCTGACGAGACATAAGTACCCCGGAATGTAATTCCGGGAGTTTAAGTAAATAATAACCGGAATTACATTCCGGTCTACACACACTACTCCGCCACCAGCTTGTCCACCAGCCGGTTAAACTCTTCTACGTATTCATCGTAATACGTACCGGTTCCGGGTCCGGAGAAGCCGGTATGGATGTGGCGGACGTTGCCTTTTTTATCCAGCACAATCGTCGTCGGAAAGGCTACCACCCGGTTTAAGGCAGGTAATGCTTTGGAGGCTTCAACCTTATCGTTTGTGCCGGCCAGCACGACCGGGTAATCAATGTTAAAGCGATTGACCATCCGCTGCAACTTGGGCCCCGACTCTTTCAAATCGGCCGATTTTTCAAAGGCCAGCCCGACAATCTCCACCCCCCGATCCCGGTTCTTTTTGTACCAGGGACTCAGGAAGTTGGTTTCGTCCATGCAGTTGGGGCACCAGGATCCCAGAATCTGGAGAATGACCACTTTGTTTTTAAACCGCGCATCATTGCTGGAGATCAGCGTACCATTCGCATCGGGAAAGCGGAAGCTGATGGTTTTGTTACCCGGCTTCAGGTATGTCAGCGTCGCCGGATCGGGGAGATCGGCCTTGGGGTCTTTGCGGGCGTTCCAGGTCTCTGTATACGTAGCACCGGACCGGTAAGTGCCGCGCAGGGTACCGTCTGGCTGTAGTTTTGCTTTGAACAGGTAGGCGTGGTTGCCATCGAAGGTAGACAGGAAAAGGCTATCGCCGTAGACATTCCCTTCGAGGTACCGGTAATCGCCGGTCGGGGTCAGAAACGTACCCGTGAGCCGGTCGCCGTTTTGATCAAACACTCCAACGGCCAGCGTAGTGTCGCTGCCGGCGGTTGCCCGGAAGAGCGTAGCCCATTTGCCGGAAACATTGACGTTTGCCGGCCGACCATTGGGCGCAAACCGACTGGTAACGCCATAGTGAGCCTCGAATGGCAGCACCTGGTACTCATTGCCGGTGCGCCGTTTGCGCCAGACTCCCTGTATCCGGTTATCGGTTACCTTTCCCACCAGTTCAGATTCGAACAGGCGCATCGGGATGCGGAGCGAATCGTTTTGCACGGTAGCGGTATCCAGCTTCAGCCGCTCACCGCCGTTGAGGGCAAATACCGAATACGTTTTACCGTCGGGGTTGGGCTGAATATCCAAACCAAACGGAAGCTCTCCGCCGGCGGTCTTTAGCGCGGCTCGCCAGGGGCCGGATTTAACAGAAACAGGTTGCTGACTGGTGCAGGCCAGGGGTAGCCCAATCGTGAGAACTGTCCAGAATAGTAAATTTTTCATTCATTCAGGAAGTTTGTGCAGGTGGCTTTATCAGCCGGTCGGCGGCATTTCGCCGAAATTGCTATGTTTGTAACGGCCACCGATTAGCGAAGGTTCCTATCCGAACGGCTATTCAATGTTGTCCCGCAGAAAGACAAAAAAGTGGCCGGGAAATGCTATTTTATGCACACAACCAATTACCACGAGCCGGTGATGCTGGCGGCCTGTCTGGACGGGCTGGCCATCAAACCCGGTGGCACGTACATTGATGTAACCTTTGGGGGTGGAGGCCACAGCCGGGCTATTCTGGAACGGCTGGAAGGCGGCCGCTTACTGGTCTTTGACCAGGATGCCGACGCCAAAGCTAATGCCGATGCGCTGAACGACCGGCGACTGACCTTTATAGCCGCCAACTTCCGGCACCTGAAACGCTACCTGCGTCTGTATGCCATCAAAACAGTAGACGGCATTTTGGCCGACCTCGGCATCTCGTCGCACCAGATTGATACGCCGGAGCGGGGCTTCTCGACCCGTTTCGACGCTGATCTTGATATGCGGATGAATCAGCAGGCCCCCCTTACGGCTGCGCAGATCGTGAATGAGTATCCGGAAGAAAAGCTGCACCGCATTCTGGGTATGTACGGCGAAGTGACCAACGCCCGCACCCTGGCCGGCGCCATTGTGTCGGCGCGGCTGAACCGGCCCATGAAGACAGTAAACGACCTGAAAGCGGTTTTACAACGCTATGCGCCCCGAAACCGGGAGAACAAGTACTTTGCCCAGGTGTTTCAGGCCCTGCGGATTGAAGTTAACGAAGAGTTAAAGGTACTGGAGGAGTTTCTGGAGCAGGTGCCGGATGTGCTGGCTCCTGGTGGGCGGTTGGTAGTGATGTCGTATCATTCACTGGAAGACCGGCTGGTGAAAAATTTCATCAACAAGGGAAAATTTCACGGGGAGGTAGAAAAAGACCTGTTCGGCAACGAGCAGAAACCCTTACAGGGCATTACCCGGAAGCCGATTGAAGCATCGGCCGAAGAGGTGAGCCGCAACCCCCGCGCCCGGAGTGCGAAACTGAGAATAGCGGAGAAAATAGAGTAAATTAGTCGATAGTCAGTAGTCAATAGTGGTTAGTAGGCAAAGCCCGGATTAACTCCTGACGACTATCGACTATCGACTAACGACTAACGACTAACTATGGCACAGAACACATTTAAAACCACCCCGACGGAGAAAGCTCCGCCCAAAGTCCGCAAAAAGAAGGGACCAAACCGGCTGCAGCGGTGGGTGGACGAAACTGCTATCCGGATATTCGGGCGGGAGGATGCCTGGCCGATGCGCAATCTGGACCGTATCCTGTGGGTCTCGCTGCTGCTGACGATTTACATCGGCCTGAACCACAATGCCGAGCGGCTGGTTCGGCGGATGCTGCGGACCAAGGCTGAGGTAGACGAACAGAGGGCAAACTATACCAGCCTTCAGGCAGAATTTATGCGGAGTAGTAAGCAATCAGAAATTGGTAAGCGCGTGGCGGCCTTTGGCTTAGTTGACCGGCAAATCACGAAAGAGGATACCATCAGACCACCCCAGAAAATAGTTGTAAAGCGGGATGAATATTAAGCAGGATATTCTTCGTCGGGCCACGCACGCGTACATCTTTATCATCGTGTTTGCCGTGGCCGTTGTCGGGCGACTGGTGTACGTACAGTACTTTGCCCAGTATAAAGGCAAATACTGGAGCCAGCGTATCGAGGGCGTCCGGATCAAAAGCGATACCCTCCGGGCCAAACGGGGCAACATCTACGCGGCAGACGGCAATAGCCTGTTGGCCACTTCGCTGCCGTTTTACGAGGTTGGGTTTGATCCCCACGTAGCCAAAGACGAGTATTTCAAAAACAAAGTTGATTCCTTATCTATCCTGCTGGCGCGGATGTTCAAAGACCGCTCGGTGCAGGATTACAAAGAGTTGATTAAAGACGCCCGGAACAATGAGCGCCAGCGGTACATCCGGCTGAGCCGACGCCTGATCAGCTATCAGGAACGGCAGGAAATGCGGAAATGGCCTTTTTTCCGGAGTACGGCCAAGGTAGCGGCTCGCGGGGGCGTGTTGCGGCCCATTTATAAGCGGTATCACCCATTCGAGCAGATGGCCAAGCGAACCATCGGCGACCTGGACCCGAAAACGGGTAGAGGGCTAATCGGCCTTGAAGCCAGTTATCAGACGCATCTCGCCGGTAAAGACGCCGTGGGTACGGTCGAGATTCTGGCCGGGGGCGTTCCCAAGCCGGTGGGCGATGGTCCCGGTCTGAAACCCGAGCCGGGCCATGACCTCATTACCACGCTGGATGTCAACTTTCAGGATATTGCCGAGACGGCTCTGCGGAATGCGCTCGATACCTACAAAGCCGATAAAGGATGCGTGATTGTGATGGAGGTAAAAACGGGTGAAATCCGGGCGATGGCCAACCTGACCCGCTACGTGACCGGTGGCTCGGTCCGTTACCTGGAAACGTTTAACCACGCGCTGGCCGGCCGCACCGATCCCGGCTCTACCTTTAAACTGGCCACCATGATGGCGCTGCTGGAAGAGAAAGCGGTTTGGCCCGAGAAGCAGGTCAATACCGGCGGAGGCTCCATGCGTTACTACGGCCTTACTATTGCCGACGCCAGCGGGCACGGCTCCGGTATCCTGACGGCCCGGCAGGTATTCGAGAAATCATCCAACGTGGGTATCCACCTGCTTATGCGCGATTATTTCTACACGCGTCCGGAGATTTACTGCCGCTACCTGAACCAGTTCCGGCTAACCAAGCCGACCGGTATTCAGATGCAGGGGGAGGCCAAGCCTTTTATCCGTAACCCGAACTCAAAAGGGTGGAGCAAAACCTCGCTGGCCTTTATGGCGTACGGCTACGAAATGGCGCTTACACCGTTGCAGATGCTGACGTTTTACAATGCCGTAGCCAACAACGGGAAGTGGGTGCGCCCCATGATTGTGAAGCAGATTAAACTGGCCGATGAGGTGCTGGAAGAAATAAAGCCCTACACGGCACCCGAGCCAATCTGTTCGCCCCAAACAGCCAAAATCGTTAAGAATATGCTGGAGGGGGTTGTGCTGAACGGAACAGCTAAGAAAATTCAGAGTTATAACTACCGAATTGCCGGTAAAACGGGTACCGCCCAGAAGATTATACATGGTCGCTACCAGGAGGGCCGTTATTATACCTCGTTTATTGGCTACTTCCCGGCCGATAATCCTAAGTATAGCTGCATTACGGTGGTCGACAATCCGCATGGCGACTATATCAATGCGCTGTATGGGGGGAGCGTGGCGGCCCCCGTATTCCGGGAGGTCGCCGATCGTATTTATGGCTACGATATCAATATTCACGAACCAAAACCGATGACCCACCGGAGAACAACGCCGGTACCGATGCCGACCGCCGGCTATGCCGACGACCTGCACATTATTGCCGGTGAAGTTGGCCTGACCAGTCAACCCGCTACCGAAGGATGGGTACGTACGGTCTCGAACGGGAGCCGGGTTTCGTGGAGAAGCCAGGCCACCCGACCCACTCAGGTGCCTAATGTACGGGGGCTTACCCTGCGCGATGCCCTGCACTTACTCGAAAACCGGGGACTGCGGGTATCGGTGCAGGGGCGAGGGAAAGTAAAAGAACAGTCGGTTGAGCCCGGTACAGCGCTGGCCGGCACCAAACAAATAACACTCACGTTGGAATGACCATCAAAGAACTCTTGTATAAAGTGCCCATCCTCGCTACGGCGGGCGATATGGAGGCCGTAATCAATCACCTTACGCTTGACTCCCGAAACGTTGGTCCTGGTAGTCTGTTCATAGCCGTCCGGGGGACCGTGACCGATGGTCATACCTTTATCGACACCGCCGTGCGGCAGGGTGCCTCGGCTATTCTGTGCGAAGAAATGCCGGTCAATCCTGAGCCGGCCGTTACTTACGTACAGGTGCAGGATAGTGCCTATACGCAGGGGCTAATTGCGGCTACTTTTTACGGCCATCCGTCCCGCAAGCTAAACCTGGTGGGGGTAACAGGGACCAACGGCAAAACCTCCACGGCTACCCTGCTGTTCCGGCTGTTCCGGGCGCTCGGCTACCGGGTAGGGCTGATCTCAACCGTGCAGAATCAGATTGATGATACTGTTATTCCGGCTACGCATACGACACCGGATGTCATTACGACCAATGCTTTGCTGACCGATATGCTGAAGCACGGCTGCACGCATTGCTTTATGGAGGTTAGCTCGCACGCCGTGGTGCAGCAGCGCATTGCCGGCCTGCATTTTGCCGGGGGTATTTTCACGAATATTACCCATGACCATCTCGATTTTCACGGCACATTTGATAATTACATCAGAGCCAAAAAAGGCTTTTTCGACCAGCTGCCCGCTTCGGCCTTCGCGCTGGTCAATATTGACGATAAGCGGGGTATGGTGATGCTGCAAAACACGGCCGCCCGCAAAGAAAGCTTTTCCCTGCAAACGCTGGCCACCTTTAAAGGTAAGCTGCTGGCCGATAGCCTGTTTGGGCTGCATATGGAAATCGACGGCAAGGAGGTCTGGTTCAAGCTTATCGGCCGGTTTAATGCCTATAATATCCTGGGTGTTTACGGGGCCGCCGTGCTGCTGGGCGAAGATCCGGAAGAGGTCCTGACGCAACTCTCCGGTCTGATGCCACCCCCCGGCCGTTTTGAGCAGGTGGTGTCTGATGAGCAGATAGTCGGTATTGTCGATTATGCCCATACGCCTGATGCCCTGCAGAATGTGCTGGAGACCATCGACGGGCTGCGGCAGGCCGATGAGCAGATTATAACCATTGTCGGTTGCGGAGGTAACCGCGATGCGGCCAAGCGCCCCATCATGGCCGAAATTGCCTGTAAGTTCAGTGATAAGGTCATTCTGACATCCGATAATCCCCGTGACGAAGACCCGATGGCCATTCTGGAGCAGATGCAGGCGGGCGTGCCCCCCATCGACTTTAAGAAAACCCTGACCCTTCCCGACCGGCGCGAAGCCATTCAGAAAGCCGTATCGATGGCCAACCCCCACGATATTATTCTGGTTGCCGGAAAAGGACACGAAACCTATCAGGAAATCAACGGTGTAAAACACGATTTCGACGACCGGCAGGTGCTGCTCGAAGCCTTCGCTAACGTGAAGTCAGGTTCGGTGGATACTCCTTAGAAAGAAATTAGAAATACCGGAATTACCGCTGTAACTTTGATGGCGTAATCGGTGTATGAACCCCCGGAATGCAACCGCCCATACCCTGATCCTCAGCTTACCAGTATGCTTTATTATCTATTCTCCTACTTAGATCAGCAGTTCGATATACCGGGAGCCGGGGTATTCCGATACCTGTCTTTCCGCGCTGCCGGCTCTCTGGCGTTGTCGCTGCTCATTGCCGCCATTTTTGGCCGTCGTATCATCAATAAACTCAGAAGCCTTCAGATTGGCGAGGAGATCCGTGACCTGGGGCTGGAGGGTCAGATGAAAAAGCGGGGAACGCCCACTATGGGCGGGTTCATCATCCTGGCCTCCATGCTGATTCCGGCGCTGCTGTTTGCCAAACTTTCTAATGTCTACATTATTCTGCTGCTGGTAACGGCCGTCTGGACCGGCCTCATCGGCTTCCTGGACGACTACATCAAGGTCTTCAAAAAAAACAAGGAAGGCCTGGCCGGTAAGTTCAAAGTTGTCGGTCAGATTGGTCTCGGCCTGATTGTTGGCTTAACGCTGTACTTTAACCAGTACGTTAAGATCCGGATTTACCAGCCGCGCACGCTCAGCACCTCCATTGCGCCGGATGTGTACCGGGACGTAAAGTCTTTGGTGACTACGGTACCCTTTGTCAAAAACAATGAGTTCGATTACAGCTCACTGCTGCCTGGTTTTATTCCGGAGCAGTACACCTGGATTCTGTTTGTGCTGATCGTCACGTTCATTATTACAGCCGTATCAAACGGGGCTAACCTTACCGACGGTATTGATGGGCTGGCGGGTGGTACCTCCGTGATCATTGTACTAACCTTAGGGGTGTTGGCCTACCTGTCGGGTAACAAGATCTTCTCGCAGTACCTCAACATCATGTACATTCCCAACGTGGGTGAGCTGGTGATTTTCTGTGCAGCCTTTGTGGGAGCCCTTGTCGGGTTTCTCTGGTACAACTCGTATCCGGCACAGGTGTTTATGGGCGATACGGGCAGCCTGATGCTGGGTGGTGTCATTGCGGTACTCTCCCTGGCAATCCGGAAAGAACTGCTCATTCCGGTCCTGTGCGGCATTTTTTTTGTTGAAAGCCTGTCGGTCATTCTCCAGGTAACGTACTTCCGCTATACCAAGAAAAAATTCGGAGAAGGCCGGCGAATTTTCCTGATGGCTCCCCTGCACCACCATTTTCAGAAGAAAGGCTATCACGAAGCCAAGATCGTAACCCGCTTCTGGATTGTGGGTATCATGCTGGCGGTAATCAGTCTGGTGACGCTTAAGCTGAGATAGGGATTAGTCGATAGTCGTTAGTGCTGACGCCTGATTACTAACGACTATTGACTAACCACCATCGACTTACAACTACAAATTTCTTGTCTTTCACCCAATTATCACCTATATTTGCACTCCCGTTTTCGGACGGGAGTTTTTTGTGTTTGCAAATCGTCTGTAAATCAATCAATACGCTCAAAATCCAGTGGATACGTTAAGCTACAAAACCATCTCTGCCAATAAGGAAACGGCGCAGAAGGATTGGGTTGTCGTAGATGCTCAGGGCGCGGTATTAGGTCGGCTGGCCAGCCAGGTGGCCGCCATTATCCGCGGCAAGCATAAGCCCAATTTTACCCCGCACGTCGATTGTGGAGATAACGTGATTATCATCAACGCCGATAAGATCCGTCTGACCGGCCGTAAGATGACCGACAAAGTGTACGTTCGTCACACCGGCTATCCGGGTGGTCAGCGTTTTACTACGCCCCGCGAGTTGTTGGAAAAGCATCCAACCCGCGTTATCGAGCACGCCGTAAAGGGCATGCTGCCAAGAAACCGTTTGGGTCGTCGCCTGTTCACCAACCTGCATGTATATGCCGGTGACAAGCACCCCCACACCGCACAGCAACCGAAAGAAGTTAAGTTGTAAGAACCAAAAGAATGGAAAGAATTAACACCATTGGCCGCCGGAAAACTGCTGTTGCCCGTGTGTATCTGTCACCCGGTACCGGTGCCATCCAGGTAAACGGAAAAGAGTACACCCAGTACTTCCCGTCTGAGATTCTGCAGATCATCACCAAGCAGCCGTTCGCCACTATCAATGCCAACGAGAGCTACGATGTGAAAGTAAACGTTCGGGGTGGTGGTATTGCCGGTCAGGCCGAAGCCATCCGGATGGCGATCTCCCGCGCCCTTGTTGAGTCAAACGCGGAGTTCCGTCCGGCCCTGAAGAAAGAAGGCTTCCTGACGCGTGACTCGCGCATGGTTGAGCGGAAAAAATACGGTCGCGCCAAGGCCCGCCGTCGGTTCCAGTTCTCCAAGCGCTAATCCAATTGTTTCAAGTTTCAATGTTTCATGTTCCAAGTTGCTGACGCTAATAGTCTACAACTTGAAACTTGAGACCTGGAACATGAAACTGAAAAAACAGTCCAGACAGTACTTAGATGATGCCGACGTACTGTGCTGCGTATTTTTTAATCATTCATTATTCATTGTTCATTAAGCAAAATGGCACAAGTAGAATATAAAGACCTGCTCGACGCTGGTGTACACTTTGGTCACCTGACGCGTAAGTGGGATCCCAAAATGGCACCGTACATCTTCATGGAGAAGAACGGTATCCATATCATTGACCTCAACAAAACGTTGGCCAGCCTGCAAGAGGCTCAGAACGCCATCAAAGGAGTTGTTCGGTCGGGCCGCAAGGTGATGTTCGTGGCCACGAAGAAGCAGGCCCAGGAAATTGTGTCGGAAGAAGCACGCCGGCTGAAAATGCCGTTCGTGACCGACCGCTGGCTGGGTGGTATGCTCACCAACTTTGCCACCATCCGGAAGTCGCTGAAGAAACTGCAAAGCCTGGAGAAGATGTTGAAAGACGAGACGACGGTCAACAATCTGGCAAAGCGTGAGCGACTGACGCTAACCCGCGAAAAAGACAAACTGGAGCGCGTATTGGGCGGTGTAGCTGACCTGACGCGCCTACCGGCAGCTCTGTTTGTGGTAGACGTAAAACGCGAGCATATTGCCGTTGCCGAAGCAAACCGCTTAGGTATTCCGGTCTTCGCGATTTGCGATACCAACTCGAACCCGGATCTGGTTGATTTCCCGATCCCGGCCAACGATGATGCCTATAAATCCATTTCACTGATTACACTGGCCATCGGAAAAGCCATTGAAGAAGGCCTGCTGGAGCGTAAACAAGATAAAGACGATCAGCGTCTGCAGGAAGAAGAAGAAGCCAAGCGGCTCGAAGACCAGTCACTGATTAAGGCTAAGGCCGAAGATGAGTCGAAACTGGCTGAAGGTCCGGAGGCTACCGGCTCACCTGCAGCCATTGCCGAAGAAGACCGGGCCGAATAATTCCGCTTCCGAAGGCAATGAATCGAATAGCCCGTAGCCCTGCTTCGGGCTATTCCATTATAGTGCTCCACCCGGAGATGAACAAATTTTATTCTGACAACCATTCAATTTCTATAATTTACTATGGCTATTACCGCACAAGACGTTAACAGACTTCGGCAGGAAACCGGAGCCGGTATGATGGACTGTAAAAAAGCCCTGACCGAAGCCGACGGCGATTTCGATAAAGCAAAAGAGATTCTGCGGAAGCAGGGTCAGAAAATTGCCGACAAACGCGCCGAGAACACAACGGCCGAAGGTATTGTGCTGGCAGAGGTAAGCGAAGACGGTACCAACGGTAAGCTGATCGCCCTGGCCTGCGAAACTGAGCCGGTATCGAAAGTAGCGGATTTCCAGAACCTGGCCAACCGGGCGAAAGAAACCGCGCTGGCCACCAACGCCGAAAACAAAGAAGCCCTGCTGGCCGCTCCGCAGGAAGATGGTCGCACGCTACAGGAGCACATTGTTGACCTCATGGGTAAAATCGGGGAGAAAATCGACGTCGTTGCTTACGAAAACGTGACGGCGGAGAAAGTGGTGTCTTACATCCACTCAAACGGTAAACTGGGTGTACTGGTTGGGCTGACCAACGCTAACGGTACCGATGTGACCGAAGTAGGTAAGGACATTGCCATGCAGATTGCCGCTATGAAGCCCGTAGCGCTGGATAAAGATGGCGTTGACGCGACCATCGTGGAGCGTGAAATCGAAATCGGCAAGGAGCAGGCTCGCCAGGAAGGCAAGCCGGAGGCTATGCTGGAGCGCATTGCCATGGGTAAGCTGCAGAAGTTCTACAAAGAAAATACGCTGCTGAACCAGGAGTTCGTCAAAGACAATTCCGTAACGATTGCGCAACTGTTGGATCGCACCAGCAAAGGCCTGACCGTATCGGTGTTCAAGCGCGTAGCAATCGGTTAATCCGTTATAATTACACTTCGTAAGCCCTGGCCTGCTGGTCAGGGCTTTTTTGTTTTTCAGTAGATTGCTTCATATTTTACACCAGTCTATCCAACCGCTCTTCGTTACCAAACTACTATAAAAGCGTCTCAGAAACCAAGTACTGCCGGAATGAAAGAGCTTACCGACGAGGAACTGATCCGCTCGTACGTCGTCACCCAGCGTAATGCTTACTTTGAAGTCCTTTATGAACGATACTGCGATAAGGTGTACCGCCGGTGCCTGCAACTGACCAAAGATCCGGTCAAAGCCGAGGACTTTACGCACGACATTTTTCTGCGGCTTATTGTCAAGCTGGGGAGCTTTAAGGAGCAGGCAAAATTCTCGACCTGGCTGTACTCGGTCACTTACAACTATTGCATGGACCACCTGCGCAGCCATAAACATAAGGAGGTGTATGTAGAAGAAGGTTACGAAAACTTTCCGGATTATACTGACACTGATGATGCTGAGGTGGCCGACATGGAGGCTAAACGGCTTCACAAGGCGCTGGATCACCTGACGCCCGACGAGCAAAGTATTCTGATGATGAAGTACCAGGACGACCTCAGCATCCGGGACATTGCCGGCATGCTGGAGGTATCCGAAAGCGCGGTTAAAATGCGCCTGAAACGGTCGAAGGAGAAGCTGCGGAAGTATTACCTGGAAAGAGTGATCTTCTGGCTGGTATTGCTGCTGAAACTACTGAGTACGTGTAAATGGCCATTCCGCTAAGCCCGTAGTTATGGAAAACCCCTTTAAGCAGATAGAGCCGGAAGCCGGTTGCCCGGCTCATGTAAAAACCGAACTGGTGGCGGAAATTGACCTTATCCGGAATGCCCTACAGGTTGTCGTGCTATACACCGGCGGCCTGTTTAGCGTGGCGGCCTCTATGGCAGATTCACCTCAATCTGAAACCGAATCGTAACCCATGAATAATCTACCTAATCTGACCCAAATCCTGCTGAATACGTTTCAGACGCTGATCGATCAGTTTGTGAGCTTTATGCCCCGGCTGGTGGGGGCGCTGGTTATCCTGCTGATTGGCTGGCTGGTCGCCAAACTCGTAGCCCTGGTGGTTCGCCGGGTGCTGAGCCGGGTTGGGTTTGATAAAATTGGTGATAAGCTCAACGAGATTGATATTATTAAGCAGCTTAAGACGGAGATAAAACTGAGCGAGATTGTCGCCGTGGTGCTGTATTACTTTATCCTGCTGGTTTTTATCACGGCAGCTACCGAAACCCTGGGTGTGGCGGCTATAACGAGCATGGTGCTGTCACTGGTCAATTTTATTCCGCAATTGGTAGCGGCCGCAATCATGCTCCAGATTGGCGTGCTGGTGGCCGATGCGCTGAAGCGGGCCGTAATCAGCGTTTGCCAATCGTTCAATATTGCGTCAGGGCGGCTGCTGGGCATGGTGGTATTCTTTTTCTTTCTGATTATTACCGTAATCAGTGCGCTGGGGCAGGCGGGTATCAACACCGAACTGCTGGAGTCCAGCTTCAACCTGCTCATCGGGGGAGTGATTTTTGCCTTTGCCGTCGGCTACGGCATTGCTTCGCGGGATGTAATGGCCAATATGCTGTCGTCGTTCTATTCCAAAAACAAATTTCGGGAAGGGCAGACGATTCAGATTGATGATGTAAAAGGGAGCATTATGCAGATTGACAATACCTCGCTGACACTAAAGACGGGCGACTCAACAACTATCTTTCCCTTACAGGCCTTACAGTCAAAAAAGGTAGAAGTCTTTGATTAAGTAAATGGCGGTGCCTGATGTTACCAATTATGGAAAAATATACATAATTTTGGTGCATTAGCTAAAAAAGCCTACGACATATAGCCGGGGCTTTTCTACTATTCCTTTATTTTTGCCGACCCAAATGAGTAAACTTAACCCGGACGGGATGGCAGCGCAAAAATTAGTTGTATTAGGCGGTGGTGAAAGTGGTGTTGGGGCCGCCCTGCTGGGGCAGGCCAAAGGCTTTGACGTGTTTGTGTCCGACAAAGGGCCATTGCTGGACAACTACCGCGCTGTTCTGCGCGACGCCGGTATTCCTTTTGAAGAGGGGCACCATACCGAAGCACGCATTCTACAGGCCGACGAAGTGGTGAAAAGCCCCGGCATTCCGGAGAAAGTCCCGCTGGTGCAGCAGCTAAAAGCAAAAGGCATCCCCGTTATTTCGGAGATCGAACTGGCTGCCCGCTACACCAGGGCTAAGTTAATCGGCATCACCGGCAGCAACGGTAAAACCACCACCACGCTGCTGATCTATCACCTGCTGAAAACAGCCGGACTCAACGTAGGCTTAGCCGGTAACATTGGCGACAGCTTTGCCCGGCAGGTAATCGACGACACGTTCGACTACTACGTACTGGAGCTAAGCAGCTTTCAACTGGACGATATGTACCAGACGCGGCTCCACACGGCCATTCTGCTGAACATCACGCCCGATCATCTCGACCGGTACGAATACAACTTTCAGCATTACGTCAACTCCAAGTTTCGCATCCTGCAAAATATGCAGCCGCAGGACAATTTTATCTACTTTCGGGAGAACCCAGCCATAGCCGACGAACTGGCAAAACGCTCTCCGGACGTAAACCGGTTGCCGGTCTCGCTGGAGCAGGCCGTTAATCCCGGCGGCTACCTGCAAAACGGACGGCTGATTGCCGGCTACGGGGAGCAGGCCTTTAACCTGGACATGGCCGAACTGCCGCTGAAAGGGCCGCATAACGCCATTAACATGCTGTCGGCGATTCTGGCGGCTCAATCAGTAGGGGTAAATAGCGAGGCTATTGCCGAAGGCCTTGGAACCTTCAAAAATGCAGCCCACCGGCTTGAACCGACGGGTACGGTCAATGGAGTGCAGTTCATCAACGACTCCAAAGCCACCAATGTCGACTCGGTATTTTATGCGCTGGCCAGTATGGAAGTACCTACCATCTGGATTGCCGGCGGGCTGGATAAGGGCAATGACTACAGCCAGCTTGATAGGCTGGTGCGTCAGAAAGTGAAAGCCCTGATTTGCTTAGGAAAAGATAATCGTAAATTGACGGAGTATTTCACCGGCATTGTACCTCTTGTGTACGAAACGCAGGACATGAAAGATGCCGTAGCCAAAGGACTGGCGTGGGCGCAGCCCGGCGATGTGGTGCTGCTGTCACCCGCCTGCGCCAGCTTCGACCTGTTCCGCAACTACGAAGACCGGGGTAATCAGTTTAAAGAAGCGGTACAGAGGTTAGTGGATAGTCGATAGTCGTTCGTCAATCGTGCTGGCGCCTGATTACTGACAACTACTGACTAACGACTATCGACTAACGACTATCCACTATTGCCTAATGACAACTTTATCAATTCGCGACTGGGCCAAAGACCACCTGAAAGGGGATCGCCAGATCTGGTGGATCGTCCTATTTCTGTCGATCCTGAGCGTGCTGGTAGTCTACAGTGCTACGGGTACCATCGCCTACCAGAAAATGGAGGGCAACACCGAGATGTACCTCTTCAAGCACGGTTCCCTGGTGGTGGCGGGTCTGGCGTGTATGTACATTGCCCACCGCTTCAACTATGTGCACTACGCCCGGCTCTCCAAATTTGGTATGTGGCTGTCGGTACCCTTGCTGTTATGGACTTTTTTTAACGGCACTACGCTGAACGAAGCGCCCCGGTGGATTACTATTCCCATTATCAACCAGACTTTTCAGCCCTCCGACTTAGCCAAGCTGTCTTTAATTGCCAATTTGGCGGCCATGCTGGCCAAGCGACAGCGAATCAAATACGAGCCCCAGGTTCTGGTCAACATGATCGGCTGGATCGGCATCATTTGTGCCCTCATTATCCTGACCAATACCTCAACGGCGGTCTTGCTGGGTATAACCTGCTTTCTGCTAATGTACATTGGCCGGGTACCCAGAAAATACCTGCTTGGAATGGTCGCGTTTTGTGTGCTGGTCGGCGGAATTGCCCTGCTGATGGGCAAGCGATACGAAACGGTAAAAGGTCGTCTGGAGCGCTTCAGTAACACCGAAAAGATTGATTACCAGGTTGAGCAATCATACATAGCGCTGGCCAATGGGGGCTTGCAGGGTCAGGGGCCGGGTAATAGCCACCAGCGGAACTTTCTGCCCCACCCGTATTCTGATTTTATCTTTGCCATCATTGTTGAGGAGTACGGCTTATGGGGAGGAGTGCTCACTATTGCGGCCTATATATGGCTGCTGGCACGCGGAATGCGGGCGATTCAGAAGAGTACCCGACCTTTTGGGGGGTTGTTGTCTGCCGGACTTACCTTTAGTATTGTCTTACAGGCTATGATAAACATGGCCGTGGCGGTTGGGCTGGTACCCGTAACCGGTTTGCCGTTACCGCTGCTGAGCATGGGGGGGACCTCGCTGCTCTTTACAGGTATCGCTATCGGTATCGTGCTCAGCGTCAGCCGCGACGAAGCGGATGAAAGTACTATTTAGCAGACTTAAAAAATGCGTATAATCATAAGTGGGGGCGGAACGGGAGGCCATATCTATCCGGCCATTGCTATTGCCAACGAACTGAAGGCGATTGATCCGACTATTGAGATTCTGTTTGTCGGGGCAGAAGGGAAGATGGAGATGGAAAAAGTACCCAAGGCAGGCTACAAAATTGTGGGTCTGCCGGTGGTCGGTATCAAGCGCGAACTGACGCTGGAGAACCTGGCGTTTCCGGTGAAGCTGGGTCGTAGCTTTATGCGGGCGCAGCAGATTATCCGGGACTTTAAGCCCAATGTCGCCGTGGGTGTTGGCGGCTATGCGAGTGGGCCGTTGCTGCTGGCGGCTTCCCTGAAAGGCATTCCGACCCTGATTCAGGAGCAGAACTCCTACGCGGGGCTGACCAATAAGCTGCTGTCGCGCTGGGCCAAAACCATCTGCGTGGCGTATCCGGGCATGGACAAGTTCTTCCCGGCCGACAAAATCATTACCACGGGTAATCCCGTCCGGAAAGACATTCAGTTTGCTGAGCAGCAACGGGAAGCTGGTCTGCCGTACTTTGGGCTGGAACCCGGCCGGCGCACGCTGCTGGTCATTGGCGGAAGTCAGGGTGCCCGTACGCTGAACGAGACGATGGAGCAGGGCTTGTCGCGCTTCATTGAAGCCGGTATTCAGGTGGTGTGGCAGACGGGGCCGCAGTTTATCGAGCGGGCACGCAAGGCCGCAGCAGATGCCGGTTCTCCGCTCGTGAAGCCGTACGACTTTATCTACGAAATGGATAAAGCCTACGGCGTTGCCGAGGTGGTAGTATCGCGGGCTGGTGCCCTGTCGGTGTCGGAGTTATGCCTGGTCGGCAAACCGGCCATTCTGGTGCCGTTTCCGGCGGCTACGGACGATCATCAGACCAAAAATGCCATGAGCCTGGTGGAGCATAACGCAGCCCTGCTCATTGCCGACCGGGCGGCCCGGACAGAGCTGATTACGGCTACGCTGGCCCTTATTGATAATCCGGCTCAGCAGCAGGAACTCAGCAAAAATATGCTGAAGCTGGCGAAGCCGGACGCGGGTCGGCAAATTGCTGAAGCTGTGCTGAATCTGGCTGAACTATAAAGCGTACCAGTTAATAAATTGTTTACAAGCCTTTCGGCCAGTTTTCTGAAATTGCCGGGGACGAGTAGTCATACCGTAAATTAATAACAGGTTGAATTTAGATTCCGTTAAATACGTCTATTTTCTGGGAATTGGGGGTATCGGTATGAGCGCCCTCGCCCGCTGGTTTGTCGTTAATGGGTATCAGGTGGCCGGGTACGACCGGACGCCCACTCCGCTAACCGAGGCCCTGCAGCAGGAGGGGATGGCAATTCACTTCGACGAAGCTGTCGAAAAGATACCTGAAGCCTTCCGGCAGAATCCGGCCGAAACGCTGGTGATCTATACCCCTGCCGTACCGAAGACCCATACCGAATATATCTACCTGACCGAAAACGGCTTTACCCCCCAGAAACGCTCGCAAGTACTTGGTTTACTGGCAGGCCGGATGAAAGCCGTAGGCGTAGCCGGTACACACGGCAAGACCACAACCTCCTCGATGGTTGCCCATATTCTGCGGCATGCGGGTGTAAACTGTGCGGCTTTTCTGGGCGGCATCACCCAGAACTACGGCACTAACTTTCTGCTCAATGAGCCGGCCGAAGACTTGTCTTCCGTGGTTTGTGTGGTTGAGGCCGATGAGTTCGATCGGTCGTTTCTGACGCTGTACCCGCACCTGGCCATTGTTACCTCTACCGATGCCGACCATCTCGACATTTACGGCGACCGCAATGCCTTGCTGAACTCGTTTGGGGCTTACGTCGGCCAGATAAAGCCTGAAGGGGTCCTGTTCCAGAAAAAAGGTTTAGGGCTGGCCGGTCAAACAAAGGCCGAAACCCGTGCGTTCGCCTTGGAGGAGGGCGACTACCATAGTCGCAACCTGCGGATCGACGATGCCTGCTTCGTGTTTGACCTGATGTATCCGCAGGGGGCTATTTCTGCTATTCGACTGACGGTACCCGGTTTTCATAATGTAGAGAATGCCATTGCGGCTTCGGCGGTAGCGCTCGAACTGGGTGTTTCGCCGGCGGCCATCCGCGACGCCTTAAACAGCTACCGGGGGGTTAAACGCCGGTTCGAGTACCATATTAAATCGGATAAGGTGGTGTTTATTGACGACTACGCCCACCACCCAACCGAAATCCGGGCGTTTCTGTCGTCGGTAAAAGCCTTGTACCCGAACCGGGAACTGACGGCCATTTTCCAGCCGCACCTGTTTTCGCGGACGCGGGACTTTGCCGATGAGTTCGCCGAAAGCCTGTCGCTGGCCGATCATGTGATTCTGCTGGATATTTACCCGGCGCGGGAATTGCCAATGGAAGGTGTGACATCGGACATTATTTTTCAGAACGTACACTCGAAAAGTAAGCGGCAATGCACCAAAGGCGAACTGTTGGCCGTTCTGCGGGAAAGCCCGACGGAACTGGTTGTCACCATCGGTGCGGGGGATATTGACCAGTTGCTGGAGAGCATAAAAGGTCAATTACTTACCAATGAATAAATTTATCTGTATGCGCAGGTAGCTTATTTACAGATGTTTTCTACATTAGGAGTAAAAAAATCGTGGTTATGGACGCTGGGAGCCGGATTATTGGGCCTAGGTTTGCTGGCTTTTACGGAAGTCCGGCATAATCAGAAGCGTTGCCAGGCTATTGTTGTTCGGATAACCGACCTCGACGGCCACCGGTTTTTGACCCAGCGCGATGTAAAGCGCTACCTGACCAACGATGGTGCCGACCCCCTGGTAGGAGACCTGTTCAGCGAAATCGACTTGCGAAAGCTCGAAAAGCGACTGTCGCAGTACGGCCTGATCAAAAAGTGTCAGGTATCGCGTGACCTGAGCGGTAACCTGATCGTCGATATAGAGCAACCCCGGCCGGTGGCCCGGCTGATTGCCTCGGGCGATGGTTTGCGGTCGGCATCCGGGCGGTACATTAGCGAAGAAGGGCGGTTTTTTGCCCTGTCCATGAATTACTCGGCGCGGGTGCCGTTAGTGACCGGGGCGTATTTTGAGAACCGGCGCTCGGTATCGACCGAAAAAGCCAAACCGCTGCTGGACCTGCTCCGGTTTATTCACAACGACCCGTTCTGGCGGGCGCAGGTGGCCGAACTGGAGGTAGACCGAAGCGGAGAGGTAGTGATCTCCCCGCAGGTGGGCGAGCAGCAGATCGAACTGGGAGAACCGACCGATATTGAGACGAAGTTTAAAAAGCTGAAAGTATTTTATAAACGAATTTTGCCCCTCAAAGACGCGCAGGCGTACAAACGGGTGAGTGTGCAGTACCGTAACCAAATTGTGTGCGAATAAAGACAATGACGGACGAAAAGATTGTGGTAGGGCTCGATATTGGCAGCACCAAGGTGTGTGCTGTTGCCGGGCGGCTGGTTCGCAACAAAGATCACGCAACGCTCGAAGTACTCGGTGTAGGCCGGGCCGCTTCAGACGGTGTTACCAAGGGCTCGGTAGTTAATATTACCAAAACGGCTAAAGCAATTGAACAGGCTATTTCGGAAGCGGCCAACCAGTCCGATCTAGATATTCAGGTGGTCAACGTCAACTTCAGCGGGCAGCATGTGGCGGCCCGTCGCCAGAGCGGCAGCATCACCCGCAGCTCACCCGGCGATGAGGTGACGATCTCCGACATCAATCACCTGCTGGGCGATATGTACCGCACCGTTATTCCGCCCGGTATGGAGATCGTTCATGTGCTGCCGATGGATTTTACCGTCGATAGCGAACTGGGGGTAGAAGATCCGGTCGGGCGCAACGGCGTGAAACTGGGTGCCGAGTTCCAGATCATTACCGCGCAAACCAACGCAGCTACCAATACCCGCAAGTGCGTGGAGCGGGCCGACAATGGCCGGATCAAGCGGGAGCAGATGCTGCTGTCGCCATTGGCGTCCAGTCTGGCGGTATTGACCGCCGAAGAGCGCGAAGCCGGCGTGGCCCTGGTGGATATTGGCGGGGGCACTACCGATGTGGCTATTTATCACCGGAATGTGCTGCGGCATATGGCGGTGTTTCCGTGGGCGGGTAATACGCTGACGGCCGATATTCAGGAGGGCTGTAAGGTGTTGCCGCCCCAGGCCGAACTCCTGAAAACGAAATTTGGCTGCGCTGATCCGGCAGACGTTAAACTCAACGAAGTTGTTTCGGTGCCGGGTCTGGCTGGTCGCCAGCCAAAAGATGTGCTGCTGAAAAATGTGGCCATCATTATGGAAGAGCGGCTGAAAGAAATTGCGGCTATGGTGCAGGCCGAAATTACCCGGTCGGGCTACGAACACAAACTGCTGGGCGGCATTGTGCTGACCGGCGGTACGGCATCCGTGCCGGGTATTGAGCGTATATTTCAGCGCGTAACCGGAATGGATGTGCGCATTGGCTACCCCGACCAGTTGGAGCGCAACCCCAGAGCCGATCTGGTGGGTGACCCGGCCTACGCCACCGCCCTGGGCCTGGTTTGGGCCGGCTTTAAGTCGCTGGATGAGCGGATTTCGTTCGTCAGCGATCCGGCCCGTCACATAGAGCCTCGCCCGGCGATGCCGGCTACACCAAACCCGCTTTACGGACGGGAGAAGGAGCCGAACGGCCGCAAAGAGGAAAAGGCAAAAGAGACGGAGACTAAGGAGAAAACCGGCTGGGGAGTCTGGAAAGCCATAAAAAGCTTCCTGAACGACGACATCGGCAACACCGAAAGATATTGACCGTGTACGCGTGACCGGCTCCAGACAGCCGGTTTTTGGTACCTGACAACGAGTAGACTGACCATTCAATAGCGAACAATATTATGCTGGATCACGGCTATACGTATGAAATCCCGGACGACAACCGGCCGATCATCAAAGTAATTGGTGTAGGCGGGGGGGGAAGTAATGCCGTTAAGCACATGGTGGAAATGGAGATAAAAGACGTGGACTTTGCCGTTTGTAATACCGACCGGCAGGCGCTGTTGAGTAGTCCCGTAAAAACCAGGTTGCAACTGGGAGCCGGCCTGGGAGCCGGCACCGACCCCGAAGTAGGCAGAGAGGCCGCCGAGGCAAGCCTCGACGACCTGCGGCATCTGCTGGGGAAACCCGTTGAAATGGTCTTTATCACGGCCGGTATGGGTGGGGGAACCGGTACGGGCGCGGCTCCCGTGGTGGCTCAACTGGCCCGCGACATGGGCCTGCTGACGGTGGCCATTGTGACGGCTCCGTACAAGTACGAAGGAAAAGACAAAAAGGAGCAGGCCATGAAGGGTATCGAACTGCTGAAAAAGAGCTGCGATACCGTGCTGGTGGTGCTGAACGATAAATTGGCGGAACTATACGGCAAACTGCCGCTGCGCAAAGCCTTTGCCCATGCCGATAATGTGCTGGCAACAGCGGTGAAAAGCATTGCCGAGATCATTACCACGCGGGGAGATGTCAACGCCGACTTCATGGACGTGAAGAAGGTGCTGCAGAACGCCGGTCAGTCGGTGATGGGATCGGCCGATGCCGAGGGCGAAGACCGGGCCATACGGGCCATTGAGGAAGCCCTGAACTCACCGCTGCTGAACGACCGCGACATCCGGGGTGCCAAGCGAATCCTGCTGACGATTTCATCGAGTTCCGAATACGAGGTAACCCTGGATGAACAGACCACGATCTCCGACTACATTCTGACGAAAATCGGCGAAGAGGCCCGCATGTTCAAGTTGGGGGCCATTTTTGACGATAGTCTGGGGCCTAAGCTGCGGGTGACGGTCATTGCCGCCGGTTTCGACACCATGAATGAGTTCAAGGAATCACTGGGCAAACCCGTGGTTGAACCGGTTGTGGAGGAGGAGCCTGAACCGGAGGAAGAACCGATGGCTGAGGCCGAGCTGAATGAACCGGAGGAGGAGGCTGAGGCCGAACTGGTTGGGGCCGCTCCGCAGGAGGTGGTATCCTCTACCGACAAGGCCACCACACCGACCAACCCGGTCTTTGTACACGCGCCCACCACGGTCAGCAGCGTGCGCGAACGCGATGTGTATGCCGATGTACTCCTTGCCGAGGAGCGGCCGGAAGACAGCGCCCAGATCCAGCAGATGATTACCGGATTTCTGAACGGGCGTTATATGGATCGCGACCTCGACACGCCCACCTACCAACGCTACAAAGTTATGCTGTACGAATTACCACTGGGCTCCGAAAACGATCTGGTGCGTATGCGGCTTAATGATTAGGGGTAGTTGGTTGCGTTATTGACCTCACGGCAACGGCCGACCGTCCCAAACGGTCGGCCGTTGCCGTTGGGTCAATAAGCTTCCTATTTACAGCTTTGGAGACACGGGTCTAATAAAAATCTAATTTGTCGTTTCGGGTGGTTTTTGTACTTTACCATATGTGTATTTCGGAGATGCTGGTTCTGATTCACTCTCGGTGAGTAGTGCAATTTCGGAATAGGACTCGTCGGCGCAACAGCTCGAAACCTGCTCGTCCATACCCCTGTCGTTTGAGTATTTTCAAGCGATTCACCTGGCCCTCGGTCTGCCCGTTACTCCACTCCGATACGAATGCCTGTTCGACTGCCGCATAGTCTTGGCGCAAGCCACGGACAAAACCCGTATAAGCAGACACCTTCTCGGCTTCTTCGCACCACTTGGCCAGACCCGCTGCTGATTTTTCCTTTATCAATTGCCGAAACTGCTGACCCAATTCATGTGTCTGGCGAATCGACTCGTGTTCGCTCAGCAGATGTGTCAAAAATGCTGCTTCATCGGCAGACCACTCAGAAGCTGGCTCATTCAAGAGTCGACAGATTCGACGGCTACTGTAGCTGTTAGTTTTGCGGGCGGGTGGTAAAGTGGGTACCACTTCTAACCGAGGATAGGCGGACAGAAAGTTAGCCAGAATCGTATAGCTCCCATTGTAGCCAAAATCCTTAATCTCAGTCAATAGCTCTTTCACATTGGTTTGCCCCTCCAGCCACCGCTTACGCAGATAGCCCTCATACAGGAACAGGTTTGAGCGTTTTGTCGTCTGGCGGGGCACAAAGCTATCCTGCTGCCAATAGCGTTTGACCGTATTGCGGGAGATGCCCAGATGCCGGGCGATAGCCCGTATGCCATGGCCTTCTGCCTGAAGCTGTTTAACTTTCTGATACCTTTCATAAGGCTTGGAGGCTGGATCTACTCGACATGTTGTCATGAGTTTTGACAAGTCATGGTGCCAGGTCAGCGAGGGCGGTAGCTGCTCTTCAGTCAGTGGCAGGTCTGGCCTAGGCGTATTAAGTGTTGGAAGGGTGGCCAGGATGGACTGGTTAATGTTCTCTCGTTGAGTGTCCAGAAAGCGTTCCATCACTTCGGAAAGGTTAGCCAACAAATGCCACCGGTCGGCTACGGCCCCGGCCGCCCGGCTGAACGGCATGGGGGCAAGCCTTGGTGATTGCATTGGCATATACACTCGAACGATCTCGTGTGACTAACTCAATGCCCGGATGAAGGCCAAGCCAATCTTCCAGGGTCTTGCCTTCCCGGTCGGGTAAGACATCGATTGGTTGATGCCGATCCAAATCGATTAGAATGGTGCCGTAGCGTCGCCCTTTTCTAAAGGCAAAATCATCTACCCCCACACGCTTCGGCATGTGCTGAGTTTGGACAACCGTTTTATGGCTGATCCTCAACAAGGTAGAGTGGCTAACTGGCTGACCCGTTAGTGCACAGATCCGGGCAGCCGGCCGAGCACCGGTTTGTAAGGCAATAGCCTGCAAGGGCTGCTCGGCTCGGTTTAACCGACGAGCATACGGACAGAAGTAGGCCGGTGCGGTCTGGGCGAAAATCTTACGGGCGCAGTTAGTATTGTGACAGAAGAATTTTCGTAAATGAAGCCGCAGGAAAACGGCTTTTCCGCAGATGGGTAAGTCTGTTAGGGTGCGCTGGTAGAAGCTGTGCACCTTGTTAGCAGGCATCTGGCAGTCGGGGCATCGACCAACGGTCTGAGTGGCAACCAGGCCAATTTGAATATCGATTTCACCGACGTACTGGTCAGTGAGTTGAAAGTGTTCGGGCAGAATCGAAGACAAATCCATGCCCTAAACTTGGGAAAATACCACCTTTTCACCGAGAGTGAATCAGAACCCTAAGTCTTTTGAATCTGCACCGCGAAAAAGCCACCTCTGCGAACTCAGAAAGCCATGATCTGCCGGGCCTGCTGGTGGAGCAGTTCGTTGTATAACTCGTGCTGTATGCAGCCCTCTTTCCAGTAGGTTTTGATCTGCGCCAGTTTTACCCGCAACGCCAGCGTATTGGAGCCCAAGTAGCTGAAAATATCGTTCAGGTGGCTTAGCGCCAGCGCTCCGCCCTGGTGCCCGGCCGATAAGCCCACAAGGGCTATTTTTTTGTTGGACAGGCCGCTGGGGTAGCTCATGCCGTCGATAAAGGCCTTGAGCACACCCGGATAGGAGTTGTTGTATTCGGGTACGATAAACACCATCTTTCTGGCCCGCTCAACAATGTCTTTGTAGTGGTTAAATTCCGGATTCTTTCCCGTATTTTCGTACAGGGCCGACACGGTAAAATCGGCGGGCAGGCCACTGAGGTCGAGCAGGTAGCTGTCGGCCTGGTGCTTGTCGAGAATTTGCTGGTAGTAGTGGGCAATTTGCCTCGTCAGGGAGTTGCGCCGGTTGGTGCCGACAATAACAACAATTGTATCGTCCGTGATAGCTGGACTGGCAACGGGGTTCATACGGGCGGTCGATGCGACAAATCTGGGTAGCTCAACGGGTAGACGGCTACGGTGTTTTTGCATAAACAACCCACTGGTAAATAAGTTCAATCCACACATGAACAAAGCAGAAGATATCCGTCGGGCCATTCATGCCCTGGCCGATCCGGAACGGGCTCCGCTGGTAGCGCGTTTTTTCAAGACCGGCCCCGGCCAGTATGGTGAAGGCGATCAGTTTCTGGGCCTCACTATGCCGCAGCAGCGGGAGGTTGCCCGGCAGTTTCTGCAACTCCCCATGGACGAAGTAGTGCTACTGGTGCAAAACCCGTACCACGAAATTCGGATGACGGGCCTGCTCATCTGGACCTACCAGTGCAAAAAAGCTGGGGCGGCATTACGGGAGGCCATTGCCCAGCGTTATCTGGCCAATCGGATATATGTCAACAACTGGGATCTGGTGGATGTCACCTGCCCGGAGGTGGTCGGCAATTACCTGCTGGATCAGGACCGCTCCGTGCTGTACGATTTGGCGCGGCAGGACCACCTCTGGAGCCAGCGGATTGCCATTGTCTCCACCTTCGCCTTTATCCGCAAAAACCAGTTTGCCGATACATTTGCCATTGCGGAACTGTTGCTGAACCACCGGCATGATCTGATTCATAAGGCCGTCGGCTGGATGCTGCGGGAGGTAGGCAAACGTAACCCGGAAGCGCTGGAGGAGTTTCTGCACGACCATATCCGGCAGATGCCGCGGACGGCCCTCCGCTACGCCATTGAGCGGTTTGAGCCCGGCCGGCGAAAGTACTACCTGCTGCTGTAGTTGTTCAACTCATTTTTATGGTATCTTTGCATCCCTATTGCCAACAGTGTTAGGTTTTTATTAAACGCAGACGAAAACGTTAAACGGCAAGCTGATACATGTCCTGGTTCATACGCAAAGAAAAAGGCATTATTACCCCGACCGAAATGAAGCGGGAGGCCCCCGACGGGTTATGGTACCAATGCCCAAACTGTAAGAAAATAATGCACACGCGGGAGCATAAACTGAATGCCTATACCTGTGTGCATTGTAACTACCACGAAAAAATAGGCTCCGAAGCGTACTTCGGGCTGCTGTTCAACGATAATCAGTTTACCGAACTGGACGCCGATATGACTTCGGCCGATCCACTAAAGTTTACCGATACCAAAGCCTATCCGGACCGGGTTCGCTCGACCATCAAAAAGACCGGGCTGAAAGATGCCGTCCGCACGGCCTACGGCAAAATGAACGAGGTGGACATTACCATTGCCTGTATGGACTTCGCCTTTATCGGCGGCTCCATGGGCTCGGTGGTGGGTGAGAAAATTGCCAGGGCCATCGATCATTCGCTGCAGACCAAAACGCCGTTCCTGATGATTTCGCGGTCGGGTGGTGCCCGGATGATGGAGGCCGGTTTTTCGCTGATGCAGATGGCCAAGACCTCCGCCAAGCTGGCGTTGCTGTCCGAAGCCGGCATTCCCTACATCTCGCTGCTGACCGACCCCACCACGGGTGGTGTTACGGCATCCTTCGCCATGCTGGGCGATTTTAACATTGCCGAGCCCGAAGCCCTGATCGGTTTTGCCGGTCCCCGCGTCATCCGCGAAACCATCGGCAAAGACCTGCCCAAAGGTTTCCAGAGCGCCGAATTCGTCCTCGAACACGGCTTCCTCGACTTCATCGTCGACCGCAAAGACCTCAAAGACAAAGTGTCCAGCCTGCTGCAAATGCTTCAGTAGGAGTTTGAGGTTTGAAGTTTGAGGTTAAAAAGAGCGCTATCGTTTGAAGCGTGCGTCAGCCCAACCTCAAACCTTAAACTTCAAACCTCAAACGGCACCCATGCGCCTTGTCTCCCACCCCGTCCTGTGCAACTACTATGTGACGTATCGCTGCAACGCCACCTGTAGTTTTTGTGACATCTGGGAGCGGCCATCGCCGTATGTGACGGTGGAGAACGTGCGGGATAACCTGCGCGATTTGAAGCGGCTGGGCGTAAAGGTCATTGACTTCACCGGCGGGGAGCCGCTGCTGCACCGCCAACTGGATGTTTTGCTGAAGGAGGCTAAGCAGGCCGGCTTGATTACCACCATCACGACCAATGGCCTGCTGTACCCCAAATACGCCGAGCGGCTGCGCGGGCTGGTCGATATGCTGCATTTCTCGCTCGATTCGCCCATTGCGGAGGAGCACGACCGGTCGAGGGGGGTAAAGTGTTTCGATAAGGTGATGGAGTCCATTGCGCTGGCGCGGCAGTTGGGCGAGCGGCCGGATATTCTGTTTACCGTTTTCGAGCACAACGTCCATCAGATCAAACAGCTTCACGAGGAAATCTGCCTGCCCAACGGCCTGGTGCTGATTCTCAATCCGGTTTTTGAGTACAATACGGTTGACACCGGCGAGCGGTTTTCGGAGAACGCGCTACAGGAAATGACCTGGTGGGGACGGCAGAAAAACGTCTACCTCAACGATGCCTTCATTAGCCTGCGCCGGGACGGCGGCAACCATATCGACAAGCCGGTATGCAAGGCCGGTAGCACCACCCTCGTCATCTCGCCCGAAAATAAACTGGTGCTGCCCTGCTACCACCTCGGCCTGAAAGAATTTGCTATCGACGGTCAGTTGTACGATCTCTACCGCTCGGCGGAGGTGCAGCAACTGGTAGCGCTGGAAGGGCGCTTGCCCGCCTGCGAAGGCTGCGCCATCAACTGCTACATGCAGCCGTCCTTTGCCGTAGAGCTGAACAAATACTGGTGGAAAGCCCTGCCCAGCACCCTCAAGTACAACCGCATCAAAGGCACCTGGAAACAACTGCTGTAGCCGCCTATCGCTTCACGATCTTCTGCGTATAGCTCCGCCCGCTAACTTCGGTGCGCAGCAGATACAGGCCCGTCGGTAAAGCGGCCATGCCGAACTCCGATAGCTGTTCGGCCTGCGGGTTGGCTATATGGCATTCGCCTACTATACCGCCCTTACTATTCATCAACTGAAGCGTTACGGCCAAAGCCTCCCGGCTGCTGACGCGGACCTGAACGCGGTCGTGCGTGGGGTTCGGGTACACCGAAATCTGAATGTCTTCGTTCATGTAGCCGGAGGCCAGACCGGTAATGACAGGGCCGCTGAAGGCCGGTTCATAGGTTGGGAGAGTACCGGGCTGAACATTGCGGTCTTCTACGGTAATGGCCATCTCGTATAGGGTAGTACCAATCTTAAGGCCGTTGCGCCATTCGTCAATGCTCATGCCAAAGGTAAACCGGCCCACCTGAACCGGCGCGTCCCAAACGAGGTCGCCGGTGCGGTTGTTAAGCCTGAAGATGCCACGCTGGGCTACGTCGTTCGGGAACTGGAAGGGCGCAAGCAGTAATACGGTCTGGCCACAGGCGTTACTGGCCTGAGAGGCTGCGCTGGTGAGCGGGGAGGCTAATTTATAGACCAGGCTATCGCCGTCGGCATCGACCCCGCGCAGGGTAAACGTAGTGCGCTGGTTGGCGGCTGCGACAAAACCATTTGCCGGAATATCTATTATCGGGGTGCTGTTGGGTACGCCGGCAGTAAATGTTGTTGAGATGAAGAAAGAGACGTTTGATACGTTGCCTGCGTTCTGGACAACCGTGCGGTTGCTGACCGTGGAGGACACGGTGTAAGTACCCGAACCGGCATAGGTATGCGTAACGCGATAGGTGTGAAGCGCAATGGCCCGGTTCTGCTCCAGCGGTTGCTGCCTTACCCGTGTAGCCTGTCCCGTAGTGCCGTCGCCGAAGCAGAGCAGAACGGTCTCCTGCTGCTGGGCGGCTCCGCTGCCGTCCACGGCGTTCAGGAATAAAAAGACGTTGTACTCATACTCCAGCGTTGCTGAAGCTGTTTTCTTTACCTGAATGTAGCCACCCAGCAGGTGAGTCGCCGAAACACGGAGCGTAACCAGCCAGAACAAGGCAACGAATGTAGCAGTTTTCATGGGCAAGGACGTTTGTAGGGGAAGAGTACATCTTTTCAACTCAAAAAGCCTATTTTGCCGTATATCCGTCACACCTTTTTTATTCAACGATTTACCGCTATGCTTTACACGCAGCAACAAACCGCCGACCTTCAGCGCTATGCCTTTCGACACCTGCTGATTAACTATGACGATCATGTGCTGACAGTGACCCTCAACCGGCCCGAGAAGAAAAATGCGCTGAACCCGGCCCTGCTCAACGAACTGGCTTTTGCCTTGTCCTACGCCCATTACGAGAAAAAAGTCTGGATGGTGGTGCTCGGCGCTAAAGGCGATACCTTCTGCGCCGGCATGGACCTGCAAAACCTATCGCAACCGGCAGAAGAAGTTAACGACGAAACTAGGGTGCCGGAGCCGGCCGGACCGGTTCGGCTGGCGGAGCTGTTTGCGGGTGTACACAAACCGTGTATTGCCCGTGTGCAGGGTTCCGTCTATGCCGGGGGCTTTCTGCTGGTGGCCGGTTGCACGTACGCCATTTCGGTAGATTCCGCATCGTTTAGTTTGCCGGAAGTGAAGCGTGGCTTGTTTCCGTTTCAGGTGATGGCCAGTCTGCTGGCGCTAATGCCTGCCCGGACCGTACTGGATCTGTGCCTTCGCGCCAAGTCGATACCGGCTACCAGGGCGTTGCAGTTGGGGCTGGTGACGGAGGTAGCCGAAGCCGAAAATCTGGACAATGCCGTGCGCCGGCTGCTGCAGGAACTGAAGCAGTTTTCGCCCCTGGCTATTCAATTCGGTCTGCGAGCCTATCAGCAGCTAAAAAGCCTGCCCCCCGACCAGCATCAGGCATTTCTGTTCGAGCAGTTTCAGCAGATCCAGCAAACCGCCGACGCCAGAGAGGGCATGACCGCTTTCCTGGAAAAACGCCACCCGCACTGGCAAAATGAGTAGCACCAGCGCCCTACTTCACCGAAAACTTGTACAGGGTAGTCGACTTATAGGTCTCACCGGGTTGCAGGGTGGTACTCGGGAAGTTCGGGTGATTGGGCGAATCGGGGAAGTGCTGAGTCTCCAGGCATAGGCCGTAGCGACGGCCGTAGGCTACGCCCTCTTTGCCCGTTACCCGTCCGTTCAGGTGATTGCCGGTATAGAGCTGAACAGCCGGCTCGGTCGTGTACATCTCCATATAGCGCCCGCTCTCCGGCTCGTATACGGTTGCACCCAGTTTCAGCCTGTTCGATTTGTCGGAAAATACAAAACAGTGGTCGTAGCCGTGGCCGTACCGGATCTGGGTTTCGGTGGTGTCGTTGATACGGGTACCTACTACGGCTGGTTTCGTAAAATCGAACGGCGTACCGGCCAATGGTTTCAGTTCTCCTGTCGGGATCTGGCTTTTGTCGGTAGGCAGGTACTGGTCGGCGTTGATCATCAGCACGTGACCGAGTACATCGCGCTTCATGCCGGTGAGGTTAAAATAAGCGTGGTTGGTCAGGTTGATAACGGTCGGCTTATCGGTGGTGGCTTTGTAGTCGATGCGGAGGGCGTTGTCTTTCCGGAGCGTATAGGTAACCTCTACCGCGAGGGTACCGGGGTAGCCTTCTTCACCATCGGGAGAGGTATAGCTGAGTTTTAGCGCCGGTTCGGCTCCCTGTATCGGCGTTGCCGTCCAGAGTTTCTTATCGAAGCCGACGCGGCCGCCATGAATATGGTTGCCGCCACTGTTGGCAGCCAGGGTATATTCCTGCCCGTCGAGGGTGAATTTTCCTTTGGCAATCCGGTTGCCGAACCGGCCGATAATTGGCCCAAAAGAGGGGGTGCCTTTCAGGTAATCGGCGAAGGTGGGCACGTTCAGCGTGATGCTTTCCTGTTTACCCGTTTTGTCGGGAGCCGTCCAGGAGACGATATAGCCGCCGTAATTGGTAATCTGCACTTCCATGCCGGCGGCATTGCGCAGGGTAAAGAGGTCGGCTTCGCGGCCGTCGGGGAACCGGCCGAATACGGCTTTCTGAATACCGGCTTTCGGCCGGGTGGTTTTTTGACCAGCACCGGTCTGGTTTAGGAGTGTATTCAAAGCAAGGAAGAGAACTAGGGTAGTGGCTTTCACGGGTATCAGGGTTAGGAACACAGGTACTATACCGGAATAAGGCTAACTCGCTGCTTACCTAATGAAGGCCACCCGAAATTTTTAGAATTGATATGTTATTTCAGAATGGCCGGGCTCCAGGCGTCGTAAACGGCCTGTGCAGCCCTGGCAATTACCTTATCCCGTACGGACTCATCTGCTTTGGCGTCGGAAACAAAAACGGCGATGGCTATATGATGCCCGTTGGGTAGGGTAACCAGCCCGATGTTGTTGGTGGCCGCCGTAACACCGTTTACCGTACCCGACGATCCCGTTTTGTGGGCTACCACCGTGCCTTTGGGCAGCAGTGCCTTGATGCGCCGTACCCCTGTCGGTGTTTCGGTGATCCAGCGGAACAGCAAACCGCGGCTGCTTTCTGCCAGCGTACGCCCTTCCTGCAGGGCTTTCAGCAGCAGTACGGCATCGGTTGGGGTGCTCCAGTTCTGGTACTGCACGGCATTGTCGCTGCCGATCTCCTTTTCGGTATTTGCCACAATCATGTGCTTAACGCCAAGGCTATGCAAATACTGCATTACGACCTTTGGACCACCAATCAGGCGTAGCAGCACATCGCAGGCGGTGCCGTCGCTCTCCGAGACATTATACCGGAGCAGTTCACTAAGGGATAGTTCGGTGCCGTTGGGGTATTTATCCCGAATGGGGCTATGCTGACCGGGCGTAACAAAATCACTTGTCTTGACCTTCACCCGCTGGTCCAGCTTTAACCTGCCTTTATCGACCTGCTGCAGCACGGCCATGCTGATAGGGAGCTTATAGACGCTCTGCATGGGAAAGCGTTCGTTGCCGTGCAGCGCTACCGACTTGCCCGTTTCGATCACGGTGGCCGCTATACCTACGCGACCATTGGCGGTCTGGGCTATTTGTTTCAGTTGGGTCTGGAGGGGTGACTGGGCGAAGAGGGGGTAGGAGAGGAGCAGGGTGAGGAGGAGGTGGTGGGGTTTCATGGGGGTGTGGAGAGAATTGTACCAATTATTGTTAATCGCTGGTGCGGCTGGGCGCCCCCGGCCGCACCAGCGAGACGCGGGTTCCTATAAGTCGGGGCAGTTTTCGCGTCGGCGGGTGTCTATGATGTTCTGGATTTTCCACTGGCCGTTTAGCTTAACCAGGGTAAATACATTGACGCCACAGTGGTTTTTCTGTTTGTTATAGTAGAAGGTGTAGGGCGTCCAGGCGGTGGCTAATTCGCCGTCAATTTTGATGTCCATGCCGGATAGGCGCTCGTCGAGGGCCCCGGCCGGCTGCTTGCCTACCGATGTGATGAAGCCGGGAATAGCCGACTGCTGTACCGATACGATACCCTCCTTATTTTTGATAACACTTTGCAGCGTAGCATTGGGCGCAAATACTGCCTTAAACAGGGTTGTATCGGCTTTCCGCATCCCATCAAACATCTGCGTAATAGTAGCGCGAACGGCCTGTTCCTCAGCGGATTGGGCAAAGGCAGCAGAACTAACCAATAAGCTGCTGATAACAAAGAGCATTTTCATTAAGTATTGTTAATGTAGGTGTCTGAATCTTTATGCCTTTAACTTCTGAACCATTTCTGCGGGTGTCAGTACAGGAAGCTCAGGATGCTGATTCGCTATAAAGTCCCGGATATTTCCCGTTACAAAGTAGTCAATACCGGTTTGCTTTAGCGCTGTCTGATATTGAAACGCATCTTCAAGGTCTTTCATATCCCCAAGCCAGCAGGCAGCTATAAAGGTTTGTTTATCAGCAGGAGCGACTTCAACTAACGATAGAAAAGCCTGTAGGTCATTTCGAAGCGCAAGGCTGCGTCTGCCCGATTTGTGAAGGACATACGCTACGGTGTAAACAGAACCGGCAGAGACATAAAGCGTGACGCGCTTTTGTTCGGCAGCCAGAAAAACGGTAGTAGCTTCCTCCGAATAGGTGTCTTGCCGGTCGAGCAGCCAGGCCAGGACTACATTGGTATCCAGAAAAAGAGTCATATACCGTAGCGGTCGCGGTACATCATCTCCCGAATTTGCTTATCCGTCTTCTTGCCAAGCTTGCTTTTGGCGATCCCTTTGAGCCGTAAAGCAACTGATTCCGTTACCGGAGCGTCCTGACCTTTCACCACACCGGCTCCTGCTAGTAGCTGCTCAATCATACCAGATAGTGAAGTATGGCGCTGTTTGGCCACCGCTTTCGCACTAACCAGTAAATCTTCATCTATGGTCAATGTTAGCTTAACCTTTGGCATACGTGTAATTTTTGAATTTCGTTAAAGATACGTATAACTTGACACTTATCCTATACGTTGTTTGCGGCCAATGATAAAGTATAAAATAGAGCCGAGGAACGGCAGAAACAGTATAACCAAAATCCAGATAAGCTTAGCGGTATCGCTCTGAAACCTACTGCGCAGCGCATCAATAAGGGCGATTAGCGGCAGTAAAATAACTAAACCAAGAAAGAGAAGGCCAAGTAAAATCTCGGCCCCTCCTAAACCAATAAATAGCTGCATGAGGTACGTGTTTAGGCTTAACGTGACCCAATATAGGACGAAGTTTGACCCAATATAGGACGAAGTTTATAGAAACAAAAAAGGGTTTACACAGACGGTTAGCCCGGTAAACCCATATAAAAAGGAGAAAAGATCTGAGTTAGCCTTTCTCCCTTCCTCCTTTAAATATACTGATTGATAATCATCTCGTACAACTCCTGCTTGCCGCTGACCTGCTTAGGCTCGCCGTTTTGTTTGGCATATTCCCGGAGGTCGTCCAGCGTCAGTTCGCCTTTCTCGAAACGGGCCCCTTCGCCACTGTCGTAGCTGGCGTAGCGGTCGGCGCGGAGTTTCTTGTACTGCGACTTGTTCAGCAGGGTTTCGGCCGTGATGGCGGCACGGGCAAACGCGTCCATACCGCCGATGTGGGCGATAAAGATGTCTTCCAGATCGGTCGAGTTCCGGCGCGTCTTAGCGTCGAAGTTCACCCCGCCGGATTTCAGACCACCGGCCTCCAGGATCACCAGCATGGCCTCGGTCAATTCGTAAACGTCTATTGGGAACTGGTCGGTATCCCAGCCGTTCTGGTAGTCGCCCCGGTTGGCGTCGATGCTGCCCAGCATATTGGCGTCGGCGGCTACCTGGAGTTCATGGGCGAAGGTATGGTTGGCCAGCGTCGCGTGGTTGGTTTCGAGGTTTAGCTCAAAATCATTCTCCAGGCCATACTGGCGCAGGAAGCCAATTACCGTAGCGGCATCAAAGTCATATTGGTGCTTAGTGGGCTCCATCGGCTTCGGCTCAATGTAAAACGCCCCTTTGAAGCCCTGCTTACGGGCGTAGTCGCGGCTGATTTGCAGGAAGCGGCCGAGGTGTTCGGTCTCCCGCTTCATGTTGGTGTTCAGCAGCGACATATAGCCCTCACGACCTCCCCAAAACGTATAGCCGGAGCCACCCAGTTCGATGGTCGCATCGATGGCGTTCTTTACCTGCCAGCCAGCGTGGGCCAGTACGTGGAAGTCGGGGTTGGTAGAGGCTCCGTTCATGTAGCGCTCGTGGGAGAACAGGTTGGCGGTTCCCCACAGCAGCTTTACCCCACTGGCCTGCTGCTTCTGCTTGGCGTAATCTACAATCTTGCGGAAGTTGCTCTCAAACTCGCTGTTCGAGTTACCTTCCGGCGCTACATCGACGTCGTGGAAGCAGTAGAACTCCATGCCCATTTTAGTGATGAACTCAAAAGCGGCATCCATTTTATCGTGCGCGGCCGCCAGCCGGTCGGCGTTGGCATCCCAGGGAAAGTGCTTTACGCCCGGCCCGAAGGGGTCGGCACCAGTGCCGCAGAAGGTATGCCAATAGGCAACGGCGAAGCGGAAGAGGTCTTTCATGGGTTTGCCCATGATGGTGCGGTTGGCGTCGTACCACTTAAAGGCAAGGGGGTTGTCCGACTCGCGGCCTTCGTATTTAATCGCTTCCTTAACAAACGGGAAGTACTCTTTTTCGCCTAAGGTGAGGGTAATTTGTGACATAAGCATTACACAATTTTTAAACTAAAGACAGGCATCAGGTCTTATCTCCTTTTGCCGGAAGACTATTTCACTGAATAGCCCTGGCAAGCTGATCAAGCCACCGCCCATAAGCATCCTGAAAACGATCTTTGTCGCGGATGTCGGCGTTGATGGTTCGTACTACTTTCAGGCCGGTGAAGGCTTCGTCGCGGTTTTTGTATATGCCTAAACCTAAACCGGCTCCACGGGCGGCTCCCTGGGCACCGTCGGTATTGTACAGCTCGATTTCGGCCCCGGTCAGGTTGGCCAGGGTATCGCCGAAGATGGGGCTCAGGAACATATTGGCTTCGCCGGCGCGGATGGTTTTCAGGCCAACGCCGACCTGCTCCATCACCTGAATACCGTAGTAAAGTGCAAACACGATACCCTCCTGGGCTGCCCGGATCAGGTGCGGCAGGCTGTGGCGGGTCAGTTGCAGGCCCTGGAAGGTAGCGCCTAAATCGCGGTTCTCCAGCACCCGTTCGGCGCCGTTGCCAAAGGGCAGACATACCAGGCCATCGGCACCAACGGGCGCGTGGGCTGCAATATCGTTCATATCGGCGTAGCTGACCGAGCCCCGCAGCACCTGATTGCGGAGCCAGCTATTCAGAATACCGGTACCGTTGACGCAGAGCAGCACGCCATAGCGGGGCGCTTCGGCCGTGTGGTTGACGTGCAGGAACGTGTTGACGCGTGACTGCGGGTCGTATTTTGCCAGCTCACTCACCCCGTATACGACACCGGAGGTGCCGGCCGTAGCGGCAATTTCGCCGGGGTCAAGTACGTTCAGCGAAAGCGCATTGTTGGGCTGGTCGCCGGCGCGGTAGGTGACCGGGGTGCCTTCGGCCAGCCCCAGTTCGGCGGCTGCCGGCCCAGTCAGGTGGCCCTGCTCTGAGAAGGTCGGTTTGATGGTTGGTATCAGCGAGGCATCGAAGCCGTAATACTGCATCAGGAAATCGGCGGGGCGGTTTTCCAGGAAATCCCAGAGAATGCCTTCCGATAGGCCGGAGGGAGTTGTTACGATGTCGCCGGTCATGCGGGCTGCCAGATAATCGCCGGGAAGCATAAATTTGTCTGCTTCGGCGTAGATACCCGGCTCGTTGGCTTTGACCCAGGCCAGTTTGGCGGCCGTAAAGTTGCCCGGTGAATTGAGCAGGTGCGTCAGGCTTTTACCGCGGCCTAGCGCTTCAAACGCCTGGTTACCGTACGGAACGGCCCGGCTGTCGCACCAGATAATAGACGGGCGCAGCACGTTTAACTTTCTATCTACTACCACGAGTCCGTGCATCTGGTATGAAACGCCAATGGCCTTGACATCCTGAGGCTGAGCATTAGCCTTAGCCAGCACCGCTTTCGATGCAAGACAAGCGTTTTGCCACCAGGCTTCCGGGTGCTGTTCGGCAAAGCCCGGTTCGGGAGCCTCAATTGCCATTTCGGTTTCGGGAAAAAAGGCAGAAGCAACGGCGGTACCGGTTTCGGCTTCCAGCAGGCAGGCTTTTACGGACGAACTTCCAACGTCAAATCCAAGAAGATACATGCAGCAGGTGATTCAGAAATAAATTTGGGTACGAAGTAAAGCATCTTCAGGCAGTTGGACAAACCAACCGCCGACATCTGCCTGTAAAAGTCATGACAAACAAAAAAGTATAGAGGCTGTTAAACTACTGAGAGGAAACATAGACAGCCATGAATAAGATATTCTTTGATAACTGGGATAGTTTGTTGCGAATTCTGATACTTGCGGTCTTATCGTACGTTCTGCTCATTGTGATGCTCCGTGTATCAGGTAAACGAACGCTGTCAAAAATGAATGCCTTCGACTTTGTCATCACCGTAGCCTTAGGCTCTACCCTGTCATCAATTATCATATCAAAAGACACAACCTTATCGGGTGGTGTACTGGCATTGGCGCTGCTTATTTTTCTACAGTTTGTTATTACCAAGTTATCGGTAAATTTTAAAGCCATCAGTAACCTGGTGAAGGCGGACCCCCGGCTACTTTTTTATCACGGTCGGTTTCTGCGGGATGCGATGCAGGATGAGCGGGTTACCGAAGATGAACTGCGATCGGTGATCCGGAAAGAAGGCCTGGAGTCGCTGGATCAGGTCGATGCCATTATTATGGAAACAAGTGGTGAGTTTACGGTATTATACAGAACAGCAACTCCCCATACGGAGGAGCCACCGGTACTAAAGCACGTCAAGCGGTAATTTTTATACCTCAATTATGGCTTTTACCACTCCGCTGCCCGGTTCAAGCCAACCCGGAAAGTCGTCGGTCAGCCGCGCCAACGAACTGCGGTGCGTTATCCAGGGGGTTGTATCGATTTGCCGGGCTTCCATAGCTCTGATAATGGCCGTAAAGGTTGCCGGCAGCGCATTCCGACTGGCCAGCAGCGTAACCTCTTTCCGGTGAAACATGGGGTCATGAAATGTAACATCGCCCTGAAACAAGCCTACGTAAACCAACTTCCCGCCGTTTGCCAGATACTCGAACGCCTGTAGCATGGAGGCTGGGTTACCGGTAGCATCAATGACTACGGTCGGTAAATCGCCGTTCAGGTAGTCGGGCAGGCGTGTTGCCAACTCCTCATTGGCCGGCAGGGTATGCGTTACGCCCATCTGCGACCGGCAGAAACCCAGGCGGCTTTCTTCCCGGTCGGTAACTACCAGCGGTACCCCGGCCAGTTGCACAAACTGAATGACCGAAAGACCAATAGGACCCGCGCCGATTACCAATACCGTATCATCGGGCGTCAGGCCGGCCCGTTCAACGGCATGAGCGCCAATAGCCAGGGTCTCTACCAGCGCCAGTTGCTCGTAGGAGAGCGTAGCCGACGGGTGCAGCTTGTGGGTGGGCAGGGTTATGTACTCCCGCATACCGCCGTCGGTGTGTACGCCCAGCACCTGCAGGTTTACACAACAGTTGGTTTTGCCCCGGCGGCAGGCACTGCAGTGGCCGCAGTTCAGGTAAGGCTCTACCGAACACCGATCGCCGATCTGTACCGTAGTGGAAGCTTCAGCCAGGGCGACCACTTCTACGCCCAGTTCGTGACCCAGAATGCGGGGATAGGTAAAAAAAGGCTGCCGCCCCCGGTAGGCGTGCAGGTCGGTGCCGCAGACGCCAATGCGGTGAACACGCACCAGGGCCTCGCCAGGGTGCAGGGTTAGGTCAGGGTCAGATTGGTGGTACTTAAACTGGCCGGGAGTCTGGAGCGTAACGGTTTGCAAGGCTGTAAAGCTATGGGTTTACCCTAAGAGACATCAGCACCGTTGTTTTACCCTAAAAATCGGCTCCGATGACAGAGGCCCGTGTGCTGAGTGCCGTATCGGAGGTTGCCGGACGTAATTACCGGGTATTTTCTTCGAACACCACATCCGCTCCCTCAACCAGCTGATCATTTGTTTGCAGGCACAGATACACGCCGTTCGTCCAGCCGAAGCCGTCCTGGTTCGGATACTCTCCGCCACCCGCCGGCACATCCGGGTCAATAACATTGTACTTCTCCATCATTTTACCGGTCTCCTTAAAAACCTTATCGTTCAGGGCCAGCCAGCGTTTTCGGATTTCGGCGGCTGTTTCGGTGTAGCCATACCGGAGCAAGCCCTGGTGGGCAATCCACTGGAGCGGAGCCCAGCCGTTGGGCGAATCCCACTGCTGGCCAGACTGGTGAAGAGTAGTTACCAGGCCCCCAGTCTTCAGAAAATCCCGGCAGATATGTTCATGAACCCGACGGGCCTGCTCGTCGGTAGCGATACCGAACAGCAACGGGTATAGTCCCGCCAGGGACCAGGTGCTGGTGGGTTGCCCGGCTTTGGCGTCGTAATCCATAAAGAAACCCCGCTTTTCGTCCCAGAAATAGTTACAGATAGCCTGCCGCCGTTCTTCGGCAATGCGCTGGAAGCGTTCCGTTGCTTCCGACATGGGGCTGCGGCTGTAGGCGATCGCCAGCATTTTTTCCAGGAAATACAGCAGACAGTTAAGGTCAACCGGCAGAATATCGGTGGTGTGGATGGTCACCAGTTTATCGGGGTCGGCACACCACCGGCTGCTGAAATCCCAGCCCGATTCGCAGGCCGCCCGGATGTGCCGGTACAGGTCCTGGGGAAATATGCCGTACGGTGCCCCTTCGTGCGCCAGTTCAACATCTTCGCGGTACGATTCCGGACGGGGAGCCGAGTTGTCATCCCAGTATCGGTTCAGGATTGTGCCGTCGGGTAGCCGGACAACCCGGCGAAAGGCCGGCTCGGCTTCGTCGAGCCGGTAGTGGCCATCCATCCAGTAAACGTACTCTTTCTGGAGGTGCGGGAGGTATTTGGTCAACACATCGAATCCGTCGATATCGGTTAGCAGCCGGAGCATCAGGGCGAAGCAGGGCGGCTGTGAGCGGCTCAGGTAATAATTGCGGTTGCCGTTTGGCACATGCCCGAAAAAGTCGATCATAAAGGCGCAGTTATCCACAATACACCGGATCAGATCGGTATTGCCGGATACGCGCAGGCCGAGCAGGGTAAAATACGAATCCCAATAGTAAAACTCCCGAAAACGTCCTCCCGGCACAATATAGCGGTTTGGTACGGGCAGCAGCGAACTGTTGGGCTGAGCGTCAAACGTGAGTACATCCCACATTTGATGCAGATGATCGGCGGTGGCCAGTTCCGGATTGCCCGTAAAATCTTTGCCGGCTTTTACGGGTATGTCAAAATTGGTCCGGATAAAGTCAATCAGCTGAAAGCCTTCATGGCATTTTTCAATTTCATAATGGCTTAAAATCTCTTCCGGTGAATGCCGGGGAAAGCAGTCGGCAAAGGTTTTTGAATCGGTAAAAACAGGCTGCATCTGCACATCATGAAAGAGCAGGCCATACAACTGGTCGGGCGGCAATAAGCCCAGGGTCTGCATATACGTCAGCAGATGTTGGTGTGTCTGAGTCACAGCGTAAAGTGAATGGTTTTCTTGCTGAACCCATTTTTGAACTGTAGGGTTATGGATTGATACAAATCCGGTTGATTTTGCGCGTGCTGCCGATTAAATAGCCGATGTAGACGAAGTGCAGAGCCGTTGCCAATTTTTCTGACAACAGAAAAAAACGATTAGCCTGCTAACTCTTTTTCGCCTAATGGGTTGATTAAGAAGCCCCCGCAACAGCCAATGTTGCTTAGCTTTACAGCACACTACACCTTTACGTTATGAAGAATAACCGACTTGTCATTATTTCGTATCGTCTGCCTTTTACGTTCAAAACAGAAAATCGAACGGTTTCCGTCAAGCCCTCGGCAGGGGGACTGGTAACGGCAGTAAAATCGCTGGATCTGAGCGGATCATCCCAGAAACCCGTCTGGGTTGGCTGCGCCGATTTTACCCAACGCCTTTGGGAGACAAACCGGCAGCTGGTTGCCGATGATGATTTCGAATATGTGCCGGTCTTTCTGGATAAAAAAACAAATCAGGACTTTTACAACGGCTTCGCCAACTCCGTACTTTGGCCGCTCTTTCACTATTTTCCCTCATTTGTCGACTACCGGCATAGCTATCTGGAGGCTTATCAGGCAGCCAACGAGGCCGTGTCTGCGGTTGTCGGTGAGGTGGTTCAGCCCAATGATATTGTCTGGGTGCATGATTACCATTTTCTGGCGCTGCCCCAACTTATTCGGGAGCGGCATCCCGCTGCTACCATTGGTTTTTTTCTTCATATTCCGTTTCCATCCTACGAACTGCTGCGGTTGCTTCCTGGAAAGTGCCGCAATTACCTGCTGAGTGGTCTGCTGGGAGCCGACCTGGTGGGGTTTCACACTACCGACTATACCATCCAATTTTTGCAATCGGTGCAACTGGCTCTGGGTATGCAGCACCGGATGTGGAAAATTGCGTACCAGGAGCGACTGGTTCAGTCCGGCGTCTATCCCATTGGCATCAACTACGCGATGTTTAACGATGCATACAGCGATGAAGAGGTAATCAGGGAGCGCATCGAACTGAAATCGGCCTATAAGGATCAGAAAATCATTTTCTCCGTCGACCGGCTCGATTATACGAAAGGCGTGATGCAACGGCTCGACGCTCTTGATGCCTTTTTGCAGGAATACCCTGAATGGCAGGGTAAAATTGTGTTTATTCTGGTAGTGGTGCCTTCGCGTGACGAGATTCAGCGGTACTGGGAGCGCAAGCAGATGATTGAGCAGGCCGTTGGCCGTATTAATGGCAAGTACGGTACGCTAACCTGGCTACCCATTATGTACCAGTATGCTTCGCTGGCCTTTCCGCAACTGATAGCGCTTTACACCGCCTGCGATGTAGCCCTGATTACACCCATCCGGGACGGTATGAACCTGGTGGCGAAAGAGTTTATAGCTTCCCGGAAAGACCAGCAGGGCGTATTGATACTGAGTGAAATGACCGGCGCAGCCAACGAGCTGGGTGAGGCCCTGCTGATAAACCCACTGGATGAGTTTGAGGTGGCCGAACAGCTGAAACTGGCCCTGGAGATGGAGCCGGCCGAGCAGACCCGCCGGATGGCCATTATGCAGCAGCGAATCAGTAAGTACGATGTGGAGAAGTGGGCCAACAGCTTTATGAACGACCTGCTCCAAACCCAGGAGACGCTGAAGAAAAGCCAACCCCGGCAGTTGAAAACCGCCAGAAAACAAACCTTGCTGAACCAATTTGCTGAGGCTCAATCCCGCTTGCTCTTGCTGGATTACGATGGCACGCTGTCTGCCTTTGCCTCCAAGCCGGAACTGGCGGCTCCTTCCAGCGACGTTATCGATGTGTTGCAGAAGCTGGCCTCCATACCCGGCAATACGGTGGTGGTTATCAGCGGTCGCGACCACGAAACGCTCGAAAGCTGGCTGGGTCATCTGCCTATTGATATGGTGGCCGAACACGGTGCTTATCTAAAACAAGAGGGCGTCTGGCGAAACGACCTGCTGGACGATGACTCCTGGAAAGCGCTGGTCCGCCCCTTTTTAAATGATTTTGCGAGCCGCTGCCCGGACGCCTTTATTGAGGAGAAAAACTATTCGCTGGCCTGGCATTATCGGAACGCCGACCCCGATACCGGTTTCATCCGCTCCCGCGAGCTTATTCACACCCTGGAGCACCTGCTGCCTTACCAGCTCCGGGTCCTGGACGGTAACAAAGTTGTTGAAATCAAAAACGTAGACACCGATAAAGGCAAAGTTGCCAGACAACTGGCCCTGGCGCATCCCTACGAACTGGTGGTTGCCATTGGCGACGACCGTACCGACGAAGATATGTTCTGTGCCCTAACCTTAAAAAACCATTTCACCATCAAAGTTGGCCGGGGAAGTACCAACGCCCGACACCGCGTCGAAAATGTTTCGCAGGTACTCGCGCTGTTAAAAGAACTGGCAGAGCAGGTTAACCCTACCCCCGCGCTATAGTGCGCCATTCAACGGTTTCTTCCTGAGGCAGACTGTTCAGTTGTGCTCCCCAAAAGCCGCTGGTTTTTGGGGAGCAGGGCCTTTAGGCAAGGTAGGGGGTGCGGTTGCGTCGCAAAATCCACTTATATACTTCAATCACCACCAGAATAACACTAGCGTAGCCGAAAAAGAGCAGCCATTCGTTCATGGGGTTCGGCTCGGTTTCGAGCAGCCGCTGCGTGATGGGAATATGCATGGCGGCAATGTGAACGCCCTGCGCCAGCAGCACCCCGCCCAGCAGAAAATAGTTGTTGCTGAGTGGCACCCGGAACGTCGATTCTGTTTCTGACCGGCAGTTGAAGACGTGGAAGTTTTGCAGCAGTACCATAATCAGCAGAATATCGCTGCGAGAGCTTACTTCGTCCCGCCCTTCGTTCATCCACATTACCCACAGGCCGAACACCACGATTGTCATAACCAGGCCTGCTACCATAGTTTGCGAAATCATCTGGCGGTCGAAGATACCCTCGTTGGGGTCGCGGGGCTTGCGGAGCATGGCACCGGGCTCGCCTTTCTCAAACGCCAGCGCCACATCCTGAATACCGTTGGTGACCACGTTCAGCCAGAGCAGTTGCACGGCCGTTAAGGGTTTGGGCAGGCCAAAAATGGTGCTGAGCATGACCAGCAGCACCTCGGCAATACCAGTGGCGATGAGCAGGTAAACGATCTTGCGGATGTTGTCGTAGCTGAATCGACCTTCTTCTACCCCGGCGGCAATAGACGCAAAATTGTCATCTTTGACCACAATGGAGGCTGCTCCGCGGGTAACGTCTGTACCGCTGCCCATCGCTACGCCGATATTAGCCTGGCGTAGGGCCGGGGCATCGTTAACGCCGTCGCCGGTAATGGCCACAAATTCATTGCGGGCCTGAAAGGCTTTTACCAGCAGGCGTTTCTGCTCGGGGCTCACGCGGGCAAATACCGTTTTGTTGGTCAGTGTTTCGGCCAGTTTAGCTTCATCATCCTCTATTTTGGCCAGGTCGGCACCGGAGATCAGGTTATCTTCTGAATCGCCAATGTGAATCTCCCGGGCAATGGCGAGGGCCGTCAGCGGGTGATCGCCGGTAACCATAGCGATTTTGATGCCCGCCCGGTGGCATTCGTTGATGGCATCTTTTACCTCCGGCCGGATGGGGTCGATCAGGCCCACGAGCCCCGCCAGGTGCAGTGAGTCGGGCAGGTCAGATTTGTCATCATCTGTGATGGTGTACACCATCGCCAGCACCCGGTACCCCTCGGCGGCCATTTCTTCGGCGGCCTGGTTAATGGTTGCCCGCTCTTCTTCGGCCACTTTATCAACAAATACCTCCAAGGCTCCCTTCGCACCGAACACCAGCCGGTTGTTGCGCCGGTAATACACCGCCGAGTATTTGTTGGCCGACTCATACGGAATCTCCCGCTGAATATCGGTGTTTTGCCGGACCTCATCCGGCGAGGTGCCAAGTTTATAAGGCAATGCCAGCAGGGCTATATCGACGGCATCGCCCTGCTGTTCCCAGTCATCTCCTTTCCGGCGCAGGCGGCCTTCGTTGGCCAGCGTGGCAATACGCAGAAAGCGCTGCAGGGCTTCGTCGGCAGGGTCGGCGTTTTCAATGTCGCCGTCGCCGTTGTAGCCCTGGCCGGTCACATCCAGCGTCTGGCCGCCGGGCAGGTAAATTTTCCGGGCGGTCTGCTGGTCAACGGTCAGCGTTCCCGTTTTATCACTCAGGATGTAGGTGCAGCTTCCCAGCCCTTCTACCGCCGACAGTTTGCGAACAATGACGTTGCGTTTGGCCATCCGTTGCGAGCCGATAGAGAGGGCCACCGTCATGGCGATGGGCAAGCCCTCCGGAATAGCCGATACGGCCATAGCTACGGCTATAAACAGGATTTCGGTCATATCCATACCCCGTACCCAGCCGATAACGCCCAGCAATGCAGCCGCAATCAGCACCAGCAGGCTCACCATCCGCGCAAAGCGTTCCATCCGCTCAATCAGGGGGGTCTGGGTGCCGCTGTTTTCGGTAAGGGAGTGCGCAATTTTTCCAATTTCAGTTTTCAGGCCGGTGGCAATAACCACGGCCGTACCACGTCCCGTAAGCACGGTTGTACCGGCATAGACCAGATTGGTTTTATCGCCGGCGTTGGCGGTTTCTTCTTTACCGGGTTCAATGGTTTTCTGGACGGGCAGGGATTCGCCGGTCAGCATCGCTTCTTCAACCTGCAGGTTGTTGATGCCGATCAGCCGGGCATCGGCGGGTACCTGAGCGCCCGACTCCAGGCTGATCAGGTCGCCGGGCACCAGTTCTTCGGCATTTACCTCCAGCCATTCGCCATCGCGTTTGACCCGCGCCTTCAGCTTGATCATCTCCTGCAGACTCTGCGCACCGGTTTCGGCCCGCCACTCCTGAAACGCCCCCAGGCCGGCGTTGACCAGCAGTATCAGGCCGACAAAGCCTGCGTCCAGGTATTCGCCCACAACCAGCGATAAGATACCGGCCGCAATCAGAACATAGATCAGGGGGCTTTTAAACTGATGCCATATAATGTCAAAAAGCGATATTTTTTTGCCGGTCGGAATGGTGTTGGTGCCAAATTCGTCCCGGCGCTTTTGTACTTCGCTACTGCTCAGGCCTGTCTTCTCGTCGCTGAGTTTGAGCACCTCAGCCATGTCGGCGGTATGCCAGTCCTGGTCCAATACGTCCTTCATACATCAAGAGTTTTGTCGAGTGGATGGTAACAAATGAACCTGCTTACTGACAAAAGGTTTGGTCCTGAGGAAGGCTAAAATATTAGAAATCAATTAGATGTTTCCGGTTGGGAGGATGATAAGGGGAGAATCGCCAGAAATTCTTCAGCACTTAGCTGCTGCAGCGTTTCGGTGAACTGCAGCCGGATCAGGTTCCGGTTGTAGGCATCCTCAACGGAGCGGTCGGCCAGTTTCGCCACCAGTATAGCCTGATTCAGGAGCGTTTCCAGGCGACCGGCGTTTGCCGTTTGGGAGGCTATGGTCGCAATGGCTTTCAGGAGCCGGACCAGCACGGCGGTATTGCCGGCTGCATTGTCGCGGATCTGGTCAAAGGCCCCTTTCACAAATGTCTCAAACGTCAGCATTTTCGCCACCAGAAAGACTTTGGGATTTTTTGATTCGTCGGTACGAAATGGTTTTTCAATACGCCGTTGAGCGAGCTGAGCCAGTATGACACTGAGGTAATCAATACTTAAAATAGCCGTGGTTGTGTCATTTACGCCGGGCGACAAGGCTTTCAGGGCAATATCGACCAGTTGACGAATACCAAAAGCGGCATCCTGATTGATGGTGCGGTAGCGGCTGATGGTAAATGCCTGGTTGATGGTGCTGATATTCGAATCACTGACCTCATAACTACCTATCAGGGCAACCAGTGGGGTGTCCTGAACAGTAAACTCCCCGATGGCTTTTTCCATTTTTAGTACCACATCGTGGCTGTGGGCGAACTCAAAAAGTGCGTCTTCATCAATAGACTGGATATAGCCGGAGGCTTTGGCCGGAATTAGCTGCCGAGGCTGGTGGGCAAGCTCCTGAAGAACGTCCAGGGTTTTCTCGTGAGGAGCTTCTTTTCCCACATCCTGAGGAAACAGGCGATGTACGGCACTGATCGTCTCATCGGCGGCCAGTGAAATAATGTAGGAGGCCTGAATGGATAAAGCGATGTGATGAATAAAGTAGATGAGTACCCCAATGCCGATAATGGCCAGCACAAGCCCGAATAAGACACTGAGTGAAGGAATAAACGTATCCTCATTGCCCCCTCGTATGGTCCTTAAGACCACCAGACAATAGGTAAACAACCCAACAAAAAAGCCGAGTACAAGCTGATTTATCCGGTTATTCATGAAGTTTCGAAGAATTCTCGACGTATACTGGTTGGATGCCAGAGCCAGGGTAGTGATCGTTAACGAGAAGGTTAGACCGGCAACGGTTATCATCGAGGTGGCAATGGCAGTCAGCATACCCCGTGAGCCATCCGCACCGGCACCAAACAACCGGGGATATTGCCTTAGAAAATCATCGGACGCCCAACTGTCGATCTCAATAAACGTAATGGCCAGGATAATGGCCGTACTTACCATAACAGTTGGTACAAACCATAAGCTGGTTTGGATAGTTAGCCATAGGCTTTTTAGTTTGTGTATACTGCTGACGATCATATGCGTTGCCCGTGCCTGGTTTGCTCTTTAACCACCAAAATAGAGCCAGGGATTAAATTTCTGATTGCTTGATTACAATAAAATCTTTTTTATGTACATTTACTGTTCGTGCAAAAGAAAGAAAATCAACCATTAATGGACTGTTAGACTATGAAAATCAGATCAGTAGTTTTAGCCATTGCGCTAATGATATCCATGGCCGCGGTAGCTTCAATAAAACAGGATGATCCAAAAGGCAAGAGTGCCGAACATCGCAAAAACGGTATGACTCGTGAGCAAAAAGCTGAATGGCGCGAAAGGCATAAAGCAGAGATGAAAGCCAAACAGGATGATAACAGCGAGCGTGTAAAGGAACTCAAAGAAAAGAACAAGGATAACCGCGGTCAGCACCGTGGTCATGACAAAAAGGGCGGTTAATCCGATATTTTGCTATCGTTTCGGGGCAAGCCATCACTGGTTTGCCCAATTTGTTTATTCCTGTTTCGGACTTTTATGAAACATGCTACGCTATTTTTCGGCTTATGGGCAGCAGCTATGCCGGGTCTGACGCTGGGGCAAATGACGGTGGCCGATACCCTGGAGCAGTCGACAGTGGTCACGCGGTTGGGTTATGCCAACCGGACTTTGTTTGCCGGGCGCGACTTTGGTATTAATCAGTACATGATAACGCCCGGAATCACGTACTACCATAAGTCAGGCATTAATGTTGACGTAACCGGCTATTATTTTAGCCAGAGTCAGCCGCTTTATGAGTTAACGGCCTTATCGGTTGGCTATATGCATAATGTCAGCGATAACCTGCTGCTATCGGTTGATTTGAGCCGGTCATTTTACACCCAGACCGATGCTGAATTCCCGGCCCTATTTCCGTACAATGCGTATCTGTCGGGTAGCTACGACTGGGGTAACTGGATGGCTGGCCTTGATTATACCTTCCTGTTCGGCAACGAAACAGCGCACCGGGTGCGGCCGCGAATATCGTATTATATGAGCTGGAAGAATGTGGGGATCTTCGATCGCATCTCCCTGAACCCTACTCTCAGCGCTACCTTTGGGGGCGATCAGATTTCTTTTGAGCAGCTTCGTCCGGTCAGTATGTTGACTGATGACAATCCTCGCCTGCAGGCCATTGCCAACAACAGTAAGCAGAAAGCCAACGGAAACGCCAACAGCGGTAAAGGCAATGGTAAGAGCAAGGGTTCCGGCCCTGTGGCGCAGCCGCCTGTCCCTCCCGCCAATAATGCTATAGCCCAGCAATCTTACTTTGGTTTAATGTGTTATACGCTGTCGGTACCCCTGCGGTTTACGTTAGGTACTGTTCGTGTGGGGACTATGTATAACCTTGTCTTTCCGGTAAAACTATACCCTACGGAGTCGATTTCTACCAATCCCGTAAGCTACTTTGGCCTGAGCCTGTCGCATACGCTGACGCTTCGGTGAGCGCACCAGGCAATAACAGGGGCTCTTTCGGGCGGCTGTTGAGGGCTTATGCCGGTATAAGTTGCCTGAGATAAACGATAAATCGACAAACGCCACGATTATAAATATATGCTACGAATCTCTACATGTCTGGTCCTTGCCGGCCTCTGCCTTTCGCTGGTTGCCAACGCACAGCAGGGGGCTATTACCAGTTTTGAGGCTTTCTTGTCTCTGCGCCAGGCCGGTAATCCGGTTATCTCGCCCGATGGGCAGCATGTAGCCTACACCGTAACGGCTGCGGATTGGCAGGAGAATACCTACGATACTGAAATCTGGCTGGCACGCGCTGGAGACGAGCCGTTTCAGCTTACCCGGACAGCCAAAGGCAGCAGTACCTCGCCCAAATGGTCGCCCGATGGTAAGTGGATTGCCTTTCTGGCTGACCGGGGCGACAAAACGCAGATTTTTATAATCCGTGCCCGGGGCGGGGAGGCCCAGCCTGTTACTAAAGAAGCAGAGAGCATCAGTGCGTTTGAATGGGCTCCCGACGGTGTAAAAATTGCTTTCCTGAAAAACGACCCGGAGCCTAAGGATCAGAAAAAGCGTAAAGAGCGACTCGGAAGCTGGGCCGCCGATGATGAAGAGTTCGACCTGTCGCATCTCTGGCTGGTGGAGGTAAAACCCGATATGAATCCGGCTCTGACCGAACTGCCCTGCTACGACTCAGCTGATTCTACCAAAGCCAAAGATTGCCTGTCTTTGCCCAAACCGACACGGTTAACAGAGGGAACGTTTACGATTACGGCATTTGACTGGTCACCTGACGGCACGAAGATAGCGTATAGCTTCCAGCCCAACCCATTAATTAATAGCTCAAAAAATTCGGATGTTGCCGTGTTGGACGTAGCCACGAAAAAAGCGATGACTATCGTGAAAAATCCGTTGGGTGATTTCTTTGCCGCCTGGTCGCCGGACTCAAAGACGATTCTGTTCACCACCAGCGCCGATGATTCTACCTCATACTTCTACAAAAACAACCGGGTCTTCCGCTTAGCTGTTTCAGGCACAGCGCAGCCCGTCCAACTGGCGAAAGATTTTGATGAGAATATAGGGGGCTTGATCTGGACACCTGAAGGCATCTTCTTTTCGGCTTTCCAGAAAACCAACCGCTATCTGTACCGGCTCGATCCGGCTACGGGTGTAGCCGGCAAACTTACGACAAACCCGGACCTGGTAGGTGGTTATACCTTCTCTAAAGACGGGAAGCAGATTGCCTATTCGGCCTCGTCGGCTACTACCCTATCTGAAATCTTCAAATCACCAGTTGCCCGCTTCAGCCCCGTTCAGCTAACAAGTATGACGAAACAGATTGATGGCTGGAATACGGCCTTGAGTGAGGTCATTCGCTGGAAGAGTAAAGACGGTGCCGAGATAGAGGGCGTACTGCACAAGCCGAAAAACTACGATCCGTCGAAGAAGTACCCGCTGCTGGTGATGATTCACGGCGGGCCCACGGGTATTGACCTGCCTACCCCGGTACCCGGATCGGTGTATCCGGTATTGCAGTGGCTGGAGAAAGGGGCCCTGGTGCTGCGCCCGAACTACCGGGGCTCGGCGGGTTACGGCGAGAAGTTCCGGTCGCTGAACGTGCGGAACCTGGGCGTGGGTGATATGTGGGATGTCTTGGCAGGTGTCGAGTACCTGGAGAAACAGGGCATCATTGACCCGAACCGCATGGGTTGCATGGGCTGGAGCCAGGGCGGGTATATTTCGGCGTTCCTCACCACCAATACCAGTCGGTTTAAAGCCATTTCGGTTGGGGCCGGTATTTCTAACTGGATGACGTACTACGTAAACACAGACATTCATCCGTTTACCCGCCAGTACCTGAAAGCCACTCCCTGGCAGGATATGGAGATTTACCGGAAAACCAGCCCGATGACCACTATTCGGAATGCCAGGACTCCCACGCTCATTCAACATGGCGAGTTCGACCGGCGGGTTCCTATTGCGAATGCCTATGAACTGCTCCAGGGCCTTCAGGATGTTGGCGTGCCGGCTCGGCTGGTGGTGTATAAAGGATTCGGTCACGGTATTACTAAACCTAAAGAACGCCTGGCAGCCATGTGGCATAACTGGGACTGGTTCGGCAAGTACGTGTTTGGCGACATACCCCCCCGGCCGATTGCGAGTAAATAACTCTCTCATAGAACGCGGATGACGCGGATTTACGCAGCTTTATTTTTGAAATGTATTCACGTAAATTCGCCCAATCCGCGTCATCCACGTTCTATTTCTCCACCAGATTCAACATAAACGCATACTCCAGCGCAATCTCCTTCAGCGCCTGGAAACGACCGGAGGCCCCGCCATGCCCCGCTTCCATATTGGTGTGCAGCAATAACTGGTTGTTGTCGGTTTTCATGGTTCGCAGTTTGGCGACCCATTTGGCCGGCTCCCAGTACTGCACCTGCGAGTCGTGGAGGCCGGTCATGACCAGCATGTTGGGATAGGCTTTTTTCTCCACATTGTCGTACGGGGAGTAGGAGAGCATATAGTCATAGTATTGCTTCTGCTTTGGATTGCCCCATTCCTCAAACTCGCCGGTCGTCAGCGGAATATTTTCATCGAGCATCGTGGTGACCACGTCCACAAACGGCACGGAGGCAACAATGCCCCGGTACAAGTCGGGGCGCAGGTTGGCAACGGCCCCCATCAGCAGGCCACCCGCACTGCCGCCCATAGCAAACAGCTTCTCCTGAGTAGTATATTTCTGCCGAATCAGGAACTCGGAGCAGTCGATGAAGTCGGTGAAGGTGTTCTTTTTCTTCAGCATTTTACCGTCTTCGTACCACCGGCGGCCCATCTCCTGCCCCCCGCGAATATGCGCGATGGCAAAGATAAACCCCCGATCGAGCAGGCTCAGCCGGGTAGAGCTAAAGGCCGGGTCCATTGAAATACCGTACGAGCCGTAGGCGTATTGCAGCAGCGGTGCCGAACCGTCTTTGGGTGTTCCCTTGCGGTATACCAGCGAGATGGGAATCTTCACCCCGTCGCGGGCGGTGGCGTATACCCGCTCCGATACGTAATTGGCTGAGTTGAACCCTCCGAGGACTTCCTGCTGCTTCATCAGCGTCCGCTCCCGCGTATCCATATTGTAGTCGTACGTGGAGTTGGGTGTGGTCAGCGAGGAGTAGCCGAAGCGCAGCACGTTGGTGTTGAATTCCGGATTGTAGCCGATGGCGGCCACATACGCCGGTTCGCCGAAGTTCAGGTAGTGTTCGCTTTGGTCGTTCTGGTTGATAATGCGCAGGTGCATCAGGCCCTCTTTGCGCTCGCCCAGCACCAGGTGGTTCGTGAAGATGTCCATCTGCTGCAGGTACACATCGGGCCGGTGGGCAATGACTTCTTTCCAGGCGTTGCGGTCGGCAGTTTTGTCTTCGGGCACCTCCATTAGCCGGAAGTTCTCGGCGTGCCAGTTGGTGCGGATGTAGAACTTTTCACCCACATGCAGCACATCGTATTCGTGACCGTGCCGGCGAGGCAAAAAGGTGCGAAAGGAGCCGGTTGAATTATTGGCTTCCAGCATCTGGTACTCGGTAGCCACGCCGTTCTGGTCGGAGACGATATGGATAAACTTCTTCGATTTCGACCGGTAAAGACCCATGTAGAACTGGTTGTCTTTTTCTTCGTACACTAGCACATCCTGCTTTGGATCGGTGCCGAGTACATGCCGCCAAACCTGGTAGCCCAGCAGGGTCTGTGGGTCTTTCCGGATGTAAAACAAAGTTTTGTTGTCGGTAGCCCAGGCGTAATTGCCCCCTTCGGTGTCTGAGATAGCATCGGGGTATATCTCGCCGGTTTTCAGATTTTTGATGCGCAGCGTATACAGCCGCCGGCTCACGGTATCTTCGCCAAAAGCCACCAGTTCTTCGTTATCGGAGACTTCCAGACCACCCGCGTCATAGTAGGAATGGCCTTTTGCCAGCTCATTCTCGTCGAGCATAACCTCTTCAGCAGCTTCCAGCGAGCCTTTCTTCCGGCAGTACAACGGATATTCACCGCCTTCGATAAAGCGGGTGTAGTAATAGTAACTGCCTTCTTTGTACGGCACCGACTCATCCTGCTGTTTAATTCGGCCTTTCATTTCCTCAAACAGCTTCTCCCGCAGGTTTTTAACCGGTGCCAATACCTGTTCGAGGTATGCATTCTCGGCGTTGAGGTAATTGATGACCTCGGGGTTTTCACGGTCGTTCAGCCAGTAGTAATTATCGGTGCGGGTGTGGCCGTGAATCGTTAATTCTTTGGGTTTCTGTTGGGCAATGGGCGGTGTCTGGGCTTGTGTCATGCTGTAAAAAGTCAGCGTGGTGATGAGGGTAAAACTACTATTTTTCATAATTCGTTGGCTATAGTTGCGTTTTGCGGATACCGTCGGGCATCTGATCGCTCCAATACAGCCATTGGGGTAGCAAAAAAAAATCTTTGTTCGGGTAAACGCTTCCGCTTAAAAAGGAGTCTAAACAGCAACACCCAAAAATTCTATCTTTTTCGTATTTTTAAAAAAAATTGATGAGTTCCGCATCATCTATGACCAAACGAATTTACGTTGTTCTGTTCTCTGTCGGCGCTTTATCCTTAACGGCCTTTTACCCGGAAGATGTCAATGTCGCCAAGCCCTCGCTGGAGAAGACATTTGCCCGCATCAACAGGGAAGTACTCGAAAACAGCCGGGCCTACGAAACGCTGGACGATGCCTCGGCTACCATCGGTCACCGGCTGACCGGCAGCACCAACGGCAGCCGTGCCGAAGCCTACACTCACGACCTGCTGAAGACGTACGGCTTCAAAGACGTTCGCTATGAACCTTTTGAAGTAGAATCCTGGATGCGCGGCACGGTAGCGCTATCGGTGGTTCCCCGCAAGAGCGATAACTTCCGCGACGTGCCGGTGGTGACGCTGGCCCATTCACCCGTAGAGGCCCACGTGGCCGGTGATATTGTGGATGTGGGTAACGGCCTGGAGGGCGATTTTGCCGCCGTAAAAGACAAACTGAAGGGGAAAATAGCCCTGGTTAACATCGGCCTGGCAGCTCCCACCAAAGGGGCCCGTAACCTGCACCGCTCTGAGAAAACGGCTTTGGCGATTCAGTACGGGGCCATCGGCGTTATTATGGTTAACCTGGTGCCGGGCGATGTCCTGCTGACGGGAACGGCGTCGGTAACTGGCAAGCTTATTCCGATTCCGTCGGTCTGTATCTCACTGGAGAGCGGTCAGGAAGTGCGGAAGTGGATGAGCGAAGAAAAAAACCTCAACGCGGTCATCGACATGACCAATTCCAGCCGGAAAATCCGCGCCCGCAACGTTGTGGCTACCCTCAAAGGCTCTAAATACCCTGAAGAGAAAATTATTATCGGCGGTCACCTCGACACCTGGGACCTGGCTACCGGTGCTATTGACAACGGCATTGGCTCGTTCTCAGTGCTGGACATTGCCCGGACATTCAAAGCCCTGAAGCTGAAGCCCAAGCGGACCATCGAGTTTGTTATGTTCATGGGTGAGGAGCAGGGTCTGCTGGGCTCCCGCAGCATGGTAGAAGACCTGAAAAGCAAGGGACAGTTGGATAAAATACGGTACATTCTGAACCTCGACATGACCAACAATCCCACTGGTATCAATGCCTTCGGCCGGGATGCAATGGTGCCGTTTTTCCGGACGGTGGGCGAAACCATTCAGCAGGTAGAGCCGGCATTTGCCAACAACATGGCCAATCAGGCGGGCCTGCACAGCGACCATCAGCCGTTTATGATCGAAGGCATACCCGTAGTGGGCATGAACGGCAGCCTGCCGAAGGAGGTGGTGGACTGCTACCACGCCAACTGCGACAAGATGAATCTGGTGAACAAAGAGCAGCTAAAGAACACCGTTCGCTATTCCGCCATGGTCCTCTACGCCCTGGCCGATGCCGACGACATTCCGGCCCGGCGGCTGGACGATAGCAAAACCCGCGATTTTCTGGTAACACAAGGCCTACGCACCCCGTTGCAGATTGCGAATGAGTGGCGCTGGAAAGAGTAACCCTTTAGAAAAGTATGTTAACGGCTAAGCAAGTGATTACCGTTGACCCGGAGATCATGGGGGGTACGCCTGTTTTTACCGGTACCCGAGTCTCTATGCAAAGGCTGTCTGACTATTTGGAAACTAGTTTCCTGGAAGGATATCCGTCTGTAAGCCGGAAACAAGCGGAGATTATTGAATTAGCAGGTAAGCTGTTGCAGACTTTTTCCGCCCAATATGAAGGTACTGTTTGACGAAAAGCTGGATGTACGAATAGTGCCCCGGCCATTTTAAGCCGGGGTTAATTTTTGTGAACCCTTTCCGTCATATTTTTGGCCCTTCATAGGAGTGCCATATCTCAAACCAGTATGTTAGCCAAAACCTTCGGTAGCGCTGTCTACGGCGTAAATGCAACCATCATTACCATTGAAGTAACCGTAGGGCAGGGATTGCACTTTTTTATGGTAGGTCTGGCCGACAGCGCCGTTAAGGAAAGTCAGCAGCGGGTCGAAGCGTCGCTGAAATATTTTGACTACCGCATGCCCCGGCAGAAAGTAGTGGTGAACCTGGCTCCGGCCGATATTCGGAAAGAAGGCTCATCGTATGACCTGCCCATTGCGCTCTGTGTGCTCCAATCGTCGGAGCAGTTGACACCGCAGAAAAGTTTAGAGGACTACGTCATTATGGGTGAGCTTTCGCTGGATGGGCGGCTGCGGCCCATCAAAGGGGTGTTGCCCATTGCCATTGAGGCCCGAAAGCAGGGTTTCAAAGGGTTTGTGCTACCCCTCGAAAACGCGCAGGAAGCGGCCATTGTCAATAACCTCGACGTGATCGGGGTTGAGACCATCATGGATGCGGTTGAGTTTTTTGAGGGCAAGAAAGCCATCGAGCCGCTGACGACCGATACCCGCGACCTATTCTTTAATACACAGAACGCTTACGATGCCGATTTTGCGCACGTGCAGGGGCAGGAGAACATTAAACGAGCGATGGAGATTGCCGCTGCCGGTGGGCATAACGTCATTATGATTGGCCCGCCCGGTGCCGGCAAAACCATGCTGGCTAAGCGGCTCCCTTCCATTCTGCCGCCGATGACCCTGCATGAAGCGCTGGAAACTACTAAAATCCATTCCGTAGCCGGTAAGCTGGGCAGCCGGGCCACGCTCATCTCAACGCGGCCGTTCCGGTCACCGCACCATACCATCAGCGATGCGGCCCTGGTCGGCGGGGGCAGCTTTCCGCAGCCGGGTGAAATCTCGCTGTCGCATAATGGTGTATTGTTTCTGGATGAGTTACCGGAATTTAAGCGAACGGCGCTGGAAGTGATGCGGCAACCGCTCGAAGAACGGAAGGTAAGCATCTCCCGGGCCAAGTGGGCTGTTGAGTTTCCCGCCAATTTTATGCTGATCGCCAGCATGAATCCCTGCCCGTGCGGCTACTACAACCACCCCGAAAAAGAATGCGTTTGCGGACCGGGAGTGGTGCAGCGCTACCTCAACAAGATCAGCGGTCCCCTGCTCGACCGGATTGATTTGCACGTGGAGGTGACGCCCGTCTCCTTCGATCAGATGACGGCCAACCGACCCGCTGAAAAGAGCGAGCAAATCCGGGAGCGCGTCATACGGGCCAGAGATATACAGACAAAACGGTTTGAAGATGGGCAGGGTATCTACTCCAACGCCATGATGCCCTCGCAGATGGTCAAAGAAGTATGCGCCATCAGCGATGCCGGCCGGACGCTGTTGAAAACCGCGATGGAGCGCCTGGGTCTGTCGGCCCGCGCCTACGACCGCATCCTGAAAGTCTCCCGCACCATTGCCGACCTCGCCGGTAGCGACGACATCAAGATTGAACACTTAGCGGAGGCTATCCAGTACCGTAGCCTGGACCGGGAGAACTGGGCGGGGTAGTCTGCCCAATACCAACAAAATAACCGGCCGCGTTAAACTATTCGGTCCGGCAGACGTTCGTTGATTAAGCTTTTACCATATCACTGTTCATTACTGCCGGATGCAACTGAAAGTATCGCCTGATAATCCACTGGAGTGGCTTGGTCTGCTCATGAATATGGTGCCGATGCCCCTGCTGCACGCCCAGATCTTTCCCGTCATTTCTAAAGCTGTGCTGGAAGCTGCCGATGCCGGGGTTTTTGACGCCGTGATGCAGGGAGCTACTACCCTGGATGCTATTGCCGAAACCTGCAAGCTGAACCCGAAGGCAACCACCGAACTGATGGGCCTGCTGACGGCCCTCGGCTATTTTACTTACCGTAATGAACAATTTGCTCCTACCAAAATGACCCGCCGGTGGATGCGCCCGGACGATTCGGAGTCGGTCCACGGTATGATGGTATTCAACAATCGGGTGGTGTGGCCCTGGCTGGAGCGGATGGGGGCGTACCTGCGTACCGGCGAAGGCATACAATACCATGACATGCTGACGCCGGAGCAGTGGGGATATTACCAGCGGGCCATGATGGCCGCGACCGGTACCGAAGCCAAAGAGTTTGGCCGCCGGGCACCTGTGCCGAAAGGCGCTACCCATATGCTGGACATTGGCGGGGCACACGGACAGCATTCTGTGGCCCTGTGCAAGCGTAATCCCGGCCTTCAATCCATCATCCTGGATCTGCCCGGAGCCGTAGAACAATCGACACCTATACTGGCGCAGTATGGTCTGGGCGACCGGGTTCGGCACCAGGTCGGTAATGCCGTAACCGATGAATTTGGCGAACAGGCCTATGATATTATTTTGATGTCAAGCCTGGCCCACCATCTGACTGCGGAGCAGAATCAACTGGTTGCCGAAAAGGCTGCCCGTGCCCTAAGGCCCAAAGGTGTTTTTATCATCAACGAGTTCATCCGGCCCGAAATCGGCAGCCGTCCCGACCTTGTCGGCAGCAGCACCGATCTCTACTTTGGTCTGAGCAGTACCGCCGGTAACTGGACCATCGACGAAATCAGCACCTGGCAGGAACGGGCTGGTCTGGAGCCCTACAAAGTCGTCAACTACATGAGTATTCCCGGTCGAGCCATGGTAGTGGCGCGAAAATAACCAGCCAGCCAATCTATCTGTTAACTGATCAACTAACCCCCAATCACCTGTTTCTCAATCAGCAGAATAAACAGGTGAATCACTTTAATGTGAATTTCCTGAATGCGGTCGGCGTAGCCGAAGTGAGGGACCCGAATTTCTACATCGGCGGTGCCGGCCAGTTTACCGCCGTCTTTGCCGGTTAGCAGCACCACCTTCATACCTTTCTGGCGGGCAGCCTCTACGGCCCGGATAATGTTGCCGGAGTTGCCGCTGGTACTGATGCCTAACAGCACATCTCCCTCATTGCCGAGCCCTTCAATAAATCGGGAAAAAACATATTCGTAGCCGTAGTCATTGCTGACGCAGGACAGGTGACTCACATCGGAGATGGCAATGGCAGCCAGGGACCGGCGGTTTTCGCGGTAGCGGCCCGAAAGTTCTTCGGCAAAGTGCATAGCATCGCAGTGTGAGCCGCCATTGCCGCAGGAGATAATCTTATGGCCGTTCTGAAGGGCATCAGCCATTAGCCGGGCAGCCGCTTCAATAGCTGCCAGATTTTCGGAGTTCGTAATGAACGCGTCTAAAACGGACTGAGCTTCGGTCAGCTCCTGAAGAATGATGGATTGCATGTGGTAGTTTGAAGTCTGTAGTTTGAAATCTGTAGTTTGAAGTTGGCTAACGCACTTTTTTCAACTTCAGACTTCAAACCTCAAACTAAGTTAAAAAGTCCAGTTCCGGTAAGGCAGGTTCCAGCGCAGGGCGACGCTACCGAGTTGGGTAGTATAGGCCAGCGGGGTAAACTGGCTGTCCTGAAAACGATACAGGTAACGGCCCTCCAGAAAAACATTGTGCTTGAACATATATGATAGCCGTAAATCGGCATAGGTAACGGCCGTTTGCCGGCCCTGTCCAATAAAGTTTCCGTAGTCGCGAACCCGCGTGTCGTAATCTTTCAGAATATTACCGCCGTAGTTTCGGTAAGGCTGGTCGGCCCCGTACAGGATTACCCCAAACGTGCCTACGCCGTTGAACTGCTTGTACTGGTAGCGGGCAATGCCCAGCCCTTCAATAAAATTAGCACCCAACGGGTGAGCCAACGGCTGACTATAGTGCGCGTAATTGGTCTGGCCGGTTTTGTGGGAGTACGTATACGGCCGGGCCAGGTTAAGTTCCCCCTGCAGATCCAGGTTCGGAACGCCCAGCGCATCAATGTATTTCAGGCCGGCCTGAACCGCAAACTTATTGGTCCAGGAACCCTGACGGGCACGCAACTCGCTAATCAGGAACTCATCAATCAGGATCTGGCTATAAAAGAGAAAGTGCCGCCGGAAATTGGCTTTAAAATCAAGACCAATAATGGCGTTGTCGGAACTCCCCCGGAATGATTCGACATATCGGTAAAAGATGATTGGGTTCAGGTAATTAATATCGAACCGATCCCGGCCGAACACCTCTGCTTCGAACAACCCGACATTAATGTGATTGCCCAGGTTCATGCTCAAGTGGTGAATCGCCGTAAATTTCTGGGTAATCGGCTCATTTTGCCGGATAGGCGCGGTGGTATTCTGTAGTTCGGAGATCAGATTGGTATACTGGAAGCGACCGAAGGTGGTGGTCAGCTTCAAAAACAGGTAAGGCGCACTATTGTCGGAGAGCAGCAGCGACCGATACCCGTTGCCGATAAAGTTACGGTCGTGGCCGAATTGAAAATTGATTATCTTAAGAATATTGAAGGTGATGTAGCCACGGGCGGCCAGAAAGTCGACTCCCGTCTGACGGTAAATCTTGGAAAAGCCTTCACCCGGTGCAAAGCCCATATCGGGTACCCCGTAGAGTTGACCGTATTCGCGGATGTAGCGGGGAAAGACCGCCTGATTGTCTGAGAAGAACGAATAAAAGCCCAGCCGTTTGGCAATACTGCCCCGTACCTCAACGCCCCTGGTGTTCACAAAAAGCCGATTGCTGCTATTGCTCTCCGTGCCGGTGCTGTAATAAAAAACGGGATTTACGTGAAGATCAAAATCGGGGGTCTGTACGCTGTAAAAATCAGCTTTTTTCCGGTAAAAGGTTTTAAGGAAAGGACGCCGGCTGTCGCCCGGCGAAAGTTGGGTAGGCCGGGAGCGGCTCGCCGAATCTTTAGCGACAACCCATTCCCAGCTATCGTCGCGCAGGTAACCCAGGTTAAAGTAATCGGTTCGGGATAGGGGGTACCGTAAATTAGCTTCTACGCTGTCGGCGAGCCGGATAATACTCTGCCGGTTATATGGTTTTATGGAACTATGGAACCCTTCGGCCCAGCGCCCCTGCCGAATCTCCATACGGTCGACCAGGTGATAGTAATCGGGGGTCAGCGGGACAAACGGACTCTGTGCCTGAGCGGCAACGGATAGCAAAAGAAAAAGAGTAACGTAAACGTTGTACTTCATACAAATATCGGCGGGCTGATCAAAAGAGCCGGGTCAGCCAAATGAATTCGAGTACAAAATAGGCAAACCGTTTGGATAAACGGTAAAGTACCGGCTAAATTGGGCCGAATCAACCGGGATAACCCCTCCCCAAGCATGTTTGTATTTGCCAACCAACCGTCACTGGCCAACCAGTTTATTGCCGAGCTTCGCGATGTATCTGTGCAGAAAGACCGGCTGCGTTTTCGGCGCAATCTGGAGCGACTAGGGGAGCTGATTGCCTACGAAATTTCGAAAACACTACCGTATCATAACGTAAAGATACAGACGTCACTCGGTGTTGCCGAGACGCAGTTGCCCCTGCGGCAGCCGGTTCTGGCTACTATTCTCCGGGCGGGCCTGCCCTTTCATCAAGGCTTTCTGAATTACTTCGACCAGGCCGATAACGCCTTTGCGGGTGCTTTTCGGGGGTATGTGGTCGGTGAAGAGAATTTTGAGATTGCCATGGATTATATTTCCTGCACAGATCTGAGCGGCAAAACCCTCGTACTCACAGATCCAATGCTGGCTACGGGTCGCTCGCTGGAGAAAGTGTACCATGCGCTGCTGCGCTACGGCATTCCGGCGCAAACCCACGTGGCGGCTATCATTGCCAGTCCCGAAGGCGTTGAATTTCTCCAGAGTCGGATGCCGGAATGTCACCTGTGGATCGGCGCAATTGATGATCACCTGAATGAACACTACTATATTGTACCCGGCCTGGGCGATGCCGGCGATCTGGCCTTTGGCGAAAAGGTTTAAGCTGCGTCAGGCCTGCCAAAAAGAACCCCGCACCAGAGAGTGGCGCGGGGTTCTTTTTTAGCGGTGACCGGGCGCTAGTTCAGTAACTCGTCGAACGTCAGCGAGACATAATACATAGAGCCGACCTGGGCACTGCCGAACGCCTGAATGTAAGGCTTGCCAAAAAGGTTGGTGCCACCTACCTTCAAAATAGACTTCATACTCGACAACTTGTAGCTCACCTGAGCGTCGAAGTTACTGACGGCCGGAACTATTGTGTTGGTAAACAGCGGCACGGTCGTTGTCGTAGGCTGGACAAAGCCGGCCTCCCAAACATAGCTATCCTGATGACGGAACGTCAGGTTAAAACCAAACTGGTCACCGGCGCCAATGCGCTTGCCGAACATCAGGTTATAGCGGTTTTTAGGTGTGTTGAAACTCGCATATTGCTGCTCAGGAGTAGGCGTAAAACCAATCAGGTTATTCTGTGCAAAGTTACCGCCCACGTAGAAACCCCGGTCGAGTGAATAGTTGGCGCTGATGGCAAAACCATTCACCTTAATTATCTCGGCGGTGTTAGCCGGACGTGAATAGGCCTTGAAGTTACCAGACCCGATACCCGATTCGATCGGCAGACCCGGTGCTGCTGCGGCTGTTGGCACGATGATAATAGTCCCTCCAATGAAATTCTTATACGTACTGGTGTAATAATACGCATCGACAAACAGCTTCTTGGCAATTAAGCCTTTGTATCCGAACTCGATAGATTGAATGCGCTCCGGCTGCAGCGTTTGGGGTTGATACTTAGGCAGTTTGGCCAAGGCAAAGGCGGGAGCCAGTTGAGTCACCAGGCCGGGGAGCTGCTGCTGGAGTACCCCCGGCAGCGAAGCGTTTACCCCAGCCTGAACAGCGGCCTGAATAGCGGCCGGATTGTTGGGGACTTGTCCGGCTGCTACCGCTTGCTGCACCTGTGCGGTAACACCGGCTGTTACCTGGGCAGTAATAGCTGCAGTGGCATACTGCGTCGCGGCCTGAACAATGCTTGGGTCGCTGCTGATCGTCCGGGCAATCACATCCGGGGCCAGATTCTGACGCAGAACACCGCTGGTTAGGTTATACCGGTTGACAAACTCCGGTAAGCCGCCAATGAGCGTACCCGCGGGTGTTGCTAAGTCGATATACTGATTCTGGGTGGTCGGAATTCGGAATCCCGTCTGGTACGATATACGGAAGTTGTGGTCGCCGAACGTAGTTACCGCTGAAAAACGGGGGGTGTACTGACCAGCGAAGTTCTGGTTTTTATCGTAACGGATCGATGCTGTCAGTTTCAGGTGATCGCTAAAAAGGCTCTTGGAGGCCTGCAAAAAAGCACCGTATTCGTTAATGGCAATTGTGCCGCTGCGGCCTTCTTTGGTATCGGCAAAAAGCGTACCGTTGGAGCGCAGCTGGTACTGCCGGTAGTTTGCGCCACCCAGCAGGTCGATGAACTTGATTTGATTCTTAAAATTATAAATACCTTCAGCGTGGTATAGGTTGGTTCTGTCTAAGAAGGCTCCTCCGCCTTCACTAATAGGCTTATTCCGGTATCGGTCAAGCAGGGTCTGAAATTCAGCCGACCCAGGAGCCGGCATAGTCCGGTCGGCAAAAGTACGGGCTGCGATATGAGCCGCTTCTTCGGCCTGGCCACCGGTTCGTGCCTGCAGAAAGGCGCTGACGTATTCGCCAAACCAGGTTGCGTGGGGCTTAATGTCATTCAGCATAGATACAGCGGCCAGACCAGCGGTATACGACTGCCCCGAACGCTCCTGGGTAGTGTAGCCCCGCAGGGTGAAATTATCGCCCCGCAGTTCCAGCTTAGCCTGAGTAAGGTTAAAGTTTCGCAGCGAATAGCGGCCGGTTCCGGTATAAACCGTAGTCCCGTAGCCATAGTTGACCTGCGCCACAGCCTCTACCCGGTCGTTGATGCGGTAGTGCAGGGCTACATTTGTTTTAAAGCTTTTGGTGTTGTAGTCGACCAGGTCACGCTCCCGGAAACCCGTGCGGCTCACAATGGCATTGGGTACCAGCCCGACCGCCTGTTGCGGGATCAGACCCCGCGACGCCAGGGTGGAGGCTACACTATTGATGTTCGACTGAACTTCATCGCCGTAGATGTTCATACCATCGTAATCGGTTTTTACCCCTGGGCCACGGGTGCCGTTCTCTACACCTCCCAGGTTCAGGTTGGTGTAGTCGGTGGCCTGCCAGTCCTGTGCCCGGATATAGGCCAGGTTTACCTTGAACGCGAATCGGTTGTTAAAGGCCTTGGCATATCGTACTGACAGATCATAAAAAGGCGTAGTGACCCGGTCACGGTTGCTGGCGCTCATTACCCCTAGTTTTGAGGTAGCGCTGAGCCCCTGATACAGGAAAGGGCTCTTGCTGTTCATCAGAATCAGGCCGTTGATGGCATTCGGGCCGTATAGGGCTGATGCGGCCCCGGGTAGTACCTCTACGCTCTCGACATCCAGTTCAGGCATACCCACGATATTGTCGACGGGGAAGTTGAGGCCAGGAGCCTGGTTATCCATCCCGTCGATCATCTGGACCGTTCGCACATTACCGGTAGCGTTAAAGCCGCGCGTGTTTAAGGATTTAAACAGCAGGCCCTGCGTAGTCATGTCTATCCCTTTGAAGTTAGCCAAAGCATCGTAAAACGAAGGGGCCGCAGTTTCACGGATCGCACGAATGTCCATCTTCTCAACAGCCACAGGCGATCTGAGTACGCTCTCTTCCACCCGCGAAGCAGATACAACCACTTCCTGTCCCATTACTGGCTGCTCTTCCAGCCTTATGGTAATATTGTTTTGGCTGCCGGTAATAGAAAGCTCCTGCGATTTATAACCCACAGAAGTGATGAGAAGTGTAAACGGGGTGGGTACGTTGGTTGCCAGCGAAAAGTTGCCTTTTGAATCAGTAACGGTGCCGGCTACACTTCCCCGAATCGACACACTTACCCCCGTCAGGCCTTCTTTTGTGCCTGCGTCAGTTACCTGCCCCGACAACCGGGTTTGGGCTATTACCATCGTTGTCATTAATAAACCATGCGCCATCAGAATCAATAAGCGCCAGGTAGCGTTTTTCAACATAAGTTTGGTAGTTGTTAAGTAATATTCAACAAAAGATTTTGATGTGTTAAACATACATAACAAGCTATATACGTACAATTTTTTCTTAAAATTATCTCAAAATTTTAATGGTTACATAATAGATTAATCCGGAAGCTCGCTTCTTTTTATGTTTATACGGATGAGAATAAACAACTTTGTAACGATGTTGCAATTAAATCAATCAGTACATTGATGAGTCATACGTATGTAGTAATCATGGCGGGTGGAGTGGGAACCCGATTCTGGCCGTTTAGCCGTACAAACAATCCGAAGCAGTTTCATGATGTGCTGGGTACCGGGCGTACCTTGCTGCAGCAAACCGCCGACCGATTTACCGGTGTATGCCCACCCGAAAATATATATATCGTCACCAGCGCCGAATACAGGGACCTGGTGCAGGAGCAATTGCCATATCTTAGCGACGAGCAGATTTTATGCGAACCGGTTCGGCGCAATACCGCTCCCTGTATCGCCTATGCCTGTTATAAAATCAGCGTTCGGGATCCCGAGGCTAATCTAGTGGTCGCTCCGGCTGATCATATTATCCTGAAAGAAGAAGAGTTCCGAAAAACGATTCAGACAGCCCTGGCGGCTACCCAGAACCAGGATATTCTGGTTACGCTGGGTATCCAGCCCAGCCGTCCTGATACGGGGTATGGGTATATCCAGTATATTCCCGAATCGGGTGAAACGGTAAAAAAGGTAAAGACCTTTACCGAAAAGCCCCACCTCCAACTGGCGAAGCAGTTTCTGGAAACCGGCGAATTTCTCTGGAATGCCGGCATTTTTGTCTGGAATGTCAGGGCTATCCTGAACGCCTTTGCCCGGTATATGCCGGAAATGGCTGAGGTATTTGAGGAGGGAAATCCGTGTTTTTATAATGAGCAGGAGACCGCCTTTATCAGCCGGGCTTATTCGCTTTGTAAAAGTATGTCTATCGATAATGGCGTAATGGAGCGGGCTGATAACGTATATGTTGTGCTGAGCGACTTTGGCTGGTCGGACCTGGGTACCTGGAAATCTTTATACGAAGTGTCGGAGAAAGATGCCAGCCAGAACGCAGTTGACGGACGGGTTATGTTATACGACACCCGGAACTGTATCATTAAAGCACCCAAAGACCGGCTGGTGGTTATCAATGGCCTCGACGGCTATATCGTAGCCGAATACGACAATGTGCTGCTCATCTGCCGCAAAGACGAAGAGCAGCGCGTAAAAGAATTTGTGGCCGATGCGAAGGAGAAAGGAGAGGAGTTTGTGTGAATGATAAATGAGGAACGATGAATGAAATAAGTGTAAGCGCATTCATCGTTCATCATTCCTCATCCTAAAAATGCTTCCACCCCTGGGCTTTAATTGGCGTTTGCTGGCCGGCGCGGGTAGCGAGAACTACCTGGCTGGGGTCGGCGGTCATGTAGCCGATAGCGGTGATGCGGGCGTGGTTCTTCAGCTTCTCAAACGCCTGCGGCTGGATGGTAAACAACAGCTCGTAATCTTCTCCGCCGTTGAGGGCAGCCGTAACGGGGCTGATCTTGAACTCATCGGCGGTCAGGTACGTCTGGTCGTCGATGGGAATGGTATCGTCGAAGATGACGGCACCGGTTTTAGACTGGGTGCATAGGTGCAGGATTTCAGAGGCCAGCCCGTCGGAAATATCGATCATTGCCGTGGGCTTTATATCGAGATCGCGCAGCTCGTGAACAATGTCGGTGCGGGCGTCGGGGCGGAGCTGGCGCTGCACCAGGTATGCTTTTTCTTCCAGGTTGGGCTGCATACTGGGGTCAGCCAGATACACTTGTTTCTCTCTCTCCAGAAGTTGCAGGCCCAGGTAGGCAGCGCCCAGGTCACCCGTGACGCAGATGACATCGTTGGGCTGGGCGGTGCTGCGGTAAGTAATCCGGTCTTTGGGTACCCGACCCAGCACTGTGATCGAGATGGTCAGCCCGGTTCGTGACGCGGTGGTGTCACCGCCTACCAAATCTACGTTGTAAGCCTCACAGGCAGCCGCAATCCCCTGGTAGATTTCTTCAACGGCCTCAACGGTAAACCGGCTGCTGAGTCCGATGCTGACGGTAAGCTGGGCCGGCAGCCCGTTCATGGCCGCCATATCGGAGACATTGACCGCCACGGCTTTGAAGCCCAGGTGTTGCAGCGGCATATACATCAGGTCGAAGTGAATGCCTTCCAGCAGCATATCCGTAGATACCAGCAGGTACTCGTCGCCGGCGGTATCGATCACGGCGGCATCGTCGCCGATACCCCGTACGGTATCCGGGTGCCGGGGAGCGGGTACCAACTGACTGAGCTTGTGAATGAGGCCAAATTCGCCTAAAGAATCGATGGTTGTCATAGTACAAAAAAGCTCTTTTGGCAGAGCGGATATATTGACAACAAAATTGGGCATAAAAAAGCCGTTCCACCTGCGGTTGGAACGGCTTTTTTAGCAGACAGTCTGTTGAGCCGGATTATGGGTTCGACAGCGTGTATACATTCATGGTGCCACCCGTTTTCTGACTGGCAGTTGTGCGGGTGAGTTTCAACTCATTATCGGAAATGGTGTTGATAGTAAACTCAATAGTGCCATTGGTGCCGGTTGGCTGCGGATTCAGATTTTTCAGGATCAGTTTGTTTTCGCCCTGAACTTCCCATTGACCGCTAAAGCTGCTGTTGTCGAACTCCCGCAGGTTAACGGCGGTAGGGCTGCTCAGGTCCAGACGGAAGTTACTGTAGGCCGGGCGGACGTTGTTGGTGCCTCCCCGGGTGAATACCGTGGTATTGTTTTCGTCGACAGTCCGGGCGGTCCAGACCTTGGCGATCCGCTCCGAAACAGGTTGTTTGGCCGCTGGCTTACAACCGATTACCAGAACGCTCATTAGTAGTATAGCAAACAGGGTAGCGAATAAACTCTTTTTCATAAAAATAAACCAGAATACAGATGAGGCTAAAGTTACGCTAATTTTGTGTTTACTTACAAACGTGCCGTTCCCATTTTAACGGGCATTGAGTAAACGGATTATATGACGCCGGCGGAATCACCCGAACTAAAGCTGTATACCAAATCTCAGTTGGCCTTGCGTAACGGTACCGACCGGGACGAAATCTGGTGCGCTTACCAGGGCATCATCTACGACGTCACTTCTTCGCGGCTGTGGCGCAACGGAAAACATTACGAACACTGGGCCGGCCAGGACCTAACCGCCGAACTCGCCGAGGCCCCCCATGCCGACTGGGTATTCAGGCGGTTTAAAGCCATCGGTAAATTAACGGAGAACCTATGATTTTAATTGCAGACAGTGGAGCCACAAAAACCGAGTGGTTATTAACCGGCAGTGACGGCACGGCTCAAACAATATATACTGTCGGGCTGAACCCGTATTTTCTCAACACAGAGGCTATTGCGATGGTCCTGTGCGACCAGCTCCTTCCGGCTACCAACGGTGCCGATATCCAGACGGTATACTATTACGGCACCGGCTGCAACAGCCCGGCCAGTTGCGCCATTGTGGCTACGGCTATCCGGGTGGTTTGGCCGAGTGTGCAAACTGTGGAGGTGGAGAGTGATATGCTGGGTGCGGCCAGGGCAGCCTGCGGCAACGAGCCAGGAATCGTATGCATACTGGGAACGGGTTCCAACGCCTGCCGGTACGATGGTCGCCAGATTACCAGCCCCAGTCACTCGCTGGGGTTCTGGCTGGGCGACGAAGGCAGCGGAGGCTATCTGGGAAAGTCGCTGGTAGTCGATTTTTTGCACGATAAGCTGCCTCCGGATTTACAGCAGCGTTTTGTTGGGCAGTATCCGCTCAGTCGGGTAACCGTGCTGGAAAACGCCTATCAGAAACCCGCGCCCAACCGGTATTTTGCTTCGTTTACCCCGTTTCTGTCGGAAAACATGGCGCATCCATACGTGCAGAACGTAGTCAAGCAGGCGTTTCTTACCTTTCTGGATTTGTATGTGAAGCGGTTTCCGGAGTCTGTGGAATGGCCGGTGCATTTTATCGGTTCGGTGGCTTTCTATTTCCAGGACCTGCTCCGGGCGGCCGCTGCCGAGCGGCAGGTAAGGCTGGGGAGGATGCTACAAGCACCCATGGAGCATTTGGCCCGGTATCATGGGGAGAATAAGTAAGCTTTCTCGAAATAGTACAAAACCCATCCCTTCTTTTAATTGTTTATACTCCTGAACTGCCGTTGCTGGTTGCATTGCGTGCAATAGGCTGCAGCCACATCGTAACTTTTTCACTCTCTCGATGGCGAATCGTTATTACCTGAAGATTAAAGATATTACCAAAGAAACGCCGGATGCCGTGACCATTAGTTTCTGGCACCCGCTCAATGAAGCGGTACGGTACCAGCCAGGTCAGTTTCTGACCTTTATTTTGCCGATGAACGGCAGTAAAGTGCGCCGGTCTTACTCTATGTCCAGCTCCCCCCATGTCGATGCTTCGTTGTCTGTTACCGTAAAGCGGTTGCCCGGCGGATTGGTATCTAACCACATCTGCGACAAAATGCAACCCGGCGATGTGCTGGAAACGCTGGAGCCGATGGGCCATTTTGTTCCCCAGCTCGATGCGGCAAACCGGCGGCAGTTTATTCTGATTGGAGCCGGTAGTGGCATTACTCCGCTGTTCTCGATGATGAAATCCATCCTGCATGTGGAGCCCCAAAGCCGCATCTGGCTTATTTACGGGAATCGCAACCAGGAGTCGATTATTTATAAGCAACACCTGGATGCGATTACGCAGGTGCATGGCAACCGAGTGATGGTTACGCATATCCTGAGCCAGCCTACGCCCGGTTGGAGCGGTTTGCAGGGACGTATTAACCAATCGACATTGCTGAAGGTACTGGAAGAGCAGCCAAACGATTTGATTCAGGACGCAAGTTATTACATCTGCGGTCCGGAGGGTATGATGGATGAGGTACGTCATGCGCTCACGATCCTGCAGGTGCCCACCAAAAATATTCACAAAGAAAGCTTTGCCACCGCTCCGCCGGAAGCGGCCGGGGAGGTGATTGAAGACCCTAGCGCCGAAGCCGGCGGAACGCAGGAGGTTACCATTCTGTACGAAGGCAGCGAATACAAGTTTGCCGTGGAGCCGCACCAGACTATTCTGGAAGCCGCCCTGGAACTGGATATCGATTTGCCGTACTCGTGCCAGGCCGGTATGTGTACTGCCTGTATGGGACGCTGTGTTTCCGGTAAGGTAAAGCTGGACGAAGAGGACGGCCTGTCGGAGTCTGAGCTTAGTGCCGGCTACGTGCTGACCTGCGTGGCCCACCCCCTGACCAGGGATGTGGTAATCGAAATTGAATAACAAAAATCCCCGCTTGTGATGAGCGGGGATTTTTGGTTCAGTCTCTCGGCGGCCGGGGTGAAGTTGCCGGTTTGGGCGTTGGTACGGTACGGGCTTTCGGCATTGTAGCGGGCCGGGGCGAGGCTGCTCCCGGTCGGATTGTGGTGGCCGGGCCGACAGGTAAGACCGGCGCCACCGGCTGACCCGGCACCAGCACCGCACCCGGCGTAGGAGCCGTGGCTGGGCGGGGTACCCGGGCCGGACGAGCCGGTGGGGGAGGAGACATTGCCCGGATGTTGATCTCCGGAGGCTCCGGAATGTAAGGCATAGCGCGACTTAAATCATCACTCAGCCGGGATAGTTTAGTGGCGTATTCTTCCTGGACCCGCGCTAATTGTTCCATCTGCCGCTCCAGGTCTTCCAGCGGTTGGCGAACCGAGCGGAGGTCGTTCTCCACGGCTTCAATCTGTTGGTTAAGCTCCTCAATACCCTTCTCGCTCTCCTTTATTTTCTGTTCGCCCTCGCTGATTCGTTTTTCCAGTTCGGCTTCACTGGTTTTTTGCCTGGCGGCCTGGTTTTCGTGCAGTTGGCGCATATTTCGTTCAATTTGCTGCCGCCGTTGCTCGTGCAGCTTCTCGCGCTTCCAGTTCAGCGTTTCCATTTTGCGCTCAAATTCCTCTACCCGAAACTGATGCTTTTCGGCTTGTAAACTCAGCGTCCGCAGCTGGGCGTGTAACTGCCGCTCCAGTCTGGCCAGACTATCAATCTGCCGGTTGTGCAGCTCACGTAGTTTATCGTCCAGCGTATCCGGTACCGGGTTGTACGCACTAGTTTGTGGATAAGGAATAGTGGTAGCCACATCGGGCGTTAGCGTTGCCAGTGCCGTAGCCGCTAAACCAGGATCATCCTGCACCATTGCTACGGCCATTACCTCCGGATCGGCCTCCAGGGGTTGCCGGCTCATAATGACCATACGCAGAATGTCATGGTCTTCTTTGTTGGTGATGTTTTCCAGGTCCAGCGTGCCGTCTATAATCTGGTCGAGCTGCTGCTGCAACTGCGTTACCCGTTTGGCCGGCAGTTTTTGGCCCTGCCAGATAATATAGTCGACTTTGTTCTGGTCGATGATGGAAAACTCGGTGCGGGGTGATTTCTTTTGGGCAGTCTTGTTCGCTTGTTTGCCGGGTTCGTCCTGCTGCTGAATGGCGTACACGGAGGCACTGAACAGCAGCAGCGTTGCCAGCGTAAGGCCGATCAGGTGACTATTGGACACAACGGGTTTGCCCGGCACACCCAGCATCCGGCGCACCCGCTCCAGCAGTTGCTTCCGGCGCGAAGCCAGGGCCACGGCCAGGACCGGTGTCTGGCTGAACTCTTCGACCCGCGTCAGGGCCTGCGCCAGTGCATACGCATTTCCGCAGGCCTGTACGGCCAGATCGTCGCAACAGTTCTCCCGTTCCTCCCGCACCCGTGCCGATAGCCACCCGAGCGCCGGATGGAAAAAGAACAGCACCTCCACCACCGACTGCAACAGGTTTACCGCATAATCGAACCGCTTGATGTGCGCCAGTTCATGGGCCAGCACCGCTTCCAGCTCCCGCGCCGATAAGCCGGTAACCAGACCAACCGGCAACAGAATCACCGGCGTAAAGGCACCAATTACCATCGGTATCTGCACCCGCGCCGATTCGAGGAGCCGAACCGATTGGCGCAGGTTCAGGCGCTGACTGAGCCGGTTGAGGGTCTCCGTTATCCGGTCCGGCACTGGCTGGACTGCTATCGTTTTGAGCCGTTGCACGTACAGCCAACCGCCAATCAGCCGCAGCAGCAACAGGCCTACGCCCAGCAGCCAGCAGGTCACGATCTCGGGCAGATAGGTTTCCAGCAGGCGCTGAAGCTGAACCGGCCAGGGCAGGGCATCAGCCCACTGACGCCACTGAACCATAGAGAGGGTAGTGGTCTGCGTGGCTATAGCCGACCGGGAAACAGACGAAAGGGTAGGTTGAACCGGCTGGTAGTAGATACTGAACGTAACAACCGACGCCACTACCTGCATCAGCAGGGTACCGACGCCGATGCTGTACCGGAGTTGGCTGGCCTTGTGGCGCAGCAGATACATGGCAATAGCCGCCGGCAACACCAGCGCAAAGCCCTGCCACAGGGCGTGAAGGAGTGTCCAGCCCAGGGCAACCACCACCGGCTCAGACAGGAAGGTTAACATCGGTTTCATGCATCGGGGTTGATTTGATTAAGTAACTGCCGGATTTCGTCCAATTCTTCGCGGGAGGCTTTGCCCTGTCCCAGCGCCTGCATCACCAGCTTGGAGGCTGAGCCCCGAAACGCTGTTTCGACCAGCCGGTCGACCAGTGTCCGTTGCGTATCTTCTTCGGTGATGTTGGCCGAGTAGGTATGCGAGCGGTTGTCTTCGGCACGGCTCAGCAGTCCTTTCTCATGCATGATCTGCATAAGTTTCAGGGCTGTGGTGTAGCCAATTTCCCGGTTTTGCATTAGTTCGTCGTGTACCTGGCGCACGGTACAGGGGCCTTTTTGCCAAAGCACCTGTAGGATTTCCAATTCTGCGTCTGTCGGCTTCATAGTCGTCTACGAATAATTTCGTAGTAAACATATACGAAGCTTTTCGTAATAGCAAGTGATTGGAAGAGTTTTTAAGAAAAATTAAGGTGTTAACCGCAACGGCGCTAAGAAAACGCCAAGAGCGCAGAGAAAACCTTTGCGCCCTTAGCGTTTTCTTAGCGCCGTTGCGGTTAACACCTATTGCTTCTGCAACTTTAAAGCCTCCCGGTTCACCCCATCCGACACGTTCAGGATATACTGCCCCACCGGCAGGGTACTTACATCAATCGTTTAATTTGCGGCAGGATTGATGAGAAGCATAGCGCGTTGGGTTTTTCCCTGCATATCCGTTATGGTTAGGGTGTAGGTTTTATCTGTTTCCTGCACAGGCTGGTGCTGTAGAACAAACTGATCGGCTACCGGATTCGGCGCAACAGTAAACGCTGGCATTTGCCCCTCGGTAGCGGGTATCCGGGCACCGGCGGCACCAACCTTCCCAAACGTAACCTCATCGAACCAGAAGGTGTAGAGTACAGCGTACCATCGCAGTTCGGTCGGGGTCCATTGCAGTTCAAAATCATGGTAAGCATTGCTCAAGTTGCCGCTCGGCAGGGTGTACGATACCGATTTAAAGACATGATTACGGGTATTGTCGACCGTGTGGAATGTACCATAGGCTTTATTGGTTTCGTGGCCCAGATACTCCATTATATCAATTTCGCCACTGTGTGGCCAGCTACCATATACTTCGTCACGGGGCGCCAGCCAGAATGCCGGCCAGTAGCCTTTGCCGGCCGGCAGTTTCATCCGCGACACTATGCGCCCGTATTTATAACTCACTTTCTGCTTCGTATCGACCCAGCCGGAGGTGTATGCATAGCTGTTATACGTTTCCTTATGCGCCGTAAGTTGCAGAAAGCCGTTCGCCACCGATACATTCTGCGGTAGATAATACTGCAATTCGCCATTACCGGAAAATCCGGGTTTGTTGCCGGGCGCAGTAACTTAGGCCGTAACGCACTACCGTCAAAGGTTTCTTCAAAAATCAGGTTTCAGCATTGCTGACCGCAGGCTGGCATGCAGACCCCAGGTATAAATACCAGACAGGTAAGTAGTAGTTGTTTCATATAGAATTTATCAAGTATCGGTTAAGGTGTATAAATGCTGAATGCCTTATGCAATGTAAGCTTAATTTGTATTTTTTCTTCTGAACGGTGACATCTTTATAAGGTTTTAACAGGCACAGCCTGGCTGTGTGGGATGGTCGTAATCTGTTCGTTCGCAGCCTTGAACAAAAGGGGTATACGAAGGATTATTATTCATAATTTGCACGCCTGAAACATTACGTACCAATGACCGCAGATAGTTCGCTTCAGATGCCCACCCGCCCGGCCCGCCGGTTTATCGGCGAAGAGATAGACCTCAAGAGCTGGGACGATGTAAAACCTTTTTACGACAGCCTGCTCAGCCGTCCCATTCAAAACGCCGATGACCTGCGGCAGTGGTTTGTCGACCGCAGTGAACTGGAATCGTACCTGTCTGAAAATTTTGCCTGGCGCTACATCCGGATGACCTGCGACACGGCCAACCAAGAGCTGGTGAACCGCCTGAACTTTTTCATTGCCGACATTCAGCCGCAGATGACGGCTTATGGTAATGAACTGGACAAAAAAGCCGTAGAGAGTCCTTACCTGACCGAGCTGACCGACCGGGGCTTCGATATCACCGTGCGGGGTATGAAAAAAGCCATCGAAATCTTCCGGGACGAAAATATCCCGCTTCAGTCGGAGATGCAGATGGAGGAGCGGAAATACGGGGCCATTACCGGAGCCATGACGGTAGAGATCAACGGTGAGGAAATGACCCTGCAAAAAGCCTCCGACCTGCTACAGTCGACCGACCGGGCAGTACGGGAAGACGCCTGGCGCAAGATTCAGGACCGCCGGTACCAGGACCATGAAACGCTGGATAACCTGTTTAACAAGCTTCGCGACCTGCGGCACCAGATGGCAACCAACGCCGGCTTTGCCAATTTCCGCGATTATATGTTTGCGGCTCTCGGGCGCTTCGATTACACGCCCGATGATTGCTTTGCCTTCCATGCGTCGGTATCGGAGGCTGTGGTGCCGCTGCTCGACCAGTTGGCCGAAGCGCGGAAGCAGAAGCTGGGGGTAGATGCCCTGCGGCCGTGGGATACCCGCGTTGACCCCGAAGGCCGCCCCCCGCTGAAGCCGTTTGCCTCCGGCGAAGACCTGCTTAACAAAAGCATTACCTGCTTTGACCGGCTCGATCCGCAACTGGGTTCTTACCTGCGCATTATGAAGGCAATGGGCCATCTGGACCTCGAATCGCGCAAGGGCAAAGCGCCCGGCGGCTACAACTACCCGCTGGAAGAAATTGGTGTTCCCTTCATTTTTATGAACGCTACCTCCAGCCTGCGTGATCTGGTGACGATGGTTCACGAAGGTGGGCACGCCGTTCATTCGTTCCTGACGCGGGAGTTGCCGTTGAAATCGTTCCGGAACCCGCCGATGGAGGTGGCCGAACTGGCGTCGATGTCGATGGAGCTATTATCGATGGATCACTGGGACGTATTCTTCGACGACCCCGAAGAACTCCGGCGGGCCAAGCTCCAGCACCTGGAATCGATTGTGGAAACCTTGCCCTGGGTAGCCACCATTGATACGTTTCAGCACTGGATCTACGAGAACCCCGCGCATTCGGTTACCGACCGGCGGGAGAATTGGGTGCGTATCTACGAGCAGTTCACCGACCGGGTTGTCGACTGGAGCGGGCTGGAAGCGTATAAGGAGTACCTCTGGCAGCGGCAGTTGCACCTGTACGAAGTGCCGTTCTATTATATCGAATACGGTATTGCGCAGTTGGGCGCTATTGGCGTCTGGCAAAACTATCGGCAAAATCAGGTTAAAGGACTTCAGGGTTACAAAGACGCACTGGCACTCGGCTATATGGCACCGATTCGGGAGATATACCAGGCCGCTAATGTGCCGTTTGACTTCTCCCGCGAACACATTAGTTCACTGATGAACTTTGTCTGGGAAGAAATTTCACAACTCAGGCAGGGTTAACCGGAAGAATATTAAGATTCCTGTTCCGATTTAGCGACTGACGCTGTAAATTTGCGGAATCAATTCGTAACCAATCTTCTATGAAAAGCGTACTGAGCAAAGGTGTATTGGTGGTAGCAGTGCTGTCGCTGGCATCTTGTGACTATCAGAAATACAATACCATTCGTCAGAAAGACGTCCGCCGGGGCGATTCATATATCTACGGCGTTCACCCCGACTCGGCGGCTGTTCAGTCGAAATATAAGTATACGCCCCGCCCGGAAGTGGAAGCCCGTACCCAAAAAATCCGGGAAAAGCTATTCGGCACCGGCACGATCGGCGAAGGAGCCTGAGACTTTAGTTAATGCCTTCCTGAAAGCGATGAACCCAGTCGGCAGACCGGTTCGTCGCTTTTTTATTTGCCTACAATTTTAGGGAAAGGTTCTTCGGTATAGAACTTTTTTACGTTACTTTGTCGACCTAGTACTTGAGTGCAGAATATAACATTTTTAATATTTCTTTCGCAAAAAGTTATAAACGCTATATGAACGTTGCACTGGTTACCGGTTCGGCCGGCTTGATAGGAAGTGAAACAGTTGCCTTTTTCTCAGAAAAGTTCGATGTCATTGTCGGTATCGACAATAATATGCGGCAATACTTCTTCGGTGCCGATGGCTCAACCGAGTGGAATCGCAACCGCCTGGCCGATACCTTCACAAATTACCGACACTACACGGCTGACATTCGCCAGGTTGACGAACTCGACGTCATCTTCCGCGAATACGGCACCGACATCAAAGCCATTGTGCATACAGCCGCCCAACCCAGTCACGACTGGGCGGCCCGCGAGCCCTTCACCGACTTTGCCGTTAACGCCAACGGTACCCTCAATCTGCTGGAGATGACCCGCCGGCACTGCCCCGAGGCTGTCTTCATCTTTACCTCCACCAACAAGGTCTACGGCGACAACCCCAACTACCTGCCCCTGGTGGAAACCGATACCCGCTGGGAAATCGACCAAAATCACCCGTACTTCGAGAATGGTATTGATGAGCACATGAGCCTCGACCATACCAAGCACTCGCTGTTTGGCGCGTCTAAAGTAGCCGCCGATATTCTGGTGCAGGAGTATGGCCGCTACTTCGGCATGAAGACCGGCGTGTTCCGGGGGGGCTGCCTGACGGGGCCGAATCACTCAGGCGCTCAGTTGCACGGTTTTCTGTCGTACCTGATGAAGTGTGCCATCACGGGCAATCACTACACCATTTTCGGCTACAAAGGCAAGCAGGTGCGGGATAACATCCATAGCTGGGATCTGGTGAACATGTTCTGGCATTTCTACCAGAACCCGCGGCCAGGGGAGGTATACAATGCCGGGGGGGGACGCTTTGCCAACTGTTCGATGCTGGAAGCAATAGCTGTCTGTGAAGCGATTAGCGGCAACAAAATGAACTACAGCTACTCGGAGACCAACCGGATTGGTGACCATATCTGGTACATCTCGGACCTGAGCAAGTTCAAGAGCCACTATCCAAGCTGGAACTGGACTTATGATTTGCAGCAGACGCTGGCCCAAATTCACGACAGTATGGCCGCCCGCCTGCGCCAACCCGCTTAACGCTGAATGACAACGGAAGAATTTTATAAAACGCTGGTTGACCCGGAAACCCGGCAACCTTTGACACACTCGGCCGATGGCAAAACGCTAATCGGCTCCAACGGGACCACCTTTGACATTATGGAGGGGGGCATTGTCAATGCCCTCTATCCAAAAACGCTGCTGGAAGACGATGCCCGCGAACAGTACCTGTACGATCAGGCATATCTGCGGTATGACCGGGGCGTGTCCTGGGTATTTGAGACCCTGAACAAGTCAGACGAAGCGGCTACGCGCCGGTTTATGGTGGGGCTTATGGACCTGAAGCCCGGGCAGACGGTGCTGGAGGTAGGCGCCGGAACCGGTAAAGATTCGGCACTGATTATCGAGCAGATTTCGCCGGGCGGTACGGCTATGCTGTCTGACTTGTCGCCGAATATGCTGCGGCTGGCTACGCAGAAGCTGCAGCCGAAAGAGGTAGACGTCCATTTTCTGCTGGCCAATGGGTCTTATTTACCCTTTGCAGATGACACCTTCGATGCGCTGTTCCATTTCGGGGGCATCAATACGTTCTCGGAGCGCCGGCAGGCTTTCCTGGAAATGACCCGCGTGGTGAAGCCTGGCGGCAAGGTAGTAATCGGCGACGAAAGCGTAGCGCCCTGGCTTCGGAAAACGCCAACCTACGCCACGCTGCTGAAAGCCAACCCGCTGTTTCGGGCGGAGGTGCCGCTGGAAGATGTGCCGGCCAATATCACCGATTTCAAACTGCACTATATTTTTGGCAACGCATACTACGTCATGGAATACGTTGTTGCCGATAAAGCGCCCGAAGTAGATATTGATTTGCCCATACCCGGTAAAGATTTTGTGGATACCTGGCGGCTCCGTGCCGAAAAAGCGACAGACTAACCAGTTTGTGGTCTGTTGAACCACAATGCGTTTACGATATGCCCTGGATTAAAAAAGGATTGGTATATAAACCGGATGGATCATTGCCGCACAGCCGTTCGCATGCGCAGGTGCCCTTTGCCTATCCGCACACAGATTTTTTACGCATCTATTTTTCGTCGCGCGACGACAATGGGCAGTCACGTCCGACGTTCATTGATGTTGATTACGACGATCCCACCCGCATTCTGTACATCCACGACCGCTCGGTGCTGGAGCTGGGTGGCCCCGGCGAGTACGACGAAACCGGTGCTATGCCGGCCTGGTTCGTGCCCATGCCGAACGGAGACATCCGGCTGTATTATACCGGCTGGAACCGCACCTGGAACTCCTACCGGCTCTCGATGGGGCTGGCCTTGAGTACCGACGGTGGCCTGACGTTCAAAAAGATGTTTGCCGGCCCCATTATGGACCGTAGCATCGAAAATCCCATCTGGGCGGCTCAGCCATCCGTTCTGATAGACGAAGACGGTACCTGGCGTATGTGGTATATCTCCGGGCATAAGTGCGAGTACATTCACGGCTATCCGGAACCGTTCTATCGCGGGCAGTCGGCTACCTCAACCGATGGCATTCACTGGACTATTAGTGACGTGCCTACGCTGGAGTTCGATGACTTTTTGCAGGCGGTAGGGCGGCCCAGCGTTTTCAGGGAAGATGGCTTGTATAAAATGTATTACTCGTACCGCCACACCCGCGATTACCGGACCGACCGTAACCAAAGTTACCGGCTGGGTTACGCAGAATCTGCCGATGGCGTACAGTGGGAGCGCAAAGATCACCTGGTTGGGATTGAGAAGTCGGAAGACCCGGCTGCCTTCGACTACCTCATGATCTGCTACGCTCACCGGTATGAACACAACGGCCGGAAATATCTGTTATACAACGGCAACGGTTTTGGGGCCGCCGGCTTTTCGTATGCCGTTTGGGAGGACTGACAAGAGTCACTCCCGTACCTGATTTTTGTTCTGTGTTACCAGGCCGTACAGGGCTCACTTTTGGGCCATAAATGAACAAAAGCTATGTTATCTGCTGAGCAAATTGACCAGTATAAGAAAGATGGTTACCTGCTGCTGAAGGGCGCTCTGAACAAGGATGTTGTTTCGGCCATCTACCGGGAGGCCCGCGAAATTTTCGCTATTCAGATTCAGCATGTGTTGGGCCAGTCGGTAGACATCGACGATCGGGATGCCTTTGAGGCCGCTATGTTCGCTTTCTTCGAGAAAGATTTTAACGCCTTTGTCAGCACGGGAAAAACCGTGCAGCATACGCTCTCGCTGCACCGCCTGGGTGTGAGCGACGAGATTCTTGATTTTGTCCGGGCAATTGGTGTAGCGAAGCCGGTCATTGCGGTACGGCCCGCTATGCAATTCAACAGCCGGTTTTTATCGAAAGACGGGAGTACTCACTGGAAACTGGGAGCCCACCAGGACTGGCGCACCGGACAAGGGTCGCTCGATAGTGTGGTTGTGTGGTTTCCGATGGTGCCGGCCGGCGAGGAAATTGGGGCGTTGCAGGTTATTCCGGGCAGCCATACCTCCGGTCTGATGCAGGCCAGCACCACCGGCTATGCCGGCTCTATTACCGATGAACTGCGGGAGGAGGAATACATTCAGACCGAGTATGAGGTGGGCGACGTGCTGTTGTTTTCGGCGTTCCTGGTACACCGTTCGGGTAATAACGTAACGCGTAACATTCGATGGTCGGTGCAGCTACGGTATAACAACCTGCTCGAGCAGACGTTTATCAATCGCGGTTATCCCATGCCGTACATTTATAAACCCCAGGAGGAACTGGTAACGCCTGATTTTCCGACTGCTGAGCAAATCAAAGGCATCTACGCCTAAAGGAGCATGAAAGTAAGCGTCTGCATCATTACGTACAATCAGGCAAAGTTTATTCGTGAAGCCATCGACAGCGTGGTTGCGCAGCAGACAAACTTTCCGTTTGAGGTCCTGATCGGCGACGATTTTTCTACAGATGGCACCCGCGACATTATCCGGGAATATGCCGCACGGTATCCGGATTTGATCCGGCCCGTGCTGCACCCACATAATATGGGGCAGAATGGCCTGTTCAACACGCTGGATACCTACAAACAGGCAAGGGGGGCGTACATTGCCGCTATGGATGGTGATGATTACTGGACCGATCCGCTTAAATTGCAGAAGCAGGCAGACTTCCTGGATGCGCATCCGGATTTCTCGACCTGTTACCACAATGCCCTGATTACGTACGAAGATGGTTCGCCCCCGCACGTGGTCAACCCTCCCGATCAGGCACCCGTGTCGACCCTGGAGGATTTGATTGGCGAAGACGAGATCTGGTTTATGGCAACCTCCAGCGTAATGTTCCGGCACGTCATCAGAGACTATCCGCAATGGTTCCTGAAATCGGTCAGTGGCGATATTCCGCGGTATGTCCTGCTGGCCAAGCATGGTAAAATCGGCTATCTGCCCGATGTCATGTCGGTATATCGGAAAAATACGGGCGGAACCAGTTATACCGACCGGTACGATGATGCCCGGTTCCTGAAGAACCGGATTGAGATGTACGAAGGCATAAACCAAGAACTGGACTACCGGTTCAACCGGCAGTTACAGCGAAACATAGCGCGTTATTACAAAATGATGCTGCGTAGCCGGCAGTACCGCAACCAGTATTTTTCGCGGCTGCTGCTGGCCGTTAAGTACCTGTATCTGGCCCGGCCCGACTGGCAGGAGCGCAAAACTGTTATTTACGAGGATATATTGCCGCCCGGCCTATCCAAAGCCTACAGTTCGCTTGCTATCGGCCTGTACCGATTACGTAAAAGTCTGAGTGCAAAAACGTAGCGCTACGGGTATCTACAGAATGTCTCAACGAGTAAGTTCTTTATAAACCAAACGATGCCATGAATTTTTTCCAGCAACTAACGTACACAACTCCAGATGAAACTATTCAGAACGTCAGGGAAGCCGTTCTGAACAATAAGCTGGTGTATCTGCAAGGCTTTAAAGAAGACCTGCCTGTGCATGATTTTTACACCCGGCTGTCGGAAACAATTGGTAAAATTCACGCGGCCGGCGAAGACATTGCTACGGGTCAGGCCACCGGAAGCCGCTGGATCGATATTACCTACGATCCCCAGATTCCGGATCGGTACCGCTCCAGCAATACGCGTCAGCCGCTGCATACCGACGACTCGTATGTGGAGTTACACGGCGAAGAAGCCATAAACTTCTTTTACTGCGCTTCGCGGGCTAAAATTGGCGGGGCTACCACCTTTTACGATCTGCCGGACCTGATTGAGTGCCTGAAACTCGATGGCGAAGAAAAACTGCTGGAGGAACTTATGACCACAGATGTGGTACACGAAAAAGGAGGGAGCCGGAAAGTTCGCAAGATTATCGACAAAGACGAAAAAGGCTACCTGGCCAATTATAACTACTATTGCATCTCAAAAGAGGAGAACCCGGCCGACGTGCTCGACATGGTGGAGCGCTTCCAGACGTTTCTGGAGAATCGGATTCACAACGCCGGCGTGGTGATGGCTGTTCAATTGCAGAAGGGAGAAGCCGTGTTCTTCCACGATGATCGCCTGCTGCATGGTCGCCATTCTTTCTTTGCGGAGTATCCCGGTCAGCGGAGTCTTATCAAGGGCAAAATCATTCTGACACCCGCAACGGCCGCGGTGTAAACGTTCAAAGAAGTCAGAAGTCGGTCGGCTGGTACCCGCCCCAACCAGATATCTGCAGGCTGGCTTCTGCTTTTTTCTGCCTATGACCTTTTCACTGGAACAGATGCTGACCTCACGCCTTGGTTTTGGCACCTGGCAATTCGGGGGGCCTAATGTGGTACATGGTAAGCCAACAGGCTGGGGCACTGTTGACGAAGGCGAAGCCATTCGTGCCATTCAGACGGCACTGGAACAGGGAATCAATTTTATTGATACGGCCGATAGTTACGGACAAGGGCAGGCAGAACGTATCCTGGGGACGGCGCTGACTCAGTTTGCGCCGGGGCAGCAGGCTATAATCTGTACAAAATTCGGTAACCGGATGGCTACCGATGGGGCACCATTTCAGGATTTTGGGACCACCTGGTTAGCGCAGGCGGTAGAAAACAGCCTGCGTCGGTTAAAGCGCGACACCATTGATGTGCTGTTGCTGCATAGCCCTCCCGACCTCTTCGATTGGTCGACGTACGATCCTGCGCCTTTTGACCAACTGGTGCAGGCTGGTAAAATCAGGGCGTATGGCGTTAGTTCAAAGAGTGTGTATGGTGCCCGCCGGGTGCTGGAGGCCGGCTTCGGCTCGGTGCTGGAGGTGCTCTATAACGCCCTTGACCGTCGGGCCGAAGATGTGCTTTTTTCGGTTGCCGAAGCCGACCGGTACCGCTTTATTGCGCGGGTACCGCTGGCGTCCGGTTTTCTGAACCCGCGCTACCTGACTGAAGATCCGGTGTTTCCGGACGATCAGTACCGCCACTACCTGCCGGAGCGCGATACCAATTGGCTGCTCCGGTCGATGCGACAGTTGGCTTTTTTAAACGACTTACCCGGCGGTATGGCAACGTCGGCCATCCGGTTCTGCCTGTCCCACAAGGCAGTGTCTGTTGTTATTCCCGGTATGCGTCATGAACGGCAGGTGCAGGCGAATTGGGTAGCGGCTCAGGCTGGTCCTTTACCCCCTGACGTACTCAGCCGCATTCGCGAAGCCGTGCCGGACGTGCCGGATCATTGGAAACCTAAGGCCTGAGATGCTCCCAAAAGTTAGTGTTTGTGTACCGACCTACAATCACGAAGCCTTTATTGCGCAGATGCTCGACGGGGCGCTGATGCAACAAACAACTTTCGCGTTTGAAATTGTTATCGGCGATGATGGGTCGACGGATGGAGCGCCGGCCATTATCAGGCGTTATGCCGAACAGCATCCGGGCCTTATCCGGGCTTTTTTGCACCCGCATAACCTTGGACCGGCGGAACCGCGCGAATTTGCCGGACGCAATAATGTACTCGGTCTGCTCACGGCCTGTCGGGGCGAGTACGTAGCCATGTGCGAGGGCGACGACTACTGGACCGATCCGCTGAAGCTTCAGAAGCAGGTCGATTTTCTGGATGCCCACCCAGACTACTTTATCTGCCACCATAACATGCGGGTTGTTTACGAAGACGGGCCGCCATCGGCGGGGCCGGCAGAGCACCTGTTTAATCCGCCCGATCAGCGCACTACCAGCACGATTCAGGATGTACTCGCCGACAACTGGATTGTGGCAACGGCCAGTATGCTATATCGGAATAGTTTTAAAAGCGGAAAATTTGCCGATTGGCACGCACGGGCAGCCTCGGGCGACTGGGCGCTGGTGATTCAGTTAGCGGCCCACGGGCCAATTGGCTACCTCAACGAGGTGATGGGAGTATACCGGAAACACCGGGGGGGAATGAGCAATGTTCACTCCGACCGCAACCGGTTTTTTCTGCAAAACCGGCTGGAGATGTTTGCCGCCGTTAACGAATGGCTTAATTACCAATACAATGCTACGGTACAGGAAACGATCTCCCGGTACAAAACTTTGCTGAATGCCGTGTAACTTTGCCACCTTGCCTACACAATCAGTCCATCTTACTGTATTTCATATGAAGCTAAGCGTTGTTATCCCCGCCTATAATGAGGAAGAGTCTCTGCCGGATACTCTGCGCACGTTGTACCAAACGCTATCGACATATGGCATTGATCATGAGATTTGTGTTACCAACGATAATTCAAAGGACAATACGCTTCAGGTACTGCAGCAACTCTCGCTGGAGATTCCTACCCTGGTGTATTTTACCAATACAGGACCTAATGGCTTCGGGTATGCTGTTCGCTATGGCCTTGAGCGCTTTACCGGTGATTGCGTAGCGGTGTTCATGGCCGATATGTCGGATGACCCGGAAGATCTGGTGAAGTATTACCAGAAAATGCAGGAAGGCGACTATGATGCTGTGTTTGGCACCCGCTGGGGTAAAGGGGGTAAAGTGGTTGATTACCCGGCCGTGAAGAAGTACATCAACCGGGTTGCCAACTTTATCGTGCGCATCCTGATGGGGATAAAGTACAATGATACCACCAATGCCTTCAAACTGTACAAACGCGAGACCATCGAGGGTATCAAGCCGTTTCTCTCCCCCCACTTTAACCTGACCATTGAATTGCCGCTTAAGGCTATTGTCCGGGGTTATACCTTTGCCGTGGTACCCAATAGCTGGACAAACCGAAAATACGGCGAATCGAAGCTGAAGATTAAGGAAATGGGCAGCCGATACTTCTTCATCCTGCTCTACTGCCTGATAGAAAAGTATTTCTCACGGGGCGATTACCGTAAAAAAGTAACGGCTGTCCGCCAGCCGGTCGAAGCCGGTAATTAGAAAGCCTCTCCTGGGTGGTTCACTCAAACAATTCCTGTAGGCCGGGTATGTTGTACGTAGCCAGCGTCAAGACAATGCTCCAGAACAAGGCGCTGAGCAACATATACAACATAATCTGCCCCCGGTGTACCCGGTACGATACCGCCAGTACCGTGCCCCCGATGGGCGTCAGAATCAGGGGTGTTAGCAGGGCAATGCCCGCCATACCCGATCGTTTCCAGATCTTTACGGCCAGGCGGGTCCGGCGGGTAAACCGCCGGGGGGGGGTTGGACTGATACGCTGCGACAGCCGGCGCAGCAATTCACCAGTGTAAGCCACGGCCACCACAGCCAGCATCATACCGGCAACCGTGCAGGCGGCCGTTTGTGCCCATGTTAATCCCATTGCTATACCCGTGAGTGGCCCGCCGATAAATTTTAGCGCACTAGCCAGAATAACCGTTATGTACTTAGCGACATCCATGTCATATGTTGAACACGCAAGCCATATCAGGTGTTTTAAAAAGAAAGTAGATCCTTCATGCCACTTATCCAAACGTCTGCTTACCCCGGTTCTCCCGCCTACCTCTACAACGGACATTTGCAGACCATCTTTCCAAGTATGTTTCGCCGGGTGCAGGATGTGGGCTATGAGCGCGAACGTCTGGTGTTGCCGGATGGTGATTTCATCGACCTCGACTGGATTGAGCGTGGCCGGCCGAAACTGGTGATCCTGACCCATGGGCTGGAAGGCGACAGCCGGCGGCAGTATATGATGGGCATGGCCGGCTTGTTTGCCGGAAACGGCTGGGACGTACTGGCGTGGAACTGCCGGTCGTGCAGCGGAGAGATGAATAAGGCTTTCCGGCTTTATAACCACGGGGATATTGACGACATCGGCGATGTTATCCGGCATGCGCTCCGGACCAGACGCTACAAAACGGTAGCCCTGGTAGGGTTCAGCATGGGTGGCAATATAACCCTGAAGTACCTGGGCGTTCATGGACGGGAGGTACCGGACGTGATCCGGCGGGCGGTGGCCATTTCGGCTCCCACCGATCTGCGGGCCAGTGCCTGCCTGCTCGACCGGCCCTCGAACCGGCTATACCGCAATCGATTTATGAAAAAGCTTGTCCGGAAGCTCCGTCAGAAAGCGGCTCTTTTTCCGGGTACGCTTGATATGCAGAAGCTGAAAGAAGTAGCCGTCTGGCGTGATTTTGACGATTTTTTCTCCGCTCCGGTCAACGGGTACCGTGATGCCGATGATTTCTATGCCCAGGCATCCGCCGTAAATTTTATGCCGGGTATCACCGTGCCGTCGCTGGTGCTGAACGCCCAGAATGACCCGATTCTCTCGCCGGAATGTTCTCCGGCTTGGCTGGCCGAAACTCATCCGAACATTTATCTGGAGACACCCCGCAGCGGTGGCCATGTTGGTTTTCTGGTAGCCCGTGATCCGTATACCTATGCCGAACGCCGGGCGCTGTCGTTCGTAACTGACTAACCAGACGAGGCTGAGCGTTTGATTAGTTGGCAAAGATTCACGAGTTTCGCTCCTGATACAAACCAACATTCTCCAAAACCGCCCCTTCTGTCTTATGCACATTGTTGTTCTGGATGGGTATACCCTCAATCCGGGTGATCTGGACTGGTCTCCGCTCGAAGCCCTGGGCACCGTAGCTATTTACGACCGTACACCATCGGAGCAGGTGCTGGAGCGGGCCAGGCACGCTGAGGCACTGCTGGTGAATAAACTTGTGCTGAACCGAGAGATGCTGGGCCAGTTACCGGCCCTGCAATACATTGGCGTTACCGCTACAGGGTACAACAATGTTGATATTCCGGCTGCCCGGGAGCGGGGTATTACCGTGACAAACGTGAAAGGATACGGCTCCGACTCAGTGGCGCAAATGACCTTCGCCCTGCTGCTCGAACTGACCCAGCACGCAGGCTTACACAATACGAGTGTGCGGGCGGGTGACTGGGCCACTACTGAGGATTTTTGTTACTGGAAGCGGCCGCTGATAGAATTGGCCGGCAAAACGCTGGGAATTGTCGGGTATGGCGATATTGGGCAGAAGGTAGCTGAGATAGGCCGGGCTTTCGGTATGGAGATACTGGTGAATCGCCGGCAGCCTGATCCTGCCGATAGTGTTCGGTACGTTGATCTGCCAACCTTATTTGCCGAAAGCGATGTGGTGACCCTGCACTGCCCCATGACCGACGAGAACAAAGGGTTTGTAAACCGGAATCTGCTGAGTCAGATGAAGCCCACGGCTTTTCTGCTGAACACCAGCCGGGGCGGCCTTATTACCGAACCCGATCTGGCGGCCGCTCTGAACGAAGGCGTTTTGGCTGGTGCAGGGCTGGATGTGCTATCAGTAGAGCCGCCTGTATCGGGAAATCCGTTGATCGGCGCCCAAAACACAATTATTACCCCGCATATTGCCTGGGCTACTCTCGAAGCGCGGCAGCGGCTGTTGCAATCGGCCATTGCTAACCTAAATACATACCAGCAAGGCCGGCCCCAAAATGTGGTAACCTGAACAGCAGAAAGCCCGTCTGCGCAGACGAGCTTTCCCGTTATAGCCTCATAGGTTAGATATAGCAATCGAAGTTATAATCAGGGGGCTGGCACTCCGAAATCCTAAATCCCCAATCAGATTAGTAGCTGGCAATCCGAATCAGATCTTCAATATTGTTGATAATAGTACCGTTCTCGGGCATATTAATATCCTGACCTACAACCTGGTAGCCAGTAAACAACAGGTGGGAGTCCGGAAAATGCTTTGTCATCTGATCCACATACGGCTGCACTTCATGATTTGAGGGTACAGACGTAATTGCCGTAAACAGGTAATCCGGCTTGTGAACGTTATACGCGAAGACCAACTCGTTGAACGGCAGGCTCTGCCCCAGGTATATTACCTTATTGTAACGCGCCCGGATAATATAATTGGCAAACAGCAGGCTGATTTCGTGTAATTCACCTTCCGGCAGAAACAGCATATATGTTTTGCCGTCGGGGCGCTGCTTGCTCACCTGCCCATCAATGGCTACGATAATTTTTTGCCGGATCAGGTTGGTTATAAAATGCTCCTGCGCCGGGCCAATAGAGCCGGTTACCCATAGCGTACCAATGCGGCTCAGGAACGGGTAGATGATATAAATCATCGTATTCTCAAAGCCGAACTGTAGGATGTTGGTGCTGATGATCTTATCAAACCGCTCCTCGTCGAGGTCGATCATCGAAATCGTCAGCGCGTGGATCTGATCGGGATAGTTGAGCTGCTTATCGGAGATTTTAATGACTTCGTGGTACATTTCCTCCACCGACATTTTTGATATCTCGGAGATTTTATACCCGTGTTCTTTCAGCAGCGAAATATTCAGTACCAGTTTCAGATCCCGGTCATCATACGTGCGGATGTTGGTATCCGTGCGCTTTGGTGTAATAATGTTATACCGTTGCTCCCAAATGCGCAGGGTATGAGCCTTAATGCCTGAAAGTTGCTCTAAATCTTTTATGGAGTAATTACTCATGGAGCATACAAATTACGGGTGTCAACGCGTGTTTCATAACATACTAAAGTTACTGACGTAACCACAGGGATTTGCTGAACTGATTGTTCTTTACCTAATCGCAAAACTCACTAAAAGATAACACGCAAGCCGTTAACTAATTTAAACTATGGGCTGATCCGATAATTTATTCTATAACTCTCAAAATTAATATTTTGTTTAACGACTTTGCAACAAAAAGATAATATTATGTCCCACGAAAAAGACAAACTGTAGGAGAAGCATCAGGGTTGCCAATCGGTTCTTCTTTTGAAACGGTAGTCCGTACCAGATTGCCAATAACGCCAGCGATACCAGCCACCAGCCTACATAATTACGGATCGGAACCGGCTGACCAAACCAGGTCCAGAAATTAAGCCGGATGGCCACCGGTTCGATAAAGATATCCAGCACCACCATCAGGGTAGCGGCTGCAATAGCTTTCATGTAAATGGGAAACGGCAAGCGGTCGCAGACTGTACCACAGCAATAAGAGAGTGTAAGCCAGTTCAGCCCAATTACCGGGGGCACGGCCCAGAGCTGATCGCCTAAACCGGTGTCGTAGGCATACCGACCGAAAACGTAGCCGGTCTGAACACCCAAGACTTCCACAAAAAAACCGGTCAGAACTGCCAAAACGGCGTAAAAAACAAACGAAGGCCGCCAGTCGGTATGGTACAGGAGCAGAACGACCAGGGATACCACCAGATTGACAGGCACCAGCGGGCGGAAAAAAGGGGCCAGGGCAGGCAGTTGTAAGCCAACAATCCCTGCCACATACGCTAAGGTCAACAGGGTAGCCGCCAGGGAATAATAGCGGTCAACAGAGGCAATGGTGGAGGTCATATCAGATCAACAACTGAAAAGCAACCCAAAGTTAGGGCCCTAAACAAAAAAGTCCCGAAACTGTTCGGGACTTTTTACCGGGTGAAAGATGGGGCTCGAACCCACGACCTCCTGAACCACAATCAGGCGCTCTAACCGACTGAGCTACGATCACCATTTATGGTGCAAAGATAATAAATAACGATTAATGATGAATGATAAACGATGAAAAAATCTCGTGCTGTATCATCATTAATCGTTCATTATTTTAAGCTGCTTTCCCTTGCTGGAAACGTTGCTCGGCAGCATTCCAGTCGACCACATTCCAGAAAGCACTGATGTACTCGGGCCGGCGGTTCTGATATTTCAGATAATAAGCATGTTCCCAGACATCCAGACCAATAATGGGAAACCCTTTTTGGTCGGCTACATCCATCAGCGGATTATCCTGGTTCGGTGTCGAGGTTACCGCCAGCTCACCTTCCGGCGTAACAATCAGCCACGCCCAGCCCGAGCCGAATCGAGTGGTAGCCGCTTTGGTAAACTCTTCTTTAAACGCATCATACGAACCAAACTTCTGGTTGATGGCTTCAGCTAACGAACCTGTCGGCGTTCCTCCGCCGTTGGCCGACAAAATTGTCCAGAACATGGAGTGATTGTAATGCCCACCGCCATTGTTCCGTACCGCTACCGGGTACTGACTGATGCTGGCCAGCAGTTCTTCAAGCGATTTATTCTCCATATCGGTACCGTTTACCGCGTTGTTGAGGTTGGTCACGTACGCATTATGGTGCTTGTCGTGGTGAATTTCCATCGTTTGCTTATCGATGTTAGGCTCAAGAGCGTCACTTGGATACGGTAGTGGTTCTAATACAAATGCCATTGTGTGAGAAGATTTAAGTTGCAATATCAAGAAACCAACGAAGTGAGGATGTGTCAGTTCGGTAACACGAACATGTTTAATTATGTTCTTAACCGCTGAAAAAACTTTGTTAACAGGACTTGGCTTTCCGCAGCCAGCACCCCTGTCATTAGTTTGGTTTTTGGGTGCAATACCGGGCTCTGTATCCGGCTGAATCCCCGTTTGGGGTCAGGAGCCCCAATCACAATACGGTCGATCTGCGACCAGTATAATGCGCCGGCGCACATCAGGCAGGGCTCCAGCGTAACGTACAGGGTGCAGTCGATCAGGTATTTACCCCCCAGATATTGGGTAGCGGCCGTAATGGCCAGCATTTCGGCATGAGCGGTAACGTCGTTGAGCCGTTCGGTTTGATTGAAGGCTTTGGCAATAATCCGATTACGACAGGCTATAACGGCTCCTACCGGAATTTCACCGGCGTCGGAAGCCTTTTTTGCTTGTTGCAGCGCTTCGGTCATAAAATGGTCATCGGAGAAAAGGGCTGGTGTCATTTCACGTACAGGGTTTGCCGGATAAGCTGGATTCTGCTGCGTAAAAAAAGCACCCTAGCCTGCTGTGGGCGTTGGCTATGGTGCTTTTATGGATCAAACGGCAGAGCGTTATTGTTTTAACACTTTTCGAAGGGTATGCCGGTCTCCTACCTGAATTTTCAGCATGTACAGGCCTGGTAGCAGAGTATGGGTGTCCAGCGTTGTCCGGCGTTCGTAGGTTGTACGCTTGAGCGCCGGGCGACCGGTCAGATCGGTTAGCTCCAGATGAGCCGGCTCGCGTTGCAGCGGGACCGCAAATTCAACTGTCAGTTCCGATGTAGCAGGAATCGGGAATACCAAAATACCCGCGGAGAACGGGTCCTCCTCAACACTTAGCAGGGGAAGGACCGTGATTACTGCCGTTCCGGATACGGTGCCTGTTCCGCAGTTGTTGGTAACGGATACCAATTGGTATGTTGCTGTTTTTAAGGGCTTCACCTCCAGCACATGGGGGTTGGCATTGGTGGTTACGGTCTGAGTGCTGGCGTTGTCGGTATACGAGAAGGTCCACGGTCCGGTACCTGTAAAGGCTACGTTCAGCTTGCCGATACTGCCTTCGTAAAGTTCCTGAGTGCCTGTGAGCGTAGCTGTCGGCAGCGACTGAATTGTCAGGATCGTTGGGCTGTTACTACCCAGTACCGGAATGGTTGGGTTGGTGGCCATGACCCGGACAAAATAGCGCCCGCCGGCCAGATTGGCCGGGAGCGTCGCGGTAATAGGGCTGGACAGTGAGCCCGTCGAAATGTCGACATATTGTTTCGTGGTGGTATCGGCCACCTGAAGTCTAAATACGCTGCCCGGATTGAACTCACCAGTGGTGGTAAACGGAACGGTAATGCTGGTACCCACACACTGTGTCGTGCTGGCGAGCGCTGTAGTGGTTATGGTTGGAATTCGCACGTTTACCGTGGCCGTGGCGGGGTTGCCGGGGAGTCCGTTGCCACAGGTGTTTCGCACCATTACCACCTGATAGATGGTAGTTTGAGCCGGGGTCACGGAGATTGTCTGGATCGTGTCGTTTGCCGTTCCGGATGTACCGTCGGATAGGGTATATGAAAACGGCGGAACGCTGGTAAACCGCAGTTGCAGCGTAGCCGGCCGGCCTAAATTAACGGTAGGGTTCCCGATCAGGGACAGCGTGGGTGTAGAGTTGACAATCAGCTTAATACTGGCTCTCTGGCTGGCGCAGCCGTTAGCTCCTATTTGGTACACATAAAACAGTTCTCCGCCCGGTCTGGTCGCATTCAGCGTGGAGGGGGTAGGGGCGTTTTGGGTAATTCGGCCGTACGGATCTATCCAGCGCATATTGGTACCGTTGGCCACCAGGGGTGTTGCATTTTCGTCACGGCAATACGTGACCACCGGGTTGGGTACGGTCGGGGCCGGTGTGGTCTGAATGGTTACCGTTATGGTAGCCTTGGGACTTTCGCAGCCGGCAGCCGACGTTTGGGTGACCTGATAGTTGATGACGCCGGCATTGTCGACCGGGGGGGTGGGGGCATTTGGGAACGGATTGCCGTCTGTATTATACCAGCGGAGGTTCTGACCAGATGCCGAGAGTGGGCCAACATTCTGCCCCGGCTGATCGGGTACGGCCTGGCAGTACGTCAACGGAGAAACCCCGGGAGCGGAGGGCAGGGCGTTTATAGTCACTAACAGGGACGCTTTAGGGCTTTCGCAGCCGGCAGCCGACGTTTGGGTAACCTGGTATGTCTCCTGACCTACCGTTCCGGTTAATGGTGTAGCGGTTGGTCCTAGCAGCGTTCCTGTACTCGTATACCATCTCAGATTGCTTCCGGTAGCCGTTAGCGGTTGGGCCGGTGCATTGTTACAATAGCTTACCGGATTTACACCGGGAGCTGCGGGTGTTACATTGATCTGTACCGGTAAAAGGGCTCTTGGGCCTTCGCAGCCGTTTAGGGTCTGCGACACGTAATAGTTGGTACTACCTACGGTTGTGCCGGAGGGTACCGGAGCCGTGGCGGAGCCTGTTCCGCCTGTAGCACTGGTACCGTACCAGAGCAGCGTTGCGCCACTCAGGGCTGTTACCGAAGCTGGGAGAGATGGGGCCGGGGTATTCTGGCAGAATGAGACTGCGCTAACAACCGGAGCGGAAGGCGTGGGTCTGACAGTCACACCAACCGATGCTCTGGGGCTTTCACAACCCCCAACGGTCTGGCTGACGTAATATGTGACGGTACCAGGCGTTGTGGTCGACGGAATGGTCGGGGAGGAGGTTGCCGTGCCACCGGTTTGGTTAGGTCCATACCAGTTCAGGGTACCACTCGCGCTGGCGGTGGCCGATAAAGGTCCTGCCGGCGCGCTCTGACAATAGGTAAGCGATGCGGTTGCTGTCGCCAGCGCAGCAGGGACACTGTTGACAGTAACCGACAGGCCGGCTCTTGGGCCTTCGCAGCCATTTAGTATCTGGCTCACATAATAGGTTGTTGTACCCGTAGCTGATGTTGGGGGCACAGGTGCGGTTGCAGAGCCTGTACCGCCGGTTGAATTGGTGCCGTACCACAATAGCGTAGCACCAGCAACAGGCGAGGCCGACAGGGCCTGGGCAGGTCCGTTCTGGCATAGCGTTACCGCGCTGACGGTTGGCGCGGCCGGAACAGGTTTGACTGTTACAAACAAGGCGACTCTGGGGCTTTCGCAACCATCAATGGTTTGCGAAACATAATAAACGGTGGTACCTGCGGTGGTTGGCGGAGCAGGTGTAGACGGGTACTGGGTTCCGCCGGTTAGGGCACTATACCATTTTAAAACGCCCCCGGCCGTAGCCGTCACGGAAGTAGCTAACGAGGAGACGGGCGTGTTCAGACAGTAGCTGAGAGCATCTACCTGCGGACCCGCCGGTGCGGCTACCACGGTAACCGCAATAGCCACGCGGGGGCTTTCGCAGCCGTTCACAGTCTGGCTGACGTAGTAATTGGTTGTGCCTGGAGTTGTGGTGGTGGGTATCGGTGCTATCGATGATCCGGTGCCTCCGCTGGCATTGGTGCCGTACCAGTTCAACACTCCCCCCGCAGAGGGTGTCGCCGTTAACGAACTGGCCTGACCCCCCTGACAATACGTAACCGATGCCCCCGGCGTTGGGGCAGCTGGCAGGGCATTAACCGTAACCGTCAGGGCGGCTCTGGCACTTTCGCAGCCATTCCGGCTCTGACTAACATAATACGTAGTGGTACCCGTGGTACTTGATGGTGGCGTGGGAGCCGTACCGGATGCTGTACCTCCGGTGGCATTGGTGCCGTACCAGTTTAACGTGGCTCCCGCTGAAGCTGTGGCCGTAAGAGGCTGAGTGGAACTATTTAAACAGAGATTAACCGGTGTAACCTGGGGGGCACCGGGGACAGTAGTTATGGCGAGTGTTGTAGGGCTGGCTGTGCCAATAGTCGAGGGCGTACTGGCCACAACGCGCAAGAGGTAACTGGTCCCTGTACCGGTGGTTGTCGGAATGGTTGCTGTAAGCGGACTGCTGGTGCCGGTACCCACCACAACGGGAGAGGCAAAACTGCCGGCCGCGTTTGACAATTGAACCGTAAATTGATTAGAGCCACCAAACGAACCGGTCGTGGTAAAGGGTACGGTGAGGGTGCCACCGGCACAAACGCTGGTAGTGGATAAGGCACCGGTGGTAATTGACTGGGCAACGCCACTACCCGCAAGAAGCAGGTTAAGCATTCCAATTAATCCAATAGCGCTGAAGGTAAACAGTTTAAACATACCGCCTGAAGAAGTTGCAAATCAAGCCCTAAAGATAATAGTTATTAACCAAAAGCCGGAACTTCTCAGAAGGGGCCAACCAGAAATAGCCACCCGAAACCTCGGGTGGCTATTTCTGGTTGCTTTACGAGCTACCTATTCGGTGATAGCGGCATAAATAATATCATGTATCTTTTTCCGGAGGGCAGTTGTGTTGATGCTGTTATTGGCGGCTGTCGGATGTATCCGGTTCGACAGGAACACAAACACCAGATCCTCATCCGGGTCCGCCCAGATCACGTTGCCGGTAAAGCCGGTATGCCCAAACGAACGGAGCGATGCCTGGCTGGACAGGTAGCTGCTGCTATGACCAGGATTGGGTTTGTCCCAGCCTAAGGCCCGGTGACTACGGGTACTCAGTGTCTGCGTAAAGTAAGGCACCGTTGCACTCTGTAAAAACCGCTGCCCCCCATAAATGCCTTTCTGCAGGTTCATCTGTAAAAGTTGTGCTATCTCGTGGGCATTACCAAACAAACCAGCATGGCCCGAAACCCCTCCCTGTACGGCCGCCATCTGGTCGTGTACCGTACCGACGAGCAGGGTGTTACGGAAATACGTATCTTTTTCGGTGGGGGCAATCTTTGGATTCGCCAGCTTCAGCAGGGGGGTAAAGCCGACCGATTTCAGGCCCATGGGCCGGTACAATTCGTTTTCAATAAACTGGTCCAGGGATTTGCCACTCACCCGTTCTACCAGCTTTTGCATGGTCAGAAAGCCCAGATCACTGTAAATATAAGCGGGTTTACCATCCGTGTCGACCTGCCGGGCCATAGGCGATTTGATCACCCACTTCCAGACTGAATCTTTCAGGGCCGGCGTTGCCCACAGCGTTGTGGCTACCTGTAGCGGATGTGCACTGTCGGGTTTCAGACTGTAGTATTCCGGCTTCAGCCCACCGCCGGGGGCACGGGTGCGGTCCCATAGCGAGGGATAATACGAAATCAGCCCGGCCTGGTGCAGCAGCACATCGTAAATGGTGATGTTCTGCTTATTGGAGCCGCGCAGTTCCGGCAGGTAAAACGATACCTTCTGGTTCAGGTCGATGGCCTTCCGGTCGTATAACATCATGACGGCCTGGAGGGTAGCCATCACTTTTGTGACCGAAGCCAGATCATACAGCGTCTCGTCGGTTACTTTGTCATTGCTGTTAAAAGTGAGCGTGCCAAAGTTTTTGTCGTAAACGATCTTACCCCGGCGGGCCACAATGATCTGGCAACCCGGCACCACCCGGTTGGCAACGGCTCCACGCGTGACATCGTCTATGCGGGCCAGAACTGCTGTTTTCATACCCACGCTTTCCGGCGAACCCATCGAGAGCCGCCCGGTGGCATCGTAGGCATAGCCATGCGTTTCTCGCCAGCTACCGGTCGATACCGGCAGAACACCCCGCGCCGGCAGCGCCCCAAACAACACCTGTGGTACGGTTTGCTCCATCTCCGGGTAGTCTTCATAGGCACAGATCAAGGCATCGGCATTGCTGAACTGGCTGAGGCTGTAAGGTGATCCGAATACGTTGACAATAACTTTTTTGCCCTGCTGTTTCAGCCGGGCTATCAGATCCAGAGAGGGCTTGGTAATGCCGTAGCGTCGGTAAGCCGACTGGCTCATCCGGTGAAAACTCAGCAAGACCACGTTGGCATCGCCTACCCGCGCCAATATGTCGCTGACATCGGCCTCGGAGGCCGGCTTTTCCGCCAAAGCAACGTGGTTGAACGGAGCGTAGAAGCTGAGCGTCTTCTGAAAGGTATTGCCCACACCGGCTCCAATGGCAACCGAAGCCAGCTTCAGCGTATCCAGCCGGCTCAGCGGCAGCACCTTCTGGTTGTTGCTGACAACCGTTACGGCCTGGGCACTCAGCTCGCGTTTCAGCGCATTGGCTTCGTCGGAGTTCAGTTCTTTATCCAGATTAGCCAGTGCAATGGGCGAGTAGGTATTCAGCCCGCTCCAGTATTTGGCCCGCAGAATTTTTTTGACCCGCTCGTCGATCAGTTCCTGCGAAATCTGACCCTGCTGTACGGCTTCCAGAATGGCTCTGGCCGCTTCTTTTACGTTTTCCGGGTACAGCAAAATATCATTACCCGCCATCAGCGCTTTCATGTTGACATCCACCGGGCGCAGTGACCGGGTTACCCCACCCATGTTCAGGGCATCGGTAAAAACCAGCCCCCGGAAACCAAGCTCTTTTTTCAGTAGTTCGGTGACCACCTTCTCCGAAAGGGTGGCCGCCAGCGCAGGGGTTTTATCCAGAACCGGTACGTACAGATGGCCGGTAACAACGCCCATCAGGCTATCGGCAATGAGCTTACGAAAGGGAAACAGGTCAACATCGCGCAGTTGCTCCGACGACCGGCTGATGGTCGGCAGCGTGTGATGCGAATCGGCGTTGGTATCGCCGTGTCCGGGGAAGTGCTTGGCCGTAGCAATGATACGGTTGGCCTGCAGGCCCCGCATATAGGCCGACGCTTTAATAGCTACGTTTTCTTTTGACTCGCCAAAGGAGCGTACGCCGATTACCGGGTTGGCAGGATTGCTGTTGATGTCGGATACCGGTGCAAAGTTGATGTGTACGCCCAGGCGCTGGCACTGCCGGCCAATCTCCAGACCCATCCGGTAAATGATTTCGTTGTCGCGGATGGCACCCAGCGTCATTTGCTTGGGAAAATCCATGGCGCTGTCCAGCCGCATACCCAGTCCCCACTCCCCGTCGATACCGATCAGCAGCGGAACTTTGGCTTTAGACTGGTACCGGTTGGTGAGTACCGCCTGCCGGTATGGGCCGCCCTGAAAGAAGATCAGACCGCCAATATGGTAATCTCTAACCAGCGTTTCGATATATTGGTAGTGGTGTTCATCCCGGTTCGAGAAGGTGGCCACCATAAAGAACTGACCAATTTTCTGTTCCGGCGTCATCGTCTGAAAAACACTGTCTACCCACTGCTGCCCAGCCTTTTCCAGCGAAAGGACATCCAGTGGTTTATGGGGAGCATACGCATGTATGGGAGCGACCGAAGCTGATTTTCGGGACCCAATAAGATCAGCTCTAATAAGACTGAAAGCTGTCAACAATCCCACTGCCGACAGGCAGATTACCAACTTCAACGAGACAACTTTGCTCTTCATGGTTCTTAACAGTCACTAAATGAACACTACAAGTTAACGGTTGATAACGGCAAGCCTAAAGTTAGCCAAACTGCCCGTTAACTCATAACGAATATTAGAATCATCCAGTTGTTTAACGGTATTTTAACAGTAGAAAATACCTATAATGTTCATTTTTACTACTAAAAATCAGTTAATCTTAGGTTGCGCGGAATTTACTGTTACTTTGTCGTTCTACTTACGCTTCTCGGGAACAAAACGGAGGGGCTGGCTCAGCATTATTCGCACACGGCTATCTGGTTGCGGCTGGCACCGTCGTGGACTATTAGTAAGTCTGTGCTCATTTCCGGCGATTTTCATTACCGTCGGCAGAGTGATCCCGATCATCTGCTGAACCCTGTATACGCACCTTTGACAAAAGCAGGGCGCTTAGGTTTAACCTACCGGTACGGAAGCTGGTCGCTGCAATTGAATCCGCTCATGTACTTTCAGTCGTACCCGGCGCTGGGCACAACGGCCGATTTCAGTCGCCCGGTCAATAAAGAGTTTCGGATGAGTGCGCTGCTGGAATGGAATCTGCCGGTGAGCCGGCAAATGGATGTACGCCTACGCGGAGGGTATGAGTACCGGCTGTTTGCTAATGGCACTACTGCCGGCCGTATGCGCTTCCGCCTGATGACGCGTCACCAACTATCGGAATTGTACTATTTCTACGTCTGGAACGAAACACTACTGGCCGGGCCGCCCAACTGGAACCGTTTCCATCCCTTTGAAATTAACCGGACTGCCCTGAACCTGGGGTACACTATTTCTGAACATGTTTCCTGTGAGGGTGGTTATCAATTCTCACATCGCCGGCGTAAATCCCTTATAGAATTCGACGAGGAACACGCTTTGCTGCTAACCGTATTTCTACGCATATGAAGATGCTGCTCCGGATAGGTTTACTGGGACTGAGTATGAGCGTAAACGCACAGACAACGAGCAGCGCCTATAAAGCAATGCTGGAGACGCTTTACAAGAAGTCGGTGCCGTTCATTACTGTTGAGGAGTTGAAACAGAGGCAGAATGTGGTGGTGCTGGATACCCGTGAGAGGAACGAATATGAAGTTAGCCATTTGCCGGGTGCCCGGTGGATTGGTTATAACGACTTTGATCTCCGGCGGCTGAGAGATATACCTAAGTCGGCAACTATCGTCACCTACTGCTCGGTAGGCGTCCGTAGCGAACGGGTGGGTGAGAAACTGTTGGCGGCCGGGTACACAAATGTGCAGAACCTATACGGCAGTTTGTTTGAGTGGGTTAACCAGGGAAATCCGGTGGTCGATATACAGGAGCGGCCGACTCAGCGGGTACACGCCTATTCAAAATTATGGGGTATCTGGCTCAACAAAGGCCAAAAAGTGTACGATTGAGTAACTAACTACCGCCGTCACTCAGGCCAGGTAACGGCGGTAGTTGCTGATTGTCTCTACCAGTTTTCCCAATAAAGTTATCTGGCATTTAACCTCACGGGTTATGTGCCACGCTTTCGTTTTTGACGGGTGGGTGGCCGGTGCGGTGGCTACTCTGTTGTTCAGTTGCTTACGAGCGGCAAACAGATTATTTGGCTTACCCATACCGGCGGCTTGCAAACTACCCAAAGCCATCATCAGAATTAAGATTCGCGTTTTCATCTCCGTCTGTTTTTCTTTACAACACAAAGATATAGGTTTTGTTTGGTATTATGCAATACATAGTACCTTGTTTCTGAAAATTTTTTTGCAGGACCGGCAAATTCAATAACCGGTCCTGCGGGTGCTTACGGAATGACAATGCGTTTTACGGCTCCGTCTTCGTTCTGCGTAACGGTAATGAAGTATGTACCCTTAGCGTTTTTACCCAGATCAATCTGGCCCACGTATTCTCCGGAAAAGTCTTTAACCTCCTTCCGGGCCACCTCTTTGCCTTTGGGATTTGTAATGGTAATGGTGATATCTCCTTTGGCCGGAGCAACAAAGCGAACATTCAGCAGATTTTGGTCGGGGTTGTTCGGGTAAGCATCCAGGCTCCGAACGGTTGAGGCTTTGGTGCCGAAACTACCGTTGCGCGACCAGTTCTCGAACGGCTCGGCCAGGCGGTATTCAAAATTACGGGGCAGGTTCAGCTCCCTGCGGTTGAGCCGGTTGGCCAGCGAATCGAAGTTCATGCGGAAATCAAACTGCCCATTGCCGTCGTTGTAGAAGTATAACCGACGGTCGTTTTTGGGTAGTGACCGGTTGGGGCGGAGCGCATAGGCTTCCGGCCGGCGGCTTTTGATCCGAAGCTCATTGTTGCCTTCTTCAATAATAATTGTAAGCTGACTGTTACCCTTCTCTTTACGAGCCGTCTGAACCGAGTCGACCAGACGTTTGACCAGGGCATCGCGCTTCTCATCGGTCATGCCGTCCAGCGGATAGGTACGGTCAACTTCGCTGACCCGGTTGCCGTTGCGCTCGATAATCCTGACCCGAAGCTGATCGTTTTTCGCTTTCTCTTTTGCTTGCTGGGCTACGGCTAGTCCGCTGATGCTGCCGGTCAATAACAGCGCCAGGGCGAACCGGAGGAGAGTTGTGTTTGTTCGTTTCATACAGACTAACAGAGGGTGAATAAGCGTTGCAAACCTACAAATTGACTGATTGTGCGTTTGTTAAAGAATCTTAGCCGCCTGTTAAAGTTTGTTAAACAGACGCGGCTGGCCTGGTCAGTTCGTACTTTTACAGGGGACCTTTTATAGGCGACTAGTGTAAAGATGCCGGAAGTCGTAAAGAAGTTGCATTGACGAATAAGAAATGTCGAAGAAGCATATCAGTTGGATAGTGGCGTTGATGGCCGTGGGGCTGCTGGGGTTGGTTGGCTTTCAACTGTACTGGATCACGAATGCCTTCCGGTTGCAGAAAGAGCAGTTCGACTATAAAGTAACGGATGCGCTGCAGGAGGTGGTCCGTACGCTGGAGCGGCAGGAGATCATATACCTGACCCGCCAGCGTATACAGGCCCGCGAGCACCAGCAGCGGCTGATGGCTATTGGCAAAAAAGAAGATACTAAGGCGGAGCAGCCAATAGGGCCACCGGCTAAAAATGAGGAAGGGGTGGCGTATCAGGCTCCCCGACGCGACCGCTGGCCGGGACAAGCACCGTATACCGAATCGGGCCGGATGTTTTCGGGGGGCATGGTACCGCCCTCCGATGTATTGCACCAAAGTGTGCAGCCGCTGACCGCCGAGCAGATGCTGATTGTAGAGCAGTTTTTTCGTCAGCAGGAGGAGCTGATGGCCACCGGCAATTGGCAGGCGCAACTGGAGCAGCAGCAGCGGTTTGAGGAGTGGATCGACCATATTGTCATCAGCCAGTTACAAATGCTCAACAGCCGGGCGGGAGTATCTGTTTATGCCGATACCAACGGTATGGCCGCACCCCAGCGGGCCGCCAGACAATCTCGCAACGTAAAACCGGCCGACCCCGCCAGACCCCTACAGCCGCAGCAGCCGGTTTCACCGGCAACATCGACATCGACAGCCGTAGCTGCGGCTGAGCAGAAGAAGACCGAGGAGCAGTCGCAGATGATTAAAGATGTGCTGAAAGGGCTGCTGCTGTCGGACCGACCCATTGAAGAGCGACTTAACCGGATGACCCTGGATACGTTGTTGCGCCAGGCACTTCAGGAGCGGAGTATCAATATACCCTATGCGTATGCGGTGCGTACCAAGAATACACCTTCGCCTTCTATGTTTCTGTTTACCTCTATGAATGCTGAGCCGGATCAGTTTGAACAGCGGGGGTATAAGGCGGCCCTGTTCCCCAACAACCTGCTCGAAACCGGCAATTACGTTTATCTTTACTTCCCCACCCGGCAGCAGTATATCCTGGACCGGATGGGCTTTGCCTTTGCCGGCTCGGCCGTGCTGATCCTGGTGATAATGGCTTGTTTCTACATTGCCATCACGACTATTTTGCGGCAGAAGAAGCTGGCCGATATAAAAAATGACTTCATCAATAACATGACGCATGAGTTCAAGACACCAATCTCAACCATTTCGCTGGCCGTCGAGCTCGCGCAGGAGCAACTGAACCAACCTGGTGTAACCCACGAGATCCGACCCGGTTCGGTACCAGAGCCCGCGCGGTTGTCGCGGTATATGGGCATTATCCGGGACGAAAACCGCCGGCTGGGGTCGCACGTTGAGAAAGTTCTGCAAATGGCTTTGCTCGACCGCGGACAGGTGAAGCTAACGCTGGCGCAGGTGAATATTCATGACGTGATTGAAAAAGTTCTGAACAATGCCGGCCTGCAGATTGAGCAGCGGCAGGGCGAGGTGGAGCTTGATTTTGAGGCCGAAAACGAGCTCATAGAAGCCGATGAGGTTCACCTGACCAATATTATTTATAACCTGGTCGATAACGCCATCAAGTATTCGCCGGAGCAGTTGCACCTCACCATCCGGACCCGCAGCCTGGCCGATGGGGTAAGTATCACCGTAGCCGACAACGGTATTGGGCTGACAAATGAGCAAATGAGCCGTATCTTTGAGCAGTTTTACCGAGTCCCTACCGGCAACCTGCACGATGTAAAAGGCTTTGGCCTCGGACTTAGCTACGTGAAGCGCATGGTGGATGAACACCACGGCCAGATCCAGGTTGAAAGCCGGCCGGGCCAGGGTAGCTCGTTTGAGGTGGTACTGCCGTATAAACAGCCGGCCCTATACCCCGGCATGTAATTCCGGCTTTTGTGTATACCGGAATTACATGGCTCCTGCCACCCGGTTCGGGGTACGGCACCGGAGGCTGAACCAGACCTTTAACTGCCGGAATTACATTCCGGGATATTGTATGCCAAAAATTCTTGTCGTAGAAGATGACCCCAACCTGGGTCAGTTGTTAGAGGAATACCTCACCCTGAAAGGCTACGAAACCGACCGCGCTACCGACGGCAACCAGGGCCTGCAGCAGTTTATGCAGGGAGAGTACGACCTGTGTATTCTGGATGTGATGATGCCGAAGAAGGATGGCTTTACGCTCGCCAAAGAAATTCGGATGTCGGAACGCGATGTGCCGATTATCTTTCTGACGGCTAAGTCGATGAAGGAGGATACGATCCAGGGCTTTAAAGTTGGGGCGGACGACTACATCACCAAGCCGTTCAGCATGGAGGAACTGTTGCTGCGGATTCAGGCTATTCTCCGGCGGTACCAGCGCACGGCCGTTCAGCCGGAAACGGCGGTGTACCAGATTGGGTCGTTTAGCTTCGACTACCCCCACCAGATGCTGAGTCGCAACGGGCATAGCCAGAAACTAACCAGCAAAGAGTCGGAACTCCTAAAATTATTTGCGCAGAATCTGAATCACCCATTAAGCCGTAGCTTTGCACTCAAAATGGTGTGGGGCGACGACTCGTATTTCAACGCCCGTAGCATGGACGTGTACATAACCAAACTCCGGAAATATCTCAGAGAGGATGAGACCATTCAGTTGGTGAACGTACACGGCGAAGGCTTTAAACTCATTGCTTGATCTGTAGATTATGAATCTGATTAGACGACCGCGTCGCAACCGGCAGTCGGCTGCTATCCGTGATCTGGTGCAGGAAACCCGGCTGGAGGTAACTGATTTTATCTTTCCCCTCTTCATAATTGAGGGAGAAAAAACCAAGACCGAAGTAGAATCCATGCCCGGCATTTACCGGCGTTCGCTGGATCTCCTGCTCGACGAAATTCAGGAGTGTGTCGATCTGGGCATTAACGCTTTCGACCTGTTTCCTAATCTTCCTGAATCCAAAAAAGATAAGTACGCTACCGAGAGTACCAATCCGGATGGACTTTACCTGCGGGCAATTGGCGAGATAAAGAATCGCTTCCCGGATGTGTGCCTGATGACCGATGTCGCTATGGACCCCTACAGCTCCGACGGCCACGACGGCTTTGTCGAGAACGGCAAAATCCTGAACGACCCGACACTGGAAATCCTCGGCAACATGGCTGTGGCGCAGGCAAAGGCTGGTGCCGATATGGTTGGGCCGTCGGATATGATGGATGGTCGCGTCGGCTATATCCGAAACACACTCGACAGCCAGGGCTTTACCAACGTAGCCATTATGTCGTACACGGCTAAATACGCCAGCGCCTTCTACGGGCCATTCCGCGACGCGTTGGAGTCAGCCCCCCGCTTTGGCGATAAAAAGACATACCAGATGAATTACGCCAACAGCCGAGAAGCGCTGGTTGAGGCCGAACTGGACTATGCCGAAGGAGCCGATATCCTGATGGTGAAGCCGGCGCTGGCGTACCTGGATGTTATTAAGCTGCTGAAGGATAATTTTGACCTACCCATTGCCGCTTATAACGTCAGCGGGGAGTACGCTATGATTAAAGCGGCCAGCCGCAACGGCTGGATTGACGGCGAACGAGCCATGCTCGAATCGCTGACGGCCATTAAACGCGCCGGGGCCAAAATCATTCTGACCTACTTTGCCAAAGAAGTTGCCCAACTCAAAGCCAACGCCTGACCCTACTGATACCTTGCCTATGAGCCGTTTGTTAATGCTGAATACCCGACTTGTCAACGAAGGCCGGATTACCGATGCCGATGTCTATATCGAAGACGGCTTGATTGCCCAGATTAGCTCCGGCCTGTCGGGAAGGGCCGCCGATCGGGTCATTGATGCCAACGGCCAATACCTGTTGCCGGGAGTAATTGATGATCAGGTGCACTTTCGGGAGCCGGGCCTGACGCACAAAGCCACCATTCGGACCGAGTCGCGGGCAGCCGTGGCCGGTGGAGTGACCAGCTTTATGGAAATGCCCAATACGGTGCCGAACGCACTGACGCAGGAACTGCTGGCCGATAAATACGAGATAGCGGCCCGAACTGCCTTCGCCAATTACTCGTTCTTTATGGGAGCCTCCAACGATAACCTGGAGGAGGTGCTGAAGACCAATACGCGGAATGTGTGCGGCATTAAGATCTTCATGGGTTCATCAACCGGCAATATGCTGGTGGATAAAGAGCGGGTGCTGGAGGCGCTTTTCCGCCAAAGCCCCATGCTGATTGCTACCCACTGCGAAGATGAGGCCACCGTACGGGACAATGCCGAACGCTACCGGCAGGCGTATGGAGACTCGGCTACCGCCCGGCTGCATCCGCTCATCCGCAACGAGGAAGCCTGCCTGAAATCATCATCAATGGCGGTGGCGCTGGCGAAGCGACACAACACCCGGCTGCACATCCTGCATATCTCCACCGCCGACGAACTGAACCTGTTCCGCAATGATATTCCGCTCACCGAAAAACGGATTACCTCCGAGGTCTGCGTACACCACTTGTGGTTCGACAGCACGGATTATGAGCGGCTGGGCAATCTGATCAAATGCAACCCGGCTATTAAAGGACCGGAGCATAAGCCGCAACTGCTGGCGGCTCTGCTCGACGACCGGCTGGATATTATCGCCACCGACCATGCTCCGCATACCTGGGACGAAAAGCAGCAGTCGTACTGGCAGGCACCTGCGGGGCTGCCGCTGGTGCAGCATCCGTTGCTGATGATGCTTGAATTTGTCCGGCAGGGAAAGCTGTCGCTGGAGACACTGGTGCGGAAAATGAGCCATGCTCCGGCCGACTGTTTTCAGGTTGAACGTAGGGGGTATATACGTGAGGGATATTGGGCTGATTTAGTCCTGGTTGATACAAGGCACCCGACAGACGTGACAAAAGAATCGTTGTTGTATCAATGCGGCTGGTCGCCGTTGGAGGGGCAGTCGTTTAGTTCCTCTATTACACATACGATCGTGTCCGGAGAATTGGTATACGAAAACGGGAACATCCTGGTTGAGCGGGCCGGGCAGCGCTTATTGTTCAATCGATAACATATAAAAACCTCCGGGGTGGGCCGGAGGTTAGTCAGATTAGTTGATACGAAAAAAAAGTTAGCCTGGTACCACCCTGGAAAAACATCGGTTCAAAATGACCCGGTACATTTTGCCGAACTGTTTATAACACCATGATTTTAGTTCTTTCAGTTCGTCGGGTACCAGCATATTGACGGCTTTACGGAGTTCTTTTTCGAACAGGGCTTTGTCAAAACTTACCTTTTGCAAGATAGTCTTAATGTACTCCAGCATTGTTGCCATACTACTTGATCATTTTTGGTTAACAGCCTATGGAATGGTGAACGTTAACGGTACTCTTGTTTAGACCGTTTATAAACTAACGGCCTGTTTTCGAAATTGTTGCCCGAATTTAAGGATGTTTATAGAAATATTCCAAAGAACAGTTGCATTATTTTTTTGTTGCCTGTTAGCAGCTCAGGCTCAAGTTACTGATAATTCGGTCAGTATCGAATTGGGTGCAACCGATTTTCCGATTGAACGGCCGTTTACCATTTCGGTGGTGATCCGGGACAGCGAACAGCGGCCTATTATTACCTTTCCAACCATTCCCGGCTTTACAAAACGGGAAATATCAACCAGTGTTATTACCGAAGAAGGAGGTGACAAACCTATCGGTAGCCGCATTATTACCCAAAACTATATAGCCGGCAAACCGGGTACGTATCGCCTGGCGCCGTTTACCATAAATATTGGCAAGATTGCCGTCCGTTCAGAAGAGGCTACCCTGACCGTTCGCTCCATTGATGACGAGGAGACGCTTTCGGCCAATACACCTGTGGTCGGCAAAGACGCGGCTTTCTTTGCGCTGGCAACGGCTGCATCCGTTTACAAGGGCGAAGGTTTTCCGGTAAAGCTTTCTTTATATGTTGCTGAAGATTACCCGTACGAACTTCGCTTTGAGCACCTGGAGCAACAGTTGCAGGCTATGCTGAAGAAAATACGTCCGTTTGATATTTGGGAAGAAAATCTCGGCTTAACGGAGGTGAAGCGCATTCCGGTTACCAGTAAGGGTAAAAAGTATAACGAGTTCAGGATTTACGAGGCCATTTATTTTCCGCTGACCGCCCGTACGATCAGGATGCCGGAGGTAAGCCTGACAATGCTTGCGGTTAAACCGGGTGCCGGCCGGCAAAAAACCGAAAACATTAAATTCACGAGTGCCTCTGCCAGTATTGACGTGAAACGCCTGCCGTCGCATCCGCTACGGGATCAGGTTGCCGTTGGCTCTTTCCGGTTACAGGAGGGCCTGGAGCGTCGGGGTGTCAGAGTGGGGCAGAGCGTCCGCTACGATTTCAGGGTTATTGGGGAGGGCAATATCTCGGCGCTTTATGCGCCCCGCGTAAGCCTAAGCGATGCAATAGAGGTATTTCCGCCAAAATTGCAGGAAACCAAAAAACGGAGTATCGATGGGGTATCTGGTTACAAAACGTTCCAGTACTTTCTGGTTCCGAAACAAAATGGGCTGTTTCCGCTGGAAAAGACCTTCCAATGGATTTACTTCAACCCTAAAATTGCGAAGTACGACACTCTGCGGCCAAAAATGGTCTTGCGGGTAGGCGAAACGGTGGCTACGGCGGATACCGTTCGTACCAATTTACCGGGCTCCATCTACACCGGCATCGAAAAGCTGGATAGTACGGAGCAGGCAATCAACTGGCCGGTACTCGTCCGGGCCATCGCTAATGTGCTGATTGCCCTGATGATAATCGGCATGATCTTTTTATTATTTAGAAAATGAGTAGTACCTACGGAACCCTGTTTAAACTGTCGACTTTCGGCGAATCGCATGGCCCGGCCATTGGTGTGGTCATTGATGGTTGCCCCGCCGGCCTGGACTTCGACGCAGATTTTATCCAATCAGAACTGGACCGCCGGAAACCCGGTCAGTCACGCATCACCACCCAACGGCGCGAAGCCGACGAATATGAGGTACTGTCCGGTGTCTTTGACGGCAAAACACAGGGAACACCCATCGCCCTCATCATCCGCAACACCGATCAGCGGAGCAAAGACTATTCGCATATTTCCGAACAGTTCCGGCCCTCACATGCCGACTATACCTACCACGTCAAATACGGCTCCCGCGATTACCGGGGGGGCGGGCGTTCGTCGGCCCGCGAAACGGCCGCCCGCGTAGCCGCCGGTGCCGTGGCCAAGATGCTGTTGCGGCAGCAGGGCGTTCAGGTGCAGGCATATGTATCGCAGGTGGGCAAACTGAAGCTGGAAAAATCGTATCAGGAACTGGAACTGGCAAAGGCCGAAGAGAACGCCGTGCGTTGCCCGGACCCCGACATGGCGGAGCAGATGTTTGCCTACATTGACGAAACCCGTAAGAAAGGTGACTCTATTGGGGGCGTGGTCAGTTGCGTCATTACAGGCGTACCAGCCGGCTGGGGCGAGCCGGTGTTCGATAAGCTGCACGCCGAGTTGGGCAAGGCTATGCTCAGCATCAACGCCGTTAAAGGGTTCGAGTACGGCAGCGGCTTCGCCGGCGTTGAGCTATATGGCTCTGAACATAACGATGCCTTCTATACGGATGAGCAGGGGCAGGTGCGAACGGCTACTAATCTGTCGGGCGGTATACAGGGGGGTATCGCCAATGGTGAAGATATTTACTTCCGGGTGGCGTTTAAGCCGGTGGCTACCATTATGCAGGATCAGGACAGTATCGATGTACATGGCCAGCCGGTAACGGTATCCGGCAAAGGTCGCCATGACCCCTGCGTTGTGCCCAGAGCGGTGCCAATTGTAGAGGCTATGGCCGCGCTAGTACTGGCCGATATGTATTTGCGGAACAAGGCGGCACACCTATAAGGCCGCCTTATTTCGGTGGTTTATTTTTCTTCTGAAAGAATTTTGGCTTTCTGCTTTTCGTAATCTTCCGGGGTAATCAACTTCTCGTCGAGCAGTTGCTTCAGTTCCCGGAGCTTATCGGCTTTCGATTTTACAACGCTTTCCGACACAACACCAATAGGCATGGTCCGGGGCGGCTGGAAACCGGCCTCTATCAGCTCATACGTGTGCGTGGGGTTGTATTTCATCGTCCAGAGGAACGGGACCAGCAGAAAGACACCGCCGATAATGGCACCCACATCTGCCTGCTCATCGCGGGAGAAGGAGGTATTCAGGGTTTCGTAGCCTTCTTTCTCCAGCCGAACTGTAGTGGTGCTGCCCACAATGCGGGTATCGGAATGGGTGTAGGGTGTGGTGCCTACGGGCTGTCCGTTAAGGTACACTTTAGCTCCGCTCGGTTTGGAAATAATGGTGGTGGAACTAGAGCAACTCGCCAGCAGGATGGAACCCGCCAGGCAAAGAGCGGTTGCTTTACGAACTTGAGTAGTCATGGTAGAGAAAATTGGTAATTTGTTTTGATGAAGCGCCTAAACTAACAGATGTACAATAAATTCCAGCGCTGGAAACACAAAAATAATCTGTTTCTGGTGACATGCTGTACGCTGCTGTTCCTGTCTGCTCTGACCAGCACGATACACGCCCAGATCCTCCGGCGCTATAGTTTTGAACGTGGCCTGATGGGTACGCAATTCAAACTAATTTTTTATGCGCCGGACAGTGTAAAGGCGAAGCAGGCCGTTCAGGCGGTATACGCCCGTATGGATACGCTCAACCAGATCATGAGCGATTACCTCGACGGCAGCGAAATCAATCGCCTGTCTGAAACCGCCGGTTCCGGCCGCTGGGTAAAGGTATCGCCGGCATTATTTGATGTCCTATCCAAAGCCCTCTGGATTGCCGAAAACTCTGGTGGCCGGTTTGATCCCACCATCGGCCCACTCTCGCAACTCTGGCGACGGGCCGTTCGCCGGCACCTATTCCCCTCCAAAGCCGAATTGCAAAAAGCCCGGCGGGCAGTGGGGTACCGGTTGGTTCAAGTAGATTCTGCTACGCGCTCGGTACGATTAACCCGCAGCGGCATGAAACTCGATCTGGGCGGCATTGGGCAGGGATTTGCCATTGATGAAGCCTTAAAGGTATTTCACTTCTTCGGTATTCGCTCTGCTCTAATCGATTTAGGGGGAGATATACTGGTAGGTGATGCCCCTCCGAACCAACCCGGCTGGCGCATTGATGTGGGCTCGGGTAAAGCCAATGATGCCGATACGCTGACGCTGATCCTAACCAATACAGCCATTACTACCTCCGGCGATACATACCGCTACCTGGAGCACAACGGCAGACGGTACTCACACATTATGGACCCCCGCAGCGGGTTGGGGCTGCGCCATTTTGTCCGGGCTACTGTACTCGCCCCCGACGGCTGGCGGGCCGATGCCCTCACCAAAGTATTCAGCGTAGCGGGCTGGCGCAAAAGCCGGCACCTCCTCCAGCGCTTTCCCCAGACCGAACTCTACCTCCTTGAAAACAAAAGCGGCCGACTCCGTAGCTGGAAGTCGGCCGCTTTTAAGTGAGTTTGAGGTCTCTAGTTCATAGTATGAACGAGGCCGCCACCCGGCTAGCACCAGCGGAGCAACTTCAAACCTCAAACTACAAACTACACTGCGATAGTCTTACCCGGAACCGCTATCGGATAATATCCATCCGCGTTGGGCAGTACTTTAGGCATGGCATCCCAGGCCAGACGATCGGGGAAGAGGTCGATCTGGGAGTTGAGCGCTTCTTCCCACTTCACCACTTTACCGGAGTAGGTTGCCATACGACCCATAATCGACGTCATGGTACTTTTCGCGGTCCGCTCGGCATCGGCAAATTTGTATTCACCTTTGGCAATGGCGGCAAACAGCTCGTCGTGCTCAATCTGGTACGGGTTGCCGTCGGCCTTGGCATTGTAGCTGTAAATCGGTGTGCCGTTGTAGGCCATCAGGGCACTGGCTTTCTTTTCCATCCCTTCTACTTTGCCCTTGGTGCCGAGGAACATTTCGTCTACCCGGCTGTAAGTGCCTTCGTAGTGACGGCACTGACTGTTGATGGTCGTGCCATCAGCATAGACGAAGTCAACGATGTGGTGGTCAAAAATCTCGCCATAGTTCTTATCCGTCCGCACCTGACGTCCGCCTGTTCCCTGGCAGGAAACCGGGTAGCTGTTTTTTACCCAGTTGGCTACGTCGATGTTGTGCACGTGCTGCTCGGTAATGTGGTCGCCACACAGCCAGTTGAAGTAATACCAGTTACGCATCTGGTAGTCCATCTCGGTCTGACCCGGTTTACGGGGGTTTTGCCAGACGCCACCGCTCACCCAATAGACCTGTCCGCCGATGATATCGCCCAGTGCGCCATCCTGAATGCGCTTCACCATTTCCCGGTAGCTGGGCTGGTAACGCCGTTGCAGACCGGTTACCACGTTCAGCTTCTTCTTTTTCGCTTCTTCGGCAGCCGCCAGTACCCGGCGAACACCCGGTGCATCGGTGGCTACGGGTTTCTCCATAAAGACGTGCTTACCCTGCCGGACGGCTTCTTCAAAGTGCATCGGCCGGAAGCCTGGAGGAGTTGCCAGAATAACGACGTCGGCCAGTGCAATCGCCTGCTTATAGCCGTCGAAGCCGACGAACTTACGCTCGTCCGGCACGTCTACTTTGGGATTGCCGCTGGCATCTTTCAATTCACGGCTAGTCAGGACTTTATACGCATCGTCGAGCCGGTCACGGAAGGCATCAGCCAGAGCGACGATTTTAACATTCTGCTTGGTGTTAAGCGCCTGCTGAGCAGCCCCCTTACCCCGACCTCCGCAGCCTATAAGGGCTACTTTAATGGTATCGTCCATGGAGTTATGGAAACCTCCGGCACTAGCGCCAAAGGGTAGGCTGCTTAACAAAGCCCCGCCCGTCAGCAGGCCGGAGGCTTTCAGGAAATCCCGACGGTTCGTATCGTTCGTCATAGAGGTAAAGGTCAATGTGTAACGAAAAGGGTTGATATATGTAATAAAAGTAAGTGAAAAGGCGGAATTACTTGTAATTTTTTGGAAAGTTACTCTGGCTGCCGCTCAAAGCTGTAATCTCTCTCTACCAGGCAGATACGGGTCTTAAAGCACTGATACCAGTTCTTTCTTCCCTGATGCCGGGCCAGCGTATGCTCGGCCTGGTGTTTCCAGTTGCGAATCGCTTCCAGGTTAGCCCAGTATGAAACGGTGATGCCAACGTCGTTGCGGGCGCTCTCAACGCCCAGAAAGCCGGGCTGTCCGGCGGCTAATTCAACCATGCGGGCCGCCGTATCGGCATACCCTTCGTTCACTTCTGTACGGACCGAGGTGAAAATAACCGTGTAATAGGGCGGCTCCGGGGTGTGGGCAAGCATCTTAGTAGTCTTTAATCGGCTTGATGTTGTAATAGGCGTCAATTTCCTCCTTCGACGGTACTTTGACCGGGCGTACTATTCGGAAACCGACAAACGAAGCATCGGTCAGCCACCAGTCGCTTTTCGGGCTTTGCGGGTCACGCACTTTCCACGATGCATCGGAAGGGGTGCGGGCGGCCGAGCGCAGCACGTCCGGGTCATCATCCCACGAGCCACCCCGTACCGAGTTCGGGTAGAGCGTGGTAACGGGCGCATACGGTTCTTTAACCTGCCCTTTGGCTTTCTTCGCATAGTAATCGGCAACATACTGGTCTTTGGTCCACTCCATCACATTGCCGTGCATATCGTAAAGACCCCAGGAATTCGGCTTTTTGGTGCCTATCTTCTTGTAAGAGCCGTTGCTGTTTGCCTTATAAACGGCATATTCGCCCAGCTTGCCGGCATCGGCACCGAACGAATACGGAGTGCTGGTACCGGCCCGGCAGGCGTATTCCCATTCGGCTTCGGTAGGCAGGCGGTAGAAAACGCCGGTTTTGTCGTACAGCCATTTGCAGAACTTAATAGCTGCGTACTGCGTCATGTTGATGGCGGGATAGCCGGCGCGGCCCATGCCAAACGACATATCCACGTACGATGGACTGGGGCGGGTAGAGGCATCCGTTTTGGCAACATCGAAGCCGGGATATTTGGAAGCCATGTCTTTCTCCATATTTTTGGAGGTAAACAGGTCGTAAAAATCCCAGACAACTTCGTACTTGCCCATCCAGAACGGCTCGATTTTTACTTTATGCTGCGGCCCTTCGTCGGCACTACGGCCTTTCTCGCTGGCCGGACTACCCATCATGAATTCGCCGGCGGGTATAGCCACCATGTCGTACGAAATATTACTGCCCGGCACCGCCAGCGTATACGGTTTACCTGGTTCCTGAGCGTAGGTGGGCAGGAAACAGCCGGCGACAAATAAAGCAACCGGCAAGAGACTTTTTAAGCACATTTTCAGTTTAGAACTAAGCGGGTTATCAGTAAAGAAAGTAAAAGTACAACCGATATTACTCCTGTACAGGCGATAATCACCCGTTCATCAAAAAAAGTAAAATTTGTCGGCCGCGCCGATGTATTTTTGTCATTCCGTAGTTGCCAATGCCTTTGTGCCATCGTCCGGTGGATCATTGCAGCGGCCTAGTATTGAGTCAATGAACTACCTATCAGCCGAAAATTTAACCAAATCATACGGCGACAAATACTTATTCAGGGACCTCACCTTCGGCCTCAACCGGGGCGACAAAGTAGCCATTGTGGGGGCCAACGGCTCCGGCAAAACCACGCTGCTGTCGATTCTGGCGGGCACCGTTCCGCCCGATGAGGGGCTGGTGAGTCACCGCAAAGATATTACCATCGGTTACCTCGACCAGCAGCCCGACCTCAACGATGCCCTGACAGTGATGGAAGTGGTACTGGCCGGTGATAGCGCCCAACTGGAAGCCATCCGCGCCTACGAACACGCCCTGGCGCATAACGATACAGCGGCACTGGAGCGTACCATGGCCGATATGGAGAAGCTACAGGCCTGGGATTACGAAGCCCAAATCCGGCAGATTCTTGGTCAGTTGGGTATTCAGGATGTGGAGCAGCCGGTGGCGACGCTCTCCGGTGGGCAGCGGAAACGGGTAGCCCTGGCGCGAGTGCTGATTCAGAACCCCGACCTGCTGATTCTGGACGAACCGACCAACCACCTCGATCTGGAGGCCATCGAATGGCTCGAAAACTACCTGGGTACGCAGAACCAGACGCTGCTGATGGTATCGCACGACCGGTATTTCCTGGATAAGGTCTGCAACCATATTGCCGAGCTGGACAACGGGGCCTTGTACGGCTACAAAGGCAATTATGGGTATTTCCTGGAAAAGAAAGCCGAGCGGGAAGCCGTAGCGGCCGCCGAACTGGACAAAAACAGGAATACGTTCCGGCGCGAACTGGAATGGATGCGCCGGCAACCCAAAGCCCGTGGTACCAAAGCGCAGTACCGCATTGACGCCTTTAATGACCTGAAGGAGAAAACCAGCCAGCGCCGGAACGACGATGGGCTGGAGCTGAACCTGCGTACCACCCGCCTGGGCAGCAAGATTCTGGAGGTGGAAAACCTCAGCAAGAAATTCGGCGACAAGGTCTTGCTCGACCACTTTACCTATACCTTCAAGCGGCTGGACCGGATTGGTATGATCGGCAAGAACGGCATGGGCAAAACCACCCTGCTGAACATGCTGACCGATCAGATTCGCCCCGACTCCGGTCGTATCGTCACCGGCGGAACGGTCAAGTTCGGCTACTACACCCAAAGCGAACTGAACCTGCCCGAAAATCAGCGGGTAATTGATGTAGTGCAGGATGTGGCCGAGGTGATGAAGCTGGCGTCGGGTGAGACGGTTACGGCCAGTCAGTTGCTGCAGCACTTTTTGTTCAGCCGGCAAAAGCAGTACGACTTTGTGCATAAGCTGAGCGGGGGCGAAAAACGGCGGCTGCAACTCCTGCTGGTGCTGGTGCAGAACCCGAACTTCCTGATTCTGGATGAGCCTACCAACGACCTCGACATTACCACGCTGAACGTGCTGGAAGAGTTTCTGCTGAACTTCCCCGGCTGTCTGCTCATCGTCACCCACGACCGGTACTTTATGGACCGACTGGTCGAACACGTGTTTGTCTTTGAAGGCGAAGGCAGGATCCGCGACTTCCCCGGCAACTACACCGATTACCGCGAATGGCGCAATAGTGTACCGGCTCCTGCCGCCGACACTGCCGGTAAAAATGCCGGCAATACTGCCGGCCTGGGCAAGAACCAAAAAGCCGCCCCGGTAGTTAACCTTGAACAGGCGAAAGTCGAACCGGAACCGAAAAAGAAGCTGTCGTTTAAGGAAATACGGGAGTACGAAACGCTGGAAAAAGAAATTGCCGAACTGGAGCAACGGAAAGCTGCCGTTTTGAATCAACTTAATACGGGCGGTCACCACGAGCAACTGACGGCCTGGGCCCGAGAAATCGAAGAAATTGACCAACTCATATCCGAGAAATCGGACCGCTGGCTTGAACTGGCGGAGTACCTGTAAAACGGAGTACAACTCCGTTACTACCACGTAAACGGAGTACAACTCCGTTTTACACGACCGAGCAAACGGAGGGCAGCTCCGTTTTACTGATATGGACCAGATTATTGACTTTTTCCGTTACCTGCTCAATTCCGAGGAAATTATTCGCACCGGAGGCCTGGTGCTGATAACCCTCATTATTTTTATCGAGAACGGTCTGTTCTTCGGCTTCTTTCTGCCGGGTGACTACCTGCTGTTTTTGTCGGGTATGTTTGCCGGCACGCGCATTCTGGACGTACCACTCTGGCTGATGCTGCTCTGCATTTTTGGAGCAGCTGTGTTAGGCTCGCTTACCGGATATGTAACCGGGCGCTTCTTCGGCGACCGCATCCGAAACCGGCCCGATTCGCTGCTCTTTAAAAAGAAACATATTGAAACTACGCGCAATTACTTCCTGAAATACGGGAGCCGTACCCTGATTATCGCCCGTTTTCTGCCGGTTGTTCGCACGTTTGCCCCCATTCTGTCAGGACTGATCGAAATGGATTTCCGGTATTTTATGCTTTATAATGTAATTGGCGCGGCTATCTGGGTAGTAACGCTGGTCGGTGGCGGATTTTACCTCGGCGAAACCTTCCCCGGCTTCATCGATTATGTCGGCTATATCATCATCTTTTTTCTGGCTATTACCACCTTCACCGTCATCAAGGGATACATAAATGCACGTCGGGATATGAAGCAGGAGCGGGAAGCGGAGCAGGCGTAAACTTTGCCCTACTTAAACCATTCTGCGTACATGACGTAATTGTTGGCCGTGCGCATAAAGATTTCTTCCAGCTCCGGCGTGACGGTCTTGAGCAAGCGGGCGGGGTTACCGGCGTAAACCGAACCGGGTGGTACTTTGGTATTCTGGGTGACAATGGCTCCGGCGGCAATGATGGAGCCAGAGCCGATATGCGCGCCGTCCATCACAATAGCGCCCATGCCAATCAGCACCTTATCTTCAATAGTGCAGCCGTGAACGATAGCGTTGTGGGCGATGGAAACGTAGTTGCCGAGGGTGGTTTTAAAGCGCTGATAGGTACAATGAATAACGGCTCCGTCCTGCACATTGCAGCGGTCGCCCATCGTAATGGAATTCACATCGCCCCGGACCACAGCGTTGAACCAGACAGTGCAATCGCGGCCCATCGTTACGTCGCCGACGATGGTTGCGTTATCGGCAAACCAGCAGTTTTCGCCGAATTGAGGATGGATGCCGCGAACAGGTTTTATCAGAGCCATACGAAAGTGAGATTTCCGCAAAGTTGCAAAAAGAGTACAAAAAAGCGGTGCTAACCGGAATTAGCACCGCAAGAAGTTGAGCGTATATCAATTGACCTTCACCGTGCCGGCTCCGTTGTAGCTCCGCAATTCCGGGTTGTACATCGCATCGGCGGAGACCGGCCCCACCACAAAGCTTCCCTTAGATACCGCTCTGACGAGGTAGTAGAAGGCTTGTTCACTGCCGCCGGCATCGGTGTAGAAATTGATGCGGTCGTCGCGCACATCGAAATGCTCCGGCTTGGTGGGCTTTTCTATCCAGGGCATATCCCTAGGCTCGGTCAGGCGGGGGTTCTCAATCTCGAAGCCGGCAGGCAGCAGGTCGGTAATCACCACATTGTCGACGGGCAGGCCGGTGGTGCTGCTCAGGGTGATTTTTACCACAACCAGGTCGTTCTGACGGACGCTGCTGAGTGGCTGCCCGTTGCGGCTGAGGTAGGTCCGGCGCACCCGCAGGCCGTTGTCCTGTTCGGGTATTTTGCCCGATGCCGGCACGCCTTCGCTCTGCCCGAAGTAGTACACGCTGCCGGAGCCCTGGGCGTTTATCGTCACGGCGGCTCCCGTAGCCAGCCGATTCAGGCGCAGGTCGGCACCGGTAAAAGTGCCCAACGTTTTGCCGTTCTGGCTGACGGTGGCGGTAACGGTTCCGGCAATGGCTTTGCGGGCCAGTTTGCCCAGAGCCAGAAAACCGAAAGCAGCTTCCTGGGTATTGATGTACTGGGTTTGTTGGAGAGCCGTAGACAACTGCCGGGCCAGTGTCGGAATTTGCAGGTTATCGGGGTCGGTATCCACCAGCGTATTCAGCGTCAGGGCCAGGTTCCGCAGGGGAGAGGCCAGACTGCCGCCAGTTTGGCGGGACTGAATAGTAGCATTGTACTGCTTGGGCAACAGGGCCTGGTAACTGCGCGTGTCGCCGATTCGGTAGAAGGCGGATGCCAGCAGGTAGCGACTATCCGGCGTCAGCAGGGTACTGTTCTGCTTGTAGTAGTTCATGGCCGCCCGGTTCGGAACACCCGCCAATGTCAGCACGTACAGGCCGTATAGATTACTCCGGCTGGCTACTTTGCGCACCGACCGCCCACCGGCTTCATCGTACCGGATCTCTTCTTCCATCGCCGGGTTGCTGGTGCGGCTGGTCAGATAGTCGATGGCGTTGCTATATACGGCATTGCGCACTTCATAATCGGCCTGCCGGGCTTCGGTGAGGAAATGAACGGCGTAGGCACTGATCCAGATTTCCTCCGGTGTATTGACCTCTACCCGATTGCCGCCCCGGACTACCGTGGTGACCGTTGTTCCCGGCCATATGCTGAAACCGCCGTTGTGCAGTTGCATACTTTCAATCTTCTGAATGGCCTGTCGAACATTGGTTGACGGGTTGAGGTCGCTCTCGCCCGTCCGCACGAAGTACACATTGCCGGAGCCGATACTTCGGGCTAAATCGGCAAAGTAAAGCTGCGGCAGCGCCTTCGAGATGGTCTGCTCCAGACAGCCGTGCGGATAGCCCAGCAGGTACGATAACTCCCGCCCAAACTGCGCTACCGGCGAACGGCTCACCACCAGACTGGACCGGCTGGTACCGGGCAGAAAACCACCTGCGAGGTTTATTGCCTGACTTCGTCCACCGGCTACCGAACCCGCTATGGTCGTCTTTTGCAATGAAGCGGCCGGCCGAACGGTGATGTCGGTTTTCTCCGTAAAGCGTTCGCCCAAGCCATTGACGGTAATCAGCACCGAGCCGGGACCGATGGCCTGCTGCGCCTTTACCCTGAACACCGCCCGTGCTTCGCGGCCGGGTTGGATGGTCAGGCTGCGGGTGGTCAGGCTGTCGGCAGCGAGTGGCCCCGTCAGGCTCAGCGTGGCCGTTATGGGAGTGGCTTTGTTAGTGGTGTTGCTCAGGTTGACCGGCACTTCTACAACATCGCCGGGGCTAAGGAAACGCGGCAGACCCGTGCTGATGACAATCGGGTCGGCCACCTTCATATTGGCTGCGGCCGAGCCGAAGGCATTGCCTTTGTACGCCACCGCCATTACCCGCAAATCGCCGGAGAACTGCGGAATATGGACCGTAAATTCAGCTTCACCGTTGCTGCCTGTGGTAAGCACCCCGCTCCAGAACGATACCAGGTTGACCCGGCCGTTGCTGAGCGGGTTCACACGCCGTTGCCCGTCGTACCCGTCACCGCCGACGCTGGAGGTTGACGCCAGCGAAAGCTCCGGAAACAGCAGGGCGTACAAATCATGACTACCCACTTCCAGCGCCCGCTTCTGGTAAAAGAAGCCGTGAACATCCGGCGTTTGGAAGTTTTTTATCTGCAAAATACCTTCATCGACCACCGCCAGTGTTACCTGCGTGTTCGGTTTCGTTTTTACCCGAATGGTCTGCTTCGTTTTGGAACGCGACTGCGTGGCGGCTGAGATGGCTACCGGCAGTTTGGTGTCGGCATCACTTACCGGCACCGACGCAAAACCGTGGGCAACGGTCAGGGGCAGGTTGACTTGGTCCATCGGCCGGATGAGCGTGGCCGTGATGTACACATTGGGCAGGTGTTCGTCCTTGACCGGAAAGCTCCACTCAGCCGATTTGTTGTCGGTGGTGAGCCAGTGGTGTTCCTGCACCCGGTTGCGTTCAATCGTTACCAGCAGTTTGCCGTTAAAGGGCGCTTTGAACAAAACTTTCACCTTATCGCCCGTGGTGTACGCCGGCTTGTCGAACTCCATCAGCACCTGCCCTTCGGAGCTGACTTCAAAAGACGATGCCTGCGTACTGCCGTACCCATAGGCGTAGAAAGGCACAGCCGTGTAACCCGTACCCGGCTCTTCTCCCCCCGACCGGGGCCGATGTACCCGAATCTCGTACTCGCCCGAGACGGTAGGCACGTAGCGGAACGAAGCCAGTCCCGGCCTGCTTTTGTCGCTGTGGAACGTGAGTGTGTTGCTGTACACTGGTTTTTCCCGCCGTTTGGTGGTGTAGCGGTACTGGTCATACTGTTTTTCAATGACCGTCTGGTACTCAAACCGGACTACCTCCACGGTAGCCGTAGCGTTTGGCTGAGGCTGACCGTCTTTATTCAGCGCTACCAGTTCAACGGCCAGCGGTACGTTGGTGGCTACGTAGCGGTCGGCGAGCCGGATGCCGAAAAAGGTTTTCTGCGTCAGAATGTCCAGGCGTTGGAGCCGGTTCACCGGGCGACCGTTTTCGTCGAAGACTGTCACAAACAGTTTTCCCTCCAGCAGGCCGATGTCCTGGTACGTAGCCGGGAGCAGAAAACGCTCGGTCGCCTGTCCGTTGGCATTGGTCCGGCCTTGCCGCAGGTCTTTTTGGAACACGGTTTCGTTCGGAATATCGAACACGTATTCCTCATAGCCTTTCGGTGCAAAAGCTTTCTGCTTCAGTTGAAGCTCCATTTCGTAGGTCCGGTCGGCAGCCGGCGGACCGAACAGGTTCTGGGCCGTAGCCGACAGGGTGATAGTTTGGCCAGTTTGGTAAACGGTTCGGTCGGTGAGCACATCCACTTTGATGCGGTCGGGGATAAATTCTTCGACGCTCACCGGCCGGGAAGCCAGCAGGGTTTCGTTGGCGTTCAGCACCTCAATGGTGTAGGTGCCGGTAACGGTGGCCGGGTCGAGGGCAATGTCGGTGGCAATGGCTCCTTCGGCATTGGTCGTTTTGCGGAGCGCCCGGTATTCGCGGCCGTTGGGCATCAGCACCCGGATGGTCAGCGGAATTTCGCCCACGCTCTGCCATCGCTGGGTACGGACAATGGTGTTAAAATGGATGGTTTCCCCGGGGCGGTAGATGTTGCGGTCGCCGTAAATGAAAGCGTCAAAACCGGATGGGTTGTCTCGCTTGCCTTCCACTTCGAACCGTGAGGTCTCCACGCGGGAATCGGGCAACGACAAAAAGTTGAAGTCGTCATCGGTGCGGGCGGTCAGCATCGCTATTTTGAAACCGGGGGCGGTTTCGCTCACCTTCTCAAACCGCGCCAGACCTTTGCTGTCGGTTTTGGTCGTGGCCACAAACTGATTGTTGGTACTCACCAGAGTGACCTCTACATCCGATAGCGGTTCGGTCGTCCGGATGGAGTTCGCAAAAACCAGCACATCATCGGCCGTCTGCCGGGCAATCAGCCCAATGTCCGATACCGACACGAGCTGACTGGCGTTCAGGTACGCCGATTCTTTGGAGCCTACCGTTACCACGTATACGCCACGCCGGTTATTGGATTGCACCGGCAGGCTCAGGTTCAGGACGGAGACGTTCTGAACTTTTGGCAGGTCACGCGTCGACAGCGTTTTGTTGACCAGGACATCGCTAAACTGATTTTCATTGTCATCGTTATACACAAAGTTGCCGGAAGGAGCCCACGCATCTTCGCGCTGGGTGTACTCTTCGTAGCGGCCCATCCGGAGGTAGTGCAGCAGATTGTTTTCGTACACTTTGGCAATTTTTACCTGCACCTGCGGCACGTTCACGATGTTCAACCCGATATTGCGCGGGCCTTTGGCCGACAGGTATAAGGCCTTCTTGGTGGCAAAGCTGATGCTGGCCGGCATTTTCCCGAAAAACAGGTCCCGTGTCACCGGCTCTTCCAACTGCGTATTCAGAACTCCGCGAATCTGGTCCGTCAGCGTCAGTACGTAGTTATCGGTTTCCGAAAAATTACCCCGGATGATAAAGCCGTTTTTGGTCAGTTCGGCCGTGGTGTTTACCTGCGGTTGCAGGCTGTAGTAGCGGCTTAGGTTCTCGGGCTGCAACTCCTGCGTGGTAATGACCCGGACAAAGCCCTGGTTCTGCTCAAAACCCGTCTGCACATCCATGACCTCGACGCGGTAGCGCGAAGGCAGGCCGGCGGTTTGCTTCAGTACCTCGCTGGTCTGGTAGGAAGTATTCAGGACTTTGACCCCCTTATCAACCCGCACCGCCAGCGGCTGCGTGTTGTGCTCAGCCGGGGCGTTGGCTACCGTGAACTCGACACTGCTGGTTTCTCCGCCTACGACTACCTGCGTTGTTAGTGGCTTCTCATCTGCCAGTACCATTGCCTTACTGCCCACCTCCAGCGCGTTGACCGGGTAGTTGAAATTTAGCCGGACTTTAGCCACCGGCTGATTGCTCTCCGGCGACCGGCTCCACCAGCTTTCGGTGCCGGTCAGTTGGAGGTAAGGCGTGTGGAAGGTAATCTCTTCGCCTGAAACGCTCAGGTCATTATGTTCCTCGCTGGTCAGCAGGGCGTCGGTGAGTTCGGCGCGGTAGCTGGTCGCCGGGTCGAAGGAGACGGCCGGAGAAAATACCAGTTCGTTGGCGGCTACCCAGCGGAACTTGCCGCGCACGGCCGGTTTAAAACGCACGTACTCCGTAGAATCCCATTCGTTCAGGCGGCTTTCGGGAACCAGGTTCTTATTGAAGGTGAAGGTCAGGTTCTGAGTACGCTGCACTTCATCCTCGAAGTTGCGGCCGACCACAGAGAGGGTATTGGAGAGCCGGGCGCAATGCCAAAACAGGAATCCGGACACGGCTAATGCCAGGGAGGCTTTCAGGATACGGTGGACGTTCATGGGGTAGGATTTATCTGATAACGAAAAAACCCACGCTCAAGGTAAGCACGGGTTTTCATATTGCCATTTTGGTTTAGTAAAAGGTCAGGGCCTGGGCGAAAGTTGCACACCGGCTACTCGCCAGAGCCCACCCTGCTTAACCGTTACCACCGTAAACGCTACCGTATTATCAAATGTCTGACCCTGAGCCGCCCCCTTGGCTTTCCAGTTGCCGATGGCAATGGCCGCGTTGTCGTTGTAGGTACGGGTAATCAGATTTGAAACCGACGCATTATCAATAACCAGGTAACCTCCGCCTATAGCCGTCAGCAAAAGCTCTCTATCGAGCAGGCGACCATCGACGCTGGTGAAGGTGAAGTCGCTGACCAGCAGTTGCGATAAAGCGTTACTGTCTTCGTCCAGCAGGGCTTTGAAGAAGCTATTGGTAGCGGCAGTTGGGTCCTGCGCGTTGTTAGCAGTTTGGGCAAATGTTGACAAGGTAACGAGTAAAGCTACAAGTAGAGAAACTACAGTTTTCATGGAATTGGTTAAAGATGAAAATGAGGTCCGAAAAGTGCAAAAAAGTAGAGGAAAAACAAAGGAACTCACAGACTCTTAACAAGAACCCGAATGTCGGAATGGCGGCCTCGGTCATCGGCACAGGAAATTTTCAGCACTCCCGGCCGGGGTTTAAAGAAAACGGCTTCCGTGGGCCGGGCTTTGCAGTACAGCCTGTCGTTAAGGTACCAGTACACGGTGCGCACCTCGTTACCGGTCTGGCAACTTAATTGCATATCGGCCGGGGCTTTCGGGTCTATAAAGTACTCACTGCGGTTGTTGGGGCTGGCGATAAACGGAGCCGCCTGCTGGTCGGTACCCGGCTCGAAAATGCGTTCGCAGGCGGGGTTGTGCACCGGTATGGCCGCGTAGGGAATTCGTTTTATTTCATAGTAGGCAATCAGTTCCGGCAACAGGTTGGGGTAGTGTCGTTGTACATAGCCCCTGTCGGGCAGGCAGTGGGCGCAGTAGCTGAGGGTGCCTGCCGGATTGGTAAAGACCGACTTCTGATGCCGGCAGCGCTGGTAGCGGGTTACCCCCATGATGTAGTAATCCACCGCCCGGCCGGTGCAGAATTCGCCCGGTACCTGTCCGCTCTCCGGACAAACGGCCCGGCTGGCAAGGCCCTTCGGCGGCAGAAACCAGCCTTTGGCCGAGTTATAATCGATGGTGTTGAAAAGCTGGAACAGCAGGGGCGTGGCCGTATTGGCCCCGCTGAGTTCGGGTACGCCTTCGCCGGAAAAATTGCCGACCCACACCCCTACGGTATAATGCCGGTTGTAGCCGATGCTCCAGGCATCGCGTCGGCCGTAGGAGGTGCCGGTCTTCCAGGCAATGCGGGGCAGGTGGTAGCTATTATCGAAATTGTTCGGCAAATCCGGGCGGGTAATCTGGGTAAGGGTGTTGGTAACCAGAAAGGCCGCTTCGGGAGAAATGAGCCGCGTGCCTTCTCCTGAAGACGCTGAGACGGTCAGGTTTAAGCCTTTTAGCTGCCCTTCATGGGCAAACGCGGTAAACAGCCTGGTCATTTCTTCCAGTGTAACCCCGCAGCCGCCCAGAATCATGGACAGACCTAAATCTTTGGATTGTTTCCGGATAGTAGTAAACGCGGCTTTCCGGAGCAGTCCGGTAAAGGTGGGCGTGCCGATTTCTTTCAGCAGCTTTACCGCCGGAATATTGAGCGAGTTGGCGAGGGCAAACTCCGCCGTCACAGCTCCGTTGAAGCGCTGGTCGTAGTTGTCGGGTTCGTAGCCGCCGAAGTTGGTCGGCACATCGTTCAACTTACTTTTGGGGGTAATCAGCCCCTTGTCGAACGCCAGGGCGTACAGCATGGGCTTCAGCGTACTGCCGGGCGAGCGCACCGCCCGCACGCCATCGACCTGTCCGCCGTCGAGCGCATTGGCAAAATCGGCCGAGCCAACGTATGCTTCTACCGCCATCGTCTGGTTATTGATGACCAGCACAGCGGCATTGTGGATGTTTAAGGCCCGCACGCGGTTGACGTAGTTCTGCACCAGTTGCCCGGCGGCCGCCTGCACGGCCGGGCGCACTGTTGTCCGGATGATTGGCATACCGGGATTCGCCTGTTTGAGCCGGAGCGACAGATGAGGAGCCTGCCGGGGAGCCTCCCGCCGGCGGGCTGTCAGCGGCTCCTCCAGTGCATCGGCAATAACAGAATTTTCATATAAGCCCGCTTCCCCAAAGCGACGCAGCCATCGGTTTCGCTCCTGCATCACATAGGCATTGTTGATGCCCAATTGCAGGCTCGACGGCCGGTTGGGGATGATGGCCAGCGTGGTAATTTCGGCCAGGCTGAGCAGCTTCGGCGGTTTCCCGAAGTAGAGCAGTGAGGCCGACTTCAGGCCTTCGATATTGCTGCCATATGGAATCAGGTTAAGGTACAGTTGCAGGATTTCATCTTTGGAGTAATGCAGTTCGAGCTGAAGTGCCCGGAAGGCTTCGATAAACTTGCTGCCGTAGGTGCGTTGCCGGGGCTCCAGCAGCCGCACTACCTGCATGGTAATGGTGGAAGCACCAGAGGTACGCCGGCCGCTGAACAGATTCTTTCCGGCGGCCCGGATCAGCGCCAGCGGGTTGATACCAGGGTGGTAGTAAAAATAACGATCTTCTTTGTAGACGATCGCGCTGCGGAGCGTTGGGGTAATTTCCGGTAGTTCGGCGTACATCCGCCATTTGTCCTGCCGGTTCAGAAACGCCTGGAGGATGGTGCTGTCGGCGGCCGTAACAACGGTCGAATAGTCGACACGGGTGTTGATGGGGAGTAGGGTGTCCAGCAGGCCAAAGACGAGCATTAGCCCGCCTGCTAGCTTTATCAAGAGGGGTCGAGTAAGTTGCCTAGCGATGCTGGTTATTTTTTTCAATCTTTGGCGCGTGTTTTAGTGTAAACGCAAAGGGCGCAAAGAAAAATAAGGAAAATTGATGATAATTTTTCAGGGCTGATATCTAACGTCTAACGTCCGGAGTCTAAGTCTACCGTCTGATTTTCAAATCAAGAACTTGATGGAGCTACAATTTTATGGGGCCGCCCGTACCGTTACCGGCAGCAAGCACCTGGTAACTACCGAAAAAGGAACAAAGATTTTACTGGACTGCGGACTTTTCCAGGGTATCGATTCCGAAGGCTTGAACCAGGATTTAGGCTTTGATGCCTCTTCTGTCAATTACCTCATCCTGTCGCACGCCCACATTGATCACTCCGGCCTGATACCCCGGCTGGTGCGCAAAGGCTTCTCCGGCCCCATCTATTGCACGCCGGCCACCGCCGACCTCTGCGAGATTATGCTGCTCGACAGCGCCCGCATTCAGGAACGAGACCTGGAGCGGCTCAACCGCCGGCGTCTCCGGCAGGGACGGCCCCTGCTGGAGCAACTTTACGACGAACGCGACGTGAGTGCCGCCCTGGACCTGATACAGCCGGTAGGCTACGCGCAGGTCTTCCGGATTGACGACGCTATTAGCTTTCAATTTACCGATACCGCCCACATCCTCGGCAGTGCCGCTGTCAGCCTGACCATTCGTGAAACCGGTGCCGATGGAAAACCAGTTGAAAAACATCTGTTCTTCAGCGGAGATATCGGACGGCCTTACGATAAAATTCTCCGGATGCCTGCGCCGTTCCCGCAGGCTGATTACATCATCTGCGAATCGACCTACGGTGATAAACTGCACGAGCCGGAACCCGATATGCGGGAACACCTGCTCCGGATTGTGGAGGACACCTGCGTGAAACGGCACGGCAAAATCATCATTCCGGCCTTTGCCGTAGACCGGACACAGGAGCTTATCTATGCCCTCGACCGACTCTCCCACGATGGCAAGCTACCGGTGCTGCCGGTGTTTATCGACAGCCCCCTATCAGTAAAGGCAACCAAAGTGATGCAGGCGCATGAAGAAGATTTCAACCCGGAGATTCTGGATTACATCGAAAAAGACGGCGATGCCTTTGATTTTCCCAACCTTCATTACGTATCCGATGTGGAAGACTCTAAAGCGATTAACAACTGGCAGGGCCCCTGCATTATCATCTCCTCATCGGGCATGGCCGAAGCGGGCCGGATCAAGCACCATATCAAGAACAACATCGGCGACGCCCGCAACACCATACTACTGGTAGGCTATGCTGCTCCCAATACCCTTGGCGGTGCGCTCAAGCGGGGCGACTGGCGCGTGAAGATTTTCGGAGAGACCTACGACGTAAAAGCAAAGGTCGAGGTGATGGATTCTTTCAGCGCCCACGGCGATTACCAGGAGATGATTCAATATCTGGCTTGCCAGAACCCGGCGCAGGTAAAAAAAATGTTTTTGGTGCATGGCGAATACGAGCGGCAGCTTGTTTTTAAAAACAAACTGGAAGCTGCTGGTTTTCGGCACGTTGAGATTCCGGATATGCTGGAGTCGGTCGAATTGTAAACCCTGAATGATGGAACAACAGGTATCTGCTGCTGTAGAAAAGCAAAATTTTTCGGGAAAATTGGCGGCAGGGTCTTGCAAAAACCTGTCTGGGGCACTACCTTTGCAGTCCCGATTCACGAATCCGGGCAATAAAAATGCCGAAGTGGTGAAATTGGTAGACACGCACGTTTCAGGGGCGTGTGCCTTCACGGGCATGCGAGTTCGAGTCTCGCCTTCGGCACCCCATACAGGCCTAAGTACTCCTTTCCGGAATGCTTAGGCCTTTTGGCTTTTTAGAGAACCGGGTTTTCTACCGAAGCAGGCTAATGGGAATAAGCGTTTTCCTCCGGGATGATCACAACGATATGAAGCTTCAGTTAACAAATAGCTTACGAAGTAGCCGATTGGTTTTAAAGAGAGGGGTTGTTTCCCGACTGACTCGTGAGAGTCAGCTGGCCGATCATCTGGAAACACTAGTATCCAAAAAGACTATCTACTTTCCGAACCTGAATGGGGTTCGCTTTATTGCCTCCTTTTCGGTCTTGATTCACCACCTTGAACAGGTAAAGGAAGTGTTCAGCTTACATAATATCTACGATAACCACCTTATCAAAGATATGGGGAAGCTGGGTGTTGGCCTTTTCTTTGTTCTGAGTGGCTTCCTGATAACCTTTCTGTTGCTGGTTGAGAAAAACAGAAAAGGAAAAATCGAACTTGGTAATTTTTACGTCCGCCGGGTATTGCGAATATGGCCGCTCTACTTGTTGGTTGTGCTGCTTGCTTTTTTTGTGTTTCCCCATTTATCCCTGTTCTATGATGGCCGGCCGGCCGGCTATATCTACGACGCTGATTTTTATAAACGATTGGCCCTGTTCTTATGTATGCTGCCCAATTTCGGGTTCATCCTATACCAATCGCCTTATCTGTGCGCTCAGACCTGGTCTGTGGGCGTTGAAGAACAATTTTATGTGCTATGGCCTCTGGTAATTGGTAGTGCTACCCTGATCCGGGCGTTGCGGCCGGTTGTCATCTACGGTCTGGCCATTTTCTGTTTCAGCTACGTATGGATAACACTGGACCGGGCTAATTTATCGCCTGAGGTGGTGTCGAATTTCACCGGGCATTACCTTAGCCAGTTCAGGATCTTAACCATGATTATTGGCGGATTGGGCTCCTGGCTTATTTTTTCGAAACAGGTAAGAGTGCTGGCTTTCCTGTTTCGCAGAGATGTACAGGTGATTGTGTACACTACGCTGGTTTATTGCCTGGGCACGGGTTTTTATATGTCAGGAGTAAATCTGGAGTTTTACGCGCTGTTTTTCTGCTTTTTTATCATGAATGTAGCCGCCAATCCTGATTCAATCATTAATCTGGAGTTTCCGGCTATTTCTTTTCTGGGAAAGATCTCCTATGGCACCTATATGTACCACACGGCCGTTATTGTCCTGGTCATTAATTGCATAAACCGGTTTTTAGCGCCTGGATTGTCTGCCGTGGCCTTCAACAGTATACTGTATCCGCTCGCTATCGGCTTATCCGTCCTGGTGTCCGCATTATCATATACCTATTTCGAAAAGCCGTTCCTGCGCGTGAAAGAACGGTTTGGGCAGTTCTCTAAAAACTCCTCACCCCGGTCGGACTAGCTCTGACATGGTATAAAACCGAAGATGCCGGCGACTGGCCTCCTGAAGAATGTAGCGTAAGCGGGCTACATCGAACCCGTATGACCCAGGTGGCTGCTGCTGAAAGAAGGGCTGGTGACCGAACAAAACCAGCACCGACTGATCATTAGCGGCTTTATCCAGGCTGGCGTCGATGTTTTTGTGCGTTAACCCATCACCATTGTCAATTGATAGTGCGAAGAAAAGCCCGTCGGAGGCAAACGTTGAGTAGGCTTCAAACATCCACCCGGCCGGTCGGCGCAGAGAAATACCCGCAAGGGTTCGTTCAATTTTGGTAACGTCGCGCAGGCTTGAGAAATAGGTGGACAGGAGTTTATCCGTTTCTCTGTTGCGGGCTCCTCCCGGATATGCAAAAGAACTGGGCGTATACCCGGCCCGGCGCATAGCTGCCAGCGCCGGCCTGATTTCACTGTTCAGATAATCTTCCTGCCCTCTTCCTTTGATGAAATCAACCGCATTGGTGTGAATGGCACCGTGGCATCCTATTTCATGACCATCCTGAGCTAATTCGTCCAGCAGTCGCCTGTCGTTATCCGACAGGCTGTCAAACTGCGAAATATAAAATGTAGCCTTTGCATTGTATTGCCGGAATAAGGGGCGTAGCTGATACCAGTCTTCAATAAACCGATCATCGAAGGATAGCGCTACGCCGGCTGTTGGAACCCGAACGGCACGCTGCTTAACGGAAACGTAGTAGTACAGGCCGGCCAACAGCAGCAGAGCGGCCATACCAATTATATATCGGTAGTTTTTCATGCAACAAGCCGTTCAGCACTGGAGCAAGCCAGTGCTGTTAGCGTCAACGGCGCCCTAAAGTTACGGTGTTTTTACGTGATTGGCCTGTACAGACCCGGCTCGCCTAAAATTCGCTGTCTCCGGCCGAGTCGCTGCCTTCGTCGCGGTTCCGGCGCTGGCGCTCACGTTCGCGGGTAACCTGTTTGCTCAGGCGGTAGCTGAAGCCGATGAATGCAATACGGGATTCACGCTTGGCTACTGTATACGATTCGAAGTTTGGCCCAAAGCTGTTGATCCGGAACTGTAGCGTATTGAAAATATCGCTCACCCGGAAGTTGATAGAACCACGGCCTTTCAGGACATCCTGTTTCAACCCGAAATCTACATTGAAAAAGCCCTGAATTGTCCCCTGCGCCACAATAAACGGCGACCGGTAATTGAGCGTCAATTGCAGGTCGGTGCCTTTCCACGGACTCAGGGTCGAATTCAGGCGGGTGGTCCAGCTCCGGTTGGTCCGCGTTAGTAGGTTGGGTATGCCCGGGCCCGGCTGAATAGTGGACTGGAAAAACGAGAAATTACCGTTTACCTTCCACCAGCGCAGCAGTTCCTGGGTGACTACCACCTCCAGACCGTAGTTTTGCGAGCGGTTTAGGTTCAGATAGGTTGTTTCGGTAACGCCATCTTCGCGGAGGGTGCGGTACCGGGTCACATCATTCGTTGTCTGTCGGAAAAATAGCGTACTTGTCAGCGAAGTGGTTTTGCCGTACCACAGATGGCTGAGTTCATAAGAGTTGACGAGCTCCGGATTTAGCATGGGGTTACCAAAGGAAATATTCAGGGGATCGGTCAGGTCGATAAACGGGTTCAGTGCCCGCACCCACGGCCGGTTGATGCGCCGGGTGTAGTTGACCTGCATCTTCTGGGCATCGCTGAAATTGTAGTTGATAAAGGCGCTCGGGAACAAGTAAATGTAATCGCGCCGGTTGCGCTGACCCGTTGTGCGCTGATCGGTCTCAATAGCGGTGTATTCTGTCCGGAGCCCTACCTGGTAGCTGAACTTTTTGACTTCGTCACTGAAGTTAACGTAAGCCGCGCTGGTTTGCTCGTTGTAGATAAAATTGTTGGAGATGTTCTGGTTCAGTCGCCAGCTTCCGTCCAGAAAATCCTCAAAAACATAATCGGCCCCCAACCGGCGGTAGGTGTATTTCAGGCCAGTCTCCAGCCGCTTTTTCTTTTTTAGAGGCTCCACAAAATCCAGTTGCAGTATTCCAATGCGGTTATCGCTCTGATTGGTGCTCCGCTGCTGGTTGGCCCGCAGATTAGGCGTAATCAGAAACTCCGGTAATTGCAGGCTCTGCGTGTAATCTGTGTATTCGGTGCCCAACCGGTTGGTTAGTGTCCCATCAATATTCAACTCACGGCCTTTTTTCGGGAAGGTACGCCGGTAGCCAACGTTGTAGTCAAAACCCGTTTCGGGCTCCCGCTCGGCGGTGTTGCGGATAATCCGGCCTAGCAGAGCCCGATTGGCATCAAGGGTGTTGAAGGTCTCGATCTGGGTATTCCGGCTGTATTCCGGCCGGTACAGGACGGAAGCTGATATATTGTCGCGGGGCGTGAGGCTATAGTCAAAACCAATCCGCAGGTTATTATTGACCCTGTTCCGAACACCGTCATTGCGCTGCACCAGAAAACTGGTCGAATCACCGGCAAAGAAGTTCTGCCGGTCGGAGTCGCGGTAACTGAACCGTCGTTCGTCACGGAAGTTATAGCTGCCAAACAGATTTAATTTGTTAACCCGGTAGTTCAGGTTGACCGACGCATTGTATTTGTCGCGGGTACCCACGTTTACTTGCACATTGCCGTTCAGGCCCGGTGCCCGTTCTTTTTTCAGGACTATGTTGATGATTCCACCGCCCCCGTCGGCATCGTACCGGGCCGACGGATTGGTAATTACTTCAATGCGCTCAATATTACTGGCGGGTACCTGTTCCAGCACCGCCTGCCGGTCGAGACCGGTTAAGCCGGAAGGCTTTCCGTTGATCAGGACAATGACATTGCTGCTGCCGCGCAGGCTGAGGGTACCGTCTACATCCACCGTTACCGAGGGCACATTTTGCAGAATATCGACGGCTGTACCACCGAGGGTGGTCGGTAGCTGGTCGACGTTCACGATTTTACGATCGAGGGAGTAATCCATTAATTGCTTTTGCCCCTGCACCACCACTTCCTGAAGCTGCCGGACACTTTCGTTCATGACCACATTGCCCAGATCCACCTCCGGGTCCTGGAAGCTGATGGCTACCGATGGCAGCCGTTTGGCCTCAAAACCCAGCGACTGGATCAGGATATAATAATTGCCCGGTGGCAGGCCTTCCAGCTGGAAATACCCGCGTTCGTCGGTAAGGGTACCGGCCACCGTACTGGAGTCGCGGCTACGGAAGACACCGATACTGGCAAACTCGACGGGTTGGTTTTTGCCGTTTTGGGTGGCCATCAGCCGGCCGGCTACCCGGCCTATGCGGGCGGTACTTTCCGCACCTTCGCTGGCGGGCCGGCGCTCGGGTAAGGCTGTAGGCTGGGGAGTGGTTGGCGACTGCGGGATACCGATAGCCGACTCAATGGCCGGTGCGGGTCGTGTTTGAATGGTATCCAGCCGGTCGGCGGAGTTAAGCTGGGTCGTATCAGGCCGGATGGGCGGGGGCGACACCCGTTGTGTGGTATCGGCCGGTTCCGTGCGAATCTCCTGCGCCCTAACGGTACCAACGACCAGAAGCACTAATACCGGAATAAGGCTTAGGTAATTTGGTATTTTCATACTGTTGAGTGGATAAGCGTAATAGTATTCCTATAAGTAGGACTATATTTAGCCGAAAAGGTTTGCAATTCCCCACAGCACAAGGATAGTAAGGATACAAAAAAGCCCGCTGGTGCTGACCAGCGGGCGTATTGTTTGGCTGCGATTTTCCTACACTAATGCGTGCTGCACCAGGTATTCAGCAATTTGAACGGCGTTGGTCGCAGCTCCTTTGCGGAGGTTATCGGCTACAATCCACAGATTCAGCGTGTTGGGCTGACTTTCGTCACGACGGATGCGGCCCACAAAGGTTTCGTCCTTGCCATGGGCCGTCAGCGGCATCGGGTACAGAAAGTTTTTCGGATCATCCTGCACCACTACGCCTTCAGTTTCGTTCAGGATGGCTCGTACCTCGTCCAGGTCGTATTCGTTCTCAAATTCAATGTTCACCGCTTCCGAATGGCCGCCGATGGTCGGAATCCGGACCGTGGTGGCGGTCACGGCGATGCTGTCGTCGCCCATGATCTTTTTGGTCTCATTGGTCATCTTCATTTCCTCTTTGGTATAGCCATTGTCGAGGAATACGTCGATGTGCGGCAGCACGTTCAAATCAATCGGGTGCGGGTATACCTTCGGCGCTTCTTTATCGCCGGCCCGCTCGGCAAACAACTGGTCAACGGCCGCTTTGCCCGTACCGGTTACCGACTGGTAGGTCGATACCACCACGCGCCTGATTTTGTACTTTTTATGCAGGGGATTCAGCACCACCACCATCTGAATGGTCGAGCAGTTGGGGTTGGCAATGATTTTATCGTCTTTGGTCAGTTCGCCGGCGTTGATCTCCGGCACCACCAGTTTTTTGGTGGGGTCCATGCGCCAGGCCGAGGAGTTATCTACCACAGTAATACCGGCTTCGGCAAACTGCGGAGCCAGTTTCAGGGAGGTGCTGCCACCGGCTGAGAAAATGGCAATGGCAGGTTTGGCCGCGATGGCGTCTTCGTAGCTCACCACCGTGTACTGTTTACCCTTAAACGTAACCTGTTTACCAACAGAACGCTCAGATGCTACGGGAATCAGTTCGGTTACGGGGAAGTTACGCTCTTCCAGCACTTTCATAATTTCGCCACCGACCAGGCCGGTAGCTCCTACTACTGCAATTTTCATGATTTTTATTTGGACATCAGTTTAAAATTGACCGCTCCGGCGGTTTGGCGCAAAATTACGCTAAAAAATTGAGAGACAGGGTAGCCTGTTTTAACAATTGCAGCCAGGGGCGAACATCATCAGAATTGGGCAACCTACGCCAGGAATTGCCGCTCCAGACGCCGGCATGAATCAGTCACTCTTCAATAGGCTTGTGAGTGTCTGGTTAGCCATAGTCGTGTATGGCCAGCAGAAGCAGTAAACTAAATAGCTTTTTCATAGCATAGCTGGTTTGGGAATAGGTTATCAACCAAACTACCACTTTGGCAGGCAAATTATTAGGTAAAAGGCTAAAATGTGCCAAATTTTATATTTCAGAGTTTATCTTTGAAGTTTAAACGCGGCCCTATGCGCTTATTTTTACGATTAGGGGTTCTTTCTCTGATCATCATACAAACTACGTTGCCTGCGCTTTGGGCACAAACCTTTCCCTTCCGTGTCCGGTTGCAGGAAGCCAACCGGCAACCTGTTGTGGGCGCAACACTCCGCCTGACCAGCATCACCGACACCACCCGGCATTTGTATACCATCAGCGATACCACCGGTCTGGCCGCCTTTCAGGTGCAGAAGGGGCAGACATACCGGCTACTGGCCACCTCGGTAGGCCTGAAAGCATTGCAGCGGGTGGTTAAGCCGGTTACGGGGCAATCAGTATTGGCACTGGTGATGGAGGAAGACAATATTACCCTGCAAACGGTAGCGGTTACGGCCGCCAAACCGCTGGTAACGCAGGAAGACGATAAGACAATTGTTGATCCGGAGCCGATTGCCAATACCAGCACCAGCGCCTACGAGATCATGGAAAAATCGCCAGGCGTTTTTCTGGACCCCGACGGTAATGTTTACCTGAGCAGTACCACCCCGGCCACCATCTATATCAACGGCCGGGAGCAGAAGATGAGCGCGGCCGATATTGCCTCCATGCTGAAAAGCCTGCCGCCCAACAGTATCGCCAAAATAGAGATCATGCGAACGCCTTCAGCCCGGTATGATGCGGCCGGCAGTGGGGGCATTGTGAATATTGTGCTGAAGAAGGGCGTGAAAATTGGTCTCACCGGTTCGGCCAATGCGGGTTTTAACCAGGGACGCTTTGGTAATCAGTTTGCCGGCATCAACCTGAACAATAGCCAGAACGGCCGCACGGCGTACCTGAACCTGAACTATACCCGCCGGAATATGTACGAAGAGATTCAGACCAACCGGCGGTTCTCGCCCGACTCGCTGCTGCGGCAGGATGCATACACGACCTTTCCGGCGCATACATTTTATGCCGGTTACGGGTTGGGCTTTGAGCTGAACCAGCGGTGGGCGATTGACCTGGATGGCCGGTTTTCGTGGAATCAGAACAACTCGCAGGCGGGTAACGATAACCAGATCATTCAACTCAGCACAGGACGCTTATTGACGGAAAACCTGAACCAGGTCAGTAACCAAAACCGCATTCTTTCCTTCAGCCAGGGGTTTTCGACTAAGTACAAAATTGACACCATCGGCTCCGAACTGACAACCGATGTCTCGTACAACCTGATCGGTAACCGGGGTTTACAGGACTTTACCACGCAGTACCTGTTACCCATCAGACCTGGGACTGCTGGTGACGGCTCATTCGACAACCTGCGCCATCTGGGAGCCGCCCAGATTGATCTGAAGTATAAGCTAACGCCCACTATCAAGCTCGAAACGGGTGCCAAAACTACAGCTCAGTATTTTACCAGCGAGTCGGCGTATTTCAGAAAGGTAAGTGATCGGCGGATACCCGACCGCTTCCGAACGAATACCTTTAATTACCGGGAGAACATCAATGCCGTCTATGTGCAGGCTTCTAAAGGATTCGGTGCGTTTCTGCTGAAGGGAGGAGTCCGGCTGGAAAATACCAATATGTATGGGCGGCAGCGGGTACCAGCCGATACTTCCTTTCAAATCAACCGCACCGACCTGTTCCCTTACGTGTACCTGAGCCGGCGGGTGGCCAAAATCGCCGGGTATGAGGTGCGTAGCTATCTGGTATATCGCCGGTCTATTACCCGACCAGTGTACGACTACCTGAATCCGTTCCCCCGCTACGTAGACCAGTACCTATACGAAACAGGTAATCCGGCGCTGCGGCCGCAGTTTACGGAGAACTATGAAGTGAACATCAGCGTAGAAGACCGGCCGTTGTTTGCCCTGGGCCGCAATCACACCCGTGATATATTTACCAATGTAGTATACCAGGACCCTAATAACCGGAGTCTGGCTTTTCGTACTTACGATAACTTGGGCACCAATCGAGAAACGTACTTCCGGATTCTGGCGGGTATCCCACCTATTAAGCGGTACTTCTTTGTGTTCGGAGGGCAGTTCAACTATAACGATTACAGCGGCTTATATGAAGGCCGGCCGCTAAATTTCCAGCGCGGTAGCTGGTCATTTTTTACCTATCATCAGCTCAAGATCGACCGGCGATCTACGTTTACCCTCAACGGGTTTATCCGCACCAACGGACAACTTCAGTTTTACGAGCTGAGTAACTTTGGTGCTCTTAACCTGAGCCTGAACCGGCGCTTCCTCGATGATAAACTGATGGTGACGCTGACGGCCAATGATCTGTTCTTTACCAACTATTACCAGTTCACTATTCAGCAGGGGAGCCTATCGGCTAACGGCCTCCGCCGGAGCGACACCCGCCGGTTTGGCCTGACGCTGCGCTATAACTTCGGTATCCGGAAGCGGGAAGAGCGAAGCAATATCTTCAACATCGAATCGCCGGAGAAGGCGGGGAATTGACCGCTTACCGCCAGGCGTTTCTCAATAGGCAGGGTTCTTACGGAATACTAATAGGGTTACCTGATTCTGCCAGGTTTTGGCTTTTCTGGGGTTGCTGGTACTGTGGTGGCTGGGAGGGCTTTTCGCCAGGCCAGCAACTTTGCTTTCATGGTGCTGACAAGGCTGGGTTCCTGCGCCGATACGTCGTTCTTTTCCGACGGGTCAATGGCGAGGTTATAAAGTTCGGTACCGCTACCGTTGTCGTTGGTGAGTAGTTTCCATTGGCCCTGTCGCATGGCGAGGTTGGGGCTGCGGTCGCGCCCGGCGGGGTAGCGGAAGGAAATATCGTTGCGACCGTACTCCCAGAAAATCGGTACTGGGCGGACGTTAGGTTTGCCCAGCAAGATGGCGGCTGCGTTTATCCCATCCCCCGTTTTGGCGGGTTTTTGGCCTGCCAGACTCAGAAAGGTGGGAAATAAGTCGGTGGCACAAAGCACAGACTTGTTGTCCGTCAAGCCTTTGGGCGTTTGGGCGGGGTAGCGCACAATAAACGGCATTCGGATGCCGCCTTCGTAGAGCGAAAGTTTGCTGCCCCGATAGATACCGGAGCGGTCACCCTCAAAGGTAGGCAAGGCGCCGTTGTCGGAGGTAAAAACGACGAGCGTGTTCTGGTCGATACCCAGCGTTTGCAAGCCGGTCATCAACCGGCCAATCTGTTTGTCCAGTTCGGCCAGTACCAGCCTGAATTCGCGAGGCTTTTCGGTGCCTTTCGGATGGTCGGCGAGGGTTGTTTCGTCGGGTACCCAGGGTGTGTGTACATCGTCGGGCCAGAGATTGATGTAGCAGGGCTTACCAGGATTGCGTTTCAGAAACTCCAGCGTTTTGTCTACGAAGTATGCCGTGCGATTCCAGCGTTTGATGGAGTCGGTTTTGGCCCAAATCCAGTCGGTCGAGGTCAGCAACGGGTCGGGGTCGGGACTTTCCCAGGTACTGGCGTATTCATCAAACCCGTATTGATTGATGCCCGGTGCATTAGCTACGTCGCGCCCACCGCCCATGTGCCACTTGCCAAAATGGGCTGTTGCGTAGCCCGCCGTTTTGAGCTGCCGCGCCACTGAGGGTGCCGACACGTCCAGGAAATCGGCCTGTTCGCAGGTGCGGTTGTGTTTGCGCTCAGCCAGAAAAGAGGTGATGTTCCATTTGCCTGCTACCAGGCCGGTGGTGAGTGCTACCCGTGAGGGCGAACAGATGGGGGCCGCGCTGTAGTAGTTTGTGAACCGGATCCCCTCTGCCGCCAGCCGGTCAATGTTGGGTGTGGGTGGTAAAGAACTAGCCGTATGCCGGTAACAGCTCACGTCGCCAATACCCATATCGTCCACCAGAATCAGAATAATGTTAGGGGGTTGTGTACGCCGGATTGCTGTTGTCCCGAAGGAGGGGTGGGCCGCCTGCGATCCTGCTCCATAGCCTTGAAGCAGTGCGATTCCCGCGCCGATACCAGTAATCATTAACCAAAAGCGCTGAAGGCTCATCTCATTGTAGTTTTAACGCTTCCGTTTTAGCCTGGTATGCATCACCCGCTATCTGCTTCATCTGTTTCTCCAGTTCGGCTACTTTTTGTGGGTTAGTCGTAGCCAGATTGGTTCGCTGGCCGGGGTCAGTCTGGAGGTTATACAATTGAGGCTGCTGACTCAGGCCGGTTTCGATATTAACCTCTTTGTTGAGCGGCCGGCCCGGATAGGCTGGAATAAACACCCACTCGCCCGACCGAAACGCCAGCCGTCCGGAGGCTTCCAGCACCAGATTTTTCCGCCCCGTTTCCGACTCGCCCAGCAAGGCACCGAGCAGATTTTCGCTGTCGGTGGTTTTTGCATCGCTGCCGACCAGCGCGGCCAGCGAACTTAGTAAATCAAGCTGACACACCAGCGCGTCTGACACCCCTTTCTGAATCCGGCCGGGCCTGACGTGGCCCGGCCTGACGCGGCCGGGCCATGAGACAATAAACGGCACCCGCGTACCGGCTTCAAACAAACTGTATTTGCCGCCCCGCAACGAACCCCAGGGCGTGTGGCTGCCGTTTTTCTCGACGGCCTCGTCGTAATACCCATCATTCAAAACCGGACCGTTATCGCTCGAAAAAATAATCAGGGTGTTGGCTAACAGACCATCGGCTTCAAGTTTTTTCCTGATTTCACCCACGCACCAGTCGGCTTCCAGAATAGCATCGCCACGCGGCCCAAGCCCCGATTTTCCGGCAAACGTTGCCCCCGGTACCCGCGGTACGTGTGGCTCGTGCAGGGCGTAATACAGGAAGAACGGGTCTCCTGATTTTTTGGCCTGATGCGCGTCAATAAACGCTTTGGCTTTGTCCAGAAAGACCTCGGCCATGGTTTCATCCATCCACAGGGCCGACTTGCCGCCTTTCATGTAGCCGATGCGCGGAATGCCGTTATGGATGCTCTGGTTGTGGCCGTGATGCCACTTCATTTTGGTCATCAGTTCGGGATTGGTCAGGGCGGTAGGCTGTCCCTCGAAGTTTTCTTTGTAACTCACGTACAGCGGGTCGTTGGCCTGCAGGCCCGCTACCTTCCGGTTCTCGACATAGACTGTCGGTACGCGGTCGCCGGTGGCGGCCATGATGTACGACTCATCGAAGCCAATGTCGTTGGGTGTTCGGGCAATGGCCTTGTTCCAGTCTACGCTGCCGCTGCCCAGTCCGAGGTGCCATTTACCCACAACCCCTGTTTCGTAGCCCTGCTTTTTGAGCATACTGGCCAGCGTAGTAGCGGTCGTGTCGATGAGCAGGGGGGCGTCGCCGGGCAGGATTTTGGCGTTTTTGTTGCGCCAGGGATATACGCCCGTCAGCAGCGCGAACCGGCTGGGCGTACACGTAGCCGACGTGGCGTATCCATTGGTGAACCGGATGCCCGAAGCGGCCAGTTCGTCGATGTTAGGCGTTTTCAGCGTACCCTGTCCATAGGCACTCACATCGCCGTAACCGAGATCATCGGCATAGATGATGAGGATGTTGGGCTTCGATGCTGTATCGGTCTGCTGTTTGGTGGCGCAGCCTGTGGTCGTGAGGAGCAGGAAAAGGAGAACGCGGTTTAGCATAGGCGATTTTACGGAATCCTGACAGTTGGCACCTGGTTATTTAATCATGGCTTTACAATCTGCGAATGAAAGCGGGTTGGCTCAAAACAGCCCGGAAACTCCTGCAAGATGGACGAAACACCCACCCAGACTAGTTTGGGCGGGTGTTTCGGAAGAGGTACGGATGCACTCCAGGTGGAGTCAGGCAGTTTCTTCGGAGGCTTGCCTTATCCGGCTTTTCTACCTTTACCGTCGGCTTACCGCCTGTCCCTTCTCGAAGTTTATCCAGGTCAGGGCGGCCAGGTTTTGGGTTGGCTGCTCTTTATTGGTGAACACGAAATAGAGGGTATGCTTGCCGCCGGGGTCCTGAATGGGGGCGCTAATGTCGGCCGCTTTACGCCAGTCGCCGGTGGGGGTGAAGGTGGCGGTGCTGATGACCTGCCCTTTGGGCGAATCCAGGCGAACCTCGATAGTGCCGTTGAAGTCCTTGGCGGCATAATTATAGGTCAACTGCTCAATGCCTTTCAGGTCGACGTTCTTCAGCACGAAATAGGAATTATGCTTGATGCCGCCCAGACGCCGGCCCTGCCGGTTGATGTTGTGCAGGTCGTCGGCATCGGCCGCTATTACTTTGGCCGGGCGCAGAATCAGCGTTTCGCTGCTGGTCAGCGGGGTAATGGCTCCGCCTTTGTCGGTGTACGATGCGGTGAGCACGTAGCGGCCCTGCTCGTCTTTACCCACATGCTCTTTCAGGAGGGCCGTGCCCTGCTGCGGCAGGCGAACGTCGGGCTGATCGTTGGCCAGTGACAGCACGTACTTCACAATCTCGGTGGCATCTTCGCGGGTTAGTTGCGGGTGGGCGTTCATGGCATGGTCGCCCCAAACCCCACCGCCCCCGGTGATAACTTTGTTGGCCAGCCGGGTCAGGGCTCCTTTATCACCCCGGTATTTTTTAGACACCTCAATGAACGACGGCCCAACCGATTTGCCGTTGATCTGGTGACAGGCCTTGCAATCGCTACCCGCCATCAGGTTCTTGCCCAGATTAAACGTGCTGCTGATCTGCTGGTGGCCAATGGGCGCATCGTTGCCGGCCACTTTCGGAATGTAGTTCAGCGCCACCTTCACATTCTTTTTGTCGATCACCTTGTCTTCATTATCCTTTACATCTACCGCATACTTCAGCGGAGTCTGGTCGGGGAAGAAGAACGTGCTGTTGTCGGCAACATTGATGGCTACCTGCGGCAGGGTGTTCCCAACTTTGATTTCCAGCGTGTCTATCGAGCTTTTTCCGGCCGGGTCAGTTACCTTCAGCGTCACGTTGTAAATGCCGTTCTTCTGGAACGTATAGGTTGGATTTGCTTCCGTCGAAACCTGGTTATTCTCAAAGCGCCATTCGTAGCGCAGTTCATCGTCCTCGTCGAAATCGTAGCTCCTGCGGCTGCTGAAGGCTACTTTGAATGGAGCCAGACCGATGGTATCGCGGGTCGAAGCTACGGCAACGGGAGCGCGGTTGCCGGGGTTGTAGTCGATCTTCACCAGTCGGGCATCGTCGTTGTCGATTCCATACACGGTGCCGTATTCGAGCATATAAATAGAGCCGTCCGGCCCGATTTCCATATCGACCGGTCGGCGGAAGTCGCCCCGCGTCGGCATGAACTGCTCCATGCGTTTGTAGTTGTTATTCTCGTCCAGACGGACGGCAAATACCCAGTTCCGCATCCAGTCGTACATAAACAGGGCCTTATCGTAATACGCCGGCAGCTTCACGTTCGATTTAAGGTTCGGGTCGTAGTGGTATACGGGACCACCCATGGCGCAGCGGCCACCCTGACCCAGCTCCGGAAACTCGGTCGATTTGTTGTACGGGTACCACACCATCGCCTTCTGGGTCGGGGGCAGGTTCTTGATGCCCGTATTATTCGGCGAGTTGTTGACCGGGGCATTGGGGTCGTATTGAGCGCCCACCGCTTTAGTCTCAAAGTTATATGCCTTATACGGCTTGCTGTCGCCCACAAAGAATGGCCAGCCGTAATTGCCGGCTTTTTTGGCCTGATTAAATTCATCGTAGCCGCGGGGCCCCTGCTCGCCATCAGTGCCGGCATCCGGGCCAATTTCGCCCCAGTATACGATCGATGTCGCCGGGTCAACCGAGATCCGATAGGGGTTACGGCAGCCCATCACGTAAATCTCCGGCCGGGTACCCGGTGTGCCTTTCGGGAAGAGGTTGCCTTCGGGAATCGTATAAGAGCCATCCGGCTCTACATGAATCCGCAGGATTTTGCCCCGCAAATCATTGGCGTTACCCGATGATCGGGCCGCATCGAACGTCAGGCGGCCGGCCCGCCAGTCGGTAGGCGAGAAGCCGCTGGACTCGAAGGGTACGGTATTATCGCCGGTCGAGATGTAGAGGTTACCGTGTCGGTCCCACGCCATAGAGCCGCCGGTATGGGCGCTCACCTCCAGGTCGATCGGGAATTCGATAATGGGCTTTTCGGAGGCTACATCAAGCGTACCATCATCGTTCATAACAAAACGGCCGATGCGCTGCTTCGTCTGCTGACCTTCCTGAATGGTGTAAAAAAAGTACAGGTAATGGTTCTGGCTGAAATTCGGGTCGATGGTCATCCCCAGCAGGCCGTTCAGGTACTTTTCCACGGCCTTCACCGGGAAGTCGTACACCATTTTATTCTTACGGGTCCTGGGGTCATACATGTAGAACTTGCCCGCCCGCTCTACATAAAATACCCGTCCGTCCGGTGCTACGGCCAGTTCCATCGGCTCGTTCAGGTCGTTAGACAGAACGGTCTTGGTAAACCGGTTTTCCTCCGGCGTTTCAACGGCGTACGATTTCGCATAATCCAGGTCTTTGTTTGGCCCAATAGCGTATTGGATGCCGCCCAGCAGGTGCTTCACAAAAAGCGGCTCGCTAAAGCTTTCGTCGGTATGCCCACCCGCCGTGTACCAGGCCCGGCCACCGTCGAACTCATGGTACCAGGCGAACGAGTGATTGTCGCCGTTGGTACCGCCCTGGTAGCTGGTTTCGTCCAGTTTAGCCAAGACCTTGACATCCGGGTTTATGTTTTTGAAGTTATACCACTCGTCGAAGCGCTCCCAGCGGTCGGGCAGGTGGCTGGTCGAGATATGGCTTTTGTCGATAACATCGATGCCGGCCTGCTGCTGCTTTGGGTGGCTGGAAAACTGAGCGCCCACCAGCTTGTTGTACCAGGGCCAGTTGTACTCGGTATCCGTAGCGGCATGGATGCCCACAAAGCCACCGCCTGCCTGAATGTATCGCTCAAACGCCACCTGCTGTTTGGGGTCGAGTACGTTCATGGTCGTGCTCAGAAACACCACGGCGCTGTACTTTTTCAGATTCTCATCGGTGAACAGAGCCGCATTCTTGGTGGTATCAACTAAGAAGTTATTTTCCTGGCCCAGCTTCTGAATAGCCGCGATGCCTGCCGGAATGGACTTGTGGTAAAACCCTTTGGTTCGGGAAAAAACCAGAATCCGGGGCACTTTTGTGGCCACGGCGGCTACCGGAGCAGGAGCTTTTACCGGCGGTGCCGATTGGGTCTGCGCGGTAGTAGCTTTCGGCGTTTTACAGCCATAGAATCCACCGGCTATGGAGGTTGCCAGTAGAAGCGCTGTGCTGAGTTGCCTTGTTCGCGTTGAAGTGAACATATGTTTAGGGTTAGGGAAATAAATAAAACGCCAGGTTTTGATAGGATACCAAGCCGCTTACCGGGTTCGGGTAATTACGCTTACCGGTTCCGGCATTCGCTCACGACCAGCGGCAGCAGGCGACCGGGTAAGCGTTTTTTCAGCGTTTTTTGCCTGATACGCCTTAATGGGTTGCTGGTTGATACCGAACAGCCAGGTGTTACCCACCGGCAAAATACTCCGGACATCGCCCTGCAGCCGGAAGCCCGACCGGTTCTGTGGTACATAGGTAAACTGCCCCTTTCCGTCTCCCTTCAATAAGACACCGTAATTGGAATCATACTTGCCGAAGCGCAGCCGGCCGTGGCTGATGTTGCCGCATACCAGCAGGTCTTTCTTCCCATCCTGGTCGTAGTCCAGCGAAGCCAGTGCAAAGGCGGGTGAAATCTGTGCTTCGGCCGGCAATACCTGGGCCTGTAGTTTCCCCGTGGCGGTGCTCATAAAGCACGTAGTCTGGAGGTGATTGGCGTACAGCCGACCGGCTCCGTTCAGTTCTTCTTCGGTGAATACATCCTTCAGGGTGGCGTTGGCGTAGCTCTCGTAGGTGGTGAAACGCTGACGCAGCATAACGAGCTGGTCGAGGAGTTCGTCGCGGGTAGCGTGGGGGTATGATTTGCCCTGCACGTACAGGCACAGCACCGGGTCGATTTTGCCGTTGTTATCAAAATCTTTGTACACCAGTTCGGCGGGTTCCTGCTCGCTGGCTTTGCACTGGGAGTTCAGGCCATGATTCCCAATGATTAAATCAGGCTTACCGTCGCCGTTCAGGTCATCTACCAGCAGTTTGTTCCACCAACCCCGGTAGGGTGTGTTAAAGTAGGTGCTGGTCTGATCGGTCAGTTTGTTGCTGGTGCTGGCGAATACGGTCACCGGCATCCACTCACCCACTACCACCAGTTCCGGTTTGTTGTCGCCATTCAGGTCGGTCCAGGCGGCATCGGTCACCATGCCGATGTGCTCAAGCTGGGGCGCGATCTGGGTAGTCTGGTCGGTAAACTGCCCTTGTCCGTTATTGATGAGCAGGTAGCTCCGGGGGGCTTCGGGGTAGCGGCCGGGTATCACGCGCCCGCCCACAAAGAGATCGAGCCGGCCGTCGCCGTTTACATCGGCCGCCCGTACGCAGCTTGTGCTGGTCTGCATAACCGGTAAGGCATCAGGGCTTTTCGAGAAATTGCCTTTACCGTCGTTGAGGTACAGCCGGTCCTGCAGCAGGGAGTCATCGGGTGCAAAGTTGCCGTACCCACCGCCGGCTACGTATAGGTCAGGAGAGCCGTCACCGTTGGCATCAAAAAAGAGGGCATCCACATCTTCGCTGGCCTTATCGGCTTCAAAAGCGGGCTGTGGCTTCGGTACAAACCGGCCCGGTGCCTGCTGGATATACAGCGCCCCGGCCTGACCGGCATTCCCCCCGGCAAACACGTCGTCAAGGCCATCGCCGTTCACGTCGGCCTTAACCAGGCAGGGGCCGGAAAACGACAGCGGATTTACCAGCAGCGGCTGCCGTTTAAAATCATTGATTACATTCTTCTGGAATTGTACCGCAATAGGAGCGGCTATTTCCTTAAAGACCGGAGCTGGAGCCACCGGAGCCTTGTACGTACTGGTGGCGTTTTTCTCCTGCACCGTCAGTCGCTGATCGCCGGTTACGTTGGTCAGAAGCTGCTGTTTGCCGCCCGGCCAGACAATGCGTACCGAGTCGATGGTTTTATCGGCTCCCAGACCAAAGTGCAGCACCGGCGAGACGCTGGACTGATAACCCTGCGTCGGCATCTGCTCCCGGAGTTGTTGATGGCCTTGCTGGTACACCAGCACTTTAGCGCCCAGCCCCTGCGTATTGGGCGTGTTGCCTTCCAGTCGAACGGCCAGGTAATGATTGGCAACCTGAGCCGGGCCGTCGGTACGAAGGCCATCGTTCCGGTAGATGAAAGCGGGTTGGTTGGTGTTGTTGGTAATCAGGTCCAGGTCACCGTCGTTGTCCAGGTCGGCGTAGGCAGCTCCGGTGCTGTTTGCGGTTTGGGTAAGCCCCCAGGCCGTACCTACATTGGCAAAGGTGACGGCACCGGCACCCATGCCCCGGTTCTGGAACATGTAGTTGGCTACATTGGAGGCCGGCATCTGGTGAACCAGGGCCAGCACATCTTCCCGGCTTGGGTTGGTGGGCCGGTTCTGCATAAAGTCGTTCATGTACTTGAGGAAGTCCATGTTGGTGTAGTCGCGCACATAACCGTTGGTTACGTACAGGTCCTTCCAGCCGTCATTATCAAAATCGGCCAGCAGGGGTGACCAGCTCCAGTCGGTATTGGAGATGCCCGCCAGTTGGCCCATCTCCCGGTACGTAGGTATACCTGAGGTGGTGCCGTTGCTGATGTGCAGCATGTTGCGCATGATCTGGTGGTGAAAGCCCGATTGCACGGCAAGGTCGTATTTCTCGTAATTGTCGGGGGCCATCAGGAGCTTTTGCCGCCGGTTGTCTTCCGGCAGCATATCGAGGGTCAGTATATCGGGCTGGGCATCGTTGTTAACATCTGCCACGGCATTCCCCATCGAGAAATTGGACGTATGCCCCATACTAGATGGCAGAACATTGGTAAAGCCCCCTTTTTTGTTGTTCAGGTACAGGTAGTCGGGTACGCTATAATCATTGGATACGTACAGGTCGGGCCAGCCGTCGCCGTTCAAATCCGCTACGCCAATGCCGAGCCCATACGTCAGGGCCGAACTGCTCAGGCCGGCCCGCTCGGTTATATCGACAAAGAACGGCACGAACGAAGAGCCGTTCTTTTTGCCTTTATTCTCTAACAGCCGCACGCCAATTTCGGCACTTGGCTGCTTCATGATAGAGGCTGTTGCGTTCGGGTCCAGAATTGGCAGCAAGCGTGGGTTGTGGTTCAGCAGAAACAGGTCCAGGTCACCGTCGAGGTCATAGTCGAAAAAAGCGGCCTGTGTGGTTTGGGCCGGGTTAGCCAGGCCGTACTCGGCGGTGCGGTCGGTGAAGTGCGGCACGCCGTTAGCGTCGGGGCCATCGTTGATGAATAATTCGGGAATACGGTTTTCGGGCCGCACAGCCCCCGAATGGCAGACGTAGATATCGAGCCGACCGTCGCCGTTCACATCGGCCATGGTCACTCCGGTCTTCCACGGCCCCTCGCGACCGGCAACGCCCGCCGATGCCGTAATGTCTGCGAACTTTAGGTTGCCTTTGTTAAGGTACAACTGATTTGGACCCATGTTGGCGGTAAAGTAAATATCGTCCAGCCCGTCGCCGTTCAGGTCACCCACCGCCACCCCACCGCCATTGTAAAAATACTCGTACATCAGCACGTTGGTATTCAGACCTTCGGTCAGGTTATTGGAGAAGGTTATACCGGTTTCGTCAGGAGAGAGCAGGGTAAAAAGCGCATTGCCGGGGGCATCGGCAGGGGCTTGGCCGGCAGCGGAGGTATCTTTAGGCTGACACCCGGATACTAGTCCGCCGGCTAGCGCCAATAGCAGACAGAGCAGGTTAACGATATTCAATTTCATGCAAAAAAGGCAGGCTGAAAAAAACTATGCCAGCTAAACGTAGCCGGCATAGTTTCAAAAGTAACGAAAATAAGTCTATTTTCTTAGTACCCGGGGTTCTGAACCAGTTTGTTATTCCGGTTCATTTCATCGCGATGGATCGGCAGATAATACATCTTATCGAGCCACAGACGATTTTCCTTGCCGGGGTCAATTTCTACAACCCGGTAGCTATAATCATAACTGGTAGGATCATAGCGGTAGACCGATAGTGTTTTGCCTGGTTTCAGAGTACCAACAATGCTAATGCCGTTTGCCTTGCGTCCGAGTGTTTCCGGCGCAATCATCCAGCGTCGGGTATCGTGGAAGCGTTGTTCCTCATACGCCATTTCAATACGCCGTTCGTTGCGGTAGCGCTGGCGGAGGGCATCCCCTGATTCGGTAACGGCCGGCATCCCTGAGCGGAAGCGAAGCTTGTTCAACCAGGTGCGGGCTTCACCATCCTGACCCAACTCAATAGAGGCTTCAACGTAGTTTAGCAACGCTTCTGTAAAGCGGAGCATCGGATAGGGGACCTCCTGCCAGGTGTTCTGGTCAACAATCGCCGGATTAGCGTCGATAAACTTGCGGAAGTAGTAACCGGTGTAGCTTCCGTTCCAGTCTTCGATGGGGCTGTTGCGGGTGTCCAGACCAAAGTGAGTTGCCTTGGCACCCGAGGCATTGACAACCTCATAACGGCCGGTCTGAATTTGCCCCAGCGGATCACGCGGCTGATTGGCGGCTGAGCGAGGCTTCCATTGCGCACCGTCGTACAGAACCGATGCGTAGAAACGCGGGTCACGGTTGGCGTATGGATTGGCTGCTTGCTCGGGCTTGCTCCAACTGAAGCGGCTACCGTCCATCATTTCGTAATCATCGATCAGCAGTTGAACAGGGGTGTTGCCCGCCCAGTTGTTGTAACCGTTAGGCCCGTTGAACAGACCCTGACGACCTCCGCCTTCCTGCTTGGCGTTGATAAAATAACGACCGAGCAGAATCTCACGCTCACCACCGCTGCGGGCCATCGAGTTATTGATATACGTCTGGATGGCTTCTTCACGCGGCAGCGGAGCCGACAGGTTCAACTGGTTACCGAGGTTTGGCAGGTCCAGTACGGCTTTAGCTGCGTCACGGGCTTTTGTCCAGCGCTCAATGCGGTTGCCGGTCAGATAACCCAGCACTTCGGGTTTTGAGAACGCCGAAATCGTGGCCGACTTGGCTTTTGCCGTGGGGATGTCGTGCAGATCACTGGCGGCATAAAGGAGTACGCGTGATTTCAGCGCGAGGGCTGCAGCACGGCTGCTCCGGCCCCGGACAACGGACTTGCCATCCAGCAGTTTAGCCGCTTCATCCAGGTCTTTTACAATGAAGTTAACGCATTCTTCCCAGGTATTACGTGGCGAGTTATAGTCGGCTTCCCCTAACTCAAAGGGTCGGTCGATCAGGGGCACTCCACCATAATAGCGGATCAACTGCTGGTAATAGTAAGCCCGCAGGAAGAGCGCTTCGCCCCGCAGCCGGTCTACAATACCGTTCGTGTTGGCAAACTGCGGTTTTTCGAGGTTTTTCAGCGCCAGGTTGGCCGCCCGGATACGGGTATACATGTTCGGCCAGTTGAGGGTACCATTTACCCATCCAATATCGGCCGGGTTCGAGCGGGCTTCCGTAATGGTGGTAATGCCGCGGCCGGGGTGCGTAAAGATGGCTTCGTCTGTCAAAGACGCCAGCATCTGCTCGTCAAACCCACCGTTGCCAAAACCGGCATAAATTTCCAACACGAACGCTTCGGCCAGGGCCGCGTCGCTCCAGACAGCGGCCTCCGATACCTGATCCAGTGGCCGGGTATTAACAAAGTTATCGTTACAACCCACCATGAGCAGCGAGGCCGTTATAGTGGAGAGTACTATATGTTTTATTTTTAACATAATTCAGACAAGATTAAAATTAGAAACTCAGAGTTAGGCCGGTGTTGATAATCCGTGACTGCGGGTAGTATTGACCTGTCGAGTTGTTGGTTTCGGGGTCATACACCTTCAGCTTATCAACCGTGAAGAGGTTAAAGCCGTTGATGTAAACACGCAGGTTGCTAACCCCTATTCGATTGGTAAGGGTGTTCGGCAGGGTGTATCCCAGCTCAACGTTTTTCAGACGGATGTAGTCTGACTTACGGAACCAGTACGTGTTGCCGCCTGAGTAATACTGATCACTGCGGTTGGCTATCCGTGGGTGTACGGAGCTCGGGTTGTCGATGGTCCAGCGGTTCTGGTAGATGTCCAGCAGGAAGTTTCCGATGTTACCCGATTCGCCGGCACTCACATACTGGCGGGCTCCGGCGGCTCCCTGAATCAGTAACGTCAGGTCGAAGCCTTTATAGCTGGCGTTACCGTTGATACCACCCTGGAACAGCGGAATATCGTTATTGTCCATCCGGATGCGGTCGTCGGGAGTAATTTTGCCGTCGCCGTTGATGTCTTTGTACTTCATATCGCCGGGACGAATAACGTTAACAACTCCCCGGTAGTCAAGCGTGTTGGCATCGATGTCTGCCTGATCCTTGAACACGCCGTCGTACTGGTAAACCAGGAAGGTGTTCATCGGCTTGCCCGTCGAACGCTGCCACTCAGGAGCACCCGGCGCTTCATCCCAGAACAGAATCTTGTTCTTGGCGTAGCCGCCGTTTACGCTGACGTTGTACTTGAAGTTGCCGGCCTGATTGCGGTAACCTACGTTGAACTCCCAACCCCGGTTAGCCACTTCGCCAATGTTCTGGGCGGGCAGGCTCAGACCGGTGCTCTGCGGAACCGACGCATCTTTACGCCAAAGGATATTTGTCCGCTTGTTGGAGAAGACGTCGAATTCGAAGAAAATCTTTCCGTTAAACATCTGGCCTTCCAGACCCAGGTTAGCGTTGTTGGCTACCTCCCAGGTAATGGAATTGTTCGGTACGCGGGTCTCAAACAGCGTCTTTGTCTCGACGTTGTTGATGATATAACTCCGGAAACCATAGGTTGACAGATACTGGTATTCCTGTAGCACGCCACCAAAGAAGATCTGGTCGTTACCCATCTGACCGTACGAGCCGCGTAACTTCAGGAAGTTAACTGCCGGCAGCGCATTTTTGACGAAGCTTTCTTCAGACGCTACCCAGCCCAGCATGACCCCAGGGAAGAAGCCGTAGCGGGTGGCTTCCGGGAAGATGTACGAGCCGTCGTAGCGCCACAGAAATTCGGCCAGGTACTTCTCTTTATAGTTGTAGGCAACGCGGCCGAAGTAGTTCAAACGAGCACGCTCGAAGGCACCACCATTGTTGTTTTTCTCCAGGTCACCCCCGGCAAACATCTGGTCGATGGCCGACGAAATAAAATAACGCCGGAAGGCACTGAAGTTTTCTCCTCGAATGGTTTCACGGTTTACCCCGGCCAGGATGGTAACTCCATGTTCGCCGAAGGTTCGTTCGTAGGTACCCACACCACCGAGCAGGATGTTCAGTTGGTTAGCCGTAGACTGGTTGAGGCTGGGTTCTGCCGGACCACGGCGGCTGGCTACCAGATTCGGGTTACCGTTGGCGTCTGTTCCGGAACCAAGCTGGTACAGCGTCCAGGGCGTTTGCCATATTTTACGGTTGCTAATGCGCTTATCGACGGCAGCCGTACCGGTAAATTTCAGCCCTTCGATGCCCGGAATTTTAATGTCAACCTGGCCGTTGGTTTGAATGTAATCCTGAATATCACGGTCATATCCAGTCAGGTCCGTAGTGATAACCACCGGGTTTTCACCGTTTTCGATGTCCGGACCCGGCAGACCGTTGGGCCAGAAAGCGGGCTGATTCGGCTTACCACGCATCTGCATCCGGAAGATTGCACCAGCCGAACGGGTCGGGTAATTACGATTTTCCTCACGGCCCAGCATACCCAGCTGCACGTTGACGTATTTGTTCACTTTGGCATCGAGATTGACGCGCAGGTCGTACTGCTTGTAGCCGGTTGCTGAATTGATGTAATAGCCATCCTGGTTCTGGTAACCCAGTGATGCCATATACCGCAGGTTTTCCGTACCACCCGTCAACTGTAGGTTGTGGCGGCTTTGCGGAGACCAGGGCTTCAGCGTGGCCCTGTACCAATCGGTGTTTGGATAAAGCCAGGGGTCCGAACCGTCGCTGAACTTCTGAAGGTCTGTCGGTGAGTAGGGTGCCCGGCGTACCTGACCGTTGGGGCGGGTGTAGGTTCCGTTCGTTTTGTAAGCCTGGTTGGCAGCGGCCCATTCACTCACGGGCAATTGGTAGATGTCGAGGTCGTTCAGCATTTCCGAGTACTGACGGGCATCGGCCAGCTTCGGAATGACCGTTGGCTGCGACCAGCCCTGGTTCATCTGGTATGACAGTTCAGGCTTGCCCGTTTTTCCGCGTTTGGTTGTAATCAGGATAACGCCGTTAGCGGCCCGTGCTCCGTAAATAGCGGCCGAGGCATCTTTCAGAACCGAAATACTTTCGATGTCAGCCGGATTGATACGGCCGATACCGCCGTCGCGGGCCGGAATACCATCGATAACAATCAGCGCGTCATTGTTTCCGAGCGTGTTTGAACCCCGGATACGAATGCCCGAACCGTCATTACCGGGCTCCCCGCTACGGTTTACCGCCACAACGCCCGGCAGCCGGCCGGCAATTGAGTTGGTCAGGTTCAGGGCCGGCGATCTCACCAGCTCTTCGCCTTTTACCGAAACAACAGAGCCGGTCACGGTCTCTTTCTTCTGAACACCGTAACCTACTACCACAACTTCCTGTAGCGACTTTACGTCGGTAGCCAGTGAAATATTAATAGTCGAGCGGTTATTAACGGCTACTTCCTGAGAAACATAGCCGATAAAGGAGAACACTAAAGTAGCGTTTCCGGACGGGACATTCAGGGTGTACTTGCCGTCCATGTCGGTCACCGAGCCGCTGGTGGTGCCTTTGACTACGACACTCACGCCGGGAAGACCCTGCCCCTGTTCGTCGGATACCTTACCGGCTACTTTTGTTTGGGCGAATACGCTTACAGAGAGAATCTGTAATAGGAAAAACAGAACGTAGGCATGTTTCTGCCGGAGCCAGTTTTCGGCCGGTGAATGGCTTCCCGGTGAAAACGGCACTTGTCTGGTACAGCTAATTGCCATAGAGTTTAAACTGCTTTAAGGTTTTGGGATACTGTTACTTTTATCAGGGCAGATGATCTGGGTGATAAAAGCATAGGTTGGAACGAAACGGGTTGCGAAAGAGCAGGGCTCTGCTACGGTTGGCTATTGGTTAAACAGGAATCAGAAATAGCCGGTGTAGCCTACAAAAAACATCAGTTAAGTTATAGCTCAGTCCTCTGCCTTATTTCTGGCAGAATAGAAGAAGCACCGTAAAAAGCAAATAGGCTGTTAATCAGGCAGATAGGAGGAAAGCAGTAGATAGTCGAGCATAGGTAGGGTTGTAAAGATGGAACACTCCTTTATCCTGCTAGAAGGAAAAAGTATACCAAATCTAATGATCCTTTTAATGTATTAGTACTACTTTGTAAAAATAAAGTTATAAGTGGTTAAAAAAGTACCAATTCCTGAATGGCGTAAAGCAAACGTGTATTGGTACATCAAGGGGAGTTTTATCTGAAATGGCTTCTATCGGTTCAAAGAATGATAAGCCAATAGCCAGCACATCAGGTCGGCAGGTAGCCAGAAACCGGTCATAATACCCTTTGCCATATCCAACCCGGTGTCCCTGTTTATCAAAAATCAGCAGCGGCACCAGTACTACATCAATATCATGGCTATTTACTTCTGGATGGTTTGTGTCTGCTGGCTCAGGAATGCCCCATTGGTTGTCGGTTAATGTTACATCGTCAGACCAGCTTACGTGCCTCATTGAGCCGTCAGAATGGCTGCGGGAAATAAGGGCCCGGAGCTTTGGGTAGCGTTGCCGGAGTTCCGCAATAATGGAGTACGTGTCGACTTCACGTTGCCGACGGATGGGCAAATAGGTGTGCAGTGTAAACCCATCCTCTGGCTCAAACTGAGTGGTGAGGAAAGCCAGCAGCCGTTCCTGAATAGCGGCACATCGCTGCTGCCAGTCGGCTTCGGATAACGCCTGTCGTTTGGCGCGGTACAACTTTCGCAGGCTGGCCTTGTGCATACCAATTACTTTTGCAGCAGAATCTGCATCCGGAAATCGAGCGGGTCAAAGGCATCCAGCAATTGCTGGATAAAGGTTTTGTCGTTCAGGTAAAAGGTCAGGAAGTTTTCAGTGCGCTCCTGTAGTCCATTGCCGGGGAACAGTTCGTTTTTTACGGCCAGTAGCTGACTGATACCCGTTGCCTGATTGCGTTCTTCGGCCCGGCGCATTTTTTTCTGTAACCGCTCTACCGCGTTGGCAAAGCGTTTGGTTTCGGCCAGTACGGTTCGTTCCAGCGTCGGGTCAACCATCATGGCCTTATGGAGCATGGCGTCCAGGGCCTGATTCACCGTTTTGTTTTCTTTGTCAAACTTCAGGGCGTGGCGGGTGTGCTGTTCGATAAACTGGTATTTAAGCGTGAGCGTGTCCTTAAACAACTCTTCGGGGGTTAAACCCAGGCCGGCAATCCGTTTGGCACTCACGCGTGGTACATACAGCGCGAAGTTGCGGGGTATCAGCAACGGGAAAGACAGGCCGGCATGGTCAAATACGCCTTTCAGTTGCAGCCAGTACGGCACCTCCGACGGACCGCCAATGTAAGCGAGGTTTGGCAGAATGACTTCCTGATACACGGGCCGCAGTATGACGTTCGGGCTGAACCGTTCAGGGTGTTCCCGGAGGTGCGTCAGTATTTGCTCCTGGCTGAACTGAAGGCTGGTGTGCAGTACCTTGTATGCTTTCGTTCCCTCTGTTGTTTCTTCGCAGGTGATACGCTCCCGAAGCTGGTCGGTGAGGTAGAACAGGTTGATTTCGCGGGGCGTGATAACGGTATTGTACCCGAGGCTCTCCAGTTGCTGTGACGTATCGGCCACCAGGCTATTGGAAGATTGGTGGAGCAATTCGTCCTGCATCACCGGAATAAACAGCCGTTTCAGCCCGGCATCGTCGGCGTCCAGACAAATCAGCCCCTCGTGGCCCAGCAACTCGTTCATGTAGTAGCGCACGGCGTCGGAGAGGGTGTTGTGGTTCAGGTACGCTTCTTCAAACAGGAACAGCTTCTCCGGAATCTGGCTGAACAGCGTTTTCAGTTCCTGCGGGTTCATCCGTCCAACGGCTCCCTGCTGCTGCGTCTCCCAGGTATAGTTGCGACCAAACAGGCTAAAATGATTGATTTCGGCAAAATCGTGGTCTTCGGACGCCATCCAGTAAACAGGCACGAAATTATATTCCGGATACACCCATTTGAGCCGCTTGGCCAGATTGACAATGGTAACCAGCTTATAGAGCACATACAGCGGACCAGTGAAGATGTTAAGCTGATGGCCGGTGGTGACGGTGAAGGTATTCGGCTGAGCCAGAACCGAGAAGTCAGGCTTCTTATCAATGTGCTGGTACTGTCGCTCCAGGGCGCTGACCAATGCCGCCCGGTGTTCGGCCGGGAACTGCTTCTGCTGAATCTGCGAACCAAACGCTTCCAGACTAGGAAACTGGGTATAGAACGGTTGGAGGGAGTCGGCTTGGTTGAGGTAATCTAAGAATAACGGGGAAAATTGGCCGGTAGCGGATAACGGTAGGTACTGACAGTCCATGCAGGGTGGTTTTAATCGGCTGAACAATCAAAAACCCCGTAAGGTTCTTCGCTTACGGGGCCACAATATTACGAAACTACTTCGCCGTATAAATCAAATTCGTGGGCTTCTGTTATCCGGACGTTAGCGAAATCACCCAGACGTACATATTGGTCAGCCGGCACCAGCACTTCATTATCTACTTCTGGTGAATCAAACTCGGTGCGGCCGATGAAGTAGCCGCCTTCTTTCCGGTCGAACAGCACTTTATAGGTCTTGCCGACTTTCTCCTGATTTAGCTCGTAGGAAATGCCCTGCTGCAACTCCATAATGGCGTCGGTCCGCTCCTGCTTCACCGCGGCCGTTACATCGTCCACAAACGAATAGGAGTGGGTATTTTCTTCGTGCGAGTAGGTAAAGACGCCCAGCCGGTCAAAGCGCATCCGCTCTACAAAATCGTAGGTTTCTTCGAACATGGCGTCGGTCTCGCCGGGATGGCCGGCAATCAGCGTCGTTCTCAAGGCAATTCCTGGCACTTTTTCGCGAATGGTTTCGATGAGCGCTTCTGTTTTCTCGCGGGTGATGCCCCGGCGCATCATCTTCAACTGCTCGGTAGAGCCGGTTTGCAGCGGCATATCGAGGTAGTTGCAGATGTTCGGCCGGTCGCGCATTACATCCAGCACATCCATCGGAAAACCGGAGGGGTAGGCGTATTGCAGGCGAATCCAGTCAATGCCTTCTACGTTGGCCAACTGGCTCATCAGCTCCGCCAGGTTCCGTTTTTTGTACAGGTCAAGGCCATAATAGGTAAGGTCCTGGGCAATCAGAATCAGTTCTTTGGTGCCGCGCCGGGCCAGCGATTGGGCTTCGGTGATCAACTCCTCCATCGGGCGGGACACGTGACCACCCCGCATCAGCGGAATGGCGCAGAACGAACACGGCCGGTCGCAGCCCTCGGCAATTTTCAGGTAGGCAAAATGAGCCGGGGTCGTCAGCAATCGCTCGCCAACCAGTTCTTTTTTGTAGTCCGCCTTCAGCGTCTTGAGCAGCCGGGGCAGTTCGTTGGTGCCGAACCAGGCATCAACGGTTGGAATCTCTACCTCCAGCTCATTTTTGTAGCGGTGAGAGAGGCAACCCGTCACGTAAACTTTATCAACCACACCGGCATCTTTGGCATCAACGTACCGCAGAATGGTATTGACGGATTCTTCCTTGGCGTTATCGATGAAGCCACAGGTGTTAATAACCACGATATTGGCATCATCGCGCTTCGACTCGTGGGTGACGTCGTAGCCGTTGCCTTTTAGTTGGGTAAATAAAACTTCGGAGTCGACCAGGTTTTTTGAACAACCCAGCGTAACGATGTTTATCTTATTCTTGCGTAAGCCTTTTGTTTTCAAGGGACTGTAATCTTACTCGTACCGAAATGCACTAATCCTGAACGCTGAAAAATTGGACAAAGTTCGGAAATAAGCGATTAGCGTGAAAGAAGACGAAGAGAGGTTTAATCAACTATTTGTAGAAGCAAGATGCTTATTAAAATACAGCCGCGTACGTAATTTCAAATGTAATTGTGGTCTTGCAGTTCTTTTTGACCTCTACCGGAACAATATTACTCTCCCCATCAAAGAGATTTGCGTAAAGCCCTTTCTCTTCCCGCACAAACAGGGAGTACCGCCCAACCGGCAGCGCTACACAAAACTTGCCGTTCTTATCCGACTTCGCCGTTTTGACCAGCTTACTGTTTACCTGCTTATAGAAGCCGTCTTCCCCCGCTTCCACCTGTCCCAGGTTCGTTAGCTCATAAATCAGGATTTCCCGCTGAACAGGTCGGCCATTGGTTCCGGGCCGGGGCATATCCGGTCCCGGCATATGGTTGCCGGACTTGAAGAGCACCGTACCGCAGATACCCTGAAATGGAGCTTTGGATGCCGCTTTTTTTGCCACTGGTTTTTGGGCGGATGCTGCGTAGGCAATGCCCAGCACCAGTCCTACCAGAGCCAACCAGGCAGAGAGATTGCAGGCCCAGCGTGTTGAGCAGGTATTACGCATATTTTTCTTTGACAAACTTGTAAAATGTTTCAGCCAAGCTAATCAGACGCTCAACTTCTTCTTTGGGAAAGTCACCTTCCATATCATAATCTGCAAGTTGCCTGCGGTCGAACAATAGCACAAAGTCGTCGTAGAATTGAACAGGAACTTCACCTGTTTTAATATAATGGAGCGAGAACATATCACGCGATCCTGAATGCCGTTTTGTCACAATGCTCTTCTCGTAGAGTAATCCGCGGACTAACCAGAAGAACGCATAATAGCTTGGCGTAATAGCTCCAGCGGGGTACTCCGTTGCGAAAATCGCATGAGCATTAGCCAAATACCGTTCAACCTTCTTTAGGCATTCGCTCAAGTTATCGCTCATAAATTATTATGGCGTCTTTTCGCACCTCCTTAAAAAAAGGGCGACTAGATTCTTTGTATTGCTTTTCTGCAACGGCAAAGGCCGAAACGTAAATAGAGGTGTCTAAGCCAAAGCGACTCATGATAGGACTTATTTTGTAGACCTCCTTAGCGGGTGAGACTTGTTCCTCATTCAGAATAACCAGGTAATCTACGTCTGACTCTTCATCGAAATCTCCTCTGGCATATGAGCCATACAAAACAATTTTGGCTAATTTGTCGCCATACAGCGTCTTCATCGACTCTGTTACGTAACAATTCACCTCGTTGATGTTGCTTACGACAGCCATATTGAATTATGGAGTTTACCGCTTAAAGAACGAATCTACAAACTCCATCTTGTTGAACGTCTGCAAATCGTCAATCTTTTCGCCGACACCGATGTATTTGACCGGAATCTTAAACTGGTCGGAGATGCCGATCACCACGCCACCCTTAGCTGTACCGTCGAGCTTGGTAATCGCCAGTGCGGTTACTTCAGTAGCTTTGGTGAATTCGGTCGCCTGAATAAAGGCGTTCTGTCCCGTGGAGCCATCAAGAACCAGCAATACCTCGTGCGGAGCTTCGGGCAGGAACTTCTGCATCACACGTTTAATCTTCGACAACTCGTTCATCAGGTTCACTTTGGTGTGCAGCCGGCCGGCGGTGTCAATAATGACCACGTCAGCAGCCATATCTACGCCTTTTTTCACCGCATCAAACGCAACGGCCGAGGGGTCCGTATTCATGCCGTGCGAAATTACCGGTACGCCAACGCGGTCACCCCAGAGCTTGAGCTGGTCGACGGCGGCCGCCCGGAAGGTATCACCCGCACCCAGCACAACCTTGTAGCCTTTCTTGTGAAACTGAGCGGCCAGTTTGCCGATGGTAGTCGTTTTGCCAACGCCGTTGACGCCAACGACCATGATGACATATGGTTTCTTATCCGCAGGCAGTACAAAATCATCAGCTACATTACCATCCGGTACACCAGAGAGCAGGCCGGCTATTTCTTCCCGCAGAATACGGTCGAGCTCGTCGGTGCCAAGGTATTTGTCGCGGGCCACGCGCTCTTCGATCCGGCGGATGATCTTAACCGTTGTTTCGACGCCCACATCGGAGGTGATCAGAACTTCTTCCAGCTCATCGAGTACCTCGTCGTCAACCGTCGATTTGCCGGCCACGGCGCGGCCAAGCTTCGAAAAGAAATTGTCTTTGGTTTTCTCTAACCCTTTATCGAGTGATTCTTTTTTCTCTTTGGAGAAAAAGCCAAACAGTGCCATCCTTTTAGTTTGAAGTTTGTGGTTCGGAGTTTGAAGTTAACGGGTAGGGGAGATTCTTCTTGACGTTAAACCCCAAGTCGCCAGGTGACCCCGTACAGCTTTCAAACTACATTCCATTCGACTGGAACAAATCTATAACAAAAAAAGTCCCTTTAAGGGACTTTTAAGCATACGTTTAGCTGTTGGTGCGTTATTTAGCTCTTCAGAGCGTTTTGCACTTCATCAACCGGAACCATTTCTTCCTTGAAGGTATACGCGCCAGTCTTTGGAGACTTTACCGCTTTAATTACCTTCGCAAAGGTCTTTCCAGAACCTTCTTTCTTCAGGGTTGCAACTACCTTCTTTGCCATAACACTTACTTAATTTCTTTATGGAGTGTAACGCGCTTCAAAAACGGGTTGTATTTCTTACGCTCGATCCGGCTCGGCGTATTTTTGCGGTTTTTGGTGGTAATGTACCGCGACATGCCAGGAACACCGCTGTCCTTCTGTTCGGTGCACTCCAAAATAACCTGAACTCTATTGCCTTTCTTAGCCATTGCTGTACGTCATTTTCTCAATCGGAGTGCAAATTTACGAAAAGCTTTTATTCTCACAAAAAAGATTTAGCAAAATGTGATGAACCTAAAGCGCTTAGCGTTATTCTGTCACGAAGGTAAGCGCTTCTTTTGAATTTGCCGATTGACTATGGACCTTTGCCGCGCATGACAACGCAAATCATCGAATACGAATACGCGCCCGGCCACTTTCAGGCTTCAGAGCCCACCCTGTATAGCCCCGGTATGCTGCAAGAGGGGGAAATGATTTTAAACGTAGGGCCGCAACACCCCTCTACGCACGGCGTTTTGCGGTTTGAGGTGATTACCGACGGCGAAATCATCAACGATGTGGTGCCGCATCTGGGCTACCTCCACCGCTGCTTTGAGAAACATGCCGAGTCGCTGCCGTTCAACCAGACCATCCCGTTTGTTGACCGACTGGACTATATGGCCGCCATGAACTCGGAGCATGTCTGGGTGATGGGTGTGGAGAAAATGCTGGGTATCCAGAACGATCTGCCCAAACGGGTTGAATACATTCGGGTACTGGTGGCGGAGCTAAACCGTATCGCTTCGCACTTCGTCGCCATCGGTACGTATGCTCTGGATATTGGGGCCTACACCCCGTTTCTGTGGCTGATGCGCGACCGGGAGCATATTCAGCGCATGCTCGAATGGGCCAGCGGAGCCCGGATGCTCTACAACTATATCTGGATTGGCGGGCTGTTCTTTGACCTGCCGGTGGGCTTCGAGGAGCGCTGCCGGGAGTTTGTTGCCTACGTAAAGCCCAAATTACAGGAGCTTCAGCAGTTGGTGATCGACAACAAAATTTTTGTGCAGCGGACCGCCAATGTGGGTGTTTTACCCCTTCCGGTCGCGATAGACTATGGTTGTACCGGTCCGGTACTTCGTGGCTCCGGCCTGCGATACGACCTGCGCCGGGTTGATGGCTACTCGGTCTATCCGGAACTGGAGTTCAAAGTGCCAATTGGCGAGGGTAAAATGGGTACCGTTGGGGATTGCTGGGATCGCAACTACGTACGGGTGCTGGAGTGCTGGGAATCGCTCCGCCTGGTTGAGCAATGCCTCAACCGCTTAACTACCGATCTGAAGCGCACCCGCGACTTTGACCCTCAGGCAATGGTGCCAAAGAAGATCCGTCCGAAAGCGATGGACTTCTACGCCCGCGCCGAAAGCGCCAAAGGCGAGCTGGGCTTCTTCTTCCGCACCGACGGCAAGTCTGACATTCCGGTCCGTTGCAAATGCCGCTCCTGCTGCTTTCATAATCTATCCGTTATTCACGAAATCTCCCGAGGAGCCATGCTCGCCGACTTCATTGCTATTATCGGCTCTATAGATGTAGTGATGGGGGAAGTGGACCGGTGAGGTAATTTGAAATTTTCTGTGGGCAGAAAGGTCACAAATTCACAAATTTTGGTAATAAGCTATTACTGCTTCAATGTCCTTTTTGTTGGTGGGGAGATGAAAGGAGACAATTCGCCAGACAATGGTTAAGTCTATACCAAAATACTGGTGAATGAAAATGTTTCGAAGCCGGTACATGTCATCCCAAGGCACATTTGGGAATGCAGTTTTTACATGGTCAGGTATGTGCTTGGCGGCTTCACCAATAATCTCCAAATTTCGGATAATAGCGTCTTGCCGCATGGAGTCTTCTTCAAATTGTTTAATAGAGACGCCGGCTGTGTACTGCTGAATTTTGACAATTGCTGCCAGGATGTCCTCCAGGTAAAACAGGAAGTCGCGGGAAGGCTTCTTCACACCAATTTAAGTTGTTGAAAAATCTTTTGCTTGAGTTGGGGCTTGATCGCTCTTGGGGTTATCAAATCCACTCTTTTCCCGATAGAAGCCTCTAATACATCCTGCACCCGAAAAAACTCCCACCCCACCGGTTGATTGAAGTCTACTAAAATATCAACATCACTTTCTTCATTAGCTTCACCAGTCGAGTAGGAGCCAAAGTAGCCTAACTGGGATACGGCAAACTGCCTCTCCAGAGTTGGTTTAATTTGCCTTAGCTTTTCCGCTAACTCTTGCTCGGATAACATAGCTCACTCTTTTAAAACAAAAATTTCCTTTGTATTCCGCCCTAAACCATCATAATCTAAACCATAGCCAACCACGAACCGGTTTTCAATCTTAAAACCGACGTAATCCAGCGGAAGTTCTTTAATAAGGGCTTCCGGCTTAAACAGCAATGTAGCTAAGGCGACGGAGGCTGGGTTTAACACTTGTAGCTGCTCTTTAATTTGGGCAAGCGTTAAACCAGTATCAACAATATCCTCAATAACAATTAAATCCCGGCCGGCTACGGATTCCTGGAGACCTAGTATCTCTTTAACCTTGCCGGTTGAGGCCATCTTTGCGTAAGAGGCTACCCGGATGAAGGTGATTTCGCAGGGGATAGTCAGGTTCTTCATCAGGTCGGCGGCAAACAGGAAGGCGCCGTTGAGTACCACCACCAGCAATGGCTGCTTACCTTTGTAATCCTGATTAATTTGCCCGGCCAGTTCGGCAATGCGGCTCTGTAAGGTCTCATGCCCAATAAAGGGCACAAACGTTTTGTCTTTGATCTCCAGCATGGGCTCCAAAGATACGGGGTGTGTCGGGCCCGACAAAATTTGCCGAAAAAAGCAGGTGGGTAAACTGTTTAAAACGATTGTACGTTGATAGGGTAGTACCAAAAACAGGGAAACAAAGAATGAAAAAATTATTGTTGGTAGCGTTTCTTGCCGGTTTTACATCATTGGTTTATGCGCAGGATCAGGCGCAGGCCAGTACCGGCGTGTACACGCTGTCTGACTTTGACAAAAAATACGGCATGCTGCTAAAGCACCCCGGCGTACAGATCGAGTCGGCGGAGGCTATCAACCAGTTGTACAATTACAAATTCTACGAAGCTGATAAAGAGTTCCGCTGGCTGAAGGTTCGCTACCCGCGCCATCCGATGCCGTACTTCCTGATGGGCCTCGCCGAGTGGTGGAAGATTGTACCGAATACTGACGTAACGGATTACGACAGTAAGTGTGTTGCGTATATGGATACGACCATTGCGCTGGCTGAACGGCTGTACGATGAAAGCGAAGATAAAATAGAGCCCTCCTTTTTTTTATCGGCGGCTTATGCCTTTAAAGGTCGTTTGTACTCCGAGCGGAAAAAGTGGGCGAAAGCTACCCTGGCCGGCAAAAATGCGCTTAAATATTTTGAGAAGTGCAAGGGCAACGGCGACCTGAACCCAGAATTGCTCTTTGGCGATGGCCTCTACAACTATTATTCGCAGTGGATACCGCAGAACTATCCTATTCTAAAGCCGGTACTCGCCCTTTTCCCTAAAGGCAATAAAAACACAGGCATTCAGCAATTAGAAAAAACGGCTTTCAATGCCTTTTACACCCGCGTTGAAGCCCGGTACTTTCTGCTCCAGATTTATAGCATGGAGAACCAGTACGACAAGGCCTACGATATGGCGAAGTACATGGCACAGCAGTACCCGGATAATCCGTTCTTTGAGCGCTACTACGCCCGTTCAGCGTTTGTGCGAGGGATGCTGGGTGAAGCAGAAAGCGTATCTAAAAGTATTCTCAGCAAGATTGAACGTGGACAGGTGGGCTATGAAGGCGTAAGTGGCCGAACAGCAGCTTACATTTTAGCTTACATCAACCAGCACTTTTATAAAAACAACACCGAGGCCAAAACGTATTACCAGAAATCTATTGAGTTTGCCAAACAGACGAACTCACTGGATGCGGGCTACTACTGGTCGTCCGTGCTAAACCTGGGTAAAATTGCCAATGCGGAGAAGAATTACAACGAAGCCCGTATGTACTTCGATGAAGTAATGGACCGCGCCGACCGCAAATCCAGTCAATACCAGGAAGCTAAAAAGGCAATTGAAGAAGGGAAGAAAGCCCGGCGGGAAGAACGGAGAAAAAGGAGTTAAAGAGAGTTAAGAGTTATGAGTTAAGAATTATTGCTGCCGCTTCTTTTTAATTCTTAACTCATAACTCTTAATTCTTAACTCCCTAAGGAATGGGCAGTACTTTGCTTTCCTTAAAGGTCGAGAGAATGACCATTGTCTGGGTACTGGCTACTTCTTCTATTTCGTTGATTACCTCTAGCATTAGCACCTGATAGGAAGCAATATCTTTGGCAATCACCTTTAGCAGAAAGTCACCGGAGCCGGTGATGTGATGGCACTCGATGATCTCCGGGATAGAGTTTACTTTTTCGACAAATAACTCGGTTACCTGCTTTTTGTGGCCCACCAATGTCACCATAACAAAGGTCGTTACGCCCAATCCCACTTTTTCCCGATCCAGTTGGGCATGATAGCTTTTTATGATACCTGACATTTCCAGCTTTTTCACCCGTTCGAGGGTGGGAGCCGGCGAAAGACCAATTTCTTTGGATAATTGAGCGTTGGTGATTTTTGCGTTTGATTGTAGGATTTCAAGAACCTTGCGATCTATCTGATCTAATTTTGTACCTGACATGATCGGTATAGTGTGATGGAATAATGATTCAGGATGGCGCAAAGCTACTATGCTTTCTCTAAAAACTCTCAATTTATATTGGTTTTTTACCAATGTAAAAAATAAACACCGGCTTTGCTCCCTGATTTACCGCACAAAAGTAAGGGAAAAGTACCGTATGCCAAATGAGAAGTAACATAATGTGACAGTCGGTTTTACTTAGCGGTAAAGGGTTATAGGTTGATTGTCACTGGTATTTACTCATGAAATTATCATTTTGAATGCGTAAAAAATCTGATTTACCGACCAAGGTTTGCCCGGTCTGCGGGCTGTCGTTTACCTGGCGGAAAAAATGGGCAGGCAATTGGGAAGACATCGTTTATTGTAGTGTTCGGTGCCGTACTAATAAAAACCGTACTTTACGCGAAACCTAGTTTGTTTCGTTATTTAGTCGATTGCTGCCGTTATGATGTTTACTCGTGCTTTTCTGTTTCTTTGCTTAATTGGTCTCCTTGGCCTTACCTGTCGTACTGCGCAAACGGAGAACAATAGTACCGCCCCCGCCGAAGGTGTAACCATTTCCAATAATTCGACACCGGCTGATACAACACCTATCCCACCCAAACGGGAGTTCCGGGCGGTCTGGATCGCTACGGTTGAAAATATGGACTGGCCTAGCCGGAAAGGGCTTTCGCCGGAAATACAGCAACGAGAGTTCCGGGAACTGCTCGATGTACATTCATCGGCTGGGTTCAACTCGGTGATTGTGCAGGTGCGGGCGGCCGCTGATGCTTTCTACGCTAAAAGCTCAGAGCCCTGGTCGGAGTGGCTGATGGGCAGGCAGGGGCAACCGCCGTATCCCTTCTACGATCCGCTGGAGTTTATGATTAAGGAAGCGCACAGCCGTAATCTGGAGTTCCATGCCTGGCTGAACCTTGATCGGGCTACGTATGGTCCGAAGTCTAGCATAATTCCCACCCATATCAGTCGTCGCAAACCCGAATGGCTGATCACATTTGAAGGTAAAAAACTTTTTAATCTGGGCATTCCGGAAGTGCGTGCGTACATCGCCAGCATTATGGCTAATGTGGTTCGGCAGTATGATGTTGACGGCATTCATTTCGACGATTATTTTTATCCCTACTCGGCCCCAAACCAAGTTCTGGGGGATGAACTGACATACAAAGCCTATTACAACGGCATGAATATCCACGATTGGCGACGCGACAATGTGGATAAACTGATCCTTCAGCTACGGGATAGCATTCGGGCTATAAAACCTAAGATCAAATTTGGCATTAGCCCATTCGGCGTCTGGCGAAATCAGAAGGAAGACCCTGAAGGTTCTGCTACGGTGGCGGGGGTAACCTCATACGGAACCCTTTACGCCGATACACGCAAATGGATTCGGGAAGGCTGGATTGATTACGTAGCGCCACAGATCTACTTTGATACCGAGTTTGAGCGGGTTCCTTTCCGGAAGCTCGTCGATTGGTGGACGCAGAACAAGGGGAAACGACATTTGTACATCGGCCTCGCGGCTTACCGGATCGGGCAGCCGCACCCTCGCGATAAGATCTGGATGAATCCAAGCCAGATGCCGGTTCAGATGCGCTATATCCGCAGGAGCGATCAAATTGAGGGTAGCATCTTTTTCAGTGCGCACTCCATATTTAGTAATCCATTAGGCGTGCGGGATTCGCTCCGGAATAACTTCTTCCGCTATCCGGCCCTGATTCCGCCTATGCCCTGGAAAGACAACATTGCGCCCTTACCTCCGCGTGATCTGAAGGTAGCTCCGCTGGAGAAAGGAATCGAGCTGTTCTGGCAACCTCCTGCCAAAGCACCCGATGGCGATAACGCCACATATTATGTGGTGTATCGGTTCAGTGAACAGCAGGAACAGCGAATTGACGACCCCCGAAATATTATAGCCATCTGTGCCGGTGAGAACACGACCCGATTTCTGGATAAAAACGTGGAGCGGAAAAAGCGTTACATCTATGTGGTCACTGCCTTTGATCGGCTACACAACGAAAGCATTGGCACCTCCATACCGTCGCCTATTCAGGCGCTGTAGCTTTGCTGAATGTCGGTCATGACAGTTGCCAGGGAGCGGGCGTTGGGAAAGAATGAAACCAGTTTCAGCAGAATGCCTTCTACCACCGCATCCGGACACGACGCTCCGCAGGTAAGCAGGATCGTAGCCGGCTCATGCGTGGGGAGGTAGTTTTCGGTAACTACTTCTTCTCGTTGGTGGAGGTCGAAGTGACGAATCAGTGTTGGGGTTAAAATCTTCTGCTCCGACTCAATAAAATAAGTCGGCAACTTCTCCTCACATAACTCAACAATGTGGGAGGTATTAGAACTGTTGTACCCACCCGCTACAATTGCAAAATCTGCCTTGTTGGTTAGCAACTCGTATGTGGCATCCTGGTTATCGTTGGTGGCGTAGCAGAGTGTATCCCGTGTGTTGGCAAAGCGTCGTTCTACCTCATCGGGCAGCAGAGTATAGGTTTGAATCATCACCTGCTTCAGATAATCGGCGATGCCTTGTGTATCCGACGCCAGCATAGTAGTCTGGTTTACAACACCAATGCGCTGCAAATCCCGCGCCGGGTCAAAACCTTCTGAATATTGGCCATTAAACTCCTGAAAAAATTGCTCACGCGGTAACTCGCCGGTGATGTATTTGGCCAACCGCTGTGCTTGCGCCAGATCTTTGACTACCACCGTTGGTGCTGCTTCCTTACTGTGCGAGAACGTAGCACGAGTTTCTTCATGCGTCGGCTTGCCATGAACAACTACGGTGTATGCTTTCTGCCCGATCTGATTGGCCTTATTCCAGACTTTCTCTACAAACGGGCAGGTAGTATTATATCGCTCCACGTCTAGTCCAATGGCCGAGAGCTTCTGCTGCGTTTCCAGTGTAGTACCGAAAGCGGGAATAATTACAATATCGTCCTGCGTCAACTCCTCCCAGGGAACCAGTTGCCGCCCCGCCGTATCCATCAGAAAGCGCACGCCCCGGCTGAGCAGGTCACCATTGACTTCAGGATTATGAATCATCTCACTGAGCAGAAAAATGCGCTTTTTAGGATTCTCCGAAATAGCCTTGTACGCTATCTCAATGGCGTTTTCTACCCCATAGCAAAAGCCGAAATGCCGGGCGAGCAGAATTTGTACGGGGCCAAAGTCCAGCAGGGTAGGAGAAAAATCACGTTTCAGCTTATCCCGCTTCCGGCGCAGTTCTTTCAGCGGGCTAACAATCGTACTGCGGTAATAATCAGGAATATTGAATGATTTCATTGAAGTAAGTACAGCCGGTAAAGGCAGAGGACCTTTATTTTCTGCCTGTTTGTCTAACAGCGGAATAATCCAGTTTGTTCGTCTGGCATTGTACAATCAGTAACACGTAATCTGCCCCAGAATATCATCCAGATAATCCCGCGAATTGCTTAACCGGGGCACTTTATGCTGACCACCCAGTTTACCCCGCTGCTTCATCCAGGCGTAGAATGTTCCTTTGGGCACCACATGAATCAGCGGCCGTTGTAACACCATATCATTATAGCGTTTGGCATCATAGTCGGAGTTGACTCGCCGGAGCGTTTCGTCCAGCACCTGGTTAAAGGTCTCCTGATCGTCGGGTTCCTGCGAGAATTCGATAACCCACTCGTGACGACCGTTGGTACCATTGCTCATATAAACCGGCCCGGCGGTATAATCTTTAATAACCGCTCCGGTTGCTTCGCAGGCCTGCGTAACGGCGATCTCTGCGTTTTCAACGATGACTTCCTCACCAAAGGCATTGATAAAATGCTTGGTCCGCCCGCTAACCTTAAGCCGGTGCGGATACAGCGACGTAAACTTCACCGTATCGCCGACCCGGTACCGCCACAAACCGCCATTGGTCGAGATCACAAGCGCGTAATTCTTATCCACCTCAACGTCTTCAATGGTCAGGGCTTTGGGAAACGGCTTCTCGGCTTCATCGAGGGGCACAAACTCGTAGAAAATACCATAATCTACCATCAGCAGCATTTCACCCACCCGGCTCATATCGTCCTGAATGGCGAAAAAACCTTCGGAGGCATTATAGGTCTCCTGGTAGCCCACCTGCGTCGACGGAAAAACCTGCGTAGAAAACAACTCCCGATACGGCTGAAACGCTACCGCTCCGTGAATAAATACCTCAAAATTGGGCCACACCTCCAGAATGTTGGCCTTACCGGTGCGAGCCAGCACTTTTTCCAGCAGCACCAGTGCCCAGGTTGGTACACCCAGAATACTGGTTACGTTTTGGGTCGAAGTGATTTCGGCCATTCGCTCCAGCTTGGCTTCCCATTCGCTCATCAAGGCTACTTCAACGGGTGGCGTGCGGATAAACTGACCCCAGGCCGGCAGGTTCTTCGTAATTACTGCCGAAATGTCACCGGCAACCCCGTATTTGCTATAGGGATTTTCGTGCAGACTACCGCCAATGGAGAGGCCTTTTCCTTCAAAGACCTTGCTGTTGGGCCGGTTGGCAATGTAGAGCGCCATTGCATCTTTACCGCCTTTGAAGTGGCACTCGTCCAGCGACTCGGTCGAGACCGGAATAAATTTGCTGCGGGCGTTGGTCGTGCCCGACGATTTCGAAAACCAGTGGATAGGCGAGGGCCATAGCACATTGTTTTCGCCCTTCATGATCCGCTCAATATACGGAAACAGGTCTTCGTAGCTAGACACCGGTACCCGCTGCTGAAAATCCCGGACGGTTTCAATGGACTTATACTGGTAGTAACGGCCCCATTCGGTATGGCGGCCACGCCGGATTAACTGACGAAACACGCGCTGCTGCACGTCACCCGGATGCTGCTTCATTGCTTCAATACGGGGTAACCGCCGTTCAAGGAGCCATTTGAGCGTAGTGTTCAGCAGAGTCATGGGTGTCCGATGAGATCTAAACGTCAGGTACTGGTTTAATTTTCAGAAAAATAACAGAATCAATTTTACTTCACAAATTCAGGGCCCGGTCCGGGTAGTCGGTAATAAGCCCATCGACGCCATTATTTAGCAACCGGCGCATATCGTTTACATTATTCACCGTCCACGGAATCACCTTCATACCTTTTTCGTGCAGGCGCGTGATTTTATCCTTACTCAGCAACTGGTAATTGGGACTATAAACATCCGGTACAAAACCAAGTTCCTTCAGATGAGTATCTATACTTTTCAGATTAGCCACCAGCGCCGACAAACGAACCTTCTTATAAATGCCGGCATCAATTTGCTGCTTCCAGTGCTTCAGTACGTCAAAGTCGAAGCTTTGTAGTATAACCTGCTCCGGCGGAAGTTGTTCGATGATGACTTTATAAACCAGGTTGGAAAACTCGGCCGGTTTAGGCTGCGAAATGTCGTACTGATCGGCCTCACTTTTGATCTCTATATTATAGGATACCGGCGGCAGGTTTTTCTGCTTCCGGTAGGCCTCGGCCTGTTGGATCACATCTCGCAGCAGCGGCTTGGCTACTTTCTGCTTTTGCTGCTCCGGGTACAATACATTCCCCATTGAACCGCAGTCGTACTGCCTGATTTCGGCGTAGGTCATCTGATACAAATTCAGTTTTTTCTGCTCTTTTTTGTCGATGGGCGCACCGGCGGGCGTAAGGCAGAAATCGGCGTTCATATACGGGTCATGCGAGACCACCACCTGCCGGTCCTGGCTGATGACCACATCCATTTCAAGCGTACTGACGCCGAGGTCCAGAGCTTTCAGAAAGGCGGGGAGCGAGTTCTCCGGCATGAGCCCCCGGCAGCCCCGGTGCCCCTGCAGGTCATACGATGGGTTTTGCGCCAGCGCATGGGTAGCGAGTACAAAAAATAACAGGCAAAGATGCATAAGAGGAAGTATACAGCTAAACCGCTAAAATAAGGGAAACCGGGTTGGCTGCCTAATTTATCGTGTTTCAATACATTACAATATCGTATTTCCACCAAACTTAATTTCCTAATACGCTCTTACTGTAACTAACTTATTGAAGACTACTCAGTATTGGACATTGATAGGTTTTATGGAAGCATATTGGGTGGCGATATAATTCAGAGCCGGAGCTGCGTTATATTTTTTATGAGAAGAATATCATTTTACTTTGCAGCACAGATAGCACCTGACCTGAATTGAATGAGCTATATTAAACCTGTTGCATTACTGCTCTTTACAGCCGTTCTGGTTGTGGCGCTGAGCCGGAACTGGGGTTCTGTTCCGGCCTTTGGGCCGCTGCTCAGTCCGTTTAAGGGGTTCTGGCAAAACGCCGAAGCCAAATCGGACCGCACCGATCAGACACTGGCCATTAGCGGTACGTCTCAGCCGGTAACGGTTGTGTACGACGATACCGGGGTTCCGCACATCTTCGCCCAAAACGACCGGGATGCTTACTTCGCCCAGGGTTTTGTAACCGCCCGCGACCGGCTCTGGCAAATGGAGTTCCAAACCCACGCGGCCGCCGGCCGGGTTTCAGAAATTGTTGGCGAGCGAGCTGTTGAACTGGACCGCTACAACCGGCGGCTGGGTATGGTTTACGGGGCTGAGCAGGCGCTGAAAGGCATGACGGCCAATGAAGCCGGTGCGGCCGTTGTGCAGGCCTATACGGACGGGATCAACGCTTACATTCGTCAGTTGTCGCCTGAAAAATACCCGATCGAGTATAAACTGCTGGGCTATGCACCTGAGCCGTGGACTCCGCTTAAGTGTGCCCTGCTGCTCAAGCAGATGACGCAGACACTGGCATCCGGGGCCGATGACCTGCTGATGACGAATATTCTACAAAAGTACGGCAAGGATGTAGTGGCGAATTTGTTTCCTGACTACCCGTCGCAGGAGTCGCCCATTATTCCGGCCGGTACCAAATGGGATTTTACACCCCTGAAAGTACCAACGCCCCCAGCCGATTCGGTACCGGGCAGTACGCTGGCGTTCCGCTGGAAAGAACATGACCCAACCATTGGGAGTAATAACTGGGCGGTGGGATCAGACAAGTCGGCCACCGGCTACCCGATTCTGGCCAATGACCCACACTTACAGTTAAGCCTGCCTTCTATCTGGTATCAGGTACAGCTTGTATCGCCCACAGTTAATGTGTACGGGGCTTCGCTGCCGGGCACGCCGGGGGTGATCATCGGCTTCAACAAACAGGTGGCCTGGGGGGTAACCAACGTTGCCTCCGACGTGCTGGATTTTTATAAGATCAGGTTCAAAGACGCTACCCGGAAAGAGTACTGGCACAACAATCAGTGGAAACCGGTGCGGGAGCGGGTAGAGGTAATCAAGGTAAAAGGGATGCCCGACGTGGTAGACACAGTTCGGTATACCCACCACGGTCCGGTAGTGTACCAGGCGGAGGAAAAGCCCTTCCGGTCTAACGTACCGGTTGGGTACGCAGCCCGCTGGATAGCCCATGAGGTTTCCAACGAACTGAACTGCTTTTATATTCTGAACCGGGCCAAAAACTACGATGATTATGTCTTTGCACTGGCGCAGTATGCCTCACCAGCCCAGAACTTTGTGTACGCTGATGCCAACAACGATATTGCCATCTCCCCTAACGGGAAATTTCCGCTGAAATGGAAGGAGCAGGGCAAATTTCTGCTCGACGGTACCAACCCAGTCCACGACTGGCAGGGCTGGATTCCGGCGGCTCAGAACCCCCGCGTGAAAAACCCGCCCCGTGGCTTTGTCAGCTCGGCCAATCAGTTTTCTACGGACCCTTCCTACCCGTATTACCTGAACTGGACTTTTGCGCCGGCCGAGCGGGGTATTCGCATCAACAACCGACTGACCACCATGAAGCAGGCAACTCCCGACAGTTTACGGCAGTTGCAGAACGACAATTACAACCTGCGGGCGGCCAATTTCCTGCCGGTGATGCTGCCGTTGGTTAATCCGCAGGGGCTGAATGAGCCGCAGCAAAAAGCCCTTTCAACCCTGCGTAGCTGGAATTACTACAATACTGTCGACGCCCTCGGGGCAACCCTGTTTACTGAATGGCTGAACCGGCTGTATAAATCAATCTGGGATGATGAGTTCAGCCGTGACGGCGAACAGCCCATGCGCTACCCAACGTATGACCGCACGCTTCAACTCATCACCAAAGAGCCCAACGCCCGTTGGTTCGACAATGTCAAAACCACCGACCGGAAAGAAACAATGCCTGAATTGGTCAATACCAGCTTCCGCCAAACGGTCGATTCGCTGGTACGGCAGCACGGTACGTTTGGCGCGGAATGGGCCTGGGGAAAGCACAAAGGCACGGATATTCGCCACCTGATTCCCGGCCTCGATGCCTTTAGCGCCCTGGATGTGCAGAACGGCGGAGGAAGTAGTGTAGTAAATGCCACAACGGAACGCAACGGCCCATCGTGGCGGATGGTGGTGGCGCTGGGGCCACAGCCTAAAGGCTTTGGTGTGTACCCGGGCGGGCAGTCGGGTAATCCGGGTAGTCCGTACTACCTCAACCTGCTTGAAACCTGGCGCCGGGGTGAACTGAACGAACTGCTGTACCTTCAATCGCCTACCGATAAAAATCCGCGTATTCAATCCGTTTTAACCTTATCGCCAGCCCGGTAAATCCATGCGCTCCATCCTTATAATAATAGTGCTCAGCACTATTGCCCAACTGTTCCTGCCGTGGTGGATTATTGCGCCCGTAACTTTCGGTATCTGCTGGTGGCTGAGCCAAAGCAGTGGCCGTGCGTTTCTGGAGGGCTTTGCAGGCATTGCGCTGGTGTGGCTGGTGTATGCCCTCTGGCTGCACATTCGGACCGATGGTATTCTGACCGGACGCATGAGTCAGCTTCTGTTCAAGGCCGATCTGCCTGTTGTTTTGCTCCTGCTGACGCCGGTGATCGGCGGTTTGGTGGGTGGTCTGGCGGGCATGGCCGGGTATCAGGTCCGGCGGGCTTTGCGCTGAAAATCCGAATAGTATCCGCTTCTTTTTCCGGTTAATCCGGTATCTTTGTCAGATATTTAGTAACCAAAATCAAATTCACCTCGTGAAGAATGCCTCGTTAGCCCTAAACATTGTTTTAGCGATTGCCGTAGCCGTACTGTACTACCTGCATTTTAAAGATCGTTCTGTAGAAACGACGACCCCTGCTGAACCCGCCAAGGCCGAAGTGGAGGCCAAAAAAATTGTGTATGTCAACGTTGATTCGTTGCTGACGAACTACGACTTCTTTAAAGACACTCGCAAAGTGCTTGAAAGTAAGCGTTTTCAACTGGACAACGACCTCAACAACCGGGGCCGCTCGCTACAGAATGAAGTGGCATACTTTCAGCAGCGGGCCCAGACCATGACCATGGAGCAGGCTCGGGCCACCGAAGCCTCTTTGCAAAAGAAGCAGCAGGATTTTCTGGCCTATCGCGAACGCTCGGCGCAGCGCCTGGCCGAAGAAGAGCAGCAGAAGAACGAAGAGCTGTATAACCGCATTTATGAATACCTCAACCAGGTTAATAAGCAGAATCAATACGAATTCGTACTTGGTTACACTAAAGGGGGCGGTATTTTGTATGCGCAGCAGGATAATGACGTTACCCGGAAAGTAATCGAAGGGTTAAACAAGCAGTACCAGGATAAACAGGCTACTGCCAAAACGCCGGCTAAGAAATAAATAAAGCGATTTTGTACCGGGCCAGCGGCAACAATCTGCCGCTGGCTTTGTATTTTAATCCAGCGCCAGAATGTCTATTATTTGTTACGCAACGCGGGTCAGGTAATCCGAAATCGCAAATCCCCTATTGTAATGGCTTCCGCATCTATTGTCAAACAAGTCGATATACGCAACCGCCGGGCTTCCTTTGAGTATAGCTTTCTGGAAACCTTCACAGCCGGCATCGCCCTGACGGGTACCGAAATCAAATCAATCAGGCAGGGAAAAGTCAACCTCCAGGATGCCTATTGCCTCTTTCTGAACGATGAACTGTATATCCGTCAGATGAACATTTCCAAGTATACCGAAGGCACCTATTATAACCACGAACCCCTACGCGACCGCAAGCTTCTCCTGACCAAACGGGAACTGCGCCGGCTGGGCGAGAAACTAAAAGATCAGGGGCTGACGATCGTACCGGTGCGGTTGTTTACCAGCGAACGGGGCTTTGCCAAGCTGGAAATTGCCCTGGCTAAAGGTAAAAAGCTGTACGATAAGCGCGAGAGCATCAAAGAACGGGATGTAGAGCGGGAACTAAGCCGGGAACGCTATTAACAGCTACACGAAGTTTCCAAACAGGCTTATTTAAGGATTTGGTAAAAAATTTTTAACATAGGAGATTACTTGCGGTTAATAGGATAAATAGCTAACTTGCTACGAACCAGAGGTGTTTTATCCAAGATATGGGCAGGAAAGTTTTGGTCTTAAATCAAGATTATAGCGCACTTAGCATTTGTTCTGTTCCCAAAGCCTTTTTGTTGGTTTTCCTCAACAAAGCCGAACTCGTCGCCGAGTCTGATTCGTACGCTCTTCGCACCGTTGACACTACCTACCCTATGCCAACGGTGATTCGCCTGCACCGCTACGTTCATTTACCCTACAAGGGCGTCATGCTCACTCGCCAGAATATTTTCAAGCGGGACAATCACCGCTGCCAGTACTGCGGCACTACCGAAGACCTCACACTTGACCACGTTATTCCCAAGTCGAAAGGCGGCAAAACCAATTGGGATAACCTGCTTACCGCCTGCAAGCGCTGCAATTCGCGGAAGGGTGATTTTACGCCGGAAGAGGCTAATATGAAGATGCGACAGAAGCCGTTTAAGCCTTCTTTTATCGTTTTCCTCCGGGACTTCTCCGGTTCTATTGAGGAAAGCTGGATGCCTTTCCTCAGCAAGCGCGAAAAAGCGTACTGATCTCTCTGGTTCAGGAAAGCGGAGGAGGGAGCCTCATAGTGTATTGTATTGGTGCTCTGCATTTTTTTGTGCTGATGAGCGCTTTTTTGCGCAAAACCTCACTATCTTTGCGTTCCTTTTTCAAAACTCATGTTTTACTAAAAGTCAGCTTGCCCCGACCCAGTAGGCTGATGTAGCTGTTTTGGGTCACGTAACCATTTTTTATGAGCAAAACGCAGAAAAGCGAACTGCCTGCTTTTGATTGGGACAGGGCAGACAACAAAGGATTCGGTAGCGGTTATTCGGCTGAAGAAAGAAGCCGGATGGAAGAACTTTACGACAACACCCTCGCGCAGGTAAACGAGAAAGAAGTCGTTACGGGATCGGTGGTTGGCATTACAGATCGTGAAGTAATCCTGAACATCGGTTTCAAATCAGATGGCCTGGTGCCGGCTTCCGAATTCCGTGATATGCCGGACCTAAAGATTGGAGATGAAGTTGAAGTTTACGTAGAAAACCAGGAAGATCCTAATGGTCAATTGGTGCTGTCGCGTAAAAAAGCCAAGGTAATTACTGCCTGGCAGAAAATCCAGCGGGCGCTGGACGAAGACCTTGTTATTGATGGTTTTGTGAAGCGTCGGACTAAAGGTGGTCTTATCGTTGATATTTACAGTATTGAGGCCTTCTTACCAGGCTCTCAAATAGATGTGAAGCCGATCCGCGATTTCGACATCTTCGTTGGTAAGAAGATGGAAGTGAAGGTGGTTAAGATTAACTACGCGAACGACAACGTTGTAGTATCGCATAAAGTCCTGATCGAGAAAGATCTGGAAGCACAACGCGCTCAGATTCTGAACAATCTGGAGAAAGGTCAGGTACTTGAGGGTGTTATCAAGAACATGACCAACTTCGGTGTGTTTATCGATCTGGGTGGGGTCGACGGTCTGTTGCATATCACAGATATATCCTGGGGCCGCATCAATCACCCGTCTGAAGTGCTCAACCTTGACCAGAAGGTCAACGTGGTGGTACTCGACTTCGACGAGGACAAGAAGCGGATTTCTCTCGGTATGAAGCAGCTTCAGGCGCATCCGTGGGATTCACTGTCGCAGGACATTCAGGTTGGTTCCCGCGTAAAAGGCAAGATTGTTAATGTTGCTGATTACGGTGCGTTCCTGGAGATCATGCCAGGTGTTGAGGGCCTGATCCACGTGTCTGAAATGTCTTGGTCACAGCACCTGCGCAACCCGCAGGAGTTTCTTAAAGTTAGTGACGAAGTTGAGGCTGTGGTGCTGACGCTGGATCGCAACGAGCGGAAGATGTCATTAGGTATTAAGCAACTGACCGAAGATCCCTGGACTCGTCCGGACCTGACGGCCAAGTATGCTGTCGGTACCCGTCACAAAGGTATTGTTCGGAACCTGACAAACTTTGGTCTTTTCCTGGAACTGGAAGAAGGTATCGACGGTCTGGTACACGTATCCGACCTGTCGTGGACCAAGAAGATCAAGCATCCGTCAGACTTTACCAAAGTAGGCGAAGATCTGGAAGTAGTGGTTCTGGAACTGGACGTAGAGAACCGTCGTCTGGCACTGGGCCACAAGCAGCTTGAGGAGAATCCGTGGGATACGTTCGAGTCGGTATTTACGCCGGGTTCAGTACACCGCTGTACCATCTTGGCCAAGAACGACAAAGTAGCGACGCTGGAGTTGCCATATGGCATTGAAGGCTTTGCTTCCCTGAAGCAATTGCAGAAGGAAGACGGATCATGGGCTGATGTAGGTGAATCACTCGACTTTAAAGTGCAGGAGTTCTCGAAAGATGAGAAGCGGATCATGCTGTCGCACACGAGGACCTGGCAGGAGAAAGACGAGCCGAAGAAAGACGTCGGTAAGCAGCAGCCCCGTCCGGCGGCTAAGACCGACAAGCCTGCTCAGAAAGAAGAGCGTGGTGCTACCTTAGGTGATCTGGAAGCTCTGTCTGCTCTGAAGGAGCAGTTAGAAGGTCGCCGGAATAGCTAAGAAGTAGAATTTTTCGGAAGCGTATCGCCTTTATAAGCAATTTAATCGTAGCTTTGCCCTCCGATTAGATCACTTGAACGAAGGAGATACGCTTCATATAAGGTTCCGTGGCCGAGTGGCTAGGCAGAGGTCTGCAAAACCTTCTACAGCGGTTCGAATCCGCTCGGAACCTCTCAGGATAATTTAATCAAAGTTTCATTTTTACAAGATTACCATTCAGCCGGTGCTTTCCTGCAAAGTCGCGCTGAATGGTAATTTTTTTTGAAACAAATCAGCTTTCACAAAAAGTTATTGCGTCAGAATCTTAGCTTTAGAAGGACGCCACTGGTTAGAAAAAGTATAAATAAATCTATATGCCAAAATATCAAACCGCAATTTTTGATAAAAGGCAATCCTGCATTACTTTTGTGTGCCAATGAAAATCAGAGGTAGGTATGTACGTAAATAATCTCACTAATTTGTTCAATATGAGCCGTTTAACGAAGTCATGCGGAGCGTTGGCTCTGGCTCTGACCATGCTGGTCGGCAGCGGTCAGGTCAATGCGCAGGACTCGGTAGCAACGGGTGGTGGAGGCCCCGCTGCAGCTACGCCAGCTCCATCGGGTGGGGGAGATGCAGCTGCTGGTAAAACCCTCTTTAACAATAACTGTGCCCAATGCCACGCCGTAACGGATGAAGTGGTGGTGGGTCCGGGTTTGAAGGGTGTACTGACCCGGACACCTGGCAGAGACTGGTTGCACCGTTGGATTCGCAACTCGCAGGCAGTGATTGCCTCGGGAGACCCTTATGCTAACCAGGTCTACAATAAGTTTAACAAAATCCCAATGTCCAGCTTCCCGAACCTGACGGATGCAGACATTGACGGCATCCTGGCTTACATTGAAGAAGCTAATGCCGCACCGGCGCAAGCTGCTGTTGGTGGTGCGGCTCAGGAGCGAGGTGGTGGTGGTGCATCCGCAGAAAATGGCTCCGGTGGTTTTGGTGCCGGACCGTCCAGTCTGTTTACCTTCGTGCTGGTTGCGCTGCTGGTTGTCATGCTGCTGGTATTAGGTGTACTGTTACTGATCGTAACGCTGCTGTCTAAGGCGATAAGTGCGCCGGTGGTCGGAACAGCCGGTGCAGAAACGACGCCGTTCCTTCAGCGACTGAAAACCGGGCTGGCTAACACGGTCAATAACTCGACTGTTCGGTCTATCGTCATCTGGTTGTTCATCTTTGTGGTAACCAAAGAGTCTATTGATGGACTGTACAGCGTAGGTATTCAGCAGGGGTATGCGCCCAAGCAGCCTATTGCTTACTCGCACAAACTGCACGCCGGTCAGTACAAGATCGACTGTAATTATTGCCACGTTGGTGTAAATAAAGGAAAGAACGCTACGATTCCTTCCGCCAATATCTGTATGAACTGCCATGGCGTAATTAAGAAAGAATCGCCAGAAATACAGAAGATTTACGCAGCCATTGAACAGGACCGGCCCATTGAGTGGGTGCGGGTCCATAACCTGCCGGACCTGGCGTATTTTAACCACGCACAGCACGTCAACGTCGGCAATGTGCAGTGCCAGACCTGCCACGGCGAGATTGAAAAAATGGAAGTTGTTGAGCAGCGCTCGTCGCTGACAATGGGCTGGTGTATAGACTGCCACCGGAACACAGAGGTAAACACAAAAGACAACGCTTACTACGATAAGCTGGTTGCACTTCACCGAAAGCAAAGCAAGGCACCACTTAAAGTGGCGAATATCGGTGGTCTGGAGTGCTCTAAGTGTCACTATTAATCACCCACTGAAATAGAGAGTTTCTGTTTGTCTAATCGAACGTATGGAACATACAAAAAAACGGTACTGGAGGGGGCTTGAGGAACTTCGTAATGACGAAGCCTTTGTCAAGAATGCTCAGCAGGAGTTTCCTTTAGCACCGACGAATGACCTCGAAAATATAGTAGACGGTACAGGTACCCACCGCCGTGACTTCTTGAAAGCTTTAGGGTTTGGTATGGCGGCCGTATCGCTGGCTGCCTGTCGGGAAACACCCATCAGAAAGGCTATTCCTTATCTGAATAAACCAGAGAACACGTTTCCCTCTATTTCCGACTATTACGCGTCTACGTATTACGACGGTGGAGATTATGCCAGCGTTCTGGTAGAGACGCGTGAGGGCCGGCCAATCAAAATAGAAGGGAATCCCCAATCAGGTGTTACGTTTGGAGGAACCACTGCCCGGGTTCAGGCATCGGTACTTTCGTTGTATGATAATGACAAGCTCAGAGGTCCTAAGCGCGGTGATGCCGACATCGATTGGGCTACCGCCGACCGGGAGATTGTGAATCAGCTTGGGGCTATTGCTGCGCGTGGTGGTGCTATTCGTATAGTTAGTAACACAATTCTGAGTCCGGCTACCAAAGCTGTTATCGCTGACTTTATTAACCGCTACCCGACTACGCGTCATATTATGTATGATGCCAACTCGGCCTTTGCCATTGTGCAGGCTAATCAAACGTCTTTCGGCCGCGCAATCATTCCTTCTTTTGACTTTAGCCGGGCCAACATTATTGTTGGTATAAACGCTGATTTTCTGGGTACCTGGCTTAATCCACTGGAGTATGCAATGCCGTATGCCAGAACACGTAAGCTGGGACCTGATAAGCGGGATATGTCTCGCCATTATCAGTTTGAGCCTACGTTTACGACAACCGGAGCAAATGCTGATTACCGGACTCCCTACCAACCCTCGCAGGAAGGGTTGGTGGTTGCTGCTCTTTACAACAAAGTAGCGGCAAAACTGGGCGGATCCCCTGTCAGCACAGCAACTATAGATGTTCCTAATCTGGATAAGGCGGCTACCGATCTGGCTGCTTCACGCGGACGGGCGCTGGTTGTTTGTGGCTCCAATGATCCAAACGTTCAGGTGGTAGTCAATGCCCTGAATAGCCTCCTGGGCAGCTACGGTACTACCATTGACCTGAGCACTCCCGTTAATTACCGTCAGGGTAATGATGTGGAGATGAACACATTTATTAATGATACAAAAGCCGGCCGGATTCAGGGAGCCTTGTTCTTCAACGCCAATCCGGTTTACGACCATCCGCGGGGACTCGAACTGGCCGAAGCAATGCCTCGAATTCCATTAACGGTATCGTTTGCTGATCGGGCCGATGAGACTGCCAGTTTAGCTAAATACATCACGCCTACTCCTCACTACCTGGAGAGCTGGAATGATGCAGAACCTAAAGCTGGATTCTACAGCCTGACGCAGCCGGCAATTACATATATTTTTAAGACCCGTCAGATGCAGTCAAGTCTGCTAACGTGGGCCGGGTTACCCAACGATTATCAGGATTATCTGAGAAATTATTGGCGCACAAACATTTATCCACGGGCAACGGGTTATTCTTCGTTTGATGATTTCTGGGTTAAGGCGCTGTACAACGGGGTGTTTGAGCCCGGTAAGGGCGCCGCTTCTGCCGGAGGGGGTGGGGCTACTTTTGCCGGAAACCTGGGCGCTGCCGCTTCTGCAATTGCTCAACGGTACAAGCCGACCAATAGTTTGGAGTTGGCGATCTACGAGACAGTTAGCGTAGGAACGGGTAGTCAGGCGAATAATCCATGGCTTCAGGAGTTACCCGATCCGGTATCAAAAGCCTGCTGGGATAACTACGCTGCCATGTCGCAAAAAACAGCCGGTGAACTTGGTGTTGAGCAGTTTGATCTGGTAAATATTCAGATTGAAGGTCGGCCAACTATTGAGCTGCCGGTGCTGATTCAGCCAGGTCAGCCGGATAGAACGGTTGCCGTTGCTATCGGTTATGGTCGTCAGAAAGCGGGAAAAGCCGCAAATGGCGTAGGACAGAATGTATATCCGCTGGCAAGCTTTGTAGATGGCTACCTGAATTTTGCAGCTACCAACGTCAAAGTAGAGAAAGCAGGAGGCCGTCACGAAATTGCCCAAACGCAGACGCATGACACCGTAATGGGTCGTTTGGCCGTTCTGCAGGAAGCTCGTCTGGCTAGTTACAAGAAGAACCCAGCCGCTGGTAGCTATGTACCTAAGGTAGAAACATCAGAAGGCCCTGTCGTTGCCGACAATCTATCTTTGTGGCATGGTTATGGTAAACCGAACCATTCCTGGGGTATGGTTATTGACCTGAACTCCTGTACTGGTTGTAATGCCTGTGTGATTGGCTGTCAGTCGGAGAATAACATTCCGGTTGTGGGTCGACAGGAGGTAATTAACCGCCGGGAGATGCACTGGATTCGGATTGACCGGTACTACAGCAGCGATGCTGAACCTGAAGATCTGAAAGGGCTTGAAGTTGCTTCGGCTAATCCGGAAGTTATCTTCCAGCCGATGCTTTGCCAGCACTGCTCAAACGCTCCCTGTGAGACGGTTTGTCCGGTATTGGCAACTACCCATAGTACAGAAGGTCTGAACCAGATGACGTACAACCGTTGTGTGGGAACTCGCTACTGTGCGAATAACTGTCCGTACAAAGTGCGCCGGTTTAACTGGTTTAAGTATTTTGACGAAGATAAGTTTGATTTTCACTATAACAACGATCTGGGTAAAATGGTGATTAACCCGGATGTGACAGTACGTTCACGCGGGGTTATTGAGAAGTGTTCATTCTGCGTACAGCGTATTCAGGAGGGTAAACTTACTGCCAAGAAAGAGCGGAGACGGCCGTTGCCGGATGAAATACAGACTGCCTGTGCGCAGGCCTGTCCAACGAATGCCATCATTTTTGGTGATATGAACAACCCGGAAAGTACGATTTCCAAAGTTTTAGCATACGAAGCAAAGGAGCGGGCTTTCCACGTACTTAAAGAGATTAACACAAGACCGCAAATCTCTTATCTCAGAAAAATCCGGAATAAGGATGAAGAACTCAGAAAAGAGTTGACTGAGGACAGGCATGCGTAAGGTTAAATCGAAACAGCTTAATAAAGTAAAACTATGCATATAAGTTCGCCCGTAAGAACTCCGCTGGTCACCGGAGGGAAGACATACGCTGATGTTACGGAGGATGTAAGCAGACAGGTAGAAGGCCGTCCTACCCGTGAGTGGACCATTGCTTTCACCATATCTGTTGTTGTACTGCTGTACGGAACGGCTTGTTTATTCTATACCTGGTGGGAAGGTCTCGGCGTATGGGGCTTGAACAAAACAGTAGGTTGGGCCTGGGACATTACCAACTTCGTGTGGTGGGTGGGTATCGGTCACGCCGGTACACTGATTTCAGCCATTCTGTTGCTGTTCCGTCAGAAGTGGCGGACGGCCGTTAACCGCGCTGCGGAGGCTATGACCATCTTCGCCGTTATTTGTGCCGCCAGCTTTATTCTGATGCACATGGGACGGCCCTGGATGGCTTATTGGGCACTGCCACTGCCGAACACCTTCGGTTCGCTGTGGGTGAATTTTAAATCGCCACTGGTTTGGGACGTATTTGCCATCAGTACCTATTTTACGGTATCCCTGGTGTTTTGGTATATGGGTCTGGTGCCTGATCTGGCCACCATCCGTGACCGGGCCAGAAGCCGGGTATCACGGTACATCTACGGTGCGCTGTCTCTTGGCTGGAATGGTTCGGCCAAGACCTGGGCTCGCTACGAGTACATGAGCTTGATCCTGGCTGGTTTATCTACGCCACTCGTACTTTCGGTACACACTATTGTAAGTATGGACTTTGCTACCTCGGTTATTCCGGGCTGGCACACAACCATCTTCCCCCCGTACTTCGTTGCTGGTGCTATCTTCTCCGGTTTTGCCATGGTGCAAAACCTGATGCTTATTATTCGCGTCGTTTTCAGACTGGAAGATTACATTACCGTTGAGCACATCGAGTCGATGAATAAAGTTATCACTCTGACTGGCTCAATTGTGGGTGTCGCTTACCTGACGGAGTTCTTTATGGCATGGTACTCAGGGGTAGAGTTTGAAAGCTATGCCTTTATTAACCGGGCTTTTGGTCCATATTGGTGGGCATACTGGGCCATGATGACCTGTAATGTAATTTCTCCGCAGTTGTTCTGGGTACGGTCGATCCGTCGGAGTGTGGTCTGGACATTTGTACTGTCGGTGGTCGTAAACATCGGTATGTGGTTCGAGCGCTTTGTAATCATCGTAACATCGCTGCACCGAGATTACCTGCCGTCGAGCTGGGCAATGTTCCACCCGACCCTGTTTGATATTAGTGACTATATTTTCTCCTTTGGTCTATTCTTTACCTTGTTTTTGCTGTTCGCTAAGTTCCTGCCGGTAGTAAACATGGCCGAAGTTAAAGCAATTATTAAATCTTCGTCGGAGCGACTGCCCAAGTCGGTTTCCGGTGTGGCAAAGGGCGAACGAGTTACGAACCCGACGTTCAACAAAGATGTCGAATAAATAAATACGCTGATATAAAGTCATTATGGCTTACACAAACGGTAACGGTAAATTTCTGGTCGGCATCTATGATGACGACGATGTAGTCCTAAAAGCAGTAGTTAAGGTTAAGGAAGCGGGAGTACGCATTCACGAAGTGTATACGCCTTTCCCAATCCACGGGCTGGATGTAGTACTTGGCCACCCACGCACTCGGTTGGGAATCGCAGCATTTCTTTTTGCCCTCTCAGGTACAATTACCGCTCTCCTGCTTACTGCTTATACAGAACGGTTCGACTGGCCAATGATAGTAGGGGGTAAAGACCCTTACTCGTTCCCGGTTTACATTCCTATCATTTTTGAGTTGACGGTTCTTCTTTGTGCCTTAGGGATGGTTGGTACGTTCATCATCTCAAATGGCCTGGGTCCAACGGTTAAGCCGCTGATGTTCGACCTCCGGACAACAGATAACAAATTTGCTATGGCTATCGACCTGAGCAAAAACAAGCTGGCTGAAGGAGATATAGAGAATATCCTGAAACAGTCAGGGGCCGCAGAAGTAAACGTTAAGCAGTTTTAAACCAGGTTTCAAATGATTCGCATAAGACATACAATTCCTGCTTTGGTCTTTGCCGTGGTTACCGTAATGGGTCTTTCCTGTACGAGTAGCCATGACAATACCGGTATGGAATATGCTCCTAATATGTATGATCCGGTTGGGTATGAGCCTTACAAGCAGCTTGAACCCAATAAGATTAATCCTAACGGTTTGAATATGCGCATACCTGCCCGAGGTACGGTAGCGCGTCCCAACTATCATACCATTTTTGGTACAGGCGATAGTGCAGTGAGAGATCTGATGATCTATAACATTCCTAAAGACAGCATTGCCATTGCTGAACAGGTTCTGAGAAACCCTATTCCGCTAAACGATAAGACACTGGAAGAAGGAAAGATTCTGTACAGCCGGTATTGTACGCATTGTCATGGTGAAGCCGGTAAAGGGGATGGTCTGGTTGGTCAGGTATATAAAGGTGTACCTAACTATTCGGTTGGCGACTACGCTACCATGAATGATGGTCATATCTATCATGTCATCACCCACGGTAAGGGTCGTATGTGGCCGCATGGCTCCCAAATGACACCCGAGGAACGCTGGAAAATCGTTCATTATGTTCATAAGCTTCAGCAGGGAGGGTAATTTCTGCTATATAGATTTGAGATAACTGATAAACTTAACTAATGGCATCGGTTCACGCAGCACCATCCGTAGAGGAACAATACGAGTTTACTTCGGAAACCAAACGCCGTCTGCTCATCGGAGGCATAGCGGGTTTAGTTCTGATAGGTTTAGGCGCGTTTTTACTGGCCTCCGGTATTGGAGGTCATGATACGCACGAAATAGCTCCTGAAGCTGCTGAAGCAGCAAGAGGAATAAGTGGGCCACACGAGTTCCACTGGACAACTCGTCTATGGGCTAACATTTGGCTCAATAGTGTATATTTTACCGGATTAGCGGTTGTAGGCATGTTTTTTCTTTCCTATACCTATCTGGCTCAAGCTGGCTGGCATGTAGCCTTTAAGCGAATTCCTGAAGCAATGCCTGCTTTTTTGCCGTTCACGGGTATTATTATGCTCATTACCTTTTTGGTTGCTGGTCATGACTTATTTCATTGGACGCATGGAGAACTCTATGATCCGGCCAATGAGCTTTTTGATCCAATTATTGATGGTAAACGAGGATACCTGAATACGCCATTTTTTCTGATACGGATGGTGCTGTATTTTGCCCTGTGGTATGGTCTCTGGTTTATGCTGCGTAAGCAGTCATTACAGGAAGATGAACTGGGCGGTTTGGATCAGTATAACAAAAGCATTCGGTACGGAACCATTTTTCTGGTGGTATTTGCCGTAACGTCATCAACATCGGCCTGGGATTTTGTGATGTCAATTGATACTCACTGGTTCAGTACGATGTTTGGCTGGTATACACTGGCAAGCTGGCATGTAGCGGGTCTGGCCGTTATTACCCTTACGGTTGTTACCCTGAAAGAGCGGGGTTACCTGCAAGCCGTGAACGCAAGTCATCTGCACGATTTGGGCAAGTTTGTTTTTGCATTCAGTATCTTCTGGACGTATGTCTGGTTTGCCCAATTCATGCTGATTTACTATGCCAACCTGCCCGAAGAGATTATCTATTATGAGGAGCGGTTTAGCGGCTTTGGTGGCATCTATAAGATTCCATTTTTTATCAATGTTTTCTTAAACTTTGCCTTTCCATTCCTTGTTCTAATGACAAGAGACGCAAAGCGTACGCACATCTTCCTCAAGATTGCCTGCTGGGGCGTAATCATTGGTCACTACTTTGATTTTTACAACAATATCATGCCTGGTACAGTAGGTGAACACGGTGGTTTTGGCCCTCTGGAATTTGGTATGATTCTGCTCTTTGCCTGTGCCTTTATCTGGTCGGTAGCAAACCAGTTGACTAAAGCGAATCTGGTACCGGTAAACCACCCTATGCTGGAGGAAACGGTACACCACGATATTTAATCCCGGTTGTTAATCAAGTAGCATTATGGTTTATATTGTTGGTTTATTATCACTTGTTTTTCTTGTACTGACTATCCTCGTCATTGCGAGACTGTCCAAAGTACTCAGAGGGGTAAATGGAGCGACTCCTGCTGTGGAAGACACTGGTAGTCGTGTTGATCTCTTTAGCAACCGTATCAACGGGGCTATGTTCATTGTGTTCCTTGTTACAGGAATAATTGGTATTGTCTGGTCTTTTCTACATGCTCAGCAATATTTCTTGCCTGAAGCATCTTCACCACACGGGCGTCGGGTAGATGGTCTGTTCTGGCTATCGATGGCCATTGTCACGGCTGCGTTTGTGATCACAAACGCATTGCTCTTCTACTTCGCCTGGAAATACCAGTACCGGGAAGGCAAGCGGGCTACTTACTACCCGGAAAACCACAAATTGGAGTTGATCTGGACGGTAATTCCGGCGGTGGTAATGGCGTTGCTCGTATTCACCGGCTGGAGAGCCTGGCGCGACATTATGTCGGAAGCACCGGCTGATTCAATGATGTATGAAATAGTGGGCAAGCAGTTTAACTGGATCATTCACTATCCAGGTGCCGACGATAATAAGCTGGGGGCCTTTAACTATAAGTTGATTGACAATAACAACGAGTTAGGATTGGACTTCTCAGATGCAGCTACTTTCGATGATTTCACATCGACTACAGAATTGCACATTCCGGTGAACAAACCCATTCTGTTGAAAATTCGGGCTCGTGATGTACTCCACAGCGTATTTATCCCCCACATGCGGGTGAAGATGGATGCGGTTCCGGGTATGCCGACCCGCTTCTGGTTCGTTGCCGATAAAACAACGGATGAAATGCGGAATCTGCTTAACAACCAGGATTTTACGTATGAGATAGCCTGCACTGAGGTTTGTGGTCGGGGCCACTTTTCTATGCGCATCCGGTTAATTGTTGAGGATGAAGATTCTTACAATAAGTGGGTTTCAGAACAGAAGCCTCTGCTGACCACATTCCCCGAGTATGCATCCCGTATACCGGATAATCTGAAAGGAAAAGCAGCTAAATATTTGCCGGAAGCGGCTCCTGCTGAGAATACAACAGCCGCAACAATGGTAGAAGGTGGTGGGGCTGCCGCAAGTGCCTCTTTACATTAATCTGAACTGATAAACGTAACATAATATGGCAACTGTAGAGACTAATCTGACGAGCTCAGTCCATGTCGAAGAACATGAACATCACGAGCCGCAGAGTTTCTGGAGAAAGTATATTTTCTCGGAAGACCACAAAACAATTGCTAAGCAGTACCTGATTTCCGGAATATTCTGGGCCGTAATTGGAATTAGCTTTTCCGTTATATTCCGGCTTCAGCTTGGCTTTCCGGGAATTAAGCTTGAGTTCCTTCGGCCTATCCTGGGTCATTATCTGAATGAGAGCGGTAATCTAGATCCTGATTTCTACCTGGCTCTGGTGACAATGCACGGCACCATCATGGTATTCTTTGTTCTGACTGCCGGTTTGAGTGGTACCTTTAGTAACTTCCTGATTCCCCTACAGGTGGGGGCCCGCGATATGGCTTCCGGCTTCCTGAATATGCTTTCATACTGGTTCTTCTTCTTAGCCAGTGTAATCATGTTTGCTTCCCTATTCCTGGAATCAGGACCGGCTGCCGGTGGCTGGGTAGTGTACCCACCGTTGAGTGCGTTGCCGCAGGCCCACAAAGGCTCAGAACTGGGTATGACGCTATGGCTGGTGAGTATGGCTCTGTTTATCGTATCTCAGTTGTTGGGTGGTATCAACTATATCACTACGGTAATTAACCTGAGAACCCGTGGTATGTCGTTCAGCAAACTTCCTCTTACAATATGGGCGTTTTTCCTGACGGCTGTTCTGGGTTTAATTTCATTTCCGGTTTTATTATCGGCCGCTTTGTTGTTAATTTTTGACCGGAGCTTTGGAACGAGCTTTTATCTGTCAGAAATTTTTATCAACGGCGAAGCGCTACCAAACGTAGGTGGTAGCCCGATTCTGTTCCAGCACCTTTTTTGGTTCCTGGGTCACCCGGAAGTATATATTGTGATGCTGCCGGCTCTGGGTATTACCTCAGAGATTATTGCGGTTAACTCACGTAAGCCAATCTTCGGCTATCGTGCCATGATAGCCTCAATGTTAGGTATTGCGTTTTTGGCGTTTATTGTGTGGGCGCACCACATGTTTGTAACGGGTATGAACCCATTCCTGGGCTCTATATTCATGTTCCTGACGCTAATTATTGCAGTTCCTTCTGCAGTAAAAGCCTTCAATTACATCACTACCCTATGGAGAGGTAATCTGCGGTTCACCCCGGCTATGCTGTTCTCTATTGGTTTGGTATCGTTCTTTATTTCAGGTGGTGTAACGGGTATCATATTGGGTAATAGTGCGCTGGATATTCAACTACACGATACCTATTTTGTAGTGGCGCACTTTCACCTGGTGATGGGTGCGTCGTCGGCGTTCGGTCTGCTGGCTGGTGTATACCAGTGGTTTCCGAAGATGTTTGGTCGGATGATGAACGAGAAACTGGGATATATTCACTTCTGGTTTACGTTTATTGGTATCTACATGGTGTTCTTCCCAATGCATTATATTGGTATTGCAGGTTTCCCCCGCCGGTATTATGCATTTACCAGCTATGAGTTTACGAAAAATGTCTTTAGCGACTTGAACAGCTTTGTGACCATTGCGGCTATTATTACCTTTAGCGCGCAGTTCCTGTTCCTGTTCAATTTTATTTATAGCATGTTCAGAGGCCGCCGGTCACCACAGAACCCCTGGAAAGCTAATACGCTGGAGTGGACTGCGCCGATTAATCCGGGTCACGGTAACTGGCCGGGCGAGATTCCGGCGGTATACCGCTGGCCGTATGACTATAGTAAGCCGGGTGCCAAAGAGGACTTTATTCCTCAGAACGTGCCGTACTCTCAGACTCCTGAATCCAACCTTCCGCATGAGAACGAGTTGATTGCTTTGGAGAAAGAGATTGAGGCCCAAAACTTCAATGATCAATTCAAACAACCTCACTAATACAAGTGACCGTCTGTTCCGGAGACTGGCGCTGCTGACTGTTGTTGTAATTTACCTACTGATTCTGGTAGGAGGAATAGTCAGAAGCACCGGTTCCGGAATGGGCTGTCCGGACTGGCCGAAATGCTTCGGCCAATGGGTGCCGCCCACCGACGTATCCCAATTACCCCCTAATTATCAGGAGATTTACAGCCATCGGGGATACGCCAACACATCGTTCAATGTGGTGAAAACCTGGACGGAGTATCTGAACCGCCTGCTTGGCGTGTTTACTGGGTTTTTTATCTTTCTTACTTTTCTGGCTTCTTTACGGTATCGTAAACACGATTTTCCGGTAACTGCTCTTAGCTTTCTGGCTTTTATACTAGTAGGTGTTCAGGGGTGGCTTGGGGCTGTGGTGGTTTCGAGTGTGCTTACGCCCTGGATAATCACACTTCATATGCTGCTGGCCATTGTCATCGTTGGTATGCTGCTGTATGTCACCGCCAGAACGTATGCTGCGCATGTTCAAATTGCTACGATTCAAAACAAGGCTAACCTGAATCGCTGGCTGGCTATTAGTACTTTGCTGTTGTTGGCCCAGGTATTACTGGGAACTCAGGTTCGTGAAGCCGTTGACCATATTGGTGGTCAAATTGGTGAGCAGGCCCGACAGCTTTGGGTTGAGAACCTGGGCCTGAGCTTTTATATTCACCGGTCATTCTCGCTCCTGGTGTTCGGTGCCCAGCTCTACTGGTTAATCAAGTTCAAGACGCAGAAGACTAATACCGGTGTAATCGCTTTGCTGGCTAATTGGGTAATTGTTCTGCTCGGAGTTGAAATCATCACGGGGGCCATTATGGCGTACTTCGCTATACCTACCTTTTTACAACCGGTGCATCTTACCCTGGCAATAGTGGCGTTGGGAATCCAATTTGTGCTTCTATTGTTACTGAATAAAGAGTACCTGTTCCCTGCGAGACGGTATGCAGGGGTAAAATCTGGAGAAGCGGTTTAGGTTATGATTATGGTAGAGGAGCAAGTTGAATCGTCGCAGATACGGTGGAGAGCTCAGTTAAAGGCTTATGTTGAACTGCTAAAGCTTCGGCTTTCAGTCATTGTCGGCTTTTCGGGGGCTATCGGGTACCTATTAGCTGCTAAACAACCATATGATTTTGGCAAGGTTTTGCTATTTACGCTTAGCGGACTGCTGATTACCGGAGCAGCCAATGCAACGAATCAGGTGCTGGAGGTGGAGTTGGATAAGCTGATGAAGCGAACAGGCACTCGTCCACTACCATCAGGGCGGTTAAGTAAACGAAATGCTCAGATTTTTATAGCGGCTTTATTGTTTTTTGGGCTTACCATTCAAACTATATTTTACAATCCGCTGGCGGCTGCTCTTTCGTTTCTTTCTTTTTTCCTGTACGGCTACGTATACACACCCCTGAAGCGGGTAGGGCCTGTTGCTGTATTTGTTGGTGCCATTCCCGGAGCGCTACCCCCCCTAATTGGCTGGGTAGCTTCCAGTGGAATAATTAACCTGGAGGCATTGGTTATTTTTGCGGTTCAATTTGTGTGGCAGTTCCCTCACTTCTGGGCTATAGCCTGGGTGCTGGATGATGATTATAAAAAAGCTGGATTCCGGTTATTGCCGTTGAATCGTACCAAATCATTCGAAACTGCACTCTTGGTAATGCTGTTTACTATGGTATTGCTACCGCTGAGTATTTTACCCACTCAATTAGGTTTGACGGGGCTTACGGCAGCCTGGATAGCTACCATTTTCGGCATACTCTTCCTATACCTGAATTACAGATTGGTAAAAAACGGCAGTGATAAAGCCGCGCGGCTATTAATGTTCGGCTCCTTTATTTATTTGCCAGTTGTTCAAATAGCTTACGTTTTAGACAAAATATAACGTATGAAAGAAGAAATAGAAAGCGTGAAGTGGGTACAGGAAGAGCCGGAAGAGACGCTTTCAATGAATCCACGTAAGTTTATCCTGTGGTTGTTCATTGTCAGCATCATTATGCTATTTGCCGCTATGACCAGTGCTTATCTGGTCCGGCGGGCAGAGGGTAACTGGCTTGAGTATGACATACCGGCTGTATTCAGCTATAGCACTGTTGTTTTGGTCATTAGTAGTCTGACTATGCATTGGGCACTTCTGGCTGCAAAAAAAGATAACTTTACCAGCCTGAAAATAGCAATATCTGTTACTTTTGCATTCGGAATTGCCTTTTTGGTGATGCAATTTGAAGGTTGGAAAAGCCTGGTTGCTCAGGATGTGTATTTTGTGGGTAACCCGGCCGGCTCGTTTATGTATGTATTTACGGGTCTTCACGCCTTTCACTTGATCACGGGACTTTTGGTGCTGCTGTTTGCCCTTAGGGCTACGTTTCGGCTAAAAGTTCATGCCAAAAGCCTGGAGCAGATCGAGATTTGTGCAGCTTATTGGCATTTTCTGGATATTCTGTGGTTGTATTTATTTTTCTTCTTAGTTTACTTTCATTGATAATTAGACTCTGACGCATGGCGGCTACTGCAACGACTGACGCAACAACGACATTCGACAAAAAGACCTGGATGGGCGGTGTTGAGCCGATGAACGCCAGCTACGGCAAGCTGATGATGTGGTTTTTTCTCATCTCGGATACGTTCACCTTCTCGGCCCTGCTTGTTACCTATGGCTTAATCCGATTTAGTTATCCGGCCTGGGACCCGGCCATTCACGGCGAAATCTTCCAGTTTTCTAACCTGTACTGGCCTATCCCTGAAAAAGTGTACAATTCCGTGCCTTTTTTCCATGGAGTTGAATTGCCGCTCGTTTTTGTGGGCTTAATGACCTTCATCCTTATCTTTAGTAGTGTAACTATGGTTTTGGCGGTTGAGGCCGGCCATCGTCGGGATCGGGCGGATGTAGAAAAATATATGCTGTGGACAATTCTGGGTGGTCTTACCTTTTTGGGTAGCCAGGCTTGGGAGTGGTCGCACTTTATTCACGGTACAGATAAGGGAACAGTTGTTCGCGAACTGGTAAGTGGTGAGTGGATACAGCGCACCATTTTTGGAGCTAATCTGATCGAAAACCAGTATGGTCCGCCGGCCTTTGCCGACCTGTTCTTTTTTATTACAGGTTTCCACGGCACCCACGTTCTTAGTGGTGTTGTACTGAACATCCTGATTTTTTACCGTACAGCTACCGGCCTGTATGATCGCCGGGGCCACTATGAAATGGTTGAAAAAGTAGGTCTGTACTGGCACTTTGTCGATCTGGTTTGGGTATTCGTCTTTACGTTCTTTTATCTGGTATAAGCTCAGAAGCATAACATTTTATGGCTGGTCATCATAACCCTGAATTTGACAATCATAGCGGAACAGATGTAAATCCACCGCAAACCGCTATTATCTGGCGTACGTTCTGGATCCTGGCTGGAATCACAGCACTAGAGTTCCTCATTGCGTTTACAATGCCTGCCGGAACGTTGCGTATAGCAATCTTCTGTGGGATGACGATTGTAAAGGCATTCTACATTGTGGGTGAATTCATGCACCTGAAGCACGAGGTTAAAAGTTTAATTTGGTCAATTTTGTTGCCTTGTTTGTTTGTTGTTTGGCTCCTTGTAGCCTTGCTGGTCGAAGGCGGCAGTATTTTTGGACTTAGGTAATTATGTTTAAATCGTGGAAAGCCGGGACGCTGCTGCTTGTACTGCTGGTCCCGGCTTTACTGTTTATTTTTTTGAAGCTTTTTGGGCGTAACCACTTTACTCTGCCCAAATACATTCCCCGTATTGATTCTACAACAGGCGAGCCGCTAATGCGGAAGCAAGTTAATTTGAAAGGGGAAAACGTGATAGATACTGTCTTTCATACAGTCCCCGGCTTTCGGCTCACAGACCAAAACGACAAAGCGGTTGATCAATCTGTTACCAAAGGTAAGATTCACGTTGCCGATTTTTTCTTTACCCGTTGCGGTACCATTTGCCCAAAGCTTTCGTCGCAGCTTACCCGTGTTCAGGATATTTTTCGCGATAATCCGGATCTGGTCTTTTTGTCATTTTCGGTAGACCCGGAGCACGATAGCCCGGAGAAGCTGCAGGCCTATGCCCGCAAGTATGAAGCGATTCCGGGAAAGTGGTATTTCCTCACAGGCGACAAAGCGCAAATTTATAATATGGCGCAGCGAGGGTACTTTTTACCCGTTGTCGATCACGGAGTTAGTTATGGTAAGCCCGACGAAACTTTTATCCATAGCGAGAAGTTGGTATTGGTAGACAAGGAAGGGTATATCAGAGGGTTTTACGACGGAACAGATCCCGAAGATGTAGACCGGCTGATACTTGAAATCCGCGTTTTACTGGACATGTACAAAACTCAGTAACCCACCTATGGAAACTGTTTTAATTAGCAAACAGAAAAAAGCAAATCAACTTATCAACATTTTGGCGGTTGCCATTCCGGTTGCGGTAGCCGTCCTGTTAGGTATCCGTCAGAAGGTTGATTTGGGTAGCTGGACTACCTACCTGCCCCATCTGAACGGCATTATCAATTCACTGACTGCTATTCTGTTAATGGCCGGATTGTATTTTATTCGGCAAAAGAACATTGCCGCCCACCGTCTAACTATGCTTATGGCCTTTGTACTGGGGTCGGTTTTCCTGGTTAGTTATGTACTCTACCACCTCTCGAACGAGTCGACAGCTTTCGGAGGTGAAGGATGGATACGGCCGGTGTATTACTTCCTGCTGATTTCGCACATTGTCTTGTCGGTGGTAGTTGTTTGGTTTGTACTGCGGGCGTTGTATTATGCGTTGTCGGGGCAGTACGCACAGCACCGGCGGGTGGTGAAATGGGCGTACCCAATCTGGTTGTATGTGAGCATCACCGGCGTAGTTGTTTACCTGATGATTGCACCGTATTACACTCATTAATCAAAACAGGTATGAAGGGTTGGAAACTAGTAGCAGCCGTTGCCGTATTAGTGTTAATAGCACCGGAACTGATGGCGCAGTGCGCGATGTGTCGCGGCTCAGTGGAGAGTACGGTCAGTAACGGTCGTAGCGTTGTGGCCTCAAACCTTAATACAGGTATTCTGTATCTGTTGGCCGTACCTTATCTGATGGTGGCCGCCATTGCCTATTTATGGTACAGAAATAGCAGGAAAGAACACGAACAGCGCCTTGCTGTTATGAGTAGGGTGAAACGGGCACTCTCATAAGTGTGTAGAATCGGAGCTTTACAAAAGTTAAATAGAAGGGGGCCTTAGGGCCCCTATTTTTGTTACCTTCATTATTTATCAAAAATTTTAGGTAGCCGTGCAACCTCAGCAGTACCTTGTATCATCTTGTAGATGATTAGCACGCAGGCATGATGCGAATTCTACCATTCTTTACAACCGAAAGTCAGTTCGTCAAGGCACTTCAGCGGGGCGAAAGCCGGGCGCAGAAAGTTGTGTACGAAAAATACGCAGCCCGGATGCTCGCCGTTTGCACCCGCTACGTGGCAAACCGGGCTGATGCGGAGGAGGTAATGATTGATGGTTTCATGCGGGTGTTCGAGAAAATCCAGCAGTTTCGGGAAGATGGTAGTCTGGAAGGCTGGATACGGCGAATCATGGTTACCGAATCGCTGATGTATCTGCGCCGGACTAAAGCCTGGCGGCAGGAAATATCGATAGATGATGTAGCCGAGGAGCCGGATTACCAATGGGCCGATGACGCTTTGAACGCCGGGGAGTTGCTGCGACTGGTTAGCCAGCTACCCGATGGCTATCGAACTGTATTCAACCTGTACGCCATTGAAGGATATACCCATGCCGAGATAGCCGAGATGCTGGGCATAACCGAAAGTACGTCGAAGTCCCAGTTACACCGGGCAAGGGCCTTACTCCAGCAAAATTTAAAGAAACTAGAGGAACAGATACGTGTAAACAACAGCCATTATGCAAAAGCATCCCATAGATGAATTGTTTGGCCGCAAACTGGAAGAGGCATCCTTAAAACCCAACGCTGATGCCTGGGCACGACTTCAGGCGCGACAGGGAACGCAGATGCGCCCCGTTGCTGTCTGGTGGTATGCCTCAGCCGCAGCCTGCCTGCTGCTGATTGGCTTGGCCGGCTACTGGGTTTGGCAAACTAATGTAGATACTGCACAGAAGCCGGCAATTGCCAACCGAGAGGCCAAACCGCAACTTCGAACAGAACAATCGCTGCCGAAAGAGAAACCTCAAAAATCAGAAAGCCGAGATACAGGTGAAACGGCTATTGCCTCTGTAGAATCCAAAGTGGATAAAAAGGCAGCGAATATAGCTCATGCTTCACCAAATTTGCCAAAAGCGCCGGTGGAAATAGGGAAACAGGAGGTAACACAACCGGATAATACGTCAGGTACAACCGAATCGGAACCAGTAGTTATTGCTAAGGTCACTCCCGTGCCTTCTCAGGAGGTAAGCCCTGCACCGCCCACGGCTGAGGAAAAAACGCTGGTGGTTCAGCTTGTTCCCCCGCAGAAGATGCTTAGCCCGGCGGCTAAAGAGCCAGAGCCACAAATAAGTCTTGCAGAGCAAACAGGTAAAAAGAAACGGACCAAAGTAAGTCGTATTCTCCACCAGTTAAATAACCTTCGGGAAGGTGAGCCTATCGACTGGCAGGAGGTAGGTGTACAGCCGGGCGCCCTACTGGCTAAAGCCACTAAAACTGTGGACGAAAGTCGGGAGAAAATTGCTGACTCGTATGAGAATATACGGTCTAACACCTTTAAGAAAAACGCAGAAAAATAAGAACATGAAATATATTCTCACCACCGCCTTATTACTTTTGATGAGCCGATGGGCAGCCGCTGCTATAGCTACTCCGGCCGACTCATTAGTCATCCTGTTCGGTAACAAGACCCGTCTGGTCATCCACTCTGATGATAAGAATGGTATTCGTCAGCTCTCCAATTACGACATCAATAAGCTCATTTCTGAAATGGGGCTGATGATGGACAGCACCGACAGTCGTGAGAAATACCTGGTAATCGACGAAAAGAGCACACAACGCTATTTACGGGATACTGTAATTGTTATAACCCGCAAAGACGGCAAAGTAACGGTTACTGTAAAAGATCGCGACAAACAGAGTAAAGTTGAACGGAAAGACGAGAGCAAAGATGGCACTGATGCGGACAGAGAATACCGACGAAATCAGGAACGTCGCCGGCGGGCAAACTGGAATCTGAATATTGAAGGAGTTGGGATTGGGTTGAACGGCCTAATCCAGAAAACATCGAGTCCTGCCTACTCGTCCGAAGCCTATGAACTACGACCAATTGGCTCCCGGTATGTCAGCCTGGGTGTAGGGCAGATGCCGACTGTTGTGCGGGGAAAAACGGCTTCACTCCGGTTGTACTATGCACTGGAAGTCTCCTGGAATAACTTTATGTTTGAACAGGACAATATTGCAGTAAAAACGCCTACCGGTGTAGCCTTTGTGGATGCGGGCCGGGACCTGAAGAAAAGCAAATTAACAGTGACAACCATTAACATACCATTTGTGCCACGCGTGACGTTTTACAGCTCAAGTGGTCGCAAACTCTTTCATCTGGGTGCCGGGGTATACGGCGGCTACCGAATCGACAGCTACACCAAGATAAAAGAACTGAACAACAATAAAGAGCGCAACCACTCAAACTTTTACCTGAACAACTTTCGGTACGGCCTTATCGCTCATTTAGGAATCGCTAAAACCAACTTTTTTGTAAAGTACGACTTAAATCCTTTGTTCAGACCTGGCTATGGTCCAGATGTCAGAGCTATTAGTTTTGGCATAGGCCTTTAAAAAGGAATAACTTTAGTAATGTGAGACCGCTCCAGGCAGAGGAGCGGTCTCTTTTTGATAACAGGTCAGGAAATAATTTTAGGATAGATGTTGACAAGAAGCCAAAACCGTGTAATTTTGCAACTCCAAACGGGCGGGCAGCCCAAAAGCGTTCTTTAACAGGTTAATTTTTCGGGGAGTTTCCAGAGTGGCCAAATGGATCAGACTGTAAATCTGCTGGCGTATGCCTTCGGAGGTTCGAATCCTCCACTCCCCACCAAAGTCTTCAGTAGGCAGTTCTCAGTAAGCAATTTTCTGCACACTGAATACTGTCAACTGCCGACTAAGAAGCGGGAGTAGCTCAGTTGGTAGAGCGGCAGCCTTCCAAGCTGCAGGTCGCGGGTTCGAGACTCGTCTCCCGCTCAAGAGTAAGGCCATAGCGGCAGCCTTCCAAGCTGCAGGTTGCGGCCAGGGTGGCGGTCCACTTCGAGACTCGTCTCCCGCTCGGAGCAAATAGAATAATGTACAATGAATAGTGGGGTAATCATGTTCATTCTGCATTGTTCGTTATGCATTACAAACAAGCCTTCTTAGCTCAGTGGTAGAGCACTTCCTTGGTAAGGAAGAGGTCGTCGGTTCAAATCCGATAGAAGGCTCCAAGCCGTCAAACTGATAAGGATGTCCAGGGTGACCCGGCTTTACAGATAAGTGTCCCTATGGGCACTTTCTTCATAATAGGCAAATTCATCCAAAAACCAATTACAGTTCACTTAAGCGTTTTTTAAACATGGCAAAAGAAACTTTTGACCGTTCAAAACCGCACGTAAACATCGGTACGATCGGTCACGTTGACCACGGTAAAACGACGTTGACGGCTGCCATTACAAAAGTGCTGGCCGAAAAGGGTCTGGCCGAGAAAAGAGACTTCTCTTCTATTGACAACGCCCCTGAAGAAAAAGAGCGTGGTATTACCATCAATACCTCTCACGTAGAATATCAGACAGCTAACCGTCACTATGCACACGTTGACTGCCCTGGTCACGCCGACTATGTGAAGAACATGGTTACGGGTGCGGCTCAGATGGACGGTGCTATCCTGGTAGTTGCCGCTACTGACGGTCCGATGCCCCAAACTCGGGAGCACATCCTGCTCGCTCGTCAGGTAGGTGTACCTCAGCTGGTTGTCTTCATGAACAAAGTCGACATGGTAGACGATCCGGAACTGTTGGAACTGGTAGAAATGGAAATTCGCGAACTGCTGAGCTTCTACGATTTCGACGGCGACAACATCCCGGTTATTCAGGGTTCTGCCCTGGGTGGTCTGAATGGTGACTCTAAGTGGGTATCAACGATTGAAGAGCTGATGGATGCGGTTGACAGCTTTATTCCGCTGCCTCCTCGTCAGACCGATCTGCCGTTCCTGATGCCGGTTGAAGACGTGTTCTCAATCACCGGTCGTGGTACGGTTGCTACCGGCCGTATTGAGCGTGGTGTTATCAACTCAGGTGACCCGGTAGAAATTCTGGGTATGGGTGCAGAAAACCTGAAGTCAGTTGTAACAGGTGTTGAAATGTTCCGGAAGATTCTGGACCGTGGCGAAGCCGGTGACAACGTGGGTTTGCTGCTCCGTGGTATTGAAAAAACCGACATTCGTCGGGGTATGGTAATCTGTAAGCCAGGCTCGGTAACTCCGCACGCCAAATTCAAGGCTGAGGTATACGTACTGTCGAAGGAAGAAGGTGGCCGTCATACGCCGTTCTTCAACAAATACCGTCCGCAGTTTTACTTCCGTACCACAGACGTAACGGGTGAAATCACGCTGCCGGCCAACGTAGAAATGGTTATGCCGGGCGATAACATCACGATTGAAGTGACGCTGATCAACAAAATCGCGATGGAAAAAGGTCTTCGGTTTGCTATTCGTGAAGGTGGCCGTACCGTAGGTGCCGGTCAGGTAACGGAGATTCTTGACTAAGTAATTAGCTGAAAACAAATGCATTTCTCTCGGGGAATGCATTTGTTTTTTCTGAATATTGCGTATCTTTGCAGTCCGAAATCGGAAGATTGGATACTGGGCGCAGGACATTAGACTAAAGAGTTAATGTTATTACGGGTCTAATGTCCTGCGTCTACTATCAAAAAATCGTATATACGGGTGTAGTTCAAGGGTAGAATAGCGGTCTCCAAAACCGTTGATGGGAGTTCGAATCTCTCCACCCGTGCCAATCTCCTTAACACATGGACAAGGTAACCTCGTTTCTGAAGCACTCCTGGGAGGAAGTTCAGCATAACGTGACTTGGCCTAAATTCACAGATCTACAGTCAAGCTCTACGCTGGTACTGGTAGCATCGTTGATTTTTGCGCTTTTAGTCGGGTTAATTGATTATTTATTTGAAAACGGATTAAACGCCTTTTATCAGTCATTCTGATAGGGGGAGTTTTAGCAAGTAGCGATGAGCAGTGGTATAAACTGGTACGTGATTCGGGCAGTTGCCGGGCAGGAGAAGAAAATTAAATCCTACCTGGACAACGAGATCATTAGACAGGGCTTAGGCGAAGTAATTCCGCAGGTGCTTATTCCGTCGGAAAAGGTGTACGAAATGCGTAATGGTAAGAAGCGCGTGCGGGAAAAGACATTTTTTCCCGGATACATCCTCGTCTCGGCTGATTTGTCTAATGGCGAAGCGCTGCACCTGATTACCAGTATGCCGGGCGTTTTGGGCTTTCTGGGTAACACCAGTGGCAACTCCAAAATACCGGTCCCGCTCCGTCAGGCCGAGGTGAATCGGATTCTAGGTAAGGTAAACGAAGAAACGCAGGAAGCGGCTTCGCCAACATTATCTTACCTGAAAGGTGAGTCTGTCAAAGTGGTTGATGGTCCGTTCAGCGGATTTATCGGCACCGTTGAAGAAGTATTCGACGAACGGAAGAAACTGAACGTCGTTGTTAAAATATTTGGCCGGAATACACCGGTAGAGCTGAGTTACGCACAAGTAGAAAAAGAGAGTTGATGCACATTTGGCTGAGAGGTCCTGTTGTTTTTGCTTCCCATTGAAGACGCAGTGACTGGTTAGGCTGAAGCAACAAAGGAAAACAATGGCAAAAGAAGTAGCTGGCTACGTAAAGTTGCAGGTGAAAGGCGGACAGGCTAACCCGTCTCCTCCGATCGGTCCGGCGCTGGGTTCCAAGGGTTTGAATATCATGGAATTCTGCAAGCAGTTTAACGGACGTACGCAGGAAAAAATGGGCATGGTACTGCCGGTGCTGATTACATATTATAAAGATAAGTCTTTTGATTTTGTAATTAAAACACCTCCTGCACCGATTATGCTGATGGAAGCGGCTAAGCTGAAAGGTGGTTCAGCGCAGCCAAACCGCAACAAAGTTGGCTCAGTAACGTGGGATCAGGTTCGCACTATCGCAGAAACGAAAATGCCGGATCTGAACGCTTTCACGGTTGAGTCGGCAATGAAGATGGTGGCCGGAACGGCCCGGAGTATGGGTATAACGGTGACTGGCGCAGCACCCTGGGATAACCAATAAGCGGCTTGCCGATAGCATTAAAGACAAATGGCAAAGTTAACTAAGAAACAAAAGGAAGCTCAATCGAAATTTGATGCAGCGAAGGAGTACTCGCTGCAGCAGGCGGCCGAAATCCTGAAAGAGATTTCGTACACCAAATTCGATGCCTCCGTAGATATCGATGTCCGGCTGGGCGTTGATCCCCGCAAAGCGGACCAGATGGTCCGTGGGGTCGCCACACTGCCGCATGGTACCGGTAAGCAGGTACGGGTACTGGTGCTGTGTACGCCGGACAAAGAAGCTGAAGCAAAAGAAGCCGGGGCCGATTACGTAGGACTTGACGACTATATTCAGAAAATCGAACAAGGCTGGACCGACGTTGACGTCATCATCACGATGCCGAACGTTATGGCCAAAGTTGGTAAACTGGGTCGTATTTTGGGTCCGCGTGGTCTGATGCCTAACCCCAAGTCGGGTACCGTAACGCTGGAAGTGGGTAAAGCTGTCCGCGAAGTAAAAGCAGGTAAGATTGACTTTAAAGTCGACAAGTTTGGTATTATCCATACCAGTGTCGGTAAGGTGTCGTTTACGCCGGATAAATTGGCAGAAAACGCTCAGGAAGTCATTTCTACCCTGATGCGCCTGAAGCCGTCGTCGGCTAAAGGTACGTATGTGAAGTCGATTCATTTGTCGAGTACAATGAGTCCTAGTGTAGACATCGACAAAGCCACCGTTGCGGGAATATAATATGACAAGGGAGGAAAAAGCGGTCATTATTGAAGAACTGAGTCAGAAGTTTCAGACGACTCCGTACTTCTATATCACAGATGCCAGCGGCATGTCTGTTGATGAGGTAAACAAGCTCCGCAGAATGTGTTTCGAGCGGGGTATCGAATACCGGGTTGTTAAGAATACCCTGATCAAAAAGGCACTGGAGTCTCTGGACGCCGACTATGCTTCGTTCAACGATGGCGTACTGAAGGGCTTTTCGGGGGTGATGTTTCATCCGGAATCAGGTAAGGCACCGGCTCAGTTGATTAAGGAATACCGCAAGACGGTAAACACTAAGCTGCAACTGAAAGGTGCTTCTGTAGACTATAGCTTATTTATCGGTGCCGATCAGCTCGATACGCTCATCTCACTGAAGAGCAAAAACGAACTCATTGGCGACGTTATCGGTCTGCTGCAATCTCCGGCTAAAAATGTTATTTCTGGCCTGCAGAGTGGTGGCAATAAATTGGCCGGCATATTGAAAACGCTGTCGGAGCGTGAAGAAGCTGCTTGACAGCCCCTTTCCGGCAAAGAATAATTAATCAAATCGTATCACAACCTAATCAAGAATACTAAAATGGCAGATTTAAAAGCGTTCGCTGAGCAGCTTGTAAGCCTGACGGTAAAAGAAGTTAATGAACTGGCAGCTATCCTGAAGGATGAGTATGGCATCGAGCCCGCAGCCGCAGCTCCAGTAATGGTAGCCGGTGGTGGCGGAGGTGGCGAAGCGGCCGCAGCAGCTCCCGAGAAAACCTCGTTCGATGTTGTCCTGAAAAGCGCCGGCGCAGCTAAACTGGCTGTGGTGAAGCTGGTGAAAGACCTGACTGGTCTGGGTCTGAAGGAAGCTAAAGAACTGGTTGACAACGCTCCGAAGCCGGTGAAAGAAGGCGTTGCTAAAGACGAAGCCGAAGCGCTGAGAAAGCAACTGGAAGAAGCTGGTGCTGAAGTAGAAGTTAAATAAGCATCGCTCCTGGATACATTGCTCCAAGCAGGGTAGGCCTGGCTTTCGCCAGGTCTTTTCCTGTTTGGAGACTTTTATTGTTGAGGCTCCGGAAATAAACTTATTTCCTGTAAACTGTGTTCTCCGTAAAGCCCAAGTACGGACGCGCTCATCTAATCGATCACTCAACTAAATGCAGACAGCTTTGGCTAATAACGCAAACACCAATAATATGCGCAAAAATTTTGCGACGATTCAGCCAGTGATCGAATATCCGGACTTTCTGGATGTTCAAGTCAAATCATTTAAAGATTTTTTCCAGCTTGATACGCCTTCAGACCACCGTTCACAGGAAGGTCTGTTTAAAGTGTTTCAGGAAAACTTCCCAATCTCTGACTCCCGCGAAAACTTCGTACTGGAGTTCATTGATTATTCTGTCGATCCTCCTAAATACTCGGTTGACGAATGTATCGACCGGGGCTTAACCTATTCCGTCCCTCTCAAGGCTAAGTTGCGGTTGTCGTGTAACGACCCGGATAACGAAGACTTTGAAACCATTGAGCAGGAGGTCTTTTTAGGAAATATCCCGTATATGACCGAAAAAGGCTCGTTCGTCATTAACGGGGCGGAGCGGGTAATTGTTTCGCAGTTGCACCGGTCGCCGGGCGTGTTCTTCTCCATGAGCAAGCACACTAATGGTACTAAGCTATACTCTGCACGTATCATTCCGTTCAAAGGCTCCTGGATTGAATTTTCTACCGACGTGAATAACGTCATGTACGCATACATCGACCGGAAGAAGAAGTTTCCGGTAACGACGTTGCTGCGGGCAATTGGTTTCGGCTCAGATAAAGAGATCCTGGACTTGTTCGGTCTATCGGAAGAGCTTCCGGCTACCCCGGCTAACCTGAAGAAGGCTATTGGCCGGCGGTTGGCTGCACGGGTGCTACGTACCTGGACGGAAGACTTCGTGGATGAAGATACAGGTGAAGTAGTATCCATCAGCCGGAATGAAGTATTGCTGGAGCGTGACTCGGTAATCTCAGTTGACGATATTGATGTAATTATGGATTCTGGTCAGAAGTCAATCATCCTGCACAAGGAAGATATGAACGTCTCTGACTACAATATCATTTATAATACACTTCAGAAAGATAGCTCTAATTCGGAGAAAGAAGCGGTTGAGCAGATCTACCGCCAACTCCGGAATACGGAGGCACCAGACGAGCAAACCGCTCGTGAAATCATTCAGAACCTCTTCTTTAGCGATAAGCGCTATGACCTGGGTGATGTAGGTCGCTACCGGATTAATAAAAAACTAGGCCTGGAAGTGGCTGCTGATACGAAGGTACTGACCACAGAAGATATTGTGTCGATTGTGAAGTACCTGATTGGTCTGATTAACTCCAAGGCTGTTGTCGATGATATCGACCACCTCAGCAACCGCCGTGTCCGGACCGTAGGTGAACAGTTATATGCACAGTTCGGCGTGGGTCTGGCTCGTATGGCCCGAACTATCAAGGAGCGGATGAACGTGCGGGATAATGAAGATTTCAAGCCGGTTGATCTGATCAATGCCCGGACGCTGTCCTCGGTTATCAACTCGTTCTTCGGTACCAACCAGTTGTCACAGTTTATGGACCAGACCAACCCGCTGGCCGAGATCACCCACAAGCGTCGGATGTCGGCACTTGGACCGGGCGGTCTGTCGCGGGAGCGGGCCGGTTTTGAAGTTCGTGACGTACACTACACGCACTACGGGCGTCTGTGTACCATCGAAACGCCGGAAGGTCCGAATATCGGTCTGATTTCGTCACTCTGCGTTTACGCCAAAGTAAACAGCATGGGCTTTATTGAAACGCCGTACCGGGTTATCGAAAACGGTAAGGTAGCGGTAGAAAAGCCGGTGATGTACCTGACTGCCGAAGAAGAAGATGCCCACTACATCGCTCAGGCCAACTCGGGTGTCGATAACTCGGGTAACTTCAGTGTCGATCGTCTGAAAGCTCGTTTTGAGGGAGACTTCCCGATGGCCGAGCCGTCGAACGTGTCGTTTATGGATATTGCCCCCAACCAGATTGTATCGGTGGCGGCTTCGCTGATTCCGTTCCTGGAGCACGATGATGCCAACCGGGCTCTGATGGGTTCAAACATGCAACGTCAGGCGGTACCGCTGCTTCGTCCACAGGCTCCAATCGTCGGAACCGGGCTGGAAGGTCGCGTCGCTGTCGACTCACGCGCCCTGATCATAGCGGAAGCTGACGGCATTATCGAGTTTGTTGATTCTACCAAAATCGTGGTGCGCTATGATCTGGAAGAAGATCAACGTATCGTGAGCTTTGACGAAGATCTGAAGACCTATAACCTGATCAAGTTCCGCCGGACTAACCAGGATACCTGTATTAACCTGAAGCCAATCGTGCTGAAAAACCAGAAGGTAAAGAAAGGTGAGGTGCTGTGCGAAGGCTATGCGACTGAGAAAGGCGAACTGGCCCTTGGTCGGAACATGAAAGTGGCTTTTATGCCCTGGCAGGGGTATAACTTTGAGGATGCTATTGTAATCTCAGAGCGTGTGGTACGCGAAGATATTTTCACATCAATCCATATTGAGGAATTTGAGCTGGAAGTTCGCGATACCAAGCGGGGTGAAGAAGAATTGACTTCTGAAATTCCTAACGTAAGCGAAGAGACTGTTCGCAACCTGGACGAAAGCGGTATTGTACGGGTCGGTACAGAAGTGAAGGAAGGTGATATTCTGATTGGCAAGATTACGCCAAAAGGAGAGAGCGACCCAACTCCGGAAGAAAAACTGCTCCGTGCCATTTTCGGCGACAAAGCCGGTGATGTGAAGGATGCTTCCAAGAAGGCACCGCCATCGCTGAAAGGGGTCGTCATTGACACTAAACTGTTCTCCCGTCCATCAAAGGAAGACCGGGGTAAGCACAAAGAGGAAATTAAAGTCCTCATGAAGCGTTACAGTCGTGAACTGAACGGTTTCCGGGATCGGATGGTCGAGAAGCTGGTTACCTTGCTGGAAGGGAAAACCAGTCAGGGTATCAAGCATAAGTTTGGCGATGAGGTGATGAGTAAAGGCGTGAAGTTCAACCGTAAGAACATTACTGATAACCTCTTCCCGGATCGAAACCCGTACCGCGACGAAAGCAGCTACTCCGTGCCGGAAGAAGTGAACCTGCTGGGTGATTTGGTGATTGAGGGCTGGACCGACGATTATCACACAAACCAGTTAATCGTTAAGCTGATCAAGAACTATAATACGCGCCGGAACGAGATTACCGGCCGCTTTAAGCGTGAGCGCTTTACCCTGGAGGTAGGTGACGAGCTGCCGGCAGGTATCGTTAAACTGGCGAAAGTTTACATCGCCAAGAAGCGCAAGTTGAAAGTAGGGGACAAAATGGCTGGTCGTCACGGTAACAAAGGCGTTGTTGCCCGGATCGTGCGCGACGAAGATATGCCGTTTCTGGAAGACGGAACGCCGGTTGACATCGTTTTGAACCCGCTTGGGGTACCTTCCCGGATGAACCTGGGTCAGATTTACGAGACCGTATTGGCCTGGGCTGGTCAGAAATTAGGCCGCAAGTACGCCACGCCGATCTTCGACGGAGCTACTGAAGCTCAGGTGTCTGCCGAGCTTGCTGCCGCAGGACTGCCTGAGTACGGCCGCACGTACCTATACAACGGTCTGACCGGAGAGCGTTTTGACCAGCCGGTGACGGTGGGGATCATCTATATGCTGAAACTGGGTCACCTGGTTGATGATAAGATGCATGCCCGTTCAATTGGCCCGTACTCGCTCATTACGCAGCAGCCGCTGGGTGGTAAGGCGCAGTTCGGTGGTCAGCGCTTCGGTGAAATGGAAGTATGGGCACTGGAAGCCTTCGGTGCATCACATATTCTTCAGGAGATTCTGACGGTGAAGTCGGACGACGTTGTTGGCCGGGCTAAGGCTTACGAAGCTATTGTAAAAGGCGAGAACCTGCCGAAGCCGAACATACCGGAATCGTTTAACGTACTGGTACACGAGCTTCGCGGTCTTGCCCTGGAGATTACAATGGATTAAGGCAATGAGTGTACCGGGTGGTGAGGAACACATCACCACCCGGTCATATTCTTGTTTATTTTATAGACGAATACCGATACTTGATGCTGGCTACTCAGAGATTGGTAAAAAAAGATACAAGTACAGGACTGCTAATTGGGTCGTTGGGGCTATATGTTCTCGCTTTCTATACGTATGTATCTGCATCCATTCAAAATTTACCAACCTGGGACGATCTCCACTTTTTAGAGTGGTTAGTACGATTCAATGCGGAGCCACTATTTAGTAAGAAGCTGAGTCTGCTGTTTGAGCCGCATGCGGAGCATATAATTCTGACGGGGCGGCTAATGACCATAGGGTTTGCGGCCATTACCCATCCGTTTAGCATTTATTTGTTTACGCTGGTTCATACTTTATGGCTACTGATTATACCTGTTGTTCTTTGGCGGTTTTATCAGAAAGAGCAAGTAGCGGCTTACCATATTGCTGTACCGGTTGTGCTGCTGTTTTCGTTACACTATTACCAGGCTGTGCTGATGATGGGATGCTTTAATCATACTATGATGTTTGGATTGAGCATTGCCGTTATTTATTTACTGGCTTATCGTTCCGATACCAGATCGCTACTGCTGGCTATGGGATTGAGCCTTATTTTGCTGTTTGCAAATTCAGGAGCGGCTACTCTTCTGCTGATCGGAATTGGGGCGTTGCTCTTAAAAGGAGACTGGAAGTACTTACGCAAATGGAGCGCTTTCACCGTGGTAACGCTGATTGTGTTTTTCGCTATTTATCAGAAGCCATCCTGGACAGCCCAGTTCTCGGTAAACAAGTTGGTTGCCGAGAGCAGCTTGTATTTTAAGGGATTTTTTGGGCTGATTGGTGGCGTCTTTTCCTTTTTGCTGAATCCGCTGGCGCATTCCTTTGTAGGGAGTGAATCCTTTGGTTTCCCATTTCAATACTCAGTTTTTGCGCTGATAGCCGGCCTTCTGATAGTTGCCATAACAGGGTCGTATGCAGCCTATATGGTGTTCTCTTTTTTTCGTAAGGGACCCTTATCTGCCGGTAATGTTTTTTTAACTGCTTTAATTGGCCTTCTGTTTTGCTTAACCTTGTCCGCTACGCTGTTTCGGTTAAATGGGCCGCCAACGCTGATGGGCTTATTTGTAAGTCGCTATAAGCTGCAGTCTATTCTGCTGCTTATTTGTTCATATACAATTCTGGTTAAGTGTTGGCAAAGCAAACCAGCAGAAAAACTCATGTGGGCTGTAGGCCTGTCTGGTGCCCTATTGTTGAGTGTTTTCTCATTTGTAGAATACTTTGTGCCAAGCCAGAATTTCAATAAAGCTCATTACGCGGCTACATTGACATGGATGGCTGGCTCAGCCAGGTCTCAGTATTTCCCGGAAGGCGGGGTTAGTGAGATTGCCCGGCGTTACTGGCACAAAATAATTGAAGCAGATATTTACCAGGTTCCTGACGTAGCTAAACAAATTCAGCGTAAGTTTTTACAAAATAAGGATAAAGCAACAGAGGGTATTGACGGATGGCAAATTCAACAATTACCTGATCAAAGTATTATCCTGAGTAATCCAGATGTAGTTACAACCAGTTACTGGGGCGCTAATGGAAATTATATAGTGACCTGGAATTTACGTACCGCATCCTGGGATTGGTTAGTCGCATCACCGGAACGAAACTCTGTTTCTCAACTGCTGAAGAAGGGAAACTGGCTGAAACCAGGCGTAAAGCTCTGGCTCAATGCGGGCTGGTTGGATGAGATAAATTCAAATGAGTGTTTTTTAGTAACGGTTCATAACGATTCCGTGAATGTTAGTCGCATACAAATTGTTTAATAGTTCGGTGGTTAGCCCAATAAATCCATAAACGTATGTCTTTTAAGAAGAACAAAAAACTCAACAGCGACTTCTCCAGAGTGACGATTAGTCTGGCGTCGCCCGAGTCGATTCTGGAGAGTTCCTATGGAGAAGTAACTCAGCCGGAAACGATCAACTATCGTACGTACAAACCCGAAATGGGGGGGTTGTTCTGCGAGCGTATCTTCGGGCCGGTAAAAGACTGGGAATGTCATTGCGGAAAGTATAAACGGATTCGCTACAAAGGCATTATCTGTGACCGCTGTGGAGTTGAAGTGACCGAGAAGAAGGTACGCCGGGAGCGTATGGGCCATATTGAACTGGTGGTTCCCGTAGCGCATATCTGGTACTTCCGGAGCCTTCCTAATAAAATTGGTTATCTGCTGGGGCTTTCAACCAAGAAGCTTGATCAGATAATTTACTATGAGCGGTACGTAGTTGTTCAGCCAGGGATCAAAGCAGAAGACGGTATCCAGGAGCTTGATTTTCTGACGGAAGATGAATACCTGGATATAATCGACAAATTGCCGAGTACCAATCAGCACCTCGACGATAAAGACCCGAATAAATTTATCGCCAGAATGGGGGCCGATGCGCTGGAAATGCTGCTGTCGCGGCTGAACCTTGACGAACTGTCGTATCAGCTTCGTCACCTGGCTGCCACAGATACCTCGCAGCAGCGGAAGGCCGAAGCCTTGAAGCGGTTGAAAGTTGTTGAGGCATTCCGCGAAGCCAATGGCCGCGTGGAGAACCGTCCGGAGTGGATGGTGATTCGCATGGTGCCGGTTATCCCGCCCGAACTGCGTCCGCTGGTTCCTCTGGATGGTGGTCGGTTTGCGACTTCCGATTTGAACGACCTGTATCGTCGGGTTATTATCCGGAACAACCGCCTGAAGCGTCTGATTGAAATTAAAGCTCCTGAGGTGATTCTCCGTAACGAAAAGCGGATGCTTCAGGAAGCCGTTGACTCGCTGTTCGACAACTCACGGAAAGTAAACGCCGTTCGTTCGGAAGGTAACCGGGCGCTGAAGTCCCTGTCGGATATGCTGAAAGGAAAACAGGGCCGCTTCCGGCAGAACCTGCTGGGTAAGCGGGTCGACTATTCGGGTCGTTCCGTAATCGTGGTAGGTCCTGAGCTGAAACTGCACGAGTGCGGTCTGCCTAAAGATATGGCGGCTGAATTGTTTAAGCCGTTTATTATCCGCAAGCTCATCGAGCGGGGTATTGTCAAGACGGTGAAGTCGGCCAAGAAGATCGTCGACCGGAAAGACCCGGTTATCTGGGATATTCTGGAAAACGTATTGAAAGGTCACCCTGTCCTGCTGAACCGGGCTCCGACACTGCACCGTCTCGGTATCCAGGCGTTCCAGCCGAAGCTGATCGAAGGAAAAGCAATCCAGTTGCACCCGCTTGTCTGTACGGCCTTTAATGCCGACTTTGACGGTGACCAGATGGCCGTTCACGTGCCGCTGGGACAGGAAGCTATTCTGGAAGCATCGCTGCTGATGCTGGCGTCGCATAACATTCTGAACCCGGCCAACGGTGCGCCTATTACCGTACCATCGCAGGACATGGTGTTAGGTCTGTACTATGTGACCAAAGGCCGCAAGAGCACGCCAGAGTATCCAATAATTGGTGAAGGGATGACCTTTTACGGACCGGAAGAGGTAATTATTGCTATCAACGAAGGCAAGCTATCGAAGCACGCGCTGATCAAGTGCCGTGTGAAGGTGCGTACGGAAAGCGGTGAACTCGAAACAAAAGTTATTGATACGGTAGCTGGTCGCGTACTGTTCAACCAGAATGTACCGGAAGAGGTAGGGTATATTAACGAATTGCTGACGAAGAAGAAGCTTCAGCAAATCATTGCCTACATCTTCAAGATTGCCGGTGTATCCAAGACGGCTCACTTCCTGGATGACATTAAGGAACTTGGCTTCCAGATGGCGTTTAAAGGAGGTCTGTCCATCGGTCTGAACGATGTAAAAGTGCCGGATGCCAAAAACGGCCTGATTGAAGAAGCCAAGAATGAGGTGGAAGGCGTATGGCAAAACTACCTCATGGGTCTGATTACCGAGAATGAGCGCTACAACCAGGTGATTGACATCTGGACGCGGGTGAACTCGCGGATTACAGAGACGCTGATGAAGCAGTTGGAGGCCGACCAGCAAGGGTTTAACTCCATCTTCATGATGATGCACTCCGGAGCCCGTGGTTCCCGGGAGCAGATTCGTCAGTTGGGCGGTATGCGGGGTCTGATGGCTAAGCCTCAGAAAAACCTGCAGGGTTCAGTGGGTGAAATCATTGAAAACCCGATTTTGTCGAACTTCAAAGAAGGTCTCGACGTATTGGAATACTTCATCTCGACGCACGGTGCCCGGAAGGGTCTTGCCGATACGGCCTTGAAAACGGCCGATGCCGGTTACCTGACCCGTCGTCTGCACGACGTTGCGCAGGATGTGATTGTAACGGAAGAAGACTGTGGTACGCTACGCGGTATTCAGAGTGCTGCGCTGAAGGACAACGAGGATATTGTTGAGCCGCTGTCGGAGCGTATCCTGGGCAGGGTAACGGTACATGATATCTACGATCCGCTGTCGAAAGAACTGATTGTCGCTTCCGGTGAAGAGATTACGGAAGAGATTGCTGCCCGTATCGACGAAACCAGCATTGAAATTGTTGAGATTCGTTCGGTACTGACCTGTGAAGCTAAGAAAGGTATCTGTGCCAAGTGTTACGGCCGGAACCTGGCAACGGGCCGCATGGTCGACATGGGTGAGGCTGTTGGGGTAATTGCTTCGCAGTCCATTGGTGAGCCGGGTACGCAGTTGACCCTTCGTACCTTCCACGTGGGTGGTACGGCCTCAAACATTGCGGTAGATGCGTCTATCCGCGCCAAGTTTGAAGGTACTGTTCAGTTTGAGGAAATGCGTACGGTTGAATCGGTCGATAACGAAGGTAATCCGCAGACGGTCGTTATGGGTCGTTCGGGTGAAGTGCGTATTGTAAAGACGGATGAGCCGAGTGTCGTGCTGATTAGCCACAACGTACCGTATGGTGCTTTCCTCCGCGTCAAAGAAGGTCAGCACATCAGCAAAGGCGACGAGATTTGTGCCTGGGATCCTTATAATGCTGTAATTCTTTCGGAACTGACGGGTGCGCTTGAGTTCGACGCGATTGAAGAGGGTATCACCTACCGCGAGGAGTTTGATGAACAGACGGGCTTCCAGGAGATGGTAATCATCGAAAGTCGCGACAAAACCAAGAACCCGGCCATTGTGGTGAAAGGTACCAGTACGCTGCTGGAAGATGTAGATGAAAAAGGCTATAACCTGCCCGTAGGTGCTCGACTGGTGGTAAAAGCCGGTCAGAAAATCCAGGCTGGTCAGCCGCTCGCCAAGATTCCGCGGAACGTTGGTAAGACCCGCGATATTACGGGAGGTCTGCCACGGGTAACGGAATTGTTCGAAGCGCGTAACCCGTCGAACCCGGCGGTGGTAAGCGAAATCGACGGTGTAGTTACCTACGGAGCCATCAAGCGTGGTAACCGAGAAATTTACATTGAGTCGAAAGACGGTACGAAGAAGAAGTACCTGGTACCGCTGTCGAAGCACATCCTGGTACAGGACAACGACTTCGTACGGGCCGGTGACCCACTCTCTGACGGTGCTATTACCCCATCCGACATCCTGGCCATCAAAGGGCCAACGGCGGTGCAGGAATACCTGGTGAACGAAATTCAGGAAGTATACCGTTTGCAGGGTGTGAAGATCAACGATAAGCATATAGAAGCTATCGTGCGTCAGATGATGCAGAAAGTAGAGATCATTGACTCGGGCGACACCAACTTCCTCGAAGGACAGGTAGTTGATAAGTGGGCTTTCCGCGAGGAGAACGAGAAGGTGATGGATGCCAAAGTGGTAATTGACGCTGGCGACTCCGAAACGCTGAAGCCGGGCCAGATTATCTCGTCGCGTCGTCTGCGGGATGAGAACTCCAGCCTGAAGCGTCGTGATATGGGGCTGGTGCAGGTGCGTGACGCCATGACCGCCGTGTCGCAGCCGACCCTGCTGGGTATCACGCAGGCCTCTCTCGGAACTGAAAGCTTCCTGTCGGCAGCCTCCTTCCAGGAGACGACCAAGGTTCTGAGCGAAGCCTCGATTCGTGGTAAGACAGATACGCTGGAAGGGCTGAAGGAGAATATCATCGTAGGGCATCTGGTGCCGGCTGGTACTGGTCTGCGCCGGTACAGCGATATTGTCGTCGGCTCGAAAGAAGAATATGAGAGCCTGGTTGAGTCGAGAGAGCAGTACACCCGCAAGCGTCGGGCAACTGTATAAACAAGGCAGGGTCTGAAGCGACACCGTCGGTTAGACCTCAACCAACACTATAGCGCAGAGGTCGGGTGTGTAAATACCTGACCTCTGTTTTTGCTAATCAGTCCTAAACAGACACGTAATTATGGAAATGGAGCAGCCTAATCCCGAAGGATCGATTGATGTTGAGTTGTCAGAAGACATTGCCGAAGGCATTTACGCCAATCTGGCCATGATTGCTCACTCTAACAGTGAGTTTATTCTGGACTTTATCCGGCTGATGCCGGGTATTCCGAAAGCGAAAGTGAAGTCGCGGATCATCCTGACGCCGGAGCATGCCAAACGGCTGTTGGCCGCGTTGAAGGAGAACATCCGGAAGTATGAAGAAAACTTCGGGACCATTCGCCAGGCAGACGATTCGTTCCGGTTCCCGACCGGTTTTGGCGGGCCGGTAGGGGAAGCATAAAGCAACACGAGCAAATTAATTCGCCGGTTTGCTTTTGGTTTTCAAGACATTTTGTCTAATTTTGCAGTCCGAAATTCGAGAGGACTATCGTTTTTGTAAACAATCAAGTTAAATGCCTACCATACAACAATTAGTTAGAAAGGGCAGAGAGAAGCTGGAATTTAAGTCTAAATCACCGGCTTTGGATGCGTGCCCGCAGCGCCGGGGCGTATGTACGCGGGTATATACCACGACCCCTAAGAAGCCGAACTCGGCTCTGCGCAAAGTAGCTCGTGTTCGCCTGACGAACGGGAAAGAAGTGAACGCCTACATACCGGGCGAAGGTCACAACCTGCAAGAGCACTCGATCGTGCTGATTCGCGGTGGCCGGGTAAAAGATTTGCCGGGTGTGCGTTATCACATCATCCGGGGAGCCCTGGATACTGCCGGTGTAAACGGCCGTTTGCAGGCTCGCTCTAAGTACGGAACCAAGCGTCCGAAGCCAGGTCAGGCACCAGCTGCGAAAGGTGGAAAAGGTGCACCGGCAAAAGGTAAAAAGAAGTAATCATTAACAAGGTTTAAACTGAGTGCAGGACCGCTGCGCCCAGAGTAAGATCAAAAATCTGAAGATCCATGAGAAAGGCTAAACCGCCCAAAAGATATGTGTTGCCGGATCCTAAATACAAGGAAGTGCTGGTAACCAAGTTTGTGAATAACCTCATGTATGAGGGCAAGAAAAGCATTGCCTATACCATTTTCTATGATGCATTGGCCGTTGTTGAAAAACGGACGAACGACAATGGTCTGGAGATCTGGAAAAAGGCACTGAATAACGTAATGCCATCGGTAGAGGTAAAAAGCCGCCGGGTAGGTGGTGCTACCTTCCAGGTTCCGACGGAAGTGCGTCCGGATCGCAAAGTGTCAGTAGGCATGAAGTGGCTGATCAAGTATGCCCGGTCACGTGGAGAAAAAACCATGGTCGATCGGCTGGCTGCCGAAATTATTGCCGCTTCAAAAGGTGAAGGCGCTGCTGTGAAAAAGAAGGACGATACGCACCGGATGGCAGAAGCTAACAAAGCGTTCTCTCATTTCCGCTTCTAATTTAGTAGGCAAAATACTGTACAAAAGCCTTCCACCTCGGGAGGCTTTTGTTTTTACGTAAAACTGGTAAGGAATGCCAAAGAGCTTGATTAACTATACATTAATCTTCAGGTAGATTCGAATCAGGCATTTGTTTTTTCATTGATTTTTAGTAATTTTGCGTCCTGATTTACAAAAGTGTTTATGCTGATCAACCAGCTTCCACTTTTTGTCTCAACAAGCAAAATCAAGTAACACAAAACTATATGGCAACTGATCTTCGATACCTACGTAATATCGGTATCGCTGCCCACATCGATGCTGGCAAGACGACCACGACGGAGCGTATTCTGTACTACGCCGGGGTAAGCCACAAAATCGGAGAAGTACACGAAGGTGCCGCTACCATGGACTGGATGGAGCAGGAGCAGGAGCGTGGTATCACCATCACCTCTGCTGCTACTACCGTTAACTGGAAGTACCGGGATGAAAACTATCATGTAAACATCATTGACACGCCGGGTCACGTGGATTTTACGGTTGAGGTTAACCGTTCACTGCGTGTATTGGATGGGCTGGTGTTTCTGTTCAGTGCCGTGGATGGTGTTGAGCCACAGTCAGAAACCAACTGGCGTCTGGCTAACAACTACAACGTAGCCCGTCTGGGCTTCGTTAATAAAATGGACCGGGCCGGTGCTGACTTCCTGAATGTAGTAAAGCAGGTACGAGAAATGCTGGGTAGCCACGCTGTTCCTCTTCAGTTGCCGATTGGTGCCGAAGACAATTTTAAAGGCGTAGTTGATCTGGTTAACTTCCGTGGTATTGTCTGGAATGAACACGATAAAGGCATGACCTTCACGGAGGTTCCCATCCCTGACGATATGATCGAAGAAGCAACGGAATGGCGCGAAAAGCTGCTCGAAGCCGTTGCTGAATTTGATGATACGCTGATGGAGAAATACTTTGAGGCCCCGACTTCCATTACCGAAGACGAAATCCTGAAAGCGCTCCGCGAAGCAACTATTGCCATGAAGGTGGTACCGATGCTTTGTGGGTCTTCATTTAAAAACAAAGGCGTTCAGACGATGCTCGATTATGTGATGGCCCTGTTGCCCTCACCGCTCGACAAGCCCGAAATCAAAGGTACAAACCCCAATACGGATCAGGAAGTAGTGCGTCACCCGTCGGAGTCAGATCCGTTTGCAGCGCTGGCGTTCAAGATTGCTACTGACCCTTACGTGGGCCGTCTGTGCTTCGTTCGAGTGTACTCCGGTGCGCTTGACTCCGGCTCCTACGTACTGAATACGCGTTCTGGTAACAAAGAGCGGATTTCCCGTATCTTCCAGATGCACGCCAACAAGCAAAACCAGATTGATAAACTACGGGCAGGTGATATTGGTGCCGTTGTAGGCTTCAAGGATATTAAAACCGGCGATACCCTGTGTGAAGAGAAGAACCCGATTGTCCTGGAGTCTATGCTCTTCCCGGATCCGGTTATTGGTTATGCTATCGAGCCGAAGAAGTCGGCCGATCAGGATAACTTCTCAAAAGCTATCGGTAAGCTGATCGAAGAAGATCCGACGCTGAAAGTCGAGAGTAACGAAGAGACAGGTCAGACCATTATTCGGGGTATGGGTGAATTGCACCTTGAAATTATCATCGACCGTATGCGTCGTGAGTTTAAGGTGGAAGTAAACCAGGGTGCTCCGCAGGTGGCTTATAAAGAAACGCTGACCAAGAAATTTGAGCATCGCGAAGTATACAAAAAGCAGACGGGTGGTCGCGGTAAGTTTGCCGATATCGTGTTTGAAATTATGCCGGGCGAAGAGGGTAAGCCTGGTCTGGAATTTGAGAATGCGATTGTGGGTGGTGTAATTCCCCGCGAATTCATTCCGGCGGTACAGAAAGGCTTTCAGGAAGCGATGGTAAATGGCCCGCTGGCTGGTTATCCGCTGGATTCTATGAAAGTTCGTCTGTTCCACGGTTCGTACCACGATGTTGACTCCGACTCACTGTCGTTCGAATTGGCCGCTCGTATCGGTTTCCGCGAGGCTGCCCGTCATGCCGGTCCGAAACTGCTGGAGCCAATCATGGCCGTTGAAGTACTGACACCGGAAGAATATACTGGCCCCATCACGGGTGACCTGAACCGTCGCCGGGGTATCATGAAAGGTATGGACTCCCGCGCCGGCTCACAGGTTATTAAGGCAGACGTTCCGCTGTCGGAACTGTTCGGCTATGTAACTGACCTGCGGACGATGTCTTCCGGCCGGGCCACGGCTAACCTGACGTTCTCGCACTACGAAATAGTACCGCAGAACATTGCTGAAACGGTAGTTTCTAAGTCGAAAGGCACAGTAACTGCGTAAAGCACCAAAATAAATTTGACAATCGGGTGGCAAATAGCTAACTTCGCCACCCGATTTTTATGTCAACGGAGCAAATGGTTCTTTCGGGGACATAGTCGTTTCGGAATCTCACTAATTATCATGAACCAAAAAATTCGCATTAAGCTGAAGTCGTTCGACCATAACCTGGTTGATAAATCTTCGGAGAAAATTGTAAAGGCGGTAAAAGCTACGGGTGCTATTGTAAGCGGTCCGATTCCTTTGCCGACCGACAAAGAAATTTACACGGTACTGCGGTCTCCCCACGTGAACAAGAAGTCGCGGGAACAGTTCCAACTTTGCACCTATAAGCGGCTGGTAGACATTTACTCAACCAGTGCCAAGACAGTAGATGCCCTCATGAAGCTGGAACTGCCCAGCGGTGTCGACGTAGAGATAAAAGTGTAAGTAACGGCCGTCTCAACGGCTTCCGACATATTCGGATGAAGGTCTTTCGGGAAACCACATCTGACTTTTAGGTAAGCGAACTCCTTCGGGAGTGTGTGCTGCCACAAGAGGTCAGGTGTACTACACCTGACCTTCTTTGTTTACGCCGGATTAGTTGAGAATAAGACAGATACAGCTTGGATACTAGTTTTAATCTGTCTAACTTTGCACTCCGTTTTTACGGACTTAACATTTATTCATTTTACCTGCTTTTTAGTAACAAACAAATATGTCTGGTTTGATTGGAAAAAAGATAGGGATGACCAGCGTGTACAATGCGGACGGGCAGGCTCTGGCATGTACAGTTATCGAAACGGGTCCCTGCGTCGTAACACAAGTAAAAACTGAAGATAAAGACGGCTATGCCGCTGTTCAGTTGGGTTACGGCGAAAAGAAAGAGAAGCGCACGAATGGTCCGCTGCTGGGCCACTTCAAGAAGGCCGGTACGACCCCAAAGCGCAAACTGGTTGAGTTTAAGGAATTCGACCGGGAGTTCAACTTAGGCGATACATTAGCGGTAGCTGATGTATTCGGCGAAGGCGACTTCGTGGATGTTGTGGGCACTGCCAAAGGCCGCGGCTTCCAGGGGGTAGTTAAACGTCATGGTTTCGGTGGGGTTGGTGGCCAGACACACGGTCAGCACAACCGCCAGCGTCACCCAGGTTCTATTGGTGCGTGCTCGTTCCCTTCGCGCGTATTCAAAGGCATCCGTATGGCCGGCCGCATGGGCGGTAATCGGGTAAAGGTGCAAAACCTCCGTGTGTTGAGAGTGTTGCCCGAACAAAATCTGCTGGTTATTAGTGGTTCAGTTCCGGGTGCCAAGAATTCATTCGTAATTATCGAGAAGTAAGGTCATGGAAGTAGTCGTATATAACAGCAAGGGGGAGGATACGGGCAAGAAGGTAACGCTGCCGGAAGAAATTTTCGGTATCGAACCCAACACGCACGCGATTTACCTGGACGTTAAGCAGTATCTGGCTAACCAGCGTCAAGGAACTCATAAGGCGAAAGAGCGGGCAGAAATCAATCACTCTACCCGCAAGATCAAGAAGCAGAAAGGTACTGGTGGAGCCCGTGCCGGTAGCATTAAATCACCGGTATTTGTGGGTGGTGGCCGGATTTTCGGTCCCCGTCCCCGCGATTATAGCTTTAAGCTAAATAAGAAAGTAAAATCACTGGCGCGGATCTCGGCGCTGGCCGCAAAGGCGCAGGCCAACAATGTATCAGTGCTGGAAGACTTTACGTTTGAAGCACCCCGGACCAAGTCATATATCGAGATGCTGAACGCCCTGTCGGCCGCTGATCGGAAGACGCTGCTGATTCTGCCGGATGTCGACAAGAATGTAGTGCTGTCGGGCCGGAATGTACCGAAAGCGAAAGTAACTACCGCCACTCAGGTAACTACCTACGACCTGATGAATGCCGATCAACTGCTGATCAGCACGGAAGCGCTGAACAGACTGCAAACTCTACTGGAGAAATAATCATGAGCGTATTAAAGAGACCGATCCTGACAGAGAAAATGACTGACCTGAATAAGAAAGGTCAGTATGCCTTCGAAGTTGATCTGAAAGCGAACAAAGTAGAGATCCGCAAGGCAGTTGAAAAAATGTACGGCGTACGCGTAGAGGGTGTTCGTACCCTACGTCAGCTTGGTAAGAAAAAATCGAAGAACGTAAACGGTCGTATTGTAACAGGTACCACCTCAACCACCAAGAAAGCTATCGTTACCGTTGCCGAAGGCGAAGTAATCGATATCTACGCTGAAGTATAAGCAGGTTGGTTGGACAATGTAATATAGAACCATGGGAGTTAAGAAACTTAAACCAACAACGCCGAGTCAGCGCTTTCGGGTTGCCCCTGACTTCGCGGAGATAACAACCGACAAGCCGGAGAAGAGCCTGTTGGCCCCGTTGAAGAAATCGGGTGGCCGGAACAGCCAGGGCCGTCGGACCATGCGATACATTGGTGGTGGTCACAAGCGGCACTACCGGATTATCGACTTCAAACGTAATAAAACGGGTATTCCAGGTACTGTAGCGACGATCGAATACGATCCGAACCGTTCGGCGCGTATTGCCCTGATCGAATATACCGATGGTGAAAAGCGCTATATCCTGGCTCCGCAGGGCCTTACCGTGGGTCAGCAGATCCTGGCGGGTGCCGAGGCTACGCCGGATGTAGGAAATGCGCTGCCGCTGGGCTCTATGCCGATTGGTACCATCGTACACAATATCGAAATGCAGCCCGGTAAAGGTGGCGTGCTGGCCCGTAGTGCCGGTACATACGCTCAGTTAGTAGCTCGTGAAGATAAGTATGCCGTTCTGCGAATGCCGTCAGGCGAAATGCGGATGGTCCTGTCTGTCTGCCAGGCTACGGTTGGTTCCGTATCGAACCCCGACCACATGAACGTAACGATTGGTAAAGCCGGTCGGAATCGTTGGCTGGGTATTCGTCCCCGCGTACGGGGTGTGGCCATGAACCCGATCGATCACCCAATGGGTGGTGGTGAAGGCCGGGCATCCGGTGGTCACCCGCGTTCACGGACTGGTCTGTATGCGAAGGGTAAGAAAACCCGCAGCCCGAAGAAGCAATCGAACAAGCTGATTATTAGCAGAAGGAAAAAGTAACAGATAAATGGCACGTTCACTAAAGAAAGGCCCTTATATAGACTTTCGTCTGGACAACAAGGTTCAGACCATGAATGACTCGGGCAAAAAGTCAGTTATCAAGACCTGGTCTCGCCGTTCGATGATTTCACCGGATTTCGTGGGTCACACGTTTGCTGTCCACAACGGCAATAAATTTATTCCGGTGTACGTAACGGAAAACATGGTAGGGCATAAGCTCGGCGAGTTTGCACCTACCCGTAATTTCCGGGGTCACGTTGCGAAGAAAGACAAGGGCAAGAGATAAAGTTAGTAGGCAGTAGGCAGTAGACAGTAGGCAGTAGACCTACGCTTTACTGCAGACTGCCCACTGCAAACTGAAGACTAAAATGGAAGCAATAGCAAAGCTGAGAAATGTACCCACCTCTCCCCGTAAGATGCGGTTGATTGCCGATCTGATCCGCGGCCAGAGAGTAAGCCAGGCTTTGGGTATCCTGCGGTATCAGCCCCAGTCCGGAGCTGCCACGCTGCAGAAAGTGCTGCTTTCGGCAGTAGCTAACTGGCAGCAGAAGAATGAAGATGTTCGTATTGAGGAAGCTGACTTGTTCATCAAGACCATCTTTGTAGACGGAGGTCCGATGCTGAAGCGTCTGCGGCCTGCTCCGCAGGGACGTGGTCACCGGATCCGGAAACGGTCAAATCACATCACTATTGTGATTGACAGCGCGAATGCTCAGCCCGCAATCGAACTGAATACGGAAACATCTGAAAACGAATAACACGGAATGGGACAGAAAGTTAACCCGGTAGGCCTTCGGCTTGGCATCGTCAAAGGATGGGAGTCAAGCTGGTATGGCGGCAAGGAGTTTTCCGATAAACTGATTGAAGACGAAAAAATCAGAAAATATATCCAGGCGCGTATCCCGAAAGGGGCTATCGCCCGGGTAGTTATAGAGCGGACACTGAAGCGGATCACCTTAACGATTCATACGGCTCGTCCGGGTATTGTTATCGGTAAAGGCGGTGGTGAGGTCGATAAGATCAAAGAAGAGCTCAAGAAGATTACCGGCAAGGACGTTCAGATCAACATCTTTGAGATTAAGCGTCCGGAGATTGATGCCAAACTGATCGGCGAAGCCATTGCTCAGCAGCTGGAAGCGCGGATTTCGTACCGTCGGGCTATGAAGCAGGCCATCAACTCCGCCATGCGGGTTGGTGCTCAGGGTATCAAAGTGAAAGTATCCGGTCGGTTAGGTGGTGCCGAGATGGCACGTACTGAGCAGTACAAAGAAGGTCGGGTGCCTCTGCATACTCTGCGGGCCGACATCGACTACGCTATCTCTGAAGCACAAACGGTATACGGTAAAATCGGTATAAAGGTTTGGGTATTCAAAGGTGAAGTGTATGGCAAGCGTGACCTGACTCCTGCCGCAATGGCGACTGCAGCCGCAGCCGGCGAGCGTAGCAACGAGCGTGGTGGTGGCGACCGTGGCGATCGCCGTGGACGCGGTGACCGCGAAGGTGGTGACCGTGGCCGGAACCGCAACGAGCGCGGTGGTGACCGTGGCGGAGACCGTCGTGGTGGCGGTGGAAACAACCGTGGTGGTGGAAACCGTGGCGGTGGTAATAGAAGATAACCGAAAGGCTTGATAGCCCTATCATAAGCATTGAGTAGCGATGTTACAGCCAAGAAGAACCAAGTTTCGTAAGCAGCACAAAGGCCGGGTTAAAGGACTTGCCACGCGGGGTCACCAGATAGCATTTGGTACATTCGCCATCAAATCCCTGGAGGCAGGCTGGATTACGGCACGTCAGATTGAAGCAGCCCGTATTTCTGTAACGCGGGCGATGAAACGGGAAGGTCAGGTTTGGATTCGTATCTTCCCTGATAAGCCAATTACCAAGAAGCCGGCCGAAGTTCGGATGGGTAAAGGTAAAGGAGCTCCCGAGTACTGGGTAGCGGTTGTAAAACCAGGAACCATAATGTTTGAAGCAACCGGAGTTGACTTGGCCACGGCGAGTGAAGCGCTGCGTTTGGCGGCTCAGAAACTGCCGGTTCGAACCAAGTTTGTCGTACGCCGGGATTACCAAGAAGTTGAAGATTAACCCAGCGTACTTTTTCCAAATCGGTTGTCATGAAAAAGAACGAAATTAAAGCATTATCTGTAGAGCAACTGCAGGAGCAGATTAATGCAGAGAAAGAACGACTGCTGAAACTGAAGTTTGCCCACGCGATCTCCCCCGTCGAAAATCCGATGCGCATCCGTGAGAGCCGCAAACTCATCGCTCGTCTGTACACGGAGTTGACTCTGAAGACGCGCCAGACACAAAACAGCTAAGGACTTCACTCATTCCTGTACTGAATTATGGAACAAGAGAGAAACGTAAGAAAAGAGCGGATCGGGCGCGTGGTCAGCAACAAGATGGAGAAAACCATCACGGTGTCGGTTGACCGGAAGGTAAAGCATCCGATGTACGGAAAGTTCATGCACAAGACGAAGAAGTTTATGGCGCATGACGAGAATAACGATTGTAGCATTGGCGATACGGTCCGGATCATGGAGACTCGTCCGCTGAGCAAGAACAAGCGTTGGAGATTAGTCGAAATCATTGAAAAGGCGAAATAAGCCATGGTACAGCAAGAATCAAGACTAAGTGTAGCCGATAACAGTGGCGCCAAAGAAGTGCTTGTTATCCGCGTCTTGGGCGGAACGGGCAAGCGGTATGCCTCGGTGGGTGATAAAATCGTGGTCACGGTCAAGTCGGCGCTGTCGTCCAGCAACATGAAAAAGGGTACGGTATCAAAAGCCGTAGTCGTGCGGACGAAGAAAGAAGTTCGTCGGAAAGATGGTTCGTATATCCGTTTTGAGGATAACGCGGCTGTTCTGCTGAACAACAACGACGAACCACGCGGTACGCGGATCTTCGGACCGGTAGCCCGCGAATTGCGTGAGAAGCAGTTTATGAAAATTGTATCGTTAGCTCCGGAGGTGCTTTAAGTATGGAAAAGAAGACAGAACGTCATAAGTTTCATATCAAGACCGGTGATACGGTAAAAGTAATCTCCGGCAACTCAAAAGGTCAGACTGGTGTTGTAAAGCAGGTCCTGGTTGAGAAAGACAGGGCGGTAGTAGAAGGCGTCAACATGATAACCAAGCATTTGAAGCCGACGGCTGCTAATCCGCAGGGCAGCCTGGAAAAGGTAGAAGGCTCTATCCACATCAGTAACCTGATGGTTGTAGATCCCGCCACCGGTGAGGCAACCCGTACGGGACGTCGCCTGAATGATAAAGGGAAATTGCAGCGGTACTCAAAGAAGTCCGGCAACTTCATCTAATCGGAGTTTGGTTAGCTGACATCTTTAAACGACATCAGAACGTGGCAACGCCAAGATTAAAAGAAAAATATGTAAATGAGGTAGTCCCTCAGTTGAGTAACAAGTTTCAGTACAAATCTGTGATGCAGGTACCGAGACTGAGCAAGATTGTTATCAACAAAGGGATCGGGGCTGCCGTAGCTGATAAGAAGTTAGTAGACGTAGGGGTAGAGGAGCTGACTATGATTACGGGTCAGAAAGCCGTTGCTACCATCTCTAAGAAAGCCGTATCTAACTTCAAACTGCGTGAAGGAATGCCTATTGGAGCGAAAGTAACGCTGCGTGGCAACCGGATGTATGAATTTCTGGATCGGTTAACGTCAGTTGCTCTGCCGCGCGTGCGTGATTTCCGGGGCATCAGTGACAAAGGGTTCGATGGACGCGGTAACTATACCTTTGGGGTAAAGGAGCAGATCATATTCCCCGAAATCAGTATTGAAAAGGTAAACCGGATTTCGGGTATGGACATCACATTTGTGACCACCGCTGAAACCGACGCCGAAAGTCTGGAACTGCTGAAAGCCCTGGGACTTCCCTTTGCCGACAGCAGCAAAAAATAACTAAAAGAAATTGTAAAGGCATAACTTTTTATGGCTAAAGAATCAGTAAAAGCAAGAGAGCGCAAACGGGAACGACTGGTTGCCAAATACGCTCAAAAGCGTGCTGCGTTGAAGGCTGCCGGTGATTACCTTGGGCTGGACAAACTGCCGCGCAATGCCTCTCCGGTCCGGTTACACAACCGTTGTAAGCTAACAGGCCGCCCTCGGGGCTATATGCGTAAGTTCGGTATCTCCCGGGTAACATTCCGGGAAATGGCCGGTGCCGGTAAAATTCCAGGCGTAACAAAAGCAAGCTGGTAAGCACACGCTTCCTGAAGTGTAGGCACCAATCATTTTCTTTTGTAATTCAGTTTCCGTAATTTTGCAAACTCTTTTAAGAAACAGGGGTTTGCAGGTAAATTCTTGCTGAAATGAATACAGATCCCATAGCAGACTATCTGACCCGTCTCAGAAACGCCATCCGGGCTAAGCACCGGGTTGTGGAAATCCCTGCTTCCAATATAAAGAAGGAGATCACCAAAGTTCTGTACGACAAAGGGTTCATACAGAACTACAAATTTGACGAAACCGGTCCTCAGGGCGTTATCAAAATAGCCCTGAAGTACAATCCGGTTACGAAACAGCCCGCCATTGTAGATTTACAGCGGGTAAGCCGTCCTGGCTTGCGTCAGTACCGGGGGGCCGATCACCTGCCCCGCATCCTGAACGGTTTGGGCGTGGCTATCGTCTCTACCTCAAAAGGGGTAATGACCGACAAAGAAGCCCGTACCATGAATGTAGGTGGCGAGGTATTGTGTTACGTTTATTAATGTGAAGTTAGCATTATGTCACGCGTAGGAAAGAAAATAATCGCGATACCTTCCGGCGTTTCGTTGTCCGTTGACGACAGCAACGTTGTGACGGTAAAAGGACCGAAAGGCACCCTGACCCAACCGGTTGATCCGGATATTAAGGTTGTAGCCGAAGATGGCCAGATAAAAGTTACCCGCCCAACCGAGCAGAAGCGCCACAAAGCGCTGCATGGCTTATACCGGGCACTGGTAAACAATATGGTTGTTGGTGTGAGTACGGGCTACCGTACCGATCTGGAGATTATTGGGGTAGGTTACAAAGCCTCAGTTACTAATAATGTTCTGGAACTGAACCTTGGCTATTCGCACAACGTGTTTGTAGCTGTGCCGTCGGAAGTAAAAGTAACGGCGGTTACGGAAAAAGGTCAGAACCCGAAAGTAATTCTGGAAGGCATTGACAAGCAACTTATCGGTGATGTAGCCGCTAAAATCCGTTCGCTGCGTAAGGTTGAGCCTTACAAAGGAAAAGGTATTCGGTTCGTCGGTGAGAACGTTCGTCGGAAAGCTGGTAAATCAGCTTCTAAGAAGTAATAAAGTAAGCCAATTTGGTTGGTATCAAATAACATGGCAACAACAAAGCAAGAGAGAAGACAACGGGTTAAATACTCAATCCGGTCTAAAGTATCCGGAACGGCCGAGCGCCCTCGCTTATCCGTTTTTCGTTCGAATAAAGCAATTTATGCTCAATTGATCGATGATGTACAGGGCCGTACGCTGGTAAGTGCCTCATCGCAGGATCTGAAAAGCGAAGTAGAAGGCTTTACGGTAGAGACTGCCAAGAAGGTAGGTCAGCGGCTGGCGGAGAAAGCAATGGCCGGCAACATCAACGCTGTTGTATTCGACCGGAACGGGTATCTGTACCACGGTAAAGTAAAAGCATTGGCCGACGGAGCCCGTGAGGGTGGCCTCAAATTCTAAGCAATAGAATGGTAACGAACGCAAGACCTTCAAAAGTAAACGAGGCTGACCTTAAAGAACGCGTAGTAGCTATCAATCGGGTAGCCAAAGTGGTAAAAGGTGGTCGTCGATTCAGTTTCTCGGCAATCGTGGTGGTTGGAGATGGTAACGGGGTGGTTGGTTTCGGTTTGGGTAAAGCCAACGAAGTAACCGACGCTATTGCCAAAGGGGTAGAAGATGCAAAGAAAAACCTGGTTCAGGTTCCTCTGCTGAAGCATACCGTACCGCACGAAATGCACGGTAAATTCAGCGGTGGTTTCGTGCTGCTGAAGCCGGCCGCTCCGGGAACAGGTGTAATTGCTGGTGGTGCTATGCGTGCGGTTCTGGAAAGTGCCGGAGTCCGCGACGTATTGGCAAAATCCAAGGGTTCATCTAACCCGCACAACGTAGTAAAGGCAACAGTTGATGCTTTATTGAAGATGCGTGCTCCGCATCAGGTAGCTTTCCAGCGTCAGGTATCACTGGCCAAGGTTTTTAACGGGTAAATTTCCGCAGCAAAAATGGCACGGGTAAAAATTACGCAGGTTAAGAGTACAATTAAGCGTCCGCAGACGCAGAAGTTGGCGATAAAGGCGCTGGGCTTAGGGAAGATCAACCGCAGTATCGAGCTGGAGTATAACGACTCGACTGCCGGTGTTATCCGCAAAGTACAGCACTTGGTAAAAGTAGAAGAGATTTAATCAGACGAACAATGAATTTAAGCACCTTAAAACCGGCTAAGGGTTCCGTTAAAGAGCGCAAGCGAGTCGGGCGCGGCCAGGGTTCAGGAATGGGCGGTACATCTACCCGCGGTCACAAAGGGGCCGGCTCCCGGTCTGGTTATAGCCAGAAATTACATTTTGAAGGTGGTCAGATGCCGCTACAGCGCCGGGTTCCAAAGTATGGTTTTAACAACCCGACCCGCGTGGAGTATAAGCCGATTAACCTCGACATTATTCAAACCCTGGTAGAGAAAACAAATGCAACTGTGGTTGATGTTGCGTTGTTACAGAAGAACGGTCTGGCCGGCAAGAACGACCTGATCAAAGTTTTGAACCGTGGTACGTTGACGGCTGCCGTAGAAGTGCAGGCTAATGCATTCTCTGCATCTGCCAAGGAAGCGATTGAAAAAGCAGGCGGTAAAACAACCGTATTACAGCGTTCAGCAAAAGCAGAAACGCCGAATCAATAATTCTGATAAAGGCACCGATCGAACCGATCATTTATGAACCGATTCATCACCACTCTGAAGAATATATTCTCAATAGAGGAGTTGAGAACCCGTATTCTCAACACGCTATTGTTCATCACGGTTTTTCGTCTGGGTACGCACATCGTGCTGCCGGGCGTTGATCCGGATCGCTTAAATCTGCGCCCATCAGGTCTCCTGGGGCTGCTGGATACCTTTCTCGGAGGGGCGTTCAGTAACGCATCTATCTTTGCACTGGGTATTATGCCGTATATCTCGGCCTCTATTGCCATTCAGTTGCTTACGCTGGCGTTACCGTATTTTCAGAAAATGCAGAAAGAGGGTGAGTCAGGTCGTAAAAAGCTGAATCAGATCACACGCGTACTGACCATTTTTGTTACGGCAGTACAGGCTTTAACGTATCTGCGGACTACCATTCCGGCGGAAGCTTTATTGGTTGACCGTGGGTTCTTTACCATTACCTCTGTGTTCATTCTGACTGCCGGAACAATCTTCTGTATGTGGCTGGGTGAGCGCATCACCGACAAAGGCATTGGTAATGGTATCTCCATGCTGATCATGATTGGTATCGTGTCTCGTTTTCCGGGTGCGATTGCCGGAGAGGCCATGTCGCGGGGAACCTCACAATTGCTGATTTTCGTACTGGAGCTGGTGGCACTGTACTTTGTGGTGATGGGAGCTGTGTTGCTGACTCAGGCAGTACGTCGCATTCCGATTCAGTACGCTAAGCAGGTAGTTGGTAATAAGGTGGTTGGTGGACAGCGTCAGTATCTGCCGCTCAAGCTGAATGCGGCTGGTGTAATGCCGATCATCTTTGCCCAGGCGCTGATGTTTATTCCGGCATTTATGGCTGGTTTGTTTGCGGAGAAGAGTGATTTCGCTGCAAACATACAAAGTGTCTTCCAGACCTATACCTCATGGCAGTACAACCTGCTGTTTGCCCTGCTGATTATCATCTTTACGTTCTTTTACACGGCCATCTCGGTAAATCCGAATCAGATTGCCGATGATATGAAGCGCAGTGGTGGATTCATCCCGGGAGTAAAACCGGGCTTGCAGACATCCGAGTATATCGGTACTGTTTTGGACCATATTACATTACCGGGAGCCGTTATGCTGGCGGTAGTAGCTATTTTGCCGGCTATTGCTAACCTGCTCGGTATGACCAGCGGCTTTGCCCAATTCTTTGGCGGTACGTCGTTGCTGATTATGGTTGGTGTGGTATTGGATACGCTCCAGCAGATTGAAAGTTATCTGTTGATGCGCCGGTACGAAGGGTTGATGAAGTCTGGTCGGGTAAAAGGCCGCACTGAAAGTGTGGCTGCCTGAAGTTAGAAGGCACCATGGTATATTTGAAAAGTGATCAGGAAATCGAGTTGATTAGAATCAGCGGAGATCTGCTGGGTCGGGCTCATGCCGAAGTGGCAAAAGTGATTCGGCCAGGTATAACTACGCTGGAACTCGATAAGGTAGCAGAAACGTTTATTAGAGATAACGGCGGTATTCCTTCATTTAAGGGGTATAACAAGTTTCCCGCTTCGCTGTGCATCTCCGTAAACGATGTGGTGGTTCACGGAATTCCTGGTCGCTATGAGTTGCAGGAAGGCGATATTATCTCCATCGACTGTGGCGTTCAGCTAAATGGGTATCATAGCGATAGTGCTTATACATACCCTATTGGTGAAATCACCACAGGCATTCGGAAACTGCTCGTCCGCACAAAAGAGTCCCTTTATCTGGGTGTCGAGAAGGCGGTAGAAGGTAGCCGGATAGGCGATATAGGCTACGCGGTGCAGTCGTATGTGGAGCACTTCGGTTACTCAGTTGTTCGGGAGTTAGTCGGACATGGAGTAGGCAAGAGCTTGCATGAGAGCCCGGAGGTGCCGAACTATGGACGCCGGGGCCAGGGTCCTAAGCTGAAAGAGGGCATGGTGCTAGCTATTGAACCGATGGTGAACTTTGGCCGTAAAGGTATCATTCAGGAGCGTGATGGTTGGACAATTCGGACCGCCGACCGAAAGCCGTCTGCTCATTACGAACATACGGTAGCTGTTCGTAAAGGTAAGCCCGAGATCTTGACTACATTCAAGTACATCGAAGAGGTAACGGCCAATACGAATATGGCGATAATAATGAACGAAAAAACGGCGGCTTAATCCTGATATGGCAAAACAATCCTCGATTGAACAGGACGGCACTATTGTAGAGGCACTTTCCAATGCGATGTTCCGGGTAGAACTGGAAAACAAGCATGAAGTGATTGCGCATATCTCCGGTAAGATGCGAATGAACTACATTAAAATCTTACCTGGTGACCGCGTAAAGCTGGAAATGTCACCTTATGATTTGAGTAAAGCACGAATTGTGTATCGGTATAAATAAGTTTACTGACCATGAAAGTCAAAGCATCGATCAAGAAACGCAGCGAGGACTGTAAAGTGATCCGGCGTAAAGGCAAGCTTTACGTAATTAACAAGAAAAACCCCAGGTACAAACAAAGACAAGGATAATCGTCTATGGCACGGATTGCAGGTGTTGATATTCCGGATCGGAAGCGGGGCGAGATTGCGCTCACGTACATTTTCGGCATTGGCCGGAGCTCAGCTAAGAAAATCTTAACGGGCGCTGGTGTGGATGTAAACAAGAAGGTAAGCGAGTGGAACGATGAAGAGTCAGGTGCTGTTCGTTCGATCATCGCGAATGAGTTTAAAGTAGAAGGTGCGCTGAAATCAGAAGTGCAACTCAACATTAAGCGTTTGATGGACATTGGTTCGTACCGTGGTCTGCGTCACCGGAAAGGTCTTCCTGTCCGTGGTCAGAAGACGAAGAACAACTCTCGTACCCGGAAAGGCAAGCGTAAGACAGTTGCTAACAAGAAGAAAGCAACGAAGTAATTAGTTTGAAGTTCGTAGTTTGTAGTTTGAGGTTGTGGTATAGTTAACTACAAACGTCAAACCACAAACTTCAAACCCTAAGAAAATGGCTCAAGCAAAACGCAAAGACAAAGCGAAAAAAAGAGTAGTAGTTGTTGAGCAGGTAGGCCAGGTACACATCAAGGCTACCTTCAACAACATCATCATATCGGTCACCAATATGAATGGTCAGGTAATTTCCTGGGCATCGGCCGGTAAGATGGGCTTCAGAGGATCGAAGAAAAATACGCCGTATGCCGCTCAAACGGCGGCTCAGAACTGTGCTCAGGTGGCGCATGATCTGGGAATGCGCAAAGCAGAAGTATTCGTGAAAGGCCCTGGTGCTGGTCGTGAATCAGCGATTCGGACCATTCAGAACACGGGTATTGAGGTTATGGCCATTCGTGATCTGACCCCGCTGCCGCATAACGGATGCCGCCCGCCGAAGCGCCGTCGCGTATAATCGTATTTTTCAATCGACTGTAGCAATGAATACGGGCAGGCGACATTAAGTTGTGTCTGTCCATGCAGGTCACTTTATTCATTCTTTTCAAGTACCAATGGCACGTTACACTGGACCAAAAGCCAAAATTTCGCGCAAGTTTGGAGAGCCGATTCTAGGCCCAAGCAAAGCGCTGCAAAAAAAGAATTACGCTCCGGGTATGCACGGGCGCGGCCGCAAGCGCAAGCAATCGGAATACGCTCAGCAGTTGCTGGAGAAGCAAAAAGTTAAGTATATCTACGGAGTTCTGGAGCGCCAGTTCCGGAACATTTTCCACCGGGCCGCTGTTAAAGAGGGAATTACCGGTGAGAACTTGCTCAAATTCTGCGAAGCCCGCCTGGATAATACCATTTACCGCCTGGGTATTGCGCCGACGCGTCGTGCTGCCCGTCAGTTGGTAAGCCATAAGCATATTGTTGTTGATGGAGAAGTGGTAAACATTCCATCGTACGCGCTGCGTCCGGGCCAAACTATTAGTGTTCGCGAAAAATCTAAATCTCTGGAAGCCATTACCACCAGCTTATCGGCACGTAACGCTAAGCGTTACAACTGGCTGGAATGGGATAATCAGCAATATACGGGTAAGTTTATCAGCTACCCAGAGCGTGATCAGATTCCGGAGAATGTCAACGAGCAGTTGATCGTCGAATTGTATTCGAAGTAATTCAGGGGGCAGAACTCAATCGGGTTCTGCCACTTTATGCCATATTGCTGGGATCATTCACTCCATTGGCAGAAAACTGCTGTAAAAACAAAAACGTATGTCAATATTAGCTTTCCAAATGCCCGATAAAGTCGTCATGGAAAAATCCGACGATTTTCACGGGTTATTTGAGTTTAAGCCTCTCGAAAAGGGTTACGGTGTAACGATTGGTAATGCACTCCGTCGGATTCTGCTCTCGTCGCTGGAAGGCTACGCGATCACAAGCGTTAAGTTTCCGGGCGTGCTGCACGAGTTTTCGTCAATCGAGGGTGTTGTTGAGGATGTAACGGAAATCATTCTGAACCTGAAGATGGTTCGCTTTAAGAAGATCTCCGACATGATTGACAACAAAATTACGGTTACTATAAAGAACTCGCCGGTACTGAAGGCGGGGGATATATCAAAGTTCTCGGCATCCTTCGAGGTACTGAATCCTGAATTGGAAATCTGTCACCTGGATGATACGCGTGAACTGGAAATGGAAATTATTGTAGAGAAAGGTCGGGGATATGTGCCGGCCGACGAGCCTCGTGCCAACGAGTTGCCATTCGGTCATATTCCTATCGATGCCATCTATACGCCCATAAAGAATGTTCGCTACAGCGTAGAAAATACGCGGGTTGAGCAGAAGACTGATTATGAGCGTTTGTTGCTGGACATCGAAACGGATGGTTCAATTCACCCGGAAGAAGCGCTGAAAAGTGCGGCTCACATCCTGATTCAGCATTTCATGCTGTTCTCCGACCAAACTATGACTTTCGAGACGGCTAAGCCCGAGGAAGATAATGTGGTAGATGAGGAGATGCTGCATATGCGTAAGCTGCTGAAGACCCCCTTATCTGACCTCGATTTGTCGGTACGGGCCTACAACTGCCTGAAGTCGGCAGATGTGCGGACGCTGGGTGACCTGGTGAGGCTGGAGATCTCGGATATGATGAAGTTCCGCAATTTCGGTAAGAAGTCGCTGACGGAGCTTGAGCAACTTGTTGCAGAAAAAGGTCTGACGTTCGGCATGGACGTTGCAAAATACAGACTGGAAGAGGATTAAATGATCGATTTGGTTAGGCGGCAGGTTGGGAAACTATGCTGCGCCGGCCCTGATTCTAACAAACAATGAGACACGGAAAGAAAGATAATCACCTGAGCCGTACGCACTCGCACCGGGAAGCGATGCTGTCGAATATGGCCGCTTCGCTTATCCTGCACAAGCGTATCGAAACGACTCTGGCAAAGGCGAAGGAACTGCGTAAATACGTAGAACCGATCCTGACCCGGGCGAAAGATGACACGTACCAGAATCGTCGGATTGTGTTCAGAACGCTGAACAATAAAGAGACGATGAAAGAGCTTTTTGGGAATGTGGCGGATAAAATCGCCGACCGTCCGGGTGGTTATACCCGCATTATCAAGCTGGGCAATCGCGCCGGTGATAATGCCGAGACTTGCCTGATGGAACTGGTCGACTTCAACGAAGTGCTGCTGACGGCTGCTCCTGAAAAAGCAACCCGTACGCGCAGGAGCCGTCGGGGTGGTGGACGCAAGGCATCCGAAGGCGGTGCCGAAACGGCTGCTCCTGTTGCAGCTGCTGCAACACCGGCCGCTGAGGCACCTGCTGCCGAAGTAGTAGCCGATGAACCTGCGGCAGCCGATGCTGCGGCAGCCGATGCTGCTGTAGTTGATACGCCAACAGACGCTCAACCCACTGCCGAAGCTGCTCCTGAAGCACCGGCAGCCGACGAAACGACGAACACGGATGATACAACCGATGAGTCGAAGCAGGGCTAATGAAGTTCTTTTCTTATTGATACAGGAGGGGTTAACCGTAAGGTTTAGCCCCTTTTTTTTAACTATTAAACAAACATCGGGCAACACATGAACCTAACACAGCGGGAGGCATTGCTGGTCTTGCAGGATGGTGCAGTTTTTAAAGGCTTGGCACTGGGAAAAATAGGTACGGCTGGCGGAGAAATCTGCTTTAACACCGGCATGACAGGGTATCAGGAAATTTATACGGACCCTTCGTATTACGGGCAGGTAATTGTCAATACGACTTCGCATATCGGTAATTACGGGGTGCAACTTCATTCAGAAGAGGAGTCGGACGGCGTGAAGATCATGGGTATGGTTTGTAACTATTTCTCGCCCATTCACTCCCGCCATACGGCTGATAGCTCCTTACAGGAGTATTTTGAGAAGGCAAATATTGTCGGTATTCACGGAGTAGATACGCGGGAACTGGTACGCCATATTCGGGATAAGGGCGTTATGAACTGCATAATCTCATCTGAAATCCTGGACCCGGAGGCACTGCTGCTGGAGCTAAACAACGTCCCCGATATGGAAGGATTGGAGCTATCGTCGACAGTCTCTACCCGAAACACCTATGAGGTAGGTAGCGAAGATGCCCGGTTTAGAGTAGCGGTGCTTGATTTAGGCATTAAGAAGAGCATTCTGACCAATCTGGCTAATCGGGGTGTATATTGCAGCGTATTTCCGGCCAAGACCTCGTTTGCTGAGCTGGCAGCCTGGAATCCGGATGGGTTCTTTATCTCCAACGGCCCTGGCGACCCGGCGGCTATGCCTTATGCCGTAGAGACGGTGAAGCAGGCGCTGGATACCGATAAACCCTTGTTTGGTATTTGCCTGGGTCACCAGATTTTATCGCTTGCCAGTGGTATCTCAACTTACAAAATGCACAACGGCCACCGTGGTCTGAATCACCCGGTAAAGAACCTGATTACCGGCCGGTGCGAAGTAACGTCGCAGAACCATGGTTTTGCGGTGAGAGCCGACGAGTTGCAGGACCACGGTAAGGTTGAGGTGACACACCTGAACCTGAACGACAAAACCATTGAAGGTATTCGACGGAAGGATAAACCGGCTTTTTCGGTGCAGTACCATCCTGAGGCTTCGCCGGGTCCGCACGATTCGCACTACCTGTTTGATGAGTTCATTAAGTTAATTAAGCAGGCCTAAAAAGTAACTGGGATTTTGTTACTTTGTGCCCGTACATACCATATGCTGCTTCTATAGAAGCAAAAGGCAACCATTATTTTTAGTATAGTTAACCCCCTCCATAGACGCAATGAGTACCATTCAAAGCATTCATGCCCGACAGATTCTGGATTCAAGAGGCAATCCTACCGTTGAAGTTGATGTACGTACCGAGCACGGCTTTCTGGGCCGGGCGGCTGTACCATCCGGTGCTTCGACGGGAACCCACGAGGCTGTTGAGCTGCGCGATAACGACGACAAAGTATACGTTGGTAAAGGCGTATTGAAAGCAGTATCAAACGTAAACGAGTTAATCTTTCCCGAACTGGTTGGGCTTTCAGTATTCGAGCAGGGGGTGATTGACCGGATTATGCTGGAGTTGGATGGTACTTCAAACAAAGGTCATTTGGGCGCAAACGCCATTCTGGGTGTATCGATGGCAGTGGCCAAAGCCGCTGCTCAGGAAGCGGGGCTGCCGTTGTACCGCTACGTCGGTGGTGTGAATGCCAATACACTGCCCGTACCGATGATGAACATTCTGAACGGTGGTAGCCACGCGGACAATTCTATCGATTTCCAGGAGTTTATGGTGATGCCGGTGAGCGCAACGAGCTTTTCGGAATCGCTGCGGATGGGAACGGAAGTATTCCACACCCTGAAAAAAGTGTTGAAGTCGAAAGGGCTCTCTACGAACGTTGGCGATGAAGGTGGTTTTGCGCCGAATATTCAGTCAAACGAAGAGGCCATCCAGGTCGTGTTGCAGGCCATTGAGAAGGCAGGTTACCGGCCCGGTGAAGACATCTTTATCGCGATGGATGCCGCTGCGTCTGAATTCTACGATGCCGAAGCCGGTCAGTACCACTTCAAGAAGTCGACTGGTGATAAGCTGACCTCGTCGCAGATGGCCGGCTACTGGAAAGAGTGGTGCGATAAATATCCCATCATCTCAATTGAAGATGGGATGGGCGAGGATGACTGGGCTGGCTGGAAAGAAATGACCGATCTGCTCCGGAACAAAATTCAACTGGTTGGTGACGACTTGTTTGTAACCAACGTAACCCGCCTGCAACAGGGTATTGATGATAATATCGCCAACGCTATTCTGGTGAAGGTAAACCAGATTGGCTCGCTGACGGAAACCATCGACACCGTAAACCTGGCAAAGCGGAACTCGTACAAAAACATTATGTCGCACCGTTCGGGTGAGACCGAAGATGCTACCATTGCCGACCTGGCGGTAGCCCTGAATACCGGTCAGATCAAAACCGGTTCGGCGTCCCGTTCCGACCGGATGGCGAAATACAACCAATTGCTCCGTATTGAGGAAGAATTAGGCGAAATGGCCTACTTCCCCGGTAAGAAGTTTTAATGTTTAGTCTGTAGTCTGAGGTTTGAAGTTATATGCTCAACTTCAAACCTCAACCTACAAACCTCAAACTAACCATGTGGCAGCGGATTCTTCGTTTCGGTAAGAACTTCTATGTAGCCTCAGGGTTAGGGCTGCTGGTCTGGGTTTTGTTTTTTGATGCAAACGACCTGGTGTCACAAACGCGCCATTGGCTCAAGCTGCGTGAGCTGGAAAGTGAACGAGCCTATTACGAGCAAAAGATTGAGGAGGTAAAAGCGCAGCGGAAAGAAATCCTGGGGAATAACCGTCGTCTGGAGAAATTTGCCCGTGAGAAGTATCTCATGAAAAAATCAACCGAAACGGTTTACGTGATCGTTGACGAAAACAACGAACCCATTGAGAAGTAGTGCCTGGGCCACTGCCTGATATAACCTGTTTACTGCCAACTGCTCACTGCTATGATAAGCGTTCTCTTTGTCTGCCTCGGAAATATCTGCCGATCGCCCGTGGCAGAGGGGGTCTTCCGGATGCTGGTGGAGGAACACGGATTAAGCAGTCAGATTACGTGCGATTCGGCCGGTACCTCCTCGTATCATATTGGTGATCTGCCGGACAGGCGCACTCGCGAAAACGCACTGGAACACGGTCTCACCCTGACCCACCGCGCCCGGCGCATGACCGGCGAGGACCTGGCTCAGTTTGATTATCTGGTGGCTATGGACGAGGCTAATTTTGAGGCTATCCAGAACCTCAGCCATCGGAGCCTGGGTCTGTACAGCGACGAAAATACGTTTCTGCTGCGTGAATTTGATCCGGTCGTAAACGACGAGCCCAGCGTGCCGGACCCTTATTACGAAGATGCTGAAGTATTTGAGCAGGTCTATCAGATTGTGCATCGCTGTTGTCTCCAGTTTTTAACGTACCTCATCGAGCGGCACGAGCTGATTCCTGCCAATGATTCTCCCTCTGCGTCAACATCGGTTCGAAAGTAAATAACCCGATTATGGTATCGCCTGATTCTATAAGAAAGCTGCTGATAAACAGGCCCTTGCTTACTTGATGAGACTATGAACAAGAAAGTTATTCTGATTATTCTCGACGGCTGGGGCATCGCCCAGAAGCCCGATGTTTCGGCCATTGATAAGGCCAACACCCCTTTTTACGATTCGCTGCTGCTTCAGTATCCGCATAGCCGGCTGCAGGCTTCCGGCCTGTTTGTGGGCCTGCCGGAAGGGCAGATGGGCAACTCTGAAGTGGGCCACATGAACCTGGGTGCCGGCCGGATTGTGTACCAGGATCTGGTGAAGATCAACAAAGCGGTAGAAGAGCATACCCTAGACAACGAACCTACACTGGTGGATGCACTGAGCTATGCGAAACAGAACGGTAAGTCCGTGCATTTTATCGGTCTGGTGTCGGATGGTGGCGTACACTCGCATATCAATCACCTGAAAGGGCTGTGTTCAATTGCTGCCAGTCAAGGCTTAACCGACGTCTATGTCCATGCGTTTACCGACGGCCGGGATACGGACCCCCGCAGTGGCATCGGTTTCCTGACAGAACTCCAGCAGCATATGGCATCGAGTACAGGGCAGTTGGCCAGCATCATTGGCCGCTATTACGCCATGGACCGGGATAACCGCTGGGAGCGCGTAAAACTGGCTTACGATGCTATGGTTAATGCGGTTGGGGTGCATACGCAGAATCCTTTAGCGGCCGTTGAAGAATCGTATGATAAAGGCGCAACAGACGAATTCATTAAACCCATCATTGCCGTAAAAGCGGATGGCTCACCCGTGGCTACTATCCAGCCGGGTGATGTGGTGATCTGCTTTAATTTCCGGACCGACCGGGGCCGCGAAATTACGCAGGCGCTGACGCAGCGGGATTTTCCGGAGCAGGACATGCACAAGCTAAACCTGTATTACGTAACCCTGACAAACTACGATAATGAGTTTGTAGGCGTAAAAGTCATATTTGACAAGGATAACCTACAGAATACACTGGGCGAAGTAGTATCAGCAGCCAGTCGGAAGCAAATCCGGATTGCCGAAACCGAGAAATACCCGCACGTTACGTTCTTCTTCTCGGGCGGTCGGGAAACCGTTTTTGAGGGCGAAAAGCGAATTTTATGTCCTTCGCCCAAAGTGGCTACCTACGACCAGAAGCCGGAGATGAGCGCCTACGACATTCGCGATGCTATCGTAAAAGAACTACAGAGCGAGGAGCCGGATTTTATCTGTCTGAACTTTGCCAACACGGATATGGTTGGCCATACCGGCGTGTTTGAAGCTGCCGTAGCCGCTGCCGAAGCCGTTGACAGTTGTGCGAACGAAGTGGTGACTACGGCGCTGGAGCATGGTTATACCTCCATTATCATTGCCGACCATGGTAACGCCGATTACATGATTAACGAAGACGGCACGCCAAACACGGCCCATACTACCAACCTGGTGCCCTGCATTCTGGTGGATAACGAGTACCATCCGCGTTTGCAGGACGGTAAGTTAGCCGATATTGCCCCAACCATTCTGTACCTGATGGGTATTGAAAAGCCAGTGGAGATGACCGGCGATAACCTGATTCTGGCCGATCAGTAAACTCATTGCTGAAAATTAGTGTTGGCACATCAGTGCTGTTCACTTTTGTAACGCACCCTCCGTTTACCAGCGGAGGGTGCTTTTTTAGATTATGAAGCAAGCTTTTGTCCTATTTAGCATTTTCGGATTTCTGACATCCTGTGACAATCCCGCCAAACAATCGCAAACGAACCGCTACTTCGATGTAGCCGGCTATATTCAGCGCCAGATTGATACATTGGCGCAGCAGAAGCCGACGGTCATGAAGCGGCTATTGGTTGAAGGTGAGGTAAACCAGAAACAGGTGAATGATATTAACTGGGGACGAGAACTGGAGCTTTTTCTGCAGGCCGATATCAATAAACCAGCCTACCGCAACAGTTATATAATTAATCAACCGAACCCCCTTACGTGGCAATACCGGCTAAAAGCGGGCGAAAAACTGCCTGTACAGGCCTTAACGGTTGTACTGGATTCGCTTTACCGTAAACCCTCCCGTATTGAAGCGCTACTGGTAACCGATAACCCGCTGTATCAATCAGAACGTCGTTTGCTGTTGGAAAGTGATGCCGGTGCCGGCCAGCACTGGCAACTCAGACATTACCGCATCGACGGTTTTCAGCAACTGACCTTCTTTGATCGCAATACTTTTTCGGTAGAGGGAAGGGTGGTTGAATGAATGATGAATGTATAATGATGAACGATGAATGGGCTGACGCGTCCTTACGCTGCTGCTGCTATGAAGCCACCATTCATCATTATGCATTCATCATTAAATAATCAATAACTCCCTCCGGCACCACCGCCCCCGAAGCTGCCGCCCCCGAAGCCGCCAAAGCCGCCACCACCGCCAAAACCTCCTCCGCCCCCCCAATTCCCAGATGAGCTGCCCCAGCCGGAATAGGTTGTATACGGAAAGAACCAGCCACCACCCCGACGCCGTCCGCCAAAACCGCCCCCCCCCCCACGGTTGCGCCGGCTGATGATGAACATGATGATGAAGAAAACAAAGATCACAACAAAGAGAGCACTGCCACCGCCACTATCTTCATTCTGGTTCCTATCGGCTTTGTATTCGCCACTGGCCCGGCGGATAATCTCGGTAGTGGCCTGGTCTAAACCCTGATAATACTGCTCCTGCCGGAAATTAGGCACAATGATATCGCTGACAATACGCTTGGCAATAGCGTCGGGAATGGCACCTTCCAGGCCATAACCAGTGGCGATAAATACTTTGCGGGTGCCGGTTGCCCAGCAGAGCACTAAGCCATTGTTGTTTTCCCGTTGGCCTACACCCCACTTGCGGCCTATCTGAAAGGCATAGTCGCCGATGGGGTAAGGCTCAGTAGTCTGGACAATAACGATAGCTATCTGCGTAGAGGTAGAATCGTTGTAAGCGCGGAGCTTCTGTTCAAGCTGTGCCCGATCGCTGGGGTTCAGAATGCCGACAAAATCATTGACCAGCCGGGGTGGGTTTGGCCGGTCGGGGATATTGTCCTGCGCGAAAACTGCCAGTGAAACCAGAAAAAGCAGCAGGGTTGAAAGCCAACGGTGGGTAGTGGATGTTACTCGGAGGTGGGTCATTTAAACGATATTTCGTCGGATAGCTCGTTGGTATCGTCGTGGGCGCGCGGAAAGAATTGCTTCAGTTGCCGGCCGGCTTCGGCAATGCCCTGGCACAACCCTTCAGTATGATTGCCGGCGGCAAAGTGCGTACGCAGCAGTTCTTTGGTGCTGTCCCAAAACCCAGCCGGTACCCGTTCGTTAATGCCTTTGTCGCCGATAACAGCAAACTTACGGTCTTCGGTGGCGAGGTAAAATAAAACGCCATTATGTTCCGCCGTCTGGTGCATCCCTAAGTTACCAAAGATTTCAATGGCCCTTTCCATCGGGTTATCGCCGGAACATTTCTTTTCAATATGCACCCGAATTTCGCCCGAAGTAGCCAGTTCGGCCTTTTGGATAGCCGCAATAATGCGCTGCTGTTGCTCCGCCGTAAACAGATTGATTGCTGACATAGGGATTAATGAATAATAAACGGCAATGGTGAACCGTAATGAATAAAGGTTGCCGGAGTCTATTCATTACGGTTCGCCGTTGCGATTCATTATCTGTTATTCATTAGAACTGAACCGTTGGGGCCTGCTGGGCGGCTGCGGAAGCCTCGAAGAAGCCACGGACGTTGAAGCCAAACATACCCGCAAAGATGTTGTTGGGGAAGGTTCGCACCGACTGGTTATAGTCCCGCACAGCAGTGTTAAAGTCGTTGCGGGCAACGGCTATGCGGTTTTCAGTGCCTTCCAACTGGGCTTGTAGTTCTGAGAAGTTCTGGGTGGCGCGTAACTGTGGATAATTCTCGGCGACAGCCAGCAGTCGCGACAGAGACCCGCCAAGCTGCTCCTGCGCCTGCTGGAAACGCGCTACGTTCTCAGGTGTTAGCTGATCGGCGTTTAACCGGATAGACGTAGCATTAGCCCGTGCTTCAATCACAGACTGTAGCGTACTTTTTTCAAAATTGGCCACACCCTGTACCGTCCTGACAAGGTTGGGTATCAGGTCGGCCCGGCGCTGGTATTGCGTCTGAACATTCGCCCATTTTTCCTGAACGTTTGTGTCCTTCTGTACCATCCCGTTGTACGTGCTGCAGCCAAAAAAGCTGAAGATGAGTACCAACGCAACAATGATAAGTAAGCCTCTTGACATGGTCTTCGATAGAGTTATTGGTTAAGCAAATCTGCTCAAAACTAAAGATTAGTCCGAACAAATCTACATGAAAGGACGATTTCCTGCCTTGGTCCTTTCCTGGCATGGAAGACCGGCAAAGAATTATCTTTTCCTATAACAACGCATCAGACGTCTTGTTCTACAGAGGCCGGAGAGCGGCTAACTGACCGGAGGAATGGCGAGGAGAACGCTTACTTCTGCTCATTCAGCGACCAGTTATAATCCTGGTAAGCAATACGGGTATTTTTATCAATTTTCGTGTTAGCGTAGCGATTCACCCAGTACGCTACCGATTTGCCATCTTTATTCCAGTCCATCTTATACCAGTCGAATAGTTTCGATAAGCTGGCCTCTCCCTTTTTTATGTCGTTCCGGGCTGGATTGTTCAGAAAGTCGCGGCCCTGCTCATCCATCTGGCGGTCGAGTTTATCGGCGGTATAGGCCTCGTTTCGCAGGCGCGGGCAGGAAACGGCCGCGCAGACCAGCACAAAATGAATGCGCGGATCGTTGAATTTCCTGCGCAGAATGCCGTGTTCAATGTTATTCAGGTCATACTTTTGCCCGCCGATTTCAATAAACTTTATATCCCAGGGCGTGTTGACAAACGGAATCTTAATCTTGGAGCCGATGTCTTTGATACTGCTCACGGGATAATGGTCGAGAATAAGCTGAACGGTATAGGCATTGTAGGCATTGATCCAGTACGCCATCTGCTCATCCTGGCTCCATTTGTCCGAAGGCGGATTTTTGCTGAGTAAATCGAGGTATTTTTTTAGCTCTTTTTCATCTTTTTTGAAACCTTTGTAGTCGACAAGGCCGCGCTCATCGACATGCTCTTTCAGCAGTCGGTTCCAGCCGCTATGGTCAACCACCAGGGGGTTCATTAAAGGACGAAAGGCAGTGAATGCCGCCACTAAGATGAACAGGGCTGCCAGTGTTGAATATCGTTTCATCGGAATAAGGCTTTTGAATACATACGCAAAATAGGCCCAAAAGATTTCAGTCTTTGTCGGGTCATCGACATACCAACGAAAAACTATGAATCTCGACCTCACCGGCAAAACCGCCATTGTCTGCGGCAGCACCCAGGGTATCGGCAAAGCGTCGGCCGTAGAACTCGCTTTATTGGGTGCCAATGTAACCCTGTTTGCCCGAAACGAAGAAAAACTCCGTGAAGTGGTGCAGGAACTGGACAGCAGCAAAGGCCAGACCCACCGCTACCTCGTGGCCGACTTTTCCCACCCAGAGCAGGTAAAAGCGGCTATCGACCAATACCTGAGTGAATTCCCGGATGTTCATATCCTGATCAACAATACCGGTGGACCAGCGGGAGGTCCACTTATTGATGCCAGGCCGGAGGTATTTATGCAGACATTTGCTGCACACCTCATTAACAACCAGAACCTGGTGCAGGCCGTAGTGCCGTCCATGAAGAAGGCACAATACGGCCGCATCGTCAACATCATTTCTACCTCCGTCAAGCAGCCGATCGTGGGGCTGGGCGTGTCGAACACCATTCGGGGGGCGGTGGCGCAGTGGGCCAAAACCTTATCGCTGGAGATTGCGCGGGATGGCATTACGGTCAATAACGTATTGCCCGGCTATACGCGTACTGCCCGGCTGGAAGGCGTATTCAACATGCGCTCGAAGGCGCAGAACAAATCGCGGGAGGATGTGGAGCAGCAGATGGAGGCCGAAATGCCGACGGGGCGTTTTGCCGAGCCGGAAGAGGTAGCGGCCGCCGTTGCGTTTCTCTGCACACCAGCGGCCGCGTCCATTAATGGTATTAATGTGCCCGTAGATGGGGGGAAGACGGGGAGTTTGTAGAACGGAATTGTATTCCGTTTTACAAACACTTACGCAGCCACCCCTTCCTTCAACTTCTCGGCGTTCTCGGCGATGCGGAGTTGCTCGATGAATTCGTCGATGTCGCCGTCCATTACCGCCGGCAGGTTGTACACCGTAAGGCCAATGCGGTGGTCGGTGACGCGGCTTTGGGGGTAGTTGTATGTCCGGATCTTATCGGAGCGGTCGCCACTGCCCACCATCGATTTGCGCTGCGACGAAATCGCATCATTATGCTTTTGCAACTCAATTTCGTACAGCCGTGAGCGGAGTACGGTCAGCGCTTTTTCGAGGTTCTTGATCTGCGAACGCTCGTCCTGACACTGCACCACCAGACCCGACGGAATGTGTGTCAGGCGCACGGCCGAGTAGGTGGTGTTTACCGACTGCCCACCTGCCCCCGACGAGCAGAAGGTATCTTTGCGAACGTCGTTCATGTTGATCTCAACGTCTACCTCTTCGGCTTCGGGCAGTACGGCAACGGTGGCCGCTGAGGTATGAATACGTCCCTGCGACTCGGTAGCCGGTACGCGCTGTACGCGGTGCACCCCCGATTCAAACTTCAGTTTACCGTAGACGTCTTCGCCTTCGATCTGGCAGATAATTTCTTTGTAGCCACCGGAGGTGCCTTCCGTAAAATCCATGAGCGACATGCGCCAGCCCATTTTATCGCAGTAGCGCTGGTACATGCGGTAGAGGTCACCGGCGAAGATAGAGGCTTCGTCGCCACCCGTACCGCCCCGGATTTCCAGAATAACGTTCTTGCTGTCGTTCGGGTCTTTGGGCGTCAGCATATCTTTCAGCGTCTCCTCCTGCGATTCCCGGCGGGGGAGCAGCTCATCCAGTTCGGCTTTGGCCAGCTCGCGGAAATCCTCGTCTTTTTCGGTAGCAATGATCTCTTTCGCGTTGTCAATTTCGGCCAGGAGTTGTTTATAGGCCTGGTATTGCTGAACAATCTTCTCCAGGTCCTTATATTCTTTGCTGATTTTCATGAAACGCTTCTGGTCGGAGACGATCTCAGGCTGCACAATTTGCTGAGACACCTCCTCGAAGCGTTCCCGAATAGCTTCTAACTGCTCAATCATATTCTTTCCAGACTTTAGATGGTAGACATCAGACGTTAGATGGGCCGGTTTGGTAGCAAAATCTAGTGTCGACGTCCAAGGTCTTATCAATGACAAAAGTACAAAATTCCGATGGTTCGGTAACGAGGGCAGATATACCTTTGTTATACGCTTTATAAATCCATTAAGTTCCTGTCCATGAACCGCTGTATTCTTCCACTGGCCCTACTGGTACTGATTGCCTCCTGCAACACAGATCGGATTCAGTATACCGACAAACTGAAGCAGGAGATGGCTGATAAAAAGGTAAAACGCGTAACGGCTGTTCAGATGAACGAGGCCGTGAATGAATGGGGCGAACAAATTGCCAGAGTCGTCCAGAATGAATTAAGCAGTAAGCTGCAACAGACTATGGCTACCCGGGCGGCTGCGGAGGTATGCCAGTTACAGAATTTACCCAAAACCCAGGCTATCGCCACCAAATACGGAGCCAGGATCAGCCTGCTGGGGGCCGCCGACATTAAAAACTCAAACCTGGCTGCCAAAGAACGCGAAGTGCTGGATGCCTATCTGTACAATGTTGAAAACAAGCTGCCGCAGACCAGCAACATCCAGCGAATTGGCGACACCCTGTTTGTTTACAACGCACCCATTCCAACGGAGAACCCTATTTGCCGGCAGTGCTTTGCCGGGCAAACGCAGCCGTTGGCGGTCTGGCGCATCGCGTTCCCCAAGCGGGAGGTAGTCAGGCATATCACCATAAAAAAGTAAGACGGGCTATGGGTTTGCCGGTGGTTTCTGTCTACCTTAGATAGGAGTATAGATTTCGCCTTTATTCCTTTTCTGCTTAGAATCCATTCTCCTTAGCTAACTGACCATGAAGAACAACATCAAACGCCGGGACTTCGTCAAAGGAGCCTCGCTGGCTTTTGCCGGTATTACCATTCTGCCCCGGCACGTGCTGGGCGGCAAAGGGTTTATCGCTCCCTCCGACAAGCTGAACGTAGCCGCTATTGGTATCGGCGGTATGGGTAAAAGCAATATCCGGGCATTGGCACCCACCGAAAATATTGTGGCGCTCTGCGACATCGACGATGCCTATGCCGGACCTGTATATAATACCTACCCGAATGCTAAACGGTGGAAAGACTACCGCAAAATGCTGGAGGAGCAAAAGGATATTGAAGGCGTAATTATTGCCACGCCCGACCACCTGCACGCCATTCAGGCCTCTACGGCCATGAAGCTGGGCAAGCACGTATATGTGCAGAAGCCCCTGACTACATCCGTATGGGAATCGCGTGAACTGGCGCGGCTGGCCAGAGAAAACCCGAAGCTGGTGACGCAGATGGGAAATCAGGGCCACTCCAGCGACGATGCCCGCTCCATTAACGAGTGGATTGCCGACGGCGCTATTGGTAAAGTAAAGGAAGTACATGTCTGGACCAACCGACCCATCTGGCCGCAGGGCCTGCCGGCACCTACCGAAGCTATGCCCGTACCCGATACGCTGGACTGGGATAAGTTTCTAGGACCGGCTCAGTACCGGCCCTACCACTCCGCCTACACCCCGTTCAAATGGCGCGGCTGGGTTGATTACGGCGTAGGAGCGCTGGGCGATATGGGCGCTCACCTAATCGACCACCCGTACTGGGCGCTGGGGCTGACGGCTCCCATCAGTATAGAAGCCTCGTCGACACCCTTTGGTAAAAACGATCCGAAAGGTCCGGCGCAGAGTTACCCGCTGGCCTCTATGGTGACGTATGAATTTGCAACCAACGATAAAAAAAATCCGGTGATCACCATGACCTGGTACGATGGCGGTATTCTGCCGCCCAAGCCGCTGGAACTGGGCGACGAGCCGGTAAATAAAGGCGGTGGTGTATTGTACGTGGGTACCAAAGGCAAACTGATGCACGAAACCTACGGAGCCAAGCCACGGTTGCTACCTAAGGAGCGGATGGATGCTTACAAAAAACCGGCGCAGACTATCCCCCGCGTAGGCATGAGCCACGAGCGCAACTGGGCCGAAGCCTGCAAAGGAAACGGAAAGGCCGTATGCCCGTTTGAGTACGCCGGTCCACTAAATGAAACCATGGTGCTCGGGGTGGTGGCACTCTACAAGCAGGGCACTAAAATCAATTGGGATCCGCAGGCAATGCAGTTTCCCAACGCCCCGGAACTGAATCAATACCTGAAACGCGAATACCGTCAGGGGTGGGCCATGTAGTATAGGTTTATCCACCAAAAGGCCGCATCTGATCGGGTGCGGCCTTTTGGTTTTACAGGAAAGACAGACAACGCTTACCGGTTGATCTCCGGGGTGCTGCTGTAAAATACACGCCCGCCCGGATAGCTCCGGTATACAGATGCTTTGTGCTTCTGGGCATTTGCCGAATTGGCAATCGGCTCGGTATAAGACGGGAAGTGTTTCGCTGATTTATACATGGTCATTTTCCCCCGTTCGGTGCGCTGAAATTCGGCTTCCGGCAGATAGGCATATACCCGGAATCCACTGTATTGAACCGGTATCAGGTACCTTGAGCGGAAGAGAGACTTATCAGAAACCGACAGGGTGGCACCCGCCGGAATGTCCTGTAGCCGCCGACTGGTCATGTGATCGTCGGCGTAGATACGTACCGGAGCGGTTGCAATATAGTAGTGAGAGGGGGCACAACCCGATACGGCTATGCCTATGAGCAATAGGCAAACAATGGTTTTCATGAAGTATGTACGGTAGGTTATAACAAATTCAAGCAAATATACTTTTTAGTAAACTGATTAAAACAAAATACACTGCTAATCGAAAAATTTTTTATCGAATAATCCTAAATAGAAACATAATTAGTCCAACACGTATCCGGCCAGGGTTAGCGCCTGCCCATTTGTTGGGCGGCATGAATAGTTTCTGATTAGTTATTGCTTTTTTAGCAAGCGTTTCTGGTAACCCCTACCTGTTTTTATCTAATCCCTTATTCCCTTACCTGCTCAATATGGCTGACGTTGCTCTTACGATTCGTGACAATCTGAACCAGACTTATGCAGACGTGTATACGTCTGAAGCCCTGGCGGCTTTATCCGCATTAGCCCCCTTTAACCAGCGCATCAAAGCCGCCATGGCCGATCGCCTGCACCGCCGGGCCGAACGCCGGCGACTCAACCAGCGCATTGCTTTTCTGGACCCGCAGCGCTTCATACCCCACACCCAGATCCGCGTGCAGGATGCCCGCGACGGCAACTTCGACGGCGCCCTGATCCCCCCCGATTTGCAGCGCCAGTGGATTCAGGGCACCGGTCCGGCCACCAAACCCAACGCCCCCGTCGAAAACAGCATCCGCAACGTGGCCTACGCCCTGCTCTCCGGCGCCGACGGCTGGATGTTCGACGGCGAAGATGCCCTGGGCCAGATTACTACCATGTCCCTCGACAACCAGCGCAACCTCAAGCTCGCTATTCACCGCGACCCCTTGTTCCTGAAGGTAGCCGAGCAGGTGGCCGGGGAGATGAACACCTGGGCACGAGGCTTCCTGGGTCGCGAGACCATCACCGACTGGCAGGCACAACTGGACTTCACCACCAAAATCTTCCGCGCCCGCGGCCTGCACCTCGACGACCGCCACATCCGCGATGCCGAGGGAGTGGCGATGGCCGCTTCCATCGTGGACCTGACGCTGTACGTGACCAACAACTACCGGGCCCTGCAACAGGCCGGCTCTTCGGTGGTGCTCTACCTGCCCAAGATCCAGACCGCCGGCGAAGCGGCCCTGTGGAACCAGATGCTGACGGCCCTGGAGCAGCACCTGGGCCTGGCTGAGGGAACCATCAAGGTCTACGTGCTGGTGGAGCAACTGGAAGCCACCTACCAACTGATGGAGATCCGGGCGGCACTGAGCCCGCACTTTGTGGGCTTCAACACCGGTCGCTGGGATTACATCAACAGCGTGTCGGATGCGCTGGCCTGGGACGATAGCTTCATCAACCCCAACATCGAAGCCATCACCATGACCTACGGCTACATGCGCCACTACGAGGACCGGGTGCGCCGGGCGGTGAACACGCCCGACCGCAACGGGAACTATGCGCTCTGGCAGGGCGGCATGGAGCCCAACATACCCGTAGGCTCCACAGAAGGCGTAGCCGCCAGTATGGCCAAAGCCGTGGCCGGTGCCGAGCGGGAGCAGCGCGAAGGAGCCAGCGGCAAGTGGGTAGCTCACTGGAAGATGGTGCATATCGTTAGGCCGGTCTGGGAGAAGGTGGGTGAGGCCAATCAACTTGGCCGTCAGTTCCCCCCGCTGACCTACACGCAGGCGGATGCCGACGGGCTGATCCAACTGGAGCCGGCCCCCAGAGACATCCGGGGAGCGCGTAACCTGTTGAGTGTGGCCCTGCAGTACGGCAACGCCTTTGGGCAGGGCATGCAGGCGGCCGCCCTGAAGCCGGCCGACTTCTTCGGCAACGACGATATACTGTACCTGATGGAAGACATGGCCACGGGCGAGATCCGGCTGAGCATCCTCTGGGAGTGGCTGCACAAAGAGGCCAGGCTAACCGAAGCGGACCCAGCCACCGGTGTTCAGGCGGGGGATGTCTTTACCGAGTCGCTATACCGCCGGCTGCTGGAGGAGGAGTACGATAAGCTCTTGCAGGCATCCGGCAAAGACGTGTTCGACTCTTCCAAGACCACCACGCTGCCCATTGCGCGGGCGATAGCCGATACCTACATTCTGAGTGGGGTAAAACCGCCCTGGTTCATCGACCTGTTGAACATCAACCTCAACAACGGGGATCTGGCCGAGGCCAAACGGCGGATCAGCCTGTATATGGAGACACTGAACCAGGAGGGCAAACGAATCACCGAGAATCTGGACTTTAGGCCGGCGGGGCGGGTGGTTTGAGACGTACGCCCAAATACAGGTATATTGCGGGCTGTCTCTGTCTCACGGCTGCACCCGTTAGGGCAAGGACAGCCTGAATAGACATACCCTCTGATTTATGATAAACTTCCGCGAGAAAGCGAACTTCATCTGGTCCGTAGCCGATCTGCTGCGGGGCGATTACAAACAGGCCGAGTACGGCAAGGTTATCCTGCCGCTCACCATCCTACGGCGACTGGATGGCCTGCTGGAACCCACCAAAGACGAAGTATTAACCCAATACGATAAATACAAAGGACAATCCGACGATATCATCGACCGGGTGCTGAACCGTGCCACCGGCTACAAGTTCCACAACCGTAGTCTTTACACCTTCCGTCGGTTAATAGCAGACCCGGACAACATAGCCGCTAACCTGCGGACGTATATCAACGGCTTCTCCACCAGCGTCCGCGACATCATGGAGCAGTTTCGGTTTGACGAGCAGATCGAGCGGCTGGATAAGGCCGACCTGCTGTATATCGTCGTTCGGCGGTTCTCGGAGATCGACCTGGCTGGGGTGGATAGCCTCACGATGGGATACATCTTTGAAGAGCTGATCCGGAAGTTTGCCGAAATCTCCAACGAAACCGCAGGGGAGCACTTTACGCCCCGTGAGGTCATTGAGCTGATGGTAAATCTGCTGTTCATGGACGAGCAGGACATCTACAAGAAAGGAGCCATCCGAACCCTCTACGACCCCACTGCCGGTACTGGTGGAATGCTCTCTACCGCCGATGCCTTCATCAAACGCCAGAACCCCGATGCCACACTGCTACTGTTTGGGCAGGAAATCAACCCGGAGTCATACGCCATCTGTAAAGCCGATATGCTCATCAAGGGGCAGGAGCCCGGCAACATTCGCTTCGGGGATACGCTGAAGGACGATCAGCACCCCGACGAGCGGTTCAACTTTATGCTGGCGAATCCGCCGTTTGGCGTAGATTGGAAGAAAACGGAGAAGGTGGTTAAAGCCGAGCACGAAAAGCGGGGTTTCGCAGGCCGCTTTGGGCCGGGTTTACCCCGGATCAACGACGGATCGCTGCTGTTCCTGCTGCATATGATTTCCAAGATGAAAGCTGTACCGGAAGGCGGCTCCCGGCTGGGTATTGTGCTTAACGGTTCGCCTTTGTTTACCGGTGGAGCCGGTAGCGGAGAAAGCGAGATTCGGAAGTGGATTATCGAGAACGATATGCTGGAAGCCATTGTCGCCCTGCCCGACCAGCTCTTTTACAATACCGGCATCAGTACCTACATCTGGATTGTCACCAACCACAAAACGCCCCGGCGCAAGGGTAAAGTGCAGCTTATCAACGCCACCGGTTTCTTCCAGAAGATGAGCCGCAGCCTGGGCAACAAGCGCAACGAGATTTCACCGGCGCAGATCCGGCAGATCACCGAACTCTATGGAGCTTTTCAGGAGAGTGATTACGTCAAGATCTACCCCAACGCCTTCTTTGGCTACAGCCGCATTACGGTAGAACGGCCGCTGCGTGATGAACACGGCAGGCCCGTGGTGAAGAAAGGCAAAAAGAACCAGCCCAGCCTGTTTGACGGTACCGGTGCTGCCGTACAGTACGAGCCGGATGCGAACCTGCGTGATGCCGAGAACGTGCCCCTCCTGGACGACATTGACCTCTATTTCCAGAGTGAGGTATTACTACACCTACCAGATGCCTGGATTGACCACAGCAAGACGAAGGTGGGCTACGAAATCAACTTTACCAAGTACTTCTACCAGTACAAGCCGCTGCGGTCCCTGGCCGACATCCGGGCGGATATACTGGCCCTGGAGGAAGAGACAGAAGGCCTGATTCACACGATTCTGGACACGCAATAAGTGTAACACATGAAAAAGATGCAGGTGAACTTGGTTTATTCCGGAAAACGTTGTACTTTTGCATCAACAGTACTCGCCACGCTACCCGTCAGATCAGCGTCCCAGGGCGAGTCTTTTGCTTTTATAAGGTTTTTCGATTGAAACTATCAGCCTCCCAGGCTCGTACATGAGCACCTCAGGGGGCTTTTTTTATGCCGTATTGGGTCGATGAAATACACAAAACCTGCCCTTACCATACCACAACAAATACAGCAGCTCAAGCAACGGGGCCTGCTAATAACAGATATAGCGGAGGCCGAACGCCAGCTTCTGAACATCAGCTACTACCGGCTGGCCGGGTACTGGTGGGCCATGCAGGACGATAAACAACAGCATACCTTTAAGCCGGGCAGTACTTTCGAAAACGCTGTCAGTCTGTACAACTTCGACCGGGAGCTACGGCTGCTGGTCTTCGGCATCATCGAACGGATTGAGATTGGGGTACGAACCCGAATGATCTACCAGCTTTCGCATGAGTTTGACCCCTGGTGGTTTACTGATCCGAAGTTATTTAAAGACGTATCCGCGCATCAAAGGACGCTTGAATCCATCCGCAAAGAGATAGCTCGTTCAGAAGATACATTCTTGGTACATCACCGCCAGACATACAATACCGACTCCCGGCTGCCACCCGCCTGGAAGTCGCTGGAGGTGGTGAGCCTGGGGAATCTGTCCAAGCTGTACGGCAACCTGAAATCATCGGTACGCTCGAAGGACCGGATTGCGGCAGACCTGAAGCTGGTTAATCAGACCTTTATGCCGAGCTGGATGCAGACGTTTACGCAAATTCGTAATATTTGCGCCCATCACGGCAGGCTGTGGAACAAGAATCTGCCCGGACGGCCCAAACTGTTGCCGAAACCGCCGGCACCCTGGCTGACGTGGGTGCCACCCGTCACCGAACACCACAGGCTGTATGTTCACCTGTGTTGCATGAAGTACATGTTGAACGTAATCGTTCCCGGGAATCGCTTCACGCAGAAGCTTTCCGGGTTGCTGAGCAAATACCCAAATATTGACATCAACGCGCTGGGCCTTCCGTCCAGTTGGCAAAATGAACCTCTTTGGCAATCATGACTACATACGATACCTATAAACCCACTGGCATCGACTGGCTCGGCGAGATTCCGGCCGGTTGGAGAGCAGTAGCCTTAAAATATGTTGTGGAAACAAAGATAACAGACGGGCCACATGAGACTCCTGAGTTTGTTGAAGAAGGTGTACCATTTGTCTCGGCAGAGGCTGTAAAAGAAGGGCGTATCAACTTCAATTATCGTCGCGGCAATATCAAACCGGACGTAGACGCGCTCTATGCCAAAAAGTGTAAACCTAAGCGGGGTGACATCTTCATCGTGAAATCAGGTTCTACAACTGGTAAAATTGCGTTGGTTGATTTTGATGATGACTTTAACATATGGTCTCCCTTGGCATTAGTAAGAGTGAAGCCAGAGCATAGTTCAGCATTTATATTCTACGCACTTTCATCAGAGTACTTTCAGAAGAATATTCAACTTTCTTGGTCATTCGGTACACAACCTAATATTGGAATGAACGTACTGGAAAACCTGAGAGTGGTCTTGCCCGGTGAAGGTGAACAAACCGCCATTGCCGCTTACCTTGATGACAAAACCGCCAAAATCGACACGCTCATCGACCGCAAACGGCGGCTGATTGACCTGCTGCGGGAGGAGAAAGCCACCCTCATCAACGAAGCCGTTACCAAAGGCATCAACCCTGACGTCCCGATGAAGCCATCCGGCATTGAGTGGCTGGGGGATATACCAGCTCATTGGAATCTGAAGAAGCTGAGGTATGTAGTGTTGAAAGTAGGCAGTGGAGTAACACCTTCAGGCGGGGCGTCTGTTTACAAAACAGAAGGCATTCCTTTGTTACGTAGCCAGAATATTCACTTTGATGGGTTACGGCTGGATGATGTAGCCTATATAACCGAAGAGGTAGATGAATCCATGCGGAACAGTCGCGTTCAGGCAGGAGACGTATTGATCAATATAACAGGTGCATCAATCGGGCGTTGTTACTTCATCCCTGATGGCTTTGGGCCTGGAAAAGAGGCTGCACGCTGAACTGTGTCAGGTCTGCGGGTGAATAAAAACAAACCTTATATTCACCACTATGACTGATCACAACAACTTTGATTTCGACGCCTTCAAGCAGGCAGCCATCAAGGGCCTCTATGAGGGTAAGCCGCTGACGGGCGAAAACGGCCTGTTCGCTCCCCTGCTTAAGCACTTCTTGGAGTCTGCTCTAGAGGGCGAGATGGACAAGCACCTAAGCGAAACTCGCTCGACTCAACAGAACCGGCGTAACGGCAAGACCACTAAGCGCGTCAAAAGTAGCGCTGGCTTGCTTGATCTGCAAACACCACGCGACCGTACAGGTAGAAGAAAAGTAAAATTTACCCTATAACCATAAAATTTTAAGTTCCTAAACCTATGAAAATCAGACCTTATGAATGTTCCCGTTGGCGACCAAAAAAAAATAAAAAATCGGCGTTTCAATTAACTGTAAGGCTTTTTTGTATGTTTGCTGGAGTAAGTTGATAAAGGTTGCTAAAACTTTAAGTCATAATATATGAATAAAGGCCATACTCTTAGAGAAGCGGCAAAGAAGATAGGTATTTCATATGCTACTCTAGATCGCTGGATAAAGGACGGGAAGGTAGAAGATGTGGGCCGGGATAGAAATGGATGGCGGGTTTTTACAGATTCAGATATTGCCCGGATCAGGCTTTACGCCGATAGCATCAATTATCCTGACAATGGTCTTAAGCAACAACCTAACCTTTTTGAAGAGTTGTGCGGATACTCATTAGCTTCTTTTTTTAGTGGAATTGGTGGCTTTGACTTAGGGTTTCAGCAGGCTGGATACCAAATAAATTTCCAATGTGAAGTTGAACCATTTTGTACAAGTATTCTAAAACAACATTGGCCAGATGTGCCTAAGTGGTCAGATATAACAACCTTAGATCATGCAACAATCCCTATTTCCGATGTATGGGTCGGAGGCTTCCCGTGTCAAGACCTCTCTCTTGCGAGAATGGGTAAAAGAGAAGGACTTAGAGGATCTAAGTCTCGACTCTTTCATGAGTTTGCTAGACTGGTTGGAGAAAACAAGCCCAGAGTTCTTGTTATCGAAAACGTTGCGGGTTTACTCAGCTCCCATGGAGGACGAGATTTTGGAGTTCTCCTTCAAACGTTGGCCCAACTCGGGTATGCAGTTGGATGGCGTACTTTTAACAGCAGATACTTCGGAGTTCCCCAATCACGCCAAAGAGTGTACATTATCGGGTGTTATAGAGACCAACGAGGTCCCGGATCGATACTTTTTGAGCCCGAACGCAGCGAGGGGAATATTAAGGAGAGCAGACAGGATGGGCCGAAACCTTCGTCCCCATTTCAGGAAGTCATTGGAGATATTGGCGGAACAGGACCAGTAATTCAATCGATAGCATATTGTTTGTATGCTACATCGGCTAGGCATACAGGAACTGACTGGAGCCGTAATTATGTCTGCTACCCAAGTGTAGGGAAAATCCGAAGGCTTACACCTGCAGAGTGCGAAGGAGTAATGGCTTTTCCTGAGAACTGGACAAAATTAAATGAGCTGCATCTTGACCAAGATCAACTTGATTCTGCCCGCTATCATGCCTTAGGAAACGCCGTAACTCCGCCTGTTGCTTATTGGCTTGCTCAACGTATAAAAGCATACCTTAACTCAGTGGATCAAACGGTTACTAAAAGTAGTGAGCGTTTAGAAACAGAGTTGGCCTAATAGAATAGCTTCTTGTTAAGGGGCTATTCTATTGTATTCCCTTATGTAGTCAGGATTTGGCCATAACTTATCATTAGTAGGTAATCTTTCTTTTGATATTGGCCCTTCTATATTTATAAATGGTTGAAGGCTGAAACTATTAGGGGCCTCAGCTTTTATAATAGCTGGAACATAGATTAAATAATTTTGGTTTAGCCCCCTATAAGTTGGACACAGATTCTATTATTACGGATTTTATTTTGAGTCTAGGCAGCCTTATGCCCTGCTTCGATAAGAAACTGGCCGGACATTGATACCCCAGTCCCGAATGTAAG